>JAUSJC010000010.1 GCA_030647775.1 Candidatus Curtissbacteria bacterium
GTTTTCCCGCCGATTGCCTGCCTCTGGCAAATCGGACAAACGGGCTTCTCGACAAACTCAATTTTCCCCACACAATCAGCACAAATATAGGGTCCGACCCTCCGGCATCCAACACATCTCTTTGGAAAAACTAAATCAAGAAAATTCATCTTTGCTATCATTATAGACGCATTACCTGTCATCCTGAACTCGATTCAGGATCTGTAAGATTCCGAAACAAGTTCGGAATGACATGATGCAACATTATGCGAATTTTAAATAAACGCGCCCGTCTTAAATACCATATTTTAGAAAAAGTCGAAGCCGGAATTGTCCTTTCCGGGGCCGAGATAAAATCCATCCGCGCCGGCCGTGTTGACCTCTCCGAAAGCTTTGCCAAAATAAAAAACGGCGAAGTTTTTCTGGAAAACGCCCACATTAACCCCTGGATGGGCTCGCAAAAATTTTCCGATACCCGCCGCGAGCGCAAACTCCTCCTTCACGAAAAACAGATTTTGAATTGGCAGGGTAAGATTGCCGGCGGCCAGCTAACAATCGCCCCGCTTGCCATCTATATAAAAGGAAACTTGGCAAAGATAGACCTGGCGCTTGTTAAAAACAAAGCCAAATACGACAAACGCGCCGACTTAAAGAAAAAAGCCGTCGAGCGCGATATTGAAAGGGAATTAAGGAATAAATAATCCTGTCATTCTCGACCTGATCGAGAATCTAGATCCTGAATCAAGTTCAGGATGACAAACGGTTTTGACTAATCACTCATCACTTAGACCCGCAGGACAAGAACCGCATGGCACTGTATATTCACTAATCACTAATTTGGTGGAGATGCCGAGTATTGAGCTCGGGTCCAAGAAAACAAATCAAAAACATCTACAAGCTTATTTTGTCTATAAAGTCTCGTCTAAATTTGTGGCCGGCAAAAAGGCTAAATATAAACAAAGATCAAAGTTTCGAATCGTTAACTGATCAGATTAACTCATCTACTCTCGGCTAAGTTGTTACCCCAAAAGTCCCGTCGAGAAAAAACTTGAGAGATAGCAATAGCTAATGCTTATGCAGCAAGAGCTAATGCCGGTTGGCCGCCTAAAAAGGCGAACAAACCGTTTTGTGCTTTTTCCTTTGCACGTAAGGTTGATTCAAAGACTGCGCACTTTAGAATCATATTCGGCTTGCAGTTTTTAATGTGCTATCCTGTCGAAACGATACATCCCCTCGTTTTACTTTAAGGAGACAACCTGCGGTTTTCTCCTTAATATTCCTCTTTCCCTATAGGAAATTTTGAACTGGCGAAGCCAAACTCAAAACATTTTAGAGAAAATAATTCTAGCAGATTTCAGCCTCAAATTCAACTCTGTCTGTCATTGCGAACGAAGTAAAGCAATCTCCAATAAGATTGCTTCGTCGTCTCCGACCCCTCGCAATGACAATTTACTACTACTTAATACTCGCACTAAGCACTTTTCCGTCAACCGCGACGTAAAGGATAGACGCATCATCCGTCACCAGAATATCGGAGGCTTTGCCAAATTCCGGTGCTTGATACGCTTTTTTATAAATCCCGTCTTTGCCAATAACCAAAAGCGCCGAATTAACTTTATCAACAACGTACAAATTGTCCAAAGTCCCGTCCGTGTAAATCGGCCCCAGCTCTCCCAACTTTCCCGAAAGCCCGCTAATTTGAAAATCTTCCTGCGCTCCCCTTATAAACTTCAAAACGCGATCCCCTTTCGTCACCCAAATAGACCCGTCAATGACAAACCTAGAAGACGGCAAAAAGTCTGTTTTCGCCGCCAGATAATCCGTTTCCGGCGCATATCCGCCAACTATTGGCGTAATCTTGGCAATTTTATTCGTAGAAAAGCTCTGCTTATTCGTAGAAAGGCTCTGCCTATTTCCAAAAAGCACATAGATATTGCCAAAAAACACCCCGACATCCTGACCGCCGGAAGAAACTTGGATCTTTGTCTGTGTCCCGCCGGAAAGATCCTGTCTTACAACTCCGCTACCCGTCAAAACAAACGCTTTGTTATCAAAAACAGTTGCGCTTATCCCTCCGCCCGCACCCTTCACCTCATCAGCCGTTTTGGAGGAAGTGTTAACTATAAATAATTTATCGGCATTTGTTGCCGCGATATTTTTGCCGGCAAATGAAATCGAATTAACTCCTGGCAAAGGAGCTGCTTCCTCAAAACTAATATTGCTCGTTACATCTGTTTCTTTCAATTTGGCGGCAATATCAGCGGCCAGTTTTTTGGCCGACTGGTCATTGGCATGAATCGCTACTGCCGCGCCAAGTTCTTTTTGCGCATCAACAAAATCCTGTCTGGCCCGACTCTTATTAAGTTCAACCAAGGAAACTCCTTCATTAAACTTGGCATTTGCCGCCGCCAAATGCGTGCCAAACTCCATATCTTTTGCCCTCTCACCTTTTTGCCAAATGGTAAAAACTACCGAAGCCGCCAAAACTAAAATAACCCCAATAACCACAAGCATCACATGCTGGCGAAGCCGCAGGATGGCTCCCAAATCTCCATGTCTCAAACGTTTAAACTCTCTTAAAAGTCCTGCCCCAAACCCACTCATTCTCGAAAAAAGCGATTTAATCCCCGATTCCTTTTGAAAGTCTTGTCTGCTTTCCGCTGTTTCCTCACTCACTGTTTCTTCTACCGCAATACTCACCGCTTCCTCTTCACTACTTTCACCAATTTCTTCCCCGTCTTTTACCTGAACAAAAACCGCGCCGATTTGGCAGGCCCCCTCGGCAGCAGAAATATCGGTCGCCAAACCGTCAACCAGCTCGCCGTAATCAATATCGGTTTTTTCCAAAAACCCGCTTGGGTCAAAACTTTCCAGAAATTTTTCTGTCGCGATTAAATAAAGCTGGCCAAAGTGCATTGGGCCGGATCCGGAGTCAAAAGTAATCTCATCAGATTTTGGCGGGTCAAAAACCAAAACCTTCACCCCTTCTCCAAGCCTCACAATAAAACAGGCATTCTTGCAGAAAAAGGCGAAGACAAAACTAATCTCGTAGTCTTGTCCTTCCAGATATTTAATCGCCGCTTCCCTGGCGCTTCCCAGAGTTTCCAGGATTCCTTCTTCGGAAATCTCTAATTTTTTGGGAAAGAACTCAAAAACGTCGCGGCTGGCAACCTGTATTGCCTCTTGCTCACCACTAGCTAAAATACAGCCGACCAGTGTTCCCAGATCACCACTAGCCAGAGTTGCCTTCTGATTAAAAACAGAAGCTGAGTAATTTCCCGAAGGAGTTCCGGCAATTTTTTCAACTAAAAGATTGAATTCTTCCATGTCTTAATTCGTATTAATTCGGACTAACAATTCGCCTGCCCGACTTCGCCTCGACGAAGTCGAGGCGGGCGGGGATCAATTCGTGTACCTAAAATACTCCAATTACGCTAAATAAAAGCGCCAGGGAAACACCGATTTGCAAAATAGCAATAAATTTTAAAAACGGGGAGATTGTAGTCGCCGGCAGAACCCTTGTCATCAACTGTGTTTGCCTAAATATTATTATGGAAAAAATTAAATAAAAAAATACAAAAAGGATTCCAAAGGCCTTAACAGCAAGGCCAAAACCCAAAGAACTAAAACCGTTAAAAATCTCGTCCCCGACAGGCATCAGGCAACCTCCCCCGGCTTCTCTGCCTCTTCATGTCTAACCTGTTCTTGGATCTTATGGGCAACAAAATCCGGGTCTGCTACATTGTGGAATTCAAATTCCGGTCTTTCAGCAGCCGTTTGCGCAAAAACATTCCCGAAATGGAAAAAAGTGCTAAAAAATCCGCGCATTTTGGGAGAAACATCTTGTATTTGCCCAAGCCTTGCAAACGAAATTTCTTTGTGCAAAAGCCCATTAAAATCAAAGTCAATAATTCGCTCGTTTGTTAAGATATAAACATTAAAATACCAAAATATAAACCTGTAGAAAGCGTATGCAAAAACTACCAGGTACCAAAAAATAGTGATTAAAAAACTTTGTCCGGCAGTCAAAAACGAAAGGTCGATATTTATTATTGCCCGAGTAACCCCAATCGGAACAGGAAGAAGAAATAAAAATATTATTGCCAGCAGTGAAGGAACCAAAGTAATAAGATGGGGTCTCAAAAAAAGTATAATCTCCTCACCCTCTTCTTGCCCTTCAAAAATTACCGCCATAAGTTAATTATGCCATCAATCGAAAAACGGCGCTATTTTTTCTCTATATTATAAAAAGCAAATTGGAATTGGGGTATTTGTAAGTATCCCGGAGCGCGGATATTGAACGTTTTCTTGAAATTAGTACCACTTAGCCTTTTTTCTCCCTGATTTGTCTGAAAAATCACCTCGGATGTAGTTCCGTTACCCTGTGACACAGACACACCCGAAACCGACGATATTCCCCCACCGTAACTGCCGGAAACATTCCTTAAATCATCATGACTATATGGATTACCTCCCCAGCATGAGGTTGTAATCGGCGTAACCCGCCCGGTATCTGCACCAGACCCGCTGCCATGCAGTACGTAGTAAGCATTTATTAAATCCGCCATTTCCCCGGAGCTGAGCCACGGATTTGATCGCCCACATTTTTCCGAAGAAGGACTATAACCCTTTGTGTACCATGCTTTATAAACCCATGGCGACCCCCCCGCTTTATCGTATGATTTGTCCACAAAATTGCCTCCCCCGGAACCATCAGTTGTATCCCAACCAATAGGTGACGCAAATCCCCCGTGGGTGGAAGCGTAATAAGTAACTACATCTTCTAAAACCTCCCCCTTTGTTTGCTCTACCGCTTTGCGCCATGAATGGTTTGGATCAGAAGAAACAATATCCGATTTAGACTTGCTAAAGACCTGACATGCCTCGGTTATACAAATTTCCTTTCCTTCCTGTTTGTATCTATAGGCGTAAGTCCTAGCCGCAATTGCCTGAGCCTTCAGCGCATTTGTGTCCCAGCTTGAGGGCATTTCGGCAATTCCAAACAAGTATGTTGTCTCAAAATTAATCTCGCCTTGACCGGCAACTTTAATACTCCCTCCGGTATCCTTATTAACTGGATCCTTTCCGTAATATGCTTTTAAAATCGCTTTATAATCTTGCCCCGCCTGTGCCCTTCCCCGGGCTCCGTATTGGCTCATACCCTTTCTATGGGTATGCCCACCGAAAGAAAACACTGCAAAGCTGCCTCCCGGCGCGGATTCGCGAAACCCCACAATCGACGCATTGTAATCGTCTGCCAACTCGCTATTCCCGATACTCGCGGTAAACTGTCCCGACCTTGCAGCCAAAATCTCCTGCTGTCTGGCAGAAAGCGAAGCTATTTGTCCTTCTATTTCGCTCTGGAAAGATTTTGCCTTGGCAATTTCTCCTTTAAAAAACTGTGATTGTTGATTAACCTGCTTTTGGGCCGCCGCCAGCCTTTTTTTGTCATCGGCTAGCTTGGTAATCTTCCCCGAAATGTCCGCAATTATATTTTTATCTTCCCGCGAACTTTCTTGCTGGAGAGCCACGTTTCGTAGAGCCTCTGTCGCGTCCCCCGAAGAAAAAAATGTCAAAAGCGGAATGTCGACAAAACTCCCAATATAAAAACTGCGTACCGTCGCCGCCAAAATTTTCTTCTGCTGCGCCAAATCTTCTTCACTTTTGGCCAAATCCTGCTGAATTCGGAAAATCGCAGTGTTGATAGATGCCAGTTGAGATTCCAATGATTTAACTTCCGATTCCAGTGGCGTCGTCGCTTTCACCGAAAGTTCCAATTGATTTTTCAGGTCACTTATCTGTTTTTCTATATCCCTTAAATCTTGCTCAGTATCTGCGCTAGTGGCTTTGGTAAAAAAGAAAACAGATACTATAAAAATTATTAAAAACAGGGCAAGAATTTTTCTCATAGACTCACATTATCTCATATAACTTACGTTCAATCTGACTTTATCGTATATTTTTTTGTATTTCTGAATTCATCTCCCTG
This sequence comes from Candidatus Curtissbacteria bacterium, assembly GCA_030647775.1. Taxonomy (GTDB): domain Bacteria; phylum Patescibacteriota; class Microgenomatia; order Curtissbacterales; family GWA2-41-24; genus JACPKK01. Next base: position 5,969 of record JAUSJC010000010.1, read on the forward strand.
TAATCTGCACAAATCGATAACATCACAAAATCCACTATAGCAAAATCTGTGATAACACGGACTTATTTATTTAATACCAAAATAATCCCTATAAACGCTATCGTTTTCAATTCTGGCAACCTTTAGTATTTTAATGTCGTCGGCAAGCCCTAACATCTGCCTCAGATATTCAATCTCATCTTCACATGGGTAAGGAGTTAGATAAACACTCTTCTGTAAAACTAAAAATTTCATTTTCTTTAAAAGCAAACGGAGAAAATCCGCCTCCCTCTTTTTTTGTCTCGGCACATCATACATAACCACCCGCCATTTCCCATCCCAACTCTCCTTAAGCTTCATCTCTCCAAGTCGAAAATTTAAGACTTTTTTCTTACCTTTTTCGGTAATTTTAACCACTGGACCTTCCGATGTTGATGCAATCTCTACCAACTTCTGTAGTTTCATTCTTGCCAGAAGCGCTCTTAACCTCCATAAATTAAACTTCTTCCACTCCAAATCATCTTCTTCCCTTGACTTTAAGAAAGGTTTGGCAACAAGCGGCAGGACTGGGAATACCAATGAGACGGCAAGAAACGTTCCTGCACCGAGTAAAATCAAAACCTCTTTCACTCTAGGATCTGCTCTTTTGGTCAAATCTGTTTTTTTCACTACATTAACCACCGAATAAACTACACACGGCCTAAAGGCCGTGGTATTTTGATATTCACTCCTCGCTTATAATAAAGAGTATCACAAATTCCGCCATAGCGAAAATTGTGTTAAGGATATTTATTGATTAAGATCAGGATTCAAAATAGGAATAGAGTAAAAACTACAAAAATACGTCGGGCAAGGATTTTTCTCATGGGAGATTAAGCTCTAGATATTATAACCGACGCAAAGCGTCGGGTATATCAGAGGAGCGCCTTTGGCAGGCGCGAAACGCTGGCAAGGCGACCTGCTGATATAACAATTTAACAATTCATCTCCCCAATGCTACACTGAAATTGAGATGCTCTTGAAAATTTTCCTGTCAGTAATTCTTGGTCTCTTAACTTTCACAACTGTAATTCCAAAACCGTCTCTTGCTGCAGAAAGCGATCAATGCTCCTTTGAGACAAATCCCCCGGCAGACACATGGAATTCTGAAATGGATTATAAAAATATATCTATTAGAATTGGCGCCGCTTTAGCACCAAAGACTAAATATTACGTGGTATACCGAAAATACAATGACACGTTTAAAAATATACGCATTGGTGAAGGCATAGCTAACGATCAAGGAATCATTGATTCATCCGATCCATCATTTAAATCTAATTACGACAAGGGAGTTTTAAGAGACTACATGGTAGCTCCGGGAACGCACAGTATTGTCATATTTGAAGGCCCTGGTACTAATAGCAAAATAATCTGTAGCAAAACTTATAAAATTCCGTATTTTGAAACATTGAAATGCACAATCGAGGCAAATAAAACAGATAAAAGTTATGGACCCGGCGAAAAGGTTAGTTTCAAGGGCAAATTTTCCATTGAGAAATGGGATAAAACACAAATATCTTACGCAAATAAGAACATTTCGGTTCAACTTTTAAATAAAAAAGGTGACAGAACAGGCGACTATTATGACAACAACATCACAACAGATAGTAATGGTAATTTCGAAATAAGCGATTCGGATAAAATTAAAACTCCTGCAATCACCAATAATGATATTGGTTGGTGGAAACTTAAGGCTGACGAAAAAGATGATATAGGCAAAAATAGAAGCAAAGAGGCCTGTTATGCTGATATCTATGTCTCCAAAAACCCTAACGAGCCGGTTTCCGGTTCCCCTCCAACTGGTGACGGCGGCAAAAACCCTTGTATTAGTGGAACATGCCAAACTGCTCTTGGCCCAATCAAAACAGACCCGGCCGAATTCATTAAAACAATTCTTGGGATTGCCATCGGCCTAGCCGGCGGTATTGCCTTAATCTTTATGGTCATTGGCGCAATCAGAGTATTAATCTCTTCCGGCGACCAGCAAAAACTGACCGGCGGTAAAGACATGATCGTCGCCGCTGTTTCCGGTCTTCTGTTTTTGATTCTTTCCGTCCTTATATTAAGATTTATTGGAACAGGCCTCCTAGGAGGAGTCCCGGGACTTTAATATGATCAATTTTCAGCTTATTCCAAACGTTTATGCCGCCTGCGAAAGCTTTTCGAAGTGTCTCGAAGGAATTACAGTGCCAGGCTTAAAACCAGAGTTCAAGTCCGAAGGTCTTGTCGGTCAGCTCATCAGCACAATTCTCCCCATTGCCCTTGGCATCGGCGGCATGCTGACGGTTGTTTTTATAATTATCTCCGGCATCCAGTTTATAACTTCCGGCGGCGATCCCAAAGGCGCGGCGTCCGCCAAAGACAGGCTCGTTTACGCCGTTATCGGCTTTATCGTCCTAATACTTGCCTACGCCGCTTTGCAAATTATAAGTGGGGTATTTTTAGGCAAAATCGGTATAGTTTAAAATGAAGAATTTAATATTTATTATTTTTGCCGCTTTTTTGTTATCACTGTTTTTACCTGCAAGTTCCTTTGCCGATCAATGTCCTGCCGGATACAAACCAGATGCAGTAGATCTAGAAGGCATAAACACTTCTGTCTGCTCAAAAGATATACCTCCACCTTGCGATCCGGCCAAAGGAGAAGAAGATTTTTCGTTTACCGGAAGGAACATTTGTGTCGTCTCAACTATTAGCGGCCCGCCTGCACCTGCACCACCAGGTCAACCCACCCAAGGCTCAACCAACTCCTTTGATATAAAAACAATCTTCCAACCTGCTAATCTCTTTGGCGATTTCGGCAACCTTTTAAGTTCCATCGTCTCAATCCTTATTAGTGCTTCCTTCATAATCACCATTTTCTTTATCATCACAGGCGGCATTAAAATCGTTACCGCTTCCGGCGATATGAAAAAAATCCAGGCGGCCCAAGGGACAATCACCTATGCTATTATTGGTTTAGTCGTAACTGTACTGGCTTTTGTCATTTTACAAGTCGTCCAGTACTTTTTCGGCGCCAATGTCGGAATTCTTTAAATGAAAAAGTCCGCAATCATTTTTGTTTCACTTTTCACTTTGACTTTGACTCTCAAATCTCCCGCCTTTGCTCAACTCGGCACAATCAAACCGCCGGCAGACTTTAAAATCCCAACAGCCGACGCCAATCCTTCCGTGTTTGTCGCTACACTTGTTAGAAACGGCATTACTCTTCTCCTTGTCGCTTCCTTTGTTATCGCCCTAATCTGGATAATTTTAAACGGCCTGCGTTTTATCCTTGCCCAGGGGGACGAAAAAACTGTCGCCTCTGCCTGGACCCAGATTTACTGGACGCTAATTGGTATGGTAATTATCATGGGCTCTTTTGCTATAATCAAAATGGTTGAAACATTTTTTGGTGTGTCAGTGCTATCTGCAGACTTGAAATTGCCGCATTTACCGCAGTAAAGGGGGTGAGATTTGATGATAAAAATAATTAAAAATACTATCCGCTATATGTCACCGGTATTATTACTGCTGACGATTCCGGCAATCGTTATGGCTCAAGCTCCCGCAACACTTCCCGGCGGCAATACTACAACCATAACTCAAACAAGTGGATCTATTCCTATCCCGACAGCTTTATCACAAACAGGTGACATTACTGTCGTCATTGGCGGCATCATTAGGTTTATTCTTGTTACCGCCTTCGTCATTGCCTTTATCATGCTTTTGGTCGGTGGCATCCGCTGGATCCTGGCAGGAGGAGATGAAAAAGCTGTCGAAAAGGCCAGGAACACAATAACGGCCGCCCTAATTGGTTTGGTAGTTGTCCTTGTTGCTTTTGCTCTTATCAGGTTAGTAGAGCTGTTTTTTGGCGTAAATATCATTTCCGGCCTGACGGTTCCAAGAATCAGTCCATTGCAAACACCACTGTAGGCCTATGCCGCTTTTTATACTGATAACACTTTTTGCAGTAGTTTTTGTTGCGCCGGTTTATGCCCAAACACCTGCACCGCCGGCCCAGATTTCGAATATTGTTAACGTCCTGGAAAATATCATCAAACTTTTAGCTCCCGCGGCCGGCATCGCCTTTTTTATCATGCTTCTTGTCGGCGGCTATAAATTTATCACTTCCGGCGGCGACCCAAAGGCGGTCGGCTCCGCCCGCTCCACTTTAACTTATGCCGTCATCGGCATCATTTTAGTCGTCGCCTCCTGGCTAATCCTCCAGTTAATTGCCACCTTCACCGGCGCCGACGTCACAACCGTTACAATTCCTACGAAATAATTATCGGATCTTGGTATACTGATACTAATCAGGTTTCAGTCTGCCGATGAAAAAACTCGCCGCCGTTTTTCTATTAGTCATCTTCTTTGGCGCTTCGATTATTGCGACCCCTCTCCAGGCAGGCCATAATCTCCCGGGAAGCCCCTACAAAAATCCAGACCCGGTAAGGGCCCCATATGGTGACCCCCTGTTCACGACCCAACTTACCAAAGTAACTATGAAACCGATTGAGAAGAAGCTCGAGGGTTTTGGATCAAACGGTCGCTATTCGGAAGCACAACAAGTAACTCTTGCACATACTTTTGATATTCCTGTTAATTTCGCTGAAGTTTCCGCAATATTCGCCAAATCTAACTCTGATTATCTGGAAGGCAAATTCCAAGACCAGGATCACCAAAACCAAAATCTGGTCAATTCAAACTCACAAAAATTTAATGAATTCTTTGGCCCCAGCCAAAAGCTTATGCCAAAAATTATGACAGATGAACTCAAGGTTGAATATATCAACTATGTCAAAGATCACGAGAACCTTCCGGAATACAAAACTAAAATTACCGATATCGAAGGCAAAAATTCCAAAACCGTTAGTGATCTGGTGTCCCAATTTGGGATACCAGATTCATCAAAAATCGGATCCGATACATGGGGAAAATATTGGGCTAAAATTCCGACAGCTTTTTCTCAACCATATTCCGGGTTTATGGTATTTAGAGTTGTTGACGGTAATAAGGAAAATGACCAAATATTAAAACAAGGCACTTGCCCTGATAACGAAAACAACGACAGTCGAATGATTGATTTTGTTCTTCCGGAATATTTCCGGACTGCGGCAACCGCCAACGAATTAAATAAAATAATTCTCCCGAAAGCAGCCCAATCCGCGCAAAAAAACTTTTTAAAGGAGGCCGTTTCCGGTGTTATTAATAACCTCTCGCCGTTCAAAGATTCCGCTATTTCTAAAACTTTAGAAAAATTCTTAAGAAGAAGCTTCAATAATCTGAACCCTGTCAAAATTGTTTATGCGCAGACATCGGAGGAAGAGTTACCCCCCGAACTCCCACCAGAACTCCTACCTTACCGGGAACAATGCCATGCGCCAACGGAATTTCAACTAAAAGATAACCCGGGTTCTGGCCCTTTTTACTCTCTCCCGGAATTATCGGTACTTATCCCTACCCACCCCCCGCAACTCAATCCCCTTGTTTTTACTAAGAGAAAAAATCCCCAGCGCACAAAAGACCCGGTAACCGGGGAGAGCTGCAACAATATAGATACTCCCCGCAAAATAGACAACGGTAAGTTTGTAAATTGTACTTTTAAAAAAATCTACGAAAGACAGCTTACAATCGCCACGCCAGAGGACGCCCAAGCTCTCGGATGGGATTACTGCACAGAAGGTAAAGATTTGGACGGTAATCCAAGTGGTGTTTCTACATGCTACTTAACTGTAAGAGTTTACCCGATCTTTTACGTTCCATGGCTTTCGTCAATTTGGAACGATACGGTTTACTCGGACAAAAATGATCCGGCTATTATCTCCGGTGCCCAAGAAACCGGCCGGCCGGGAATCTTCGGTCTATTTACATCCCAAGGGACAGAAAACTTTATATTCCCGGATGGCAAAAATTTGCCTAGCTTAGAAGATGGCTCGCGCGATATTAAACAACGTTTTATCGGCGCGGTCGATTGCAACAAGGAATTTATCAAAAATTTTGCTCTGTTACCAAAAGCCCTGCAAGGAAATGGCACAAGCGGGTGCAATCTAAAAACAAGTAATCTGCCCGGAACCCCAGGCGCCTCGGGTACGCTTGATTTCTATGTTAAATATGGCGACACAAGCATTATTCCGAAAGACCCCGAAGCAATTAAAAAACTCGCCAACAGTTCGTGGCCGGACAACAACACCAACAGATGGGATTATGTTGTGGACAAATGCGCTTCAAATGGTATCAGCCCCGCTTTCTGCATCGCCATATGGTGGAAAGAAGGTGGTTTTGGCGGCCTGCTCCCGGGAGGAGGCCGCGCCAATAGCGAATTCGGCTGTTTCCCCGGCGGCAACACCAACCTTAAAGTCAACTTTGAAGATAGTCTAAACTGCTTTGTAAAATTTACCGCCCAGGAACACCCATACAATCCTCAAAACCCTTATGGCTCATTTTACGATTGGGTTAAATACTTTTGCGGGCCTTTTTCAAAAGGCTTGTGTACACATGACGATGACGTAAGTAAAGAACACCCAAATTTTCTGCCAGTTTTAGAAAGTGTTTATAATTCTGTTGCGCCCGGCCAAATTATTTTTGTTTCCAACCCCAACCCGGGCAATCCGGGAACCACTCCGGTTCCCATCGCCGATGAACTCTTCAACTTCAAAACAGGTGATAAAGACTGGACCGCTCCGGAGAAAGCGGCAATGAGCCAGACCGCAGGGGTTGCGAATAAATCAGCTGTCTGGAAAACTCTTGTCTTTGCCGCGGGCAAAATCAATCTACGCAGAGGTACCACAGACCCCGAATGCCCGGATACCTGCTCTGGTTTAGCGCAAGATCCAAACACGCTTCTGATTCGCGACCCCTTCTTCGACCACCCGTCAAGAACTCTCTCCGGCCAAGTTTTTATTATGACTCACGAACTCGCCCATATAATTCAATACCGCAACCCGTCAATCCTCAATCAGTACAAAAGTAGTGAGGCTTACAAAGAGTTCGAAGATAAAGGCGTAATCAGAAGTTATTTCCTCTGTCCCAACGTAAAACCCGGACACTTCTGTGCCAACGGGGTGACGGCGGAAAATGAGGACTATGGGGAAATGGCTGGAAATTATGTCGCGGATCGCGATAGCTATCTGGTGGACTTCCCCACAGAGTACCCGCAACACTATAAATTCGCCCAAGATGTATTGTTTGGAGGAACAACATTTTAGTTTATGGACGAAACAAACCGCCTGCAAGAATCCAGAAGAATCGCTCTCCCGCTTGCTATTGTCATTGGAATTATTCTTTTAATCTCAATGGTTATAATCTTCGGGGTCCTAAATAAGAAAAGCCCTCCGCCGGGCTCTCAAACCCGCGAAAAGGTTATTTTAAACCTGCCCCGTCTTACTGCCGACTATTCGATTGTCTACGGAGAAAGAACAGACCATATTTACATCAACCTGATTAACGAACCGTACGACCAAAACTATCAAAAGGCCATCAAATGGCTAAAGGACCAGGGCGCGGATATTGAAGAGCTAAATATCCAGGTTACTCCCGAACAGGCCCTTGACAACTAACGCGCCAATTTCACGGACTTATCCCTCAAAGCAAGTAGACTGTCATCCTCAACTTGATTGAGGATCAGATTCTCGCAGTTTACCCTGAAATGGATTCCCGCTTTCGCGGGAATGACAATTGAAGGGCGAGAATGACACTTGTTGTGAAAGGATAAATACCGATTTCACCATCTTGCTCCCGGTATCTCCCAATGTTAATCTAAATCTACATTCTTAAGCTCCGAAGTCTGTGACTCGCCCTTCCGTAACTTTACGTGAAGGAGGGAATTCAGACACTGTACCGCAACCGTCATAGTCGGGTCGAAGGCTTAAGAAGTAAAAATCAGTCCTCGTGTTAAGGACATGCTTTGGCAAACCTTCTCGAGGCGAGGAGGTTTTTTGATGGCCGAGCGAACCGCAGTTTTAGATAGACATATACCACCATTCGAAGGATCGCCGATCCCCGAAGCACAGCTTGGCTATAACATCCGCTTTGACCGCCAGGATTATCAAACCCTCGCATCCCAAAGGCCATATCTTTCTCCCCAAGAATTCCAAAGACGCTCCGATCAGCTAGATCTTCGAACCACACACAACCTCCAAACAATGCTTGGCGAACGTTTCACCGTCGAAATTTCCAAAGTTGAGTATCATCTTATCTCGGGGCAGCTACAAAACCCAGACCACGACGAACCGTTTTTAGAAATTATCAAACGCGGCCAAAAATTCCGCCAAGAACATGGCTCAAAAGAAATACCCCGTGAAGCGGCGGAAGCCGAAGGTTTTGCTAAGGTTCAAGAAATACTAAATACCAGATATACAGAGCCATGCGATCCTAAAGGGCCTAACCAGATACCAGATATTAAAGTCATCGTTGTCTCCCCGCGCGGCCCGAAAGGCTCAATTTACCAGCACAATTTTTATGACGTTTACTCCCGAAGTTATGATGGCGCAATTACTATGTCCCGCTATACGTCAAAACTTTCTTACGAAGAATTTTATCAATCTGCCCGATCAATCGACCCATTATTGAACCTATCCCAAAACCCTACCGACGCCGAATTTTTGGCAAATCCGCTAATCACCTATCAGTCTTTGGACCAAATCCAGAAAATCTTTTGCCCACAAGAAAAAGTGATGACGCAAAAAGAATATCAAATGCTGCTCGAAACGTGCGGGTTTTTATTTACAACCTACATAAACTGTCTTATAAATGGCTCACCGTTGGCAGAAATCCAAAAAGTCTATAACACCCTATTAAACTTTGCGGATGTTTGGCCAAATACCGTACCAATGCAAAACACGGATCAGATTATTTCTCATTACGGAATACTACCGGTTCGCGTTGTCGCCGCCGGCTGCGGTATTCAAAGCGGCTCGGACTCACAAAATTACTCTTCCTGGTCTGTCGCCGAATTTGGCAAATGGTTTACGTGTCCTAAATGCAACTACGAAGCAACGGGCCCTGTTGGCAATACTTGCCCTGGCTGTGGATTGACAAAAGAAGAATTTGCCAAAGAATCCCTCGTTTGCGCCTAATTTGACGCCAGCCAACTTTCCCCCTAATATGGAATTAGCTGTCGGGTTATTGGGCTGTTGGGACATTAGGCTATTAGGAAGAGAGCACCTACCTAATCACCCACTAACCTAAAAACCTAATCGGTCTGCAATGAAAACTGTCCTTATAAAAATATCTTCAATTCTTTTTATCTTTTTGTTCCTGACAATCGCATTTACTCCTCTCGCTCAAGCTCAAACATCGAAATGCACCCCGTCTGCAGATCTCAAAAATAACACCATTGACGCTATTAACCAATGCGCCATTGAAAGCGGTGCTTTTGATGATAAAATTTTTAATCTCAACCAAATTGCCGGCACAGTCGATAGCTTAAGTACTCTATTAACCGGCCAATCTCAACTCCACCCGGCAACAAACAGCATCACCGCAGACGCCGGAGCGCTCACGGCTTCCGGAAAACTTATTGCCAGCCTTTATTCCATTCCTCCCGTCTCCGGAGTCCAATATTTTGCACAACAAATTCAAAAATTTAACCCTGTCCAACCAGCTTATGCCCAAACATCTGCCGGAATCGGTTTTAACGCACTATCACCGGTTCAAGATGTCTGGGCCGCTTTCAGGAATTTCTCTTACGTCGGCTTCGTCCTTGTCTTTATCGTCATCGGTTTTATGATTATGTTTCGCTCTAAAATTTCTCCGCAGGCCGTCGCCACCATCCAAGATTCACTGCCAAGAATTGTTGTCGCCCTCATCCTTGTCACCTTCAGCTACGCTATCGTCGGGTTGATGATTGATTTAATGTTCGTCCTCTTAAACGTTACAATTAACGCTTTAGGTGCTGCTGGCCTTACAACCGCCAATGCAGAAAAAGTAACCAACTCAAATGTCTTTAGCGTTGTCATGGGTTCACAAAAAGACATTTTTGGTGCGGTATTTGAAGCCGTTTCCGGCATTATTAAAAATGTATTTGATAATAATTGGTTAACTAAAATAATCGGGGTTCTCGGAGGATCAATTTTTGGGGTCATAGCAGGAATTGCCATGCTCTTTGTGATGTTCCGAATCTTTATAATGCTTTTGATGTCCTACATAAGTATCATCATACTGACTATATTTGCTCCTTTTATATTACTTTTCCATGCCCTGCCCGGCAATAACGGCGCTAAAGAATGGTTCAAACAAGTAGGAGCCAACGTCGCCGTTTTCCCGACAGTTGCCTTAATGTTTATTTTGGCAGGGATGTTAAGCGGTATAGCATCACTCGGAGGCACAGCTGGCAGCCAGTTTAGTTCTGGTAACGTGGGGCAATTCCCTCTCCTTTCCGGGGGATTAGGACTTACAAATATCGGCAGTCTCATTGGTTTGGGTATTTTATTCATGACACCCGGAGCAGCAAAGATGGTTAAAGAAAGATTGGGAGTTAAAGAGGGTGCAATCGGAGCAGGCGGAGCCATGGCCGGTGCAGCTCTTGGCGCCGGAGCCGGCGCACTTGGCAGACCATTTGGTGCCGCTATCAACCCTGTCAGGCAATCACTCTCCTATCAATATGGGGCTGGAATGGCACAAAGAATCGGCAGATTTACTGGTAAAACCGATAAAACCTCAACACCAAGCGAAGCAGAAGTAGAAGCAACCCAACGTTCTTAAAACCGGGACTATTTCCCTGAAACCTGCGCGCTGGATTGGCTAAAGACCCCTTTAAATAGCGCCCATAAGAAAACTAAAAAGAAAGGCATCAAGTTGCTCGGCTTTTTTAGTTCACTCCCCATCACCCGGATCATTTCCAGATATTCCTTCAAAGTCCTGATCGGTACTATACCGGGAATCCCAGCAAGCTTTAAATATTTCTCTTTCATTCTCTCCGCGTCCTTGTGGTCTAACCGGTTTGTAGCGGCAGACACATCAAGTATCTGTTCAATTTCCGCCGAAGGCATATTATATTCACGTCCCCACCAGTCTTTCCAATGCTTGCCCATCTCCTGATGCATTGGAACCAGTAACTTCATCCACGGATGCATTCTTATCTCACGGGTTGAATAGAACATCTTACGGTTATTAATGCCCATAAAAGTTTTGGTATCGGGACTGTTTAAATACGTCTGGCAAGCGTCTGCCGCGAAATACTTCTTCGTTTCTTTTCTGTCTGTCCACCAGTCTCCCATATTGTATTTAATAATATTTGTTTTCTCATTACTAAAAACCTCGCTCCAGCTAATATTTTGAAAAGTTAACTCCCCGTCATCTACTAACTCCTCGAGTGCAACTCCCCTTACCCAACCCCTATCATTGGAATCACCACCCTCCCAGTTATTATCTAAGCTTTTACCGCCATTCCACTTTCCAATGTCGAGCTTACGCCCGTTATCGATATTCTTCATCCTGTCTGCAACTACATTCGCAAAACGTCTACTGGGGATACCAGGCCTTGCAACAACCAGCTTGTTTGCAATACCAGCATCAACATCATCATCCATTCGCAGCTTGTCATTGATAAGTTTAATAAGTAAGCGGTTATTGCCCAGTATTCCGCGCCTTCTGCCAAGCATATGTTTCGTTAATATGTAGTTGGCGTCCCTTGGCCTGCCTCTTACCTCATTTTGTAAAAATTCACCATAATGGTCTACCATCCTGCCAAACCAAACATCCGAATAATTGTTAAAAACAAAAGCCCCAAGCTTTTTTCTGCTCCTGCCATTATCATCCTTAAACCATTCTCCCTTTTTTTTGTCTCTATCCCATATCCTTATGCCGTCATAATCGGAAAACCCTCCCAATGTCCAAGTTACGTTGTAACCGTTATTAATAACCTGATCCAAAAGCCCCGCCTGAAGAAATTCGTCAATCTTATCACCCGATAAGCCCATTCCACCCAATCTGGTTTTAAGCGCATCAAGCAGGTCTTTCTTTCTCGTCCTTAAATAATGATAATCAGGGTCTGTTTCCTTATAACCGTGAGCACCCAGTAAAGTAGTCTCTCGATACCAATCCAAAACAACTTTTTCCGCATTGCTAGGTTTAGCCCAGTATTCATTTATTGCATCATCGCTGGCGCCAACCCCAATTTTTTTCTTTACATAACCCTTTATCTCATCCCTTAATCGATTAAGTTCACCACGATCGACTACTGCCGATTTATCAAAAAGGTTCTTAATCTCTTCCGGCACGGTAACAAAATCTGTAGTTATATCTACTAAAGTCAGGCCTTCGACAAGATTCATCTGTGCCCTTTCCTTTGAAAACCGCTCAAAATAAACCTTCATCGCAACATCCAGTAAGTTAAACTTTTCCGTCTCGTAAACCGGATTTCCACTGGCATCAACAATAGGATTACCAGCGGCATCTTTTTTCTGAATTCGGGAAACGAAATCATCCCCGTTATGATCTTGAAAAAACCTGTCGAAAAAGATTTTAAAAGTATCATCCTTCCATAAGTTATTGCCAGCAATCGCTTCAAGCACTTTATCCGGATCCATCGCGTGCCCCTCCATAGTCAGGCGCAGAGAATAAATCGCAATAACCGCGTCTCTTAATTCATCTATTTTCATTTTCAGCTCCATCGCCTCCTTCTTTTCCTTTCCTGTTAAAGTTTCAACGGGTATCGCGTCAGAAATTTGGGTGATTACTTGTCTCACCCGACTAACTTCTTCCTGCGTCGAATTACCCGATTCCAACCGCCTGAAATTGTTTTGCACATTCTTCATTGAGTCTTGCCAGTCTTTTGGGATACCGTATTCTGACTCTCTAACAATATTCAATCTGACACCCTCAAAAGTCGTCGAGGCTCTCCATTCCAGAAGCCCTTCAGCCCCCGCCACAGCTGGACGGCTTTTTGCGTACTCATAAAGCTGATAGTCAAAATCAGGCAGATGAATATTACCGATACTAAGAGACCCCTCCAACTCTTTAATTTTGATGTCAAGAGGGTTAAAAAGACGCGCCCTTACCCCCGGCCCCAAAGCCTGAGCCCTCCCTCGAAGGGCCTCATCCATCTCTTTGGATAACTTTTTAAGATCATCTCTTCTAGCTTTGGGTACAATGCTGTCCAAAATTGCTTGTCTCGGGGTCCCTTTTGCTAAAATCTCATGAGTTTCAATAGCATTCCCCAAGTTCTTTACAAAACGGTACCCGTCACCTCCAACCGTAGCTAGCCTTCTTGCTTCGATAAATTGGAAATCGAGAACCTCCCTCCGTGCATCAACAGCATCCACCTGAATTATCGTCAGGGGCCCAATAAGTGAAGTCTTAACGAGTAATTCCTGTATTATCTTCTCCGTAGAACCCAGCTTGACTAAACGAGCCATAATTCTCCCTTTAGCAACTCCAAACTCAGCATCAAATGCAACAGTGTCAGCCATTATCCTTTGTATGGATTTCAATGTCTCTAGCTGTAAAAGGTTGTAATCAACCAAGGAGTCCCTGTAGCTTTCATAGTCCATACGTCTCATCTCCATCATGTCTCCCAAACGCTTCTCATAATCTGAATAAAAATCTTCAAATTTCCGAAATATTTCAGGCCTATCATCGCTCGAGCCTAACGCTCCACGCATCTCCATATCATCTAATATTCCAAGCCTCCTATGAAGCTCTTCAACTTGGTCTGGACCCAAAGCAGCTGTTGTTGCACCGAATACTGTACCCCCTCCGGCAATTGCTGGAACAATCCGCATACCATTCTCCTCCGCCCAAGCTAACCGCTCATTCCTGCCCATCCCACCCCAAATATCCGGTGTCTCCAAACGCTTATCGACCCCTGCCCCCTTAAAAAATCTATTGATGTCACCAACAACATCTTCGCTTTTATAAAGTGGATAATTGACAGCAACATATTTTCCACCTTCTGTTTCGTAAACTTCAGCGTTTGTATTAGGATCAATAAATCTCAATTTAAAATCAGGATCAACCTCACCTGCAGGAAAAGCGGTCGTGTTGGATATTCCGCGACTGTTTAATAAATCCATCTTTTTGACTGGATCATCCCTGTCCCACGTATCGGGAAGTTTTACATTGACCCCTTGCGCTGTCAAGGCCGCCTCCGCAAGCTCCCTGGGCATATTCCATAGATGAGGATACGTTCCGACAATCTTCGGCCTTTCTCCGGTGGTATCTTCCTCCTTCGCTACTTTTCTTCCCCTATGTATCTCTTCCGCCTCGACGGCACCAACCACAACTCTTTTCCCAACTTTCTCCCTTGTCAAAGTCTCTTCTTCAAGATCTCTGGCTTTCTCGATCTTCAAACGGGCTAAGTCCTCTTCAACTTTTCTTTCTTTTGTTCCGGCACGGGCTTCGAAATCCTCATTCGCTGGTTCGGCAATATCCACATCCTCTTCACGCATAACCCCCTGGGCTTCAACCACAATATCGGCAGAGGACATCTTATCGACTTCTTCAAGCATATATCCCCTTTCCAAAAGAATGTCCTTAAGCCGCTTAAATTTCTCGTAAGGAACCGCAACTTGCCCATCGCCATCCCTCAACTCTGCTAGAATTTCTGCAGCCGCTTTTGCATCTTTAAACGGTAATTTTACTGGTTGTTTGTTTGGGGTTGGCTTTTCGTCCGACTTATAAGTTGCCGGTTTGGATTCTCCCCCCTGTCGACTTTTTTCTTCTTCGCTTTGCCTAGGAGATTTTTTGGCTCCCTTTTTATCGGCCTCCTTTTTGCCCTCATCTGTTCTCCTTTTCTTCTCGTTATCCAAACGGCGCTGCTCTCTTTTTTGTTCCTCGTCTCTTCCTGGGGTTTCTTCTGGCATATTCATATTATATCCAAAACTTGCTTCCGACATACAATCTTCCTTTCTATCGCCAATTATAATCACCTACCCTATAGTTGCTTGACTTTAACCTGACAGCCAATCTGACAATTTTGTCAGACGCTAAAAGCTAAACGACAAACGACTAAGACAAGATAAAAATCAGTATTAATTTTCATGGTCAGTGTGAAAATCTGGGCCTATTTTGAGGCTAGATATTTCCACTTCTCTGCTCTTGTTTCATATGTTATGGTAACTTTGGTGACAAAGTTACCAGGCTATTGGGTACTTAGGTAATTAGGTTATTGGGAGACTAACCAAACAACCCAAAGACCTAAAAGCCTAATCGCCATTTCAAAAATGGGTGATTTTACAAAACTTATTATTTGGCAAAAAGCTCACGATCTAACAATTAAGGTCTACGCTTTAACAAAAAAGCTACCTAAAACCGAAGATTATAGCTTGAAATCGCAATTGAGACGAGCTGCAGTCTCCTGTGAGTCAAACATTGCCGAAGGAGAAACCAGATACACTGACGCAGCAAAAATCAACTTCTTTGTAGATTCAAGGTCATCCGGTGCAGAAGTTCAAAGTCAGTTGATGATTATGCGTGACGTTTATCCAGAATTATCAGAAGAATCCGAAGCATTACGTTTGGAATACGAAGATTTTTGCAAACAAACCAACAGCCTAATTTCGTTTAGAAGAAAATCTAACCTAATATCCCAAAATCCAAAAAACCTAACAGCCTAATGAACCAACACCCTGTCCCGCAGCATATCGCCTCTTTCGAATTTAAGCTTTTTGGCAACCTTACCATCCGCCAATTTGTCGCTCTTTCCATTCCAATGTCTGTTGCCGCCCTTATTTTCTTTTCCCCGGGCCCAACCATCATCCGCTTTCCATTTTCCATCTTCTTCGCCGGCCTCGGCCTGTTTGCCGCTCTTGTCCCGGTCCAGGGACGCCCTTTTGATAAATGGGTCGTTGCCTTCACGAGGGCCATCCTTTCACCAACCCAAAGGGTTTGGGTTAAAGAAGCCAAAATCCCGCAGTTTTTAAATATCATCATAAACCAGCCCAAACACCCCAATGAGCCCCCCCAACCCATTACCTTTCAGGACCGCCAAAGGCTTTCCCAGTACTTGAGATCACTCCCCAAATCCACAGTTTCGCCTCTGGATGTTAGAGAACAGCAGGCCATCGAAAAGCTCGGCCTCGTTCCTCCGGTGCAGGGCTTGCCCTCCGAAGCTTTAGCGAAGGAGGGCAAACTTCCCCCTTCAATCCTTTGGACAACTGCCGGCCCCAAGACCAAACAGGCGTTCGTCCAAACTACCGAACCGATCTTGGAAGAACGGTTCCAGGGAATTATGCCCCAAGCCTTACCCCAAATAACTCCGCTTGGAAAACCGGCAACCGCCGTTAGAATCAGCCCCCACGCTAAACCGTATGCCCTGCCCGGCCTGGAAAAAAGGCTCGCCGAAAAACAAATTCTCGTTTCCCCCACGCTTCAGCTGGCTTCAAACACCAACTTTTCTATTGAAAACATCATTCCTATCCCCGGCAAACATGTCAGGCTTCTGCACGGTCTTACCAAAAGCCGCACGCGAAAACTCCATTTTGCCCCGCCGAAGAATTTCAATCTTGCCAATCTGCCGGTGCGCGGCGAAGCAAGATTCGAAGTCTCCGAAGAATTGAAAAAACGCTTCCAATTTAATGAACCGGCACTCCAGCCTATACCCCAAGCCCAAGAAACCCCGGTGCAAACACCGAAAATCGAAGTTGAACCGCAACGCGCGTCCGCTCACCAGGCGCCAAGGCCGCCGAAACAAAATCAATTTGTTCCCAGACCGCAAACAGCTCACTTCACTGCCCAAAACGCCACGCTAAAACAGGAAGAATCCGAACGTGCAGATTCGCAAATGACCATTCGGGGCCAAAAGGTTGACGGCACCAAATCTGCTTCTATTTTAGAAAGGGCCCGTATTATCCCTTTAACAAACACCCCCAATGTTCTCTCCGGCTTGGTTTCCGATGCCGCCGGTATTCCTCTTGAAGGCGCAATCATTACTGTCCGCGACCAAAGCGGCATACCGGTTCGCGCCTTAAAAACCAATAAGCTTGGCCAGTTTCTTTCAACAACTCCTCTTATAAGCGGCGTTTATTCTTTGGAAATTGAGCACACAAACGCCCGTTTTGAACCAATCACCATTAATCTTATCGGCAACATTGTGGTACCACTGGAGATTAAAGCCAAAGGATGAAAATCATGTCACAAACTCCTAAAACTAAAGCTTCAACCCAACAGCACCTTGATGTCGAAGATATCACCGAAGACTTGGTCATTTTAAAAACCGGCTGGGTGGCCATGGTCATGTCGACAACTGCCATCAATTTCGACCTTCTTTCTGAAGCCGAACAAGACGCTACAATCTATGCTTTCGGCGCCTTTTTGAATTCGCTCACTTTCCCGCTTGAAGTATTAATTAGAAGTAAAAAAGCCGACATTACCTCTTACTTCCAAAGCCTTGAGGAAGCCCAGCGCATTCAGCCTAACCCTGATCTTAAAAGGCAAATCCAAAAATATCAGGAGTTTATTCAGGCAACCGTCCAGCAAAAAACAGTTTTGGATAAAAGGTTCTATTTAATCATTAATTATTCCCCGCTTGGGCCCGAGTTTAAAGGCTTCGGCAAAAATAGCCAAAACCCAAAGAGTAAGGCCCAGCTTATCCAAACTGCCAAAAGCGCTCTTTCCCCGAAGCGCGACCATGTTATCAAACAAACCGCCAGGCTTGGTATTAATACCCGCCAGCTCATGTCGCAGGAATTGATCGAACTTTTTTATGATATTTATAACCCGGCCCCAACCGGCACTCAAAGGGTTATTTTGGATGCCGCCTCGTACACTACCCCGCTGGTAGAACCGGCAATCGCCAACCCCACGCCGGCATCAGGGCCGGCTGTCGAACAGGAACTTACCAATATTAATAGACCGCAAGCAGGTGAAATAGTAACTCAGCAGGAAACAAATCTGCGACCCGTACCGCCAGCCTCGACGCCCGCTTCGACGCGAGGCGAGCTAGGCGGGTCAGCCTCGGCTCAAGGCGGGCCGCCTCCGACGCAGGCTCCACCTGTACCCCAGCCGGCACAATATGTCACCGCTGCACCGACCCAAGCCGAGCCGCAAGCCGTGGCCCCAAACCCTAACCCAATTCAGGAAACTGGAGGTAACAACCAATGAAGTTTTTCCCTGATATCTTTGGTAAAAAACCGCAAGCCGCCGCCAATCTTTCCGATCAGGAAAGCGGCTGGGCCCAAACGCTGGCAACCGGATCGGTTTCAGTCCAGGATATCATCGCCCCTCCGGCCATAGAAGTTGATTTCGATTTCATTAAAATCGGCGCCTATTATTACCGCACCCTTTTTGTCATCGGCTACCCCCGGTTTGTCGAGGCAAACTGGCTCTCCCCCTTAATTAACTTTGAGCACACATTGGAAATTGCTCTCTACTCTTATCCGGTCGAGGCCAAAGGCGTCCTTGACGACTTAAAGCGCAAAATGACCGAAATGGAGGCAACCATTGCTACCGATATCCAGCACGGGCACCTAATCGACCCGGCTGTCCAGGCTGCGCTAGAAGATGCCCAGATGCTTCAGGAAGAACTGGTCAAAGGCGCCGAAAGGTTCTTTCAGTTTGGCCTTTATGTCACTGTCCCGGCACAATCCAAAGAAGAACTCGATGAAGTCACCAAGCAAGTCGAATCAACGCTTGGCTCCCTGCTTCTTGTCCCAAAACACGCCTCACTGCAGCAGGAAGATGCTTTTAAAACCACCCTCCCGCAAGGTACCGACCACATTTATATCACCAGGAATATGGATACCACTTCCCTGGCCACAACTTTCCCTTTTGTCTCCTCATCGCTAACCTCCAATTCCGGCATCATGTACGGCATCAATGAGCATAACGGCTCATTGGTAATTTTCGACCGTTTTAGCCAGGAAAACGCCAATTCCGTAATCTTTGCCAAATCCGGCGCCGGCAAATCTTATCTGGTTAAACTCGAAGCCCTCCGTTCCCTCATGTTTGGCACCGAAGTCATTGTCATCGACCCCGAAGAAGAATATAAAACCCTTTGCCAGGCAATCGGCGGCGAGTTAATCAGCTTTAACTTCTCATCTGAAGCCAAAATCAACCCTTTCGACCTTTCCGGAATCTATGAAGAAGGCGAAAACGAACTGGGCTTAAAAATCCTTTCCCTCCACGGGCTTTTTAAAATAATCATGGGCAATCTTACCCCTTCGGAAGATGCCCTCCTTGACCGTGCGCTGGTTGCCACCTATAAAGCCAAAGGCATCACCCCCGATCCGGCTACCCAGCAAAACGAACCGCCTTTGATGGAAGACCTCTATAAAGTTTTAATTGGTATGGAAGAGTCAACCGCCAAGGGCCTTGCCGACAGGATTGAAAGATTCGTTAAGGGCTCACTAGTTGGCATCTTCAACCAGCAAAGCAATATCGATATCAAAAATACCTTCACCGTTTTTTCGATTAAAGACCTGGAAAACGAACTTCGCCCCATTGCTATGTACTTAATTTTGGATTTCATCTGGACCAAGGTCAAAAATGATATCAGGAAACGGCTTCTAATAGTCGACGAGGCCTGGTACTTAATGCAGTATCCGGACAGCGCTTCATTTATGTACGGCATCGCCAAACGCGCCAGAAAGTATTACCTTGGCTTAACGACAATCACCCAGGATGTCGAAGATTTTCTAACCACCGACTACGGCCGCGCTATCGTTACCAACTCAAGTATCCAGATTCTTCTTAAACAATCCCCGGCGGCCATCGACCAGGTCGCCGATACTTTTTACCTTTCCGAGGGCGAAAAGCATCTTCTCCTTTCTGCCGATATTGGGGAAGGCATCTTTTTTGCCGGCCCCAACCATGTTGCCATCAGGATTGTGGCTTCAGACGATGAGCATGCCCTCGTAACCACTAATCCAAAGGAACTCCAGGAGATGGCCAAAGCCCAAGAACTCCAAAAGCAATTTTAAAATCGCTAAACGCTAATCGACTAAAGACTAACGCAAACATTAACCCTTCGTCGTTAGTCGTTCGCCTGCCTTGCCGGCAGGCAGGTCGTTCGTCAAATGTTATATTGGTATTAACCCATGCCTGTATCTGCGCCACCAAAAAACAAACCCGGCGGCCTTGCCGTCTTGGCCGAAATCGAAGTCATCGAGCCGGAGTTAAAAAGACACCGCCGGGAATTTAGCCGGCAATTTTCATCCAGCCTTAGCCCAAAAATCCCCGCAATCCTTTCCGCCGTCGGTATAGAAAATCCGCCTTCACCACAAGTATCATCAAATCTTGTTACCCAAACAGTACACCAATCACTTGAAAATGTCGGCAAAATCCAGTCCACGGCACAATTGCAGCAAGTAGTTACCGATGCTCTCACTCAAAGCGTCATCAGCCAAGAAGGAATATCCGGAGGAAAAGCGGCAGACCAAGTCTATGAAAAAATGCAGGAACCGGCGGCGGAAGTTGTTGCCGAAAATCAAAAAGGATTGGAAGAAGAAGCCGTGCTTGCCAATATTGCCCAGATTGCCAGCCTCCAAAAGCCAAACTCCGAAACAACCGCAATCATCAGAGACGAAGTCGAATCGGTAGTTGAATCCGAGGATCCTCTCATGCCCCCCCAAGAACTCGACCAGCTAATATCAAGTGTCGAAACTTATTTGGAAAGAGGCAGAAAAAATTTAAATACGGAGCTTGCCAGTGTCACGGAGGAAAATCTCCCATCACTAGAAAAGTTTCAGGAAATCAAAAACAAAGCCCACGACCAAACCATCTCGCAGCTTGGCGATACCCAAATCGGGAACGTCAATCTAAAAGAACTTGCTTCGGACATTGGGGCAGAACTGGGGCTCAAACCTCTCAACGGGAACCAGGCCGACAAATTCGGTTTGGGTTTTGCCGAACCTACCTCAAATACTTTTAAAACCCGAAGCCTCGAGGGCCAAAGCATGGGGCTGAGACTTGCCTCAAGCACAAAAAATCAGGAAAAAGCCATTCTAGCGCTGACTGCCCATGACGGCCAAAAGATGGGGGAGGCCCAGAGAAATCCAAGGCTGCGGGAATTTAGTTTTTTCAAAAAGGCTAAAAGTTTTCCCTCGAAAAAATCAGGTGAGATGGCAAAATACGCTAACCACTTTCAGGGGTTCCCGGGCGGGCTCAACAGGGCTTCCCAAACCGCCTGGCGTTCGATCTTTGCCTATTTAAACCGCTACCCCGGTATTTTTGTACCCCAAAGTATTTTAAATGACCGCGTCCTTGTTTCTGGAGGTATCGGCGCGCTTTCTCGAGGATCCGGCAGCTTTTCGTTTGGTAATGTTGTCTCCGGCACCCGGGGCCTGACTTCCGGTTTAAAAAGCGCTATTGGGTTCGGAAAAGGGGCAAAAGGAGTAGTTATGGCCGGCAAACTTGCCTTTGGGGCTTCCAACCCCGCCGGCTGGGCCATGCTTGCCGCCCAAGCCCTGCCATTTTTGAAAAAACATGCCGCAAAGATTATTGCCGGCGCAATCGGTCTGGGAATGCTTCTGCTTCTAATGCTCTTAAAATTACTTGCAAAGCTGGCGGCTATCGCCGCCGGCGCGGCAACCGGTGCGGTAATTGGAGCCGTTCTAGGTTTTGGCCTACCCGGGGCCATCATCGGTGCAATTATTGGCGCCGGCGTCGGCTGGATAGTTAGTAACTGGGCCGTACCCGTAGCTAATTTCGTCGGCTCGGTTTTCTCCGGCTTGGGAAGCGCCGCTTCTTCGGTAGGGCTGGCGATCAATTCCCTCGGCTCGGCTATTGTTTCCGGCGCCGGCTCCGTTTTAAGCGGCGCACTAGGAGTTCTCGGTGGTTCCGCTAACTTTGTCATGAGCCTCGGCAGTCTTTCCATCCCCGCCGGTGCCGTCTTTGCCCCTCTTGCAATCGGAATCGGTGCGGTTGGTATTGGCGGAATTCTCGTTGGCACCATCACCGCCACCAGCTTTTTCAATTCAACAAATGAGGGGGCTGTTACTGTCCCGCCTCCCGGCGCGTCAATCGGCAACTGGCCGACTGATGGATTAGTCACCCAAGGACCCCAAGGGTCAGCCTCTCATAAGAACATTTTTGACGGGTCAAAAGCAGAGGCAATGGATATAGCTAACGTCGCTTCCCCCCCAGTCTTTTCCACAATTAACGGCCTTGTCAAAACCATCTTTTTCTGTTCGAAAAATAACAGTTGCAACAGTGGGTATGGAAATTATGTAGAAGTCGCCGACAGCGCAAAATCTTTCAGCATCCTCTACGGTCATCTAAGCTCAATCGACGTGTCTCAAGGAGCCCCGATTACCCCTAATTCAAAATTGGGGATAATGGGTAATAATGGAAACTCAACCGCTACCCATCTTCATTGGGAATTTCGCGGCATTGGTTTGGCCCCTCCAAATATTCCCCAGACTATCACTCCGCCAAACTGCGATACGCCATCAATTCCCTGCAACCCCGCCTATGTCACCCGCGACCCCAACTTCAAAGGATCGCCATACTGGTTTCTCTTGGATAGGCTAAACAAAAAAGAATACCTATATCAAGGCGTCCCCGGCGACAAAGGTAAAAGCCAGCTCGTCAAAACCTTTGCTGTAAATCCGATGAAGGTTAACCCGGGAATTCCTGGCGGGATTGAAGATACAATAATAAAACCCGGGGAACCCGGATATCTTCAGCGCTGGGGACACCCTACCCCCCTGCCTCAAAAAGTCGGCAGAGAGTATTGGACATTTACCGGTGTAAACCCAAATGATCCCGGTATTCCGGGAGGTAAATTTTTAATTCTGGACGTCCCTCCCAGCGGAACAGGCTGCACTAACCCTGACCCAAACAATAAGGAGTGTGGTGGTCCGGTACCCTATATCGAGTGCGGACCAAATAGAGACGAGCAGTGTAACTGGGGAGGCAAAAGTGGGCAGTTCGGCCTCCACGGAGTAGATGCCACCCATACCCTGGAAGACACAGGCAGTCAGGGATGCGTTAGACATAGCACGGAGGATATGGATTTCCTTTGGAATTTACTACATGACGAAATTCCCAAAAACCGGGGACAAATCCGTTACTATATTCAAGATGGGGTCTAAATGAAATTATCAGATTTTTCGCCAACACCTAAAAAGATTCTGGCTACCTTGGCCACTATTCTGCTTCTCATTGGCCTGACCATTCTAATATTTTTAAGATACCAGTCCTCCAATAAAGAGACTCCTCCGGTAGTTATCCCCGGGCCGACTATCGTTCTGCCGCCGGATGTTGCCAAACCGAAAATCGCCAACATTTCTTTTCAGTTTAAAGACCCCAGCCTTCCGGATAAGGTTAACGTCTACAAAGTGAACTACACGCTTGATGGCAAATTTGCAAATCAAGTTGCCGCAACTTTTTCGTTTCAAAATCAGCCAGAAACAACCAATGACGCACAAGGGAATACCACCATGACTTGGGAAAACCCCGGCGGCAGTGAAAGATTAAGTATTACTCTCGAAAACGGACTCGTACAGTACACTGCTTCTCCCACACATGGCAAGCCAGACATCGGCCAGCCGCCGCTGCCAACCATTACCTCAAAGGAACAAGCGGCTATTTTAGCCAACAGTTTTTTAAGAAACCATAACTTGCTTGCTCCGGGCCTATCCCCATCGACAGTTCTCCCGTTCATATCTTCAGAGGGTAAATACATAAATCTGGTAGCTGACCTGTCCAAGGCAAAACTTTTTCAGGTTAATTTTTCTGCCACCCTGGGGAACAATAGGATTTACTACCAATTTGCAAACGACGCACCTGTTAGCGTCTGGCTTGATAATTTCCAATCGCCAACCAAAGTTGTCTACCAATACCCAATCCCGCTTACCGAAAAACCAACACAGAAACCAATTATTACAATCGATCAAGCAAAAAGTAAATTAGAACAAGGGGAAGGAACAATTGTCAATTTCGAACCAGGAATCCCCGACCCGAAAAGCACGGAAGCAATGCAGTCGGCAACTTTAACAGACGCCCAGCTAGCCTACTTTGATGATAGTAGATCCGGTTTTCTCCAGCCGATTTTGGTATTTAAGGGCGAAGCAATCTATCCAAAAGCAGGTAAACTACCAATTACTATTTATTTGCCAGCGCAGACAACTCAACCAACAAATAACTAATAATTCCTAAACTTTATTTTAAAAACAACTCTCCCCCCGAGGGCTTTATTAATGTCCTTTATCAGCCCGCCAGCGCGCATTAAAAGTTCTGTCCGCGCCAGTCCCTGCACCTTTACGGTTAACTCCCCATTTTTGAAACTGGTTGCCTTGGCGCTCTCTATTGCCTCTTTCGGCAAATCGGGAGTCGCCAAAAGCACATCACCAAAAGCTCTCCTTACAAAAAGTGCGAACATTGCCTCACTCGTTTTTGAATGGCGCGGTAGATTTCTGATTAATTTATCAATAGAGGTGAACACACCCCTAGTATAGGGGAATAAATACCAATTTCAAATGTCAAATTTCAAATAATTGGATATTGGAAATTAGAAATTGGAAATTCCAGAGCTTTAGCTCTGGAGTCTAACCGGCATGATGATGTGGAAAAACTTTTCTTCTGGCAAAACTCCGGTTAATTTCCCGGGGTTTAAACTTTCAACCATCTCAAAATTAACTTCCTCGTCTTCAATAACCCCCAAGGCTTCCAGCAAATAACGGTAATTAAAAGCTATTTCTCCGCCGGCACCGGAAAGTTCAATCCCTATTTGCCCATTTCCGGAACCAACCTGGGCCGCCCCCGCTGAAACATTAAGTGATTGGGCTTTGGCGCCTCCGCCGGCTGGCGGATTCCCCGCCTGCCTGCCGGCAGGCATGGCTTCAAATTTTAAGCGCAAAATGCTTCCGGAATCTCTTGCAAAAATTGAGGCAATACGAACCACCTTAATAAACTCTTCTTTATTCACCCTTGCATGGCTCACAAAACTGGCCGGTATTACTTTTTGCCAGTTGGGGAATTCTCCCTCAATAAGCCTCGATGTAAACTCAACTTCCCCCATCTTAAAACTTATTTGATTCAACCCTTCCGCCACCACAATATCGATTACTCCTTCTTTGGCTCCTTCACCCCCAAGTTCACCACCAATTTTGGCAGCTTCCAAAATTGCCCTTGCCGGTACCACAATCTTGATACCCAAAGGGGGCGCCTCCAAAACCTTAACTTCATCAAAGCTCAACCTGTACCCGTCCGTTGCCACCATTGCCACTTTCCCTCCGCTAAATTCACACAAAACTCCGGTCAAAATTGGCCTTCCTTCGTCCTGTGCGGCCGCAAAAGCGACACGTGCTGCGGCTTTCGAAAAAACATCGGCCCCTATTTTTATTTTGTGCCCCCCCTCAATTTTGGGTATCGCCGGGAATTCCTCTGCCGCGATGGTTGCAAACCTTGCCTCGTATCCTTTTGTTAAAATCTGCACCTCTTCCCCTAATTTTTCAAAAACCACATCCCCCTCTTGCGGCAATTGGGAAATAAATTCCTGAAGCATCTTCCCCGAAAGGGTTACTTTCCCCTCGGCTTCCACCTCTCCCGCTATCGTGACCTTCGTCGCTGTTTCCAAATTCGTCGAAAGGACCTCTATTTTACTTTTTGTTGCACTTATCAGGAGATTGGAAAGAATTGGTAAATTTGCCTTCACTAGGAGAGATTTGCCCGCAAGGAGCAGGGCGAGAGACATGTCTTTTTGTGAAACCGTGAACTTCATTTATGTGGGGACAGATTAAAAAGAAGATCGCAAGCTCTACCAGTTAATTGTGATTATAATCTCAATCCTCACTTATGTCTACCAGTTATCCCCAATTCTAAAAGAAAAATTAAATACTTTAATTACTATTCAAATAAGTAGTAGTAATTATAAAAGGGTTGTTATGTTGAAAGACAGCCATTTGCCAAAGGCAAATTGTTGTGTATTTCATATGTTTAAAACCGGCCCAAAATAGTTAATAAAAAAATTAAATTGTGGACAAGCCATTAAAATTAGTGGATAAATTATTAGTAAATTAGTTGGAAGAAATCGCAGTTGTTAGTCTTAAAATTTCATCGTTTTTAATTTGGTTGAGGCAAAGATTTTCAACCCTTTCGATCCCATGGATAATAGTGGAATGATCCCTGCCGCCCAAAATGTCACCAATTGTCGACAAAGGCAAACCCAGTTGCTTTCTAAGGAGATACATTAAAGTTTGTCTTGCCTCAACAAGCCGGGATTTTCGGGAGGGACCGCACAAATCATCGCTTGAAACCTTAAAATGCCGGGAAACGATATCCATAATTTTCCCGGGAGTTACGATGGGGGAATTAAGGTTGGTATCTCGGCCGATAGCCGCCCTTACTTCTTCAAGGTCAACCCTGCCGCCCGAAAGTTTGGAAAGTGCTAAAACGGAAACAAGAGAACCCTCAAGCTCTCTTGCACCTCCCCGGCAGCGTTCGGCCAGATAATGGATGATTGAAGAGTCCAAAGAAATTCCCTTCTCCTTAGATTTGGAGGTAAGTATTGCCGTTTTCATCTCTAAATCAGGAAAAGTTATCCCGCACGCCATACCGCCCAAAAACCTAGAAACTAATCTGTCCTTAAGCCTGGCAATTTCTTTGGGATGGCGGTCGGATGCCAGAACTATTTGTTTGCCCGAAAGATGAAGTTCATCAAAGGTATAGAAAAATTCATCCTGAGTACTTTCTTTACCGGCGAAAAATTGAATATCGTCGACCAAAAGCACATCGGCGCTTCTGTATTTGGATCTAAAAGCCTGTTGGGTTTTGTTATTCAAAGATTCAATATAGTCGTTGGTAAACCTTTCGGCCGAAACATAAAGGATCTTTGCATTGACGGTTTTTACTAGCACTTCGTTGCCGATTGCCTGTAGGAGATGCGTCTTCCCCACACCGGTTGGGCCGTGGATTAAAAGAGGGTTGTAAAGTGAACCAAGGCTGGTAGTCGCCTGGGTTGCCGCCAAATATGCCAAATTGTTAGAACCGCCGACAACAAAATTTTCAAACGTGTGGGATATTGAAAGCGTGTCCGGGCTTTTTGATTTAGTAATGAAATCAAGCGGCCTGCCGGAGAATAAAGGACCATTCTTGGTCGGTGGAGTCTTTTCTTTCTGGCTGACGACAAAAATAACCGAGAGTTTTTTGTAGTTTAAGGTTTTGGCGCTTTTCAAAATAACTTCCCTGTACCGGTTTTCTATCTGTTCCCTGACAAAGCTATTCCTCACCCCGACAACCAACAGGTCGCGTCCCTCCTCGCTTTTTAAATCCAGAACAAAAGTTCCCGAAAACCACGTTTTAAAAGTAGACGTTGAGACTTGAGTTTTAAAGTTGGAAAGAATGTTGTTCCAGATTTTTTGGCCTGACACGATAATAGTACCTTTCTAAAAAGTATTGTGCAGGCTGTAAGTCCTAGTCTGTCGGCAGGCAGAGTAGGATTGAAAATCCTGGTCCGTGGCAGACGGAGAAGGGCGAAAGTCCTAAGTGCAGTCAAAGGGCTTGCCGGGGGCTGAATCCGGGTAGAGCGAAGATCTAATTCACCCCGCTTAGCGGGGCGAGGGATCAATTTTTCGAGAACTTGAAAATAAGCTCTCTTCTTTTTGGCTCGCAAACTATATTTGCAAAACTTTTCCACAATTGTCAAGCAGTCAAAAATTTTGTTGAAAACTAAATATTTTACTGCGCAGACCCCGTCAATTCGCTCCTTGAGCCGTGTATGAATAATACTGAAAAGGCGAAAGGTAAGAATGAGTGGGGTCAAGGACGCAAAATTATTGTGGATAACCCTCTTTGGGCTATTAGGAATTTAGGCAGTTGGGTTATTAAGGATGAAACTAAATCTTGCTAAAATCCCCGGTTTCCTGATATCCTAATGGCCTAATAACCCAAAAACCTAATAACCTAATCATATGCCGAAACGAACTTATCAACCGAAAAAAAGAAAAAGGGCAAAAACTCACGGTTTTCGAGTCAGGATGCGCACGACTGACGGCAGGTCAGTGTTAAAACGCCGAAGAGCCAAAAAACGTGTAAAACTTACAGTTTAAACCATTGGAACAAAAAGCTTTAAAAATTCCGGGTGAAGATTTCACCTTGATAATCAAAAAAGGGGTACCAAAAACAGTAATCGTCATAAGCAAAAAAGTTGCCAAATTAGCAGTAGATAGAAATAGGATCAGACGGCTTTTCAAAGAGGCTCTAAGGAGTTTGAATTTTAAGGGTCAGACAACGGTTATAGTCAAAAAAAATATCGCCCAGTACAAAAAAGAACAAGTACAAAAAGCTTTAGAAAAATTGCTCACCAAATATGTCTAAAAAAATCGCCAGAATCATCTTCTTCATCTACCAAGGTGTAACTAGATCAAACACCAGATCTTGCCGCTTTACACCGACCTGCTCGAAGTACGCTCTTGACGCCATCGAGAAGTATGGAGGAGTCCATGGATCATACCTTGCCATAAGAAGGGTTCTCGCCTGTCATCCATTTTCCAGGCGTCCCTTTTATGACCCAGCCTAAAACCCATGAACCCATACGATACTTTCTTATTCAACCCGATCCTTAATCTCTTAATAGCAATCTATACTTTTTTGCACGCGCTTTCGATTCCAGGAGCACTTGGGCTATCAATAATTATTCTCTCCGCTGGAATCAGGCTTGTCCTTTGGCCGTTAACATCAGTGCAGCTTAGAAGCACCCAAAAAATGGCAGCTCTCAAACCGCATCTGGACAGGATTAAAATCGATCATGGCCACGATAAAGTGCGTCACCAGCAGGAGGTTAGCAAGCTTTACAAAGAACACGGCGTTAATCCTTTGGCTGGTTGTTTGCCTCTTCTTGTACAAATGCCGTTTTTTATTGGGCTCTACAATGTTTTGGATAAGGCCTTGCAGTTTAATAATGCCAACTTTATAGGTTCGATAAACAGCCATCTTTATTCAACCTCCCTTTACCTTACCACCAAACCAGACACTTCCTTTTTGGGTATCTCCCTCTCTACCCGCCCCAACGAATGGGCGCATGTAGGTTTTATCATTTTAGCTATCCCCCTTATCACGGGACTGCTCCAATTTGTCCAGTCAAAGATGCTTACACCGCAGGTGTCGCCCACCGCTATCAAAAAGAGCGGCGATAAAAAAGCCAGCACGGAAGACACCATGTCCCAAGTCCAGTCCCAAATGACTTATCTTATGCCGGTTATGATTGCTTTCTTTTCATATGGTTTTGCCGTTGGCCTCTCCCTCTACTGGAATACATTCACCATTATTGGTATCATCCAGCAATATATAATCTCCGGTCCCGGAGCCTTGAATAAATATCTGCCGAAGAGATTACAGAAAATTTAAGATGCTACCTCTGTCATTCCGGACTTGATCCGGAATCTATACGTTTGGCAAGATCCTGAACCAAGCCTTCGAGGCCGTGAGCCCTCAGGCCGAATCGGTTCAGGATGACGGTGAGAAGAAGTGTCAAAATAAAGTTATGACAAAACTAAAGTTGGACGAAAATTTCGTAGCGGAAAACGTCAGGCAAATCATCGAAATGCTCGGCGTTTCGGCAACCGCCGAAGTTTCTAAAGAAGAAGACACTTTAGGCCCGCAGTCCGAAGGACGAGGACCGCATGGCCCTGTATACGTCGTGGATATTAGCTCCGAAGACTCATCTCTTCTAATAGGCAAACACGGTGCCAACCTCGAAAGCCTGCAGTTTATTCTTGCCGTCCGCCTCAAAACTTTAACCGGTCAGGACGATTTTGAAATTTTTGTTGACGTGGACAATTTTCGCAGGCAAAAAGAAGACCGTTTAGAAAAAATGGCCCGCCAGATCGCCGAAAAAGTCGGCCAAACCGGCAATCCGGAGCCCCTCTATGATTTATCTCCGTCAGAACGCCGCCTCATCCACACAATTCTTACCGATAATCCGCAAGTCACCACGATTTCTGAAGGCGAAGGCATTGACCGTCACCTAATCATAAAACCTAAGTAATTAGGTATTAGCACTTAGAGCTTAGTAATCCGCAAACTAACCTCTAACCTCTAATAGCTAATGGCTTAAAAACTTATGGCCAAATCAGATTTTCTCTTTTTGCTAGTTTTAGCAAGTATTCCTATCCAGCTCGGCCGCCACTTTTTCTTCCCCTACTCGTACGTTCTTGGCTTGCCTATCGATTACCGCGCCCTCACAATTTATGTTTCCGATATTTTTGTAATTTTGTATCTGGCTGCGTTCTTTTGGGAGAACCGAACCAAGATAAAATCAATCTACAAGAGTTACAAAACCATTATCAATATAATTGCCGCCTTTAACGCTTATCTTTTTATAAGTTCACTATTATTTTCCCTTTCGGGACAAGCTTCGCTGGTTTTTGTTGCGAAGATAATCATTTTCAGTTTGCTGGGAATTGCGTCGGCCGTAAGCTTCTCGCGAAAAACCACGCTTAAGCCGGGCATTTTAATCCTCAAAATCGCCATGGTTCTGGAATCGCTAGTCCTCTTGGCGCAGTTCATCCTCCAGCGGTCAATCGGTTTAGGAATTTTAGGTGAACGGACTTTCGATACAACAACACCATCAATAGCTCATGTTGAACTTTTTGGTAACCAGCTCCTTCGTCCCTACGGCACTTTTCCGCACCCTAATGTTGCCGCCGCCTTTTTGGTTTTCGGATTAATATTGCTTTTGGGGTCAAATCGAATCAAAAAACCAAAATTAGACCAAATGGCGCTTCTCTTTGCCGCCGCCGGACTCATCGCAACTTTTTCCAAATCAGCCTTCGCGGCAATCGCCGTTGCTCTTGGGATAATCTTTGCCAAGAAAAAAGTATTTTTGATTTTAGTCCTCGCCCTTTTGGCCATAGGAATTTTAATTCTCAAAA
Organism: Candidatus Curtissbacteria bacterium; assembly: GCA_030647775.1. GTDB lineage: Bacteria > Patescibacteriota > Microgenomatia > Curtissbacterales > GWA2-41-24 > JACPKK01. The sequence goes on from JAUSJC010000010.1 coordinate 36,721, forward strand.
ATACTTCCGATTCTTCTCTCCCGACCATTTCCGAACGCATGGTTCTCATCCAAAAAAGCCTGGATATCTCTCTCCTCAACCCGGCCTTCGGTGTCGGGGCCAATAATTTTATTTTGGAGCTTTCGAAGGCGAACCTATTTTCCGTTAGCCAAATCCGCCTGCTCCAGCCGGTCCACAATATATTTTTCTTAATCCTGGCCGAAAACGGCATCATCGGCCTCCTGCTTTTTACGGCGCTTTTGTTTGTTGTCTTAAAATCCGTCAATACCAAAACCAAACTTGCCCTTTTCGTATCGATCCTAATCTTCGGCAGTGTCGACCATTTTCTCTGGACGCTCCAGCAGGGCCAGCTCCTCCTCTGGCTCTCAATCGGCTATATCCTCAGTTCTTCTCCTTTCATCGCGAGGAGCGAAGCGACGAAGTGATCTAAAACACGTCATTCTGGGGAGTGGAACGACTCCAGAATCCCTCACAGCAGATTCTGGACCCGACATCACTAAAGTTAAGACGGGCAGGCAAGCTCGAACAATAAAATCCTCTATTCTTCGAACGAAGTGAGAAGTTCTCCTGTAACAATGTAGCAATTTAACAGATGAAGCGAATTTTGAGCGAAGATCAAAGAACCACGGTCTTTAGGGGCGGATATCTATTGCCAGTTAAAAACCGGTACTCTAATAATAGTTTGGGCTTTGACTTTTTCCGCCGCTTGTTTTTTTACAAGAGTGTCAAGCTTTTTGGAAATTTCGGCACTATAGTATCTTTCACCACATTGACTGCAGACTTCGATCGGGACATTCTTGACCACAAAAAGTTTATCCCCCCACCTGAAGTCCACATCAACGATTTTAATTTCAGTTTTTCCTTTACAAAAATAACAACTAGACACGGTTTTTCAACTCCTTTGCTCTTTTCTTAAAATTTATCCAAGTAGGCGGTTTCGGTCTATAGACAGTAACAAGCAGCAATCTGCTGTTTCTTTTACCGCAAACTACGTGGAGCGGTTTATCGCCAAGCTTGCCTGCTACAAGACAACTTTCGCCTCTGGGGTCGCTTGGATACTCTTCTATTATACTACCTTCGAGAAGACACTGTTCTATTTCAGCTACAGTGATTTGCTCTTCCTGCCTTTCTCTATGGGCATGACTTGAAAGATCATATTCCTGATTCAAAACCTTCTTCCTTATGAAGGAAATTTTCATATTGGCATTTTAGCAGAAAATTCATCTTCCAGGTTTTTGGTAGCATCGACCATTTTCTCTGGACGCTCCAGCAGGGCCAGCTCCTCCTCTGGTTCTCGCTAGGTTATATTTTAAGTTCGCAAAAATCCCATCCAAGCTGATATATTAACCTCGTGGTCAAAAAGGTTTTTTATAACGTAGCCTCACAGGTTTTTGGCAAAGGCTTAACAGCTTCAGCGACTTTCATCGTTACCATCTTAATTTCCCGTGCTCTTGGTGAAACCGGCTACGGTGATTTTACAAAAATTGCTGTTTTCGTCGGCTATTTTTATACTCTCGCCGATTTCGGCCTCAACTCAATCTATATAAAAATTGCCGACGACAAGAACCAAATCAGCCTTTTAAAAACCCTGCTTGGCACACGTCTTTTGATGGCGGTAAGTCTGGCAACCATTGCAAGTGCCATCGGCTTTTTAGTTCCCTATAATCCGGCAACCGCCACCGGTTTCTCTCCGCTGGTCAAAATCGGCATTGCCATAGCGTCTCTTACTATCATCACTCAAGCCGCTTACACCACTTCAAATGCCCTTTTCCAGAAAAAGCTGCGCTATGATCTTTCGACAATTGCCGTTGCCACGGGAGCGATCGCTGTTCTTATCGGCACACTTTTGGTAACGGTTATGGGCGGCGGCGTTCTTGCCTACACTGCAATTTATGTAATCCAGGGCATCGTCAATGTGATAGTTGCCTACTTTTTTATCCGCAAACTAACCGGGCTGAAAGTTGTGCCAAAGTTTTTAAAAGAGGACGCTAAAAAAATAATTTCAGGCGCCTGGCCGGTTGGTATTGCCTTAATCTTAAACCTCATTTATTTTAGAATCGACGTTTTTATTCTTTCCAATTTCAGATCAAGCGCCGAAGTCGGGGTCTACGGCCTTGCCTACCAGTTTTTCGAAGCGGCGCTGACAGTTCCCATCTTTTTTGCCAACAGCATCTATCCGCCGCTGTCCCAGCTTGCCTCAAAAAACTACGGGGAATTTAAGTCGAAAGTTAATTTCTGGCTTTTGACGTTAACAGGGATATCTATCCTGCTCGTGATATTTTTGGAGGTCATCGCCAATTTTATCCCGTTCATTTATCAAGGCCGTTTTATGGGCTCGGTCCTCTCTCTTAAGATTCTTGCCCTCGGCATGCCCTTTTTCTTTGCCTCCGCCCTTCTTTGGCACACGCTCATAATTTTTGGCAGGCAAAAATTTCTAATTTTAATTTATGGCATTGGTGCCGCCTTTAATTTAATTGCCAACTTAATTTTTATACCTCAATATGGCTACATGGCTGCAACCGTCATCACGGTTATATCCGAAGCCCTCGTTCTTGCTCTTCTTGCCGTTGCGTACAGGTATTTCTCTAATAAGAAACCTGTCATTCTGGGGAGTGAAACGACTCCAGAATCCACAAGAAAACAGATTCTGGACAAGTCTTTCGACCCCGAGCTCAAGACCGAGGGGCCAGAATGACAAGTGGTAAACGATCAACAATGAACGATGAACCAATAACTATTTTTACCGACGGCGGTTCCCGCGGTAATCCCGGCCAAGCTGCTTATGGCTTTGTCGTCAAGACAGGTGGTAAAAACGTCAAAGAGGCCGGCGGCATACTCGGCGTTGCAACCAACAACTTTGCCGAGTATACTGCCGTCATTCGCGCCCTTGAATACGCTAAAGAGAAATTTGCGGGTCGCGACATCAAGTTTTATATGGATTCGAACCTTGTCGCTTCCCAGCTTTCCGGCCTTTTCAAAATCAAAAATGCCGTCATTCGCGAACTCGTCTTTAAAGTCCGCCAGCTCGAATCAAGCTTCGGTCAGATCACCTACACCCATGTGCCCAGAGAAAAAAATAAAGAGGCCGATGCCCAGGTGAACCTTGCCCTTGATCAGGACTTAAGATAAAACCAATGGAACTACGCCAGTACATCGCAGTAATCAAAAAAAATATTCTGATTAGCGTCGTCGCTACGGTTTTGGGTGCTGTTGTTGCTTTCTATTTCTCTCTAAATTTCCAAGCAGGCTATAAATTTGAGCAAACATTTTTTCTTTCGAGTTTACGAGAAACAAGCACTCTTATATCGCCGCAAGAAACATCGGCAGATACCCCTCAAAACAGCTATTATAGCCTCGAAAAGGCCCGCGACTTTACAGATTCCGCCGTGGCTATTTTGCAAAGCCCCGATTTCACAGGCAGCCTGGACACCAAAGGGTCAGTGGCCGCGAGAAAACTTGCCCCCCAAGTTATTAAAATCACGACCATAGAGGGAGATCGCCAGTCGGCAAAAAGCGCAATGGGGAAAGTCGCAAGTTCTTTCAACGCGAAAATTAAAGAGCTTCAGCCAAGCTCAACTCTCCAGATAAATACGATCGGCAAAGTTCCCGATCCCGAGCCGGCAGGACCATCTTCCAAAATCGTCTTGGCTTTCGGCGCGGCTTTCGGTTTTGTCGTTTCACTGATAGCGATCGGTCTCAAAACATACTTCAGGCTTTAAACCCCAAGCCAATCCTGTCATTCCGAGGGAGCGAAAGAATCTCATCGATAGATTGCGGAGCTTGTCCTGAGCGGAGCGAAGGATCTCTTCTCGCAATGACATAGAGACGACCGATTGCCCTTAAAGTGACATCATTGTAAGATTTATGCAGCCGTTTCTAACATGGAAAATTCTGCCACCCAAAAAGTTCAAGTATTAATTACCGATGTCGGTAACTATCTTGGCCACCAACTGGCGAAATCCTTGCTTTCTTCCGGCGCGCAGGTGTTTGGCCTTGCAAAGAGCCACACCCAAGAAGAACTTTTGGGTCAAAAAGATTTTACCCTCTTGGAGCTTGATCTCGCCCAGCCTCTCCCGGCCCACCTTCCAAAATTTGACCTTGCCTTTTTTATTTCTCACGACCAGAGTCCATTTACGCCCGGCCTTTCGGCTATGCCGCATTTTTCAACTGCCCTTTCCAACATTCTTACACTCTCCCATCTAAACCAAATCAAGGTCATACTTACCCTCCCGATCACAACAGACCCGGAAATTTATGATTATTTGGCCAAAACAGAGGAGGAAAGGCAAAAGCTTACGGTTTTCTTGCTCGGCGATGTTTACGGTCCGGGTTTGGATTTAAAATCTTCCGAAAAGCTGGCCAACCTGATTTCCCAGGCCGTTTATTCCAACAAGGTAATTTTAGAAAATGAAGGCCTCGATACGATTTACCCCGCTTACATTTCCGATATTATTTCGGCTCTCGCCAAATTTGCCACAAGCGAAAGTTATGATTCCCGAAAAGTCCATATCGTCTCCGGCGGTCCAATGACAACGCTTTCTGTGGGCTACGAAATCCAAAAAGCGGCAAGACTTATTCTAGGTAAAGAAGTGGATCTCTTTTTCGCGGGCCTTGGCCCATCTTCTCCAACACCCCAGCAAATTATTAAATCTTATGACCAGAGCTTCCTTCCGATAGTCGGTCTGGCTGAAGGGTTAGCGCAAACTTTTGACTATTTTGCCAAAGAGAAAAGACCGGCGCTCCATCACTTCGTGCATCACCCGCCAAGCCAACCGGTTCAAGTGGCGCCAGAAAAACCTCGAGGCATCCTAAAAGATATTACTGCAAAAATCCCCCACCACGGCATAAAAAGAACCTCAAAACCAAATCGCAAAAAAATCGGCATGGTTTTGGGGGCGATTATTCTCCTTTTCATAGCCAAAACCGGCCTCGATGTTTTCTTGGGAATTTCCCGTCTCGAATCTGCCGGAAGTGCGATAGCGTCCGGTGATTTTAAAAAAGCCCAAAACAGCTCTGCCGCTGCCGCCGGTTCTTTCAAAAACGCCCGCGGAGAAATCGGCTTAATTTTGTCACCTTTTTCCCTTATCTTCCCCCAAAAAACTCAAAGTATTGATCTCACCTTCGACGCAATAGAAAATTCCTCCACTGCCCTGTCTCATTTGGCCGAAGGGGCTTCCCAGCTTGGCATGAACCTTTCGATCGTTTCCCAAAAAGACGCCCGCCCGCCAACGACTGATGCCCCGCCTGACTTCGAGTTGACGAAGTCAAGTCGGGCAGGCGTAGGCAATGTCGGGCAGGTTAAAGCCGACGGGTTGGATCTTGAGTCTCCGCAGGTAGATTTTAGGTCTGCATTTTTTGCATCCTCCCGCGCCCAGGAGCTGGCAAAAAAAGCCAAAGCCGCGAGCCCTTTTCCCTCAAAAATTGAAGCGATCAGGCAAGCGGCGGCAGATTTGAACAGCGTAAGCCAATCGGCCTTTGACCTTTCTAATTTGATTGTTGATTTAGTAGGCCAAGCAGGGCCTAAATCTTATTTACTTCTTCTGGAAAATAATACCGAACTGCGCCCGGGCGGCGGTTTTATTGGCAATATCGGCACGATCGACTTCGAGGCTGGCCGCCTGAAAAATATTTCGGTGGACGATGTCTATAACGTCGATGGCCAATTGAAAGAAAAAATTACTCCACCCGTGCAAATCAAAGAAAAACTGGGGGCAGACCGATTTTATCTTCGCGATTCCGGCTGGAGTCCGGATTTTCAGCTGAATTCCCAAATTGCCCGTGATTTTTTCAAAAAAGAAACCGGTAAAAACGTTGACGGAGTAATTAGTTTAGACTTGACCTTTATGCAAAAAATTTTGGGGAAAACCGGCCCCGTCAAACTTTCCGATTTCAACGAAGAAATTTCAGCCGCAAATCTCTTTGAGCGGGGCGAGTACTACAGCGAAGTTGGTTTTTTCCCGGGTTCGACCCAAAAACGTGATTTTTTTGGTGCCCTTGCGCGGACTCTTATAAATCGCACCCTGTCGAGTTTAAATGCCAAAGACCAGACCAAAGATAAAATTTCGATGCTCTCATTAATTGAAGTTTTCAAAGAAGGTCTTGCTCAAAAGCACGTTATGTTTACTTTCGATAGCCCCGGTCTTGCCGCTTATGTTCGCACCCACGGCTGGAATCGGCCAATTCCTCCCGCAACTTTTAACCCCGGTGACGATACCGGGCAAACGCGCGATTTTCTGGCGCTTTCCGAAGCCAACCTTGGTGCCAACAAAGCTAATCGCTTCATCGACCGCAAAATTTCCTACGAGATGACAATCGGCCGCGACGCCGATTTGGTTGCCAACCTTAAAATCATCTATACCAATAATTCCCAGGCCGATACCTGGCCTGCCGGCAAATACGTTAACTTTCTTAGGGTCTATACTCCGGGCCTAATTACCCTGCTTTCTGTCAACGGATCCGACAAAATTGATCCGAAAGCTGTCCAGGTGAGTACGCTTGGCAACCTCTCATCAATTTCAACTTATGTCGAAGTTCCCATTAAATCGACGAAAGAGATAACTTTCTCTTACCGCCTCCCCAAAAGCATAAAATTAGAAACTGCGCCCGTTTATAATCTCTACGTCCAAAAGCAGCCCGGTACGTTAGAGGATCCGTTTGAATTTAAATTCAACCTCCCCGGCTATCTTGTTACCAAATCGGTAAATGGTCAGGATCAAAACACTCAAAACCTAAACATCAAAACCAATCTGCTGGTAGACCGTGAGTTCAAAGTAGAAGTCGCGAAGAAATAATTAACGGTTTTCTGTGGTTATCGATTTGATGGATTGGGACGCTATCGACCCGAAAAGCATCAAAAGAAGCAATAAGATACCTTTACCGCCTAATTTACTCAAAAGCTCTTTGGTATCTTTGGCACCCATTTCTTCCTTCCGTTCATTAATTTCTGCTTTAATATCCGGCTTCTTTTCAGCCTCTGCCAATATGGCATTTGCTCCCCACTCACTCCCCGCAATAATTTCTGCCTCATCCTCGGTAATTCCCTCGGTGTTAGTTTTTGCCCGTATCAATTCCCCGACAACTTTCGGCCCTAGCTGGGCGACCGATTCGGGATTGGCAACTACTCCTTCGATTTCTTCGTCGGTTAAAATTCTCTCACCTGTTGCCGGGTCAGTGGCTTTATTTAGCGCACTTTTAACAAGCGGACCCATTTTTTCTGATTGCGCCAGACCAACAAAATCCTTATGGATTCCTTCGCTGTCATATTTTCCCGGCACCAACTTTTCCCCGCCAAAGTAGCCTGCAAATAAACCTTCTGGTACCCCTGCCGCATTGTCACCACCCCTAAAAATACCATGAACTTTTCTCGCCGGCCCTCGTTCATATTTTTTCTTAATTCCGGCAAGTAGAGCCTTCTGTATTTTATCCTGGCTGTTTGCAATCCCTTCCTCAAGCATCTTGCTCCAAGTCTGTTCTGCCAAATTAATTTTTCCCGAAAGATAATTGTAAGTAGCGTCTGTGATTATATTTTGCAAACCATCTACGAACTGTTCTTCCGCTTGTTTTCTGCCGACTAAAGTAATTTCCAACTCGCTTGCAGCCAAAGAAAAATCCCTTATCGCATCATCGAGGCCCCCTTGTAAATCAATCCGCTTAGCTTCTATTTGGCCTTTTCTCTCATAAAGATGCGCCTTTTCTCTTTCTAAAACCTCTTTTTTTGCTAGCTTACTCCTTGTGGAAGCGAGTTCTCTACGATAGCGATCCGCCTCTTGTCTTTTTTGGGCAAGCTGCTCCGTTATCTGCGTTGCGTCCTTACCCTTTATAAGCATTCCTAGTTGTAAATTTTCCAGATTTTTTACGTCAGTCCTTGCTTCCTCATACATTACTTGCGTTTCGTCAAGACTTGCCTGCAAGGCTGGGGCTTCTGCTTCGAGATTTCTAAGCTCCGTTAGCTTCGCACCCACTTTTCCGTTGCGGTCTTCAAACTGCTCTATTTGAATGTCAACACTTTCTCTTTCTCCGCTAGCCCTCGCCACCTCTGCTTCAGCACTCTCCCTCTTCGTCTTCGCATTTTTCGATTTTTCGCGGGCATCCCCGGCGTTAACATTGATCAATCGATCCTTACTGGTCGCCTCTGCGTGACTATCGCGGACTTGGGACAAAAAGTCCGGATCTTTCATTAGCAGCGAAACCTCGCTGTTTATTTCTTGATCGTTCAGGCTTTCCCATCTCGATTTCAATTCCGGCACAGCTTCCACCAACCCCCGGACAGATTGGACTGCAACTCTCCTCTGGTCAGTAGTCAAACCATCAACACCTTTTTCTATTAGTGCCTCTGCTAGATCGTTAAATTTTTTCGCCTCGTCAAACTTTCTTTGTTGCTCGGTACTTCTCTGAACCGAGCCATCCTCATTTAGCTCTCCCGAAATATTTTTATCTATTATTTTTTGGGAATCGGCTTTATTGACCGGGCGAGTCTGCTCGAGGGACTGTAAAATTGTATGAGGATCTTCGTTAGCCATTCGCTCTCGTAGGGCTTTAGCTTGCTTTACTTCGGCAGATTCTTGCCCTTGAGCATTTTCCGTTTTGCGGATAACCGCTTCCGCAATCACCGGTTTTGCTTCAGCTAGGCTTGGAGGGGTAGGCATTTTAGGATTTAGTAACTGTTTTCGCTAGGCTGATTGCTTCTTCCACATTGCCGCTTTTGGCAAGATTCAAAACTTGTTCTTCTATTTTATCTTCATGCGCTTCTTGTACCTCTCCCTTTTCAAGGAGCGCCAAATTCTGGAAAATTGGCCATTTGGAAGAAAGATCAGTCAAAAATTTCATCACTTGTTCGTGGGTCATAACGTTCTCGAGTCCCGAGAGCACAAAACCGGCTATCGTCGGCAACTCGTCGCTCGTAAGTTTGTTGTCTTCAAGGCCGTCGATTATTTGCTCAAGAATTTTTCTCTCTAACTCTTTCTTGTGCTGGTCGTTTATATCCATATATCCATTTTTAACGTTTAAAGGTTTAAAGTCAATTTAAACTGTTTGACCGAGGGTAATAAAATTTGTTACCATTCCCTTCATGGAACAAGTTCCGCTTACAGCTCAAAAAAGGACAGTCCTCGGCCGCAAGGTTAAAACCCTTCGTAAAGAAGGCATAATTCCTGCTCACGTCTTCGGCCACAAAATTCCCACCGAGCATATCCAAATTAAAGCTGTCGATTTTTCCAAAGTTTTTGAAAAAGTCGGGGAAACCGGTATTATCGATCTAGCCGTCGATGGCGCCAAAAAACCGGTTATGGTCAAAGGCGTCCAGATCCACCCGGTAACAGACCAGATCCTCCACGTTGATTTTTACCAAGTTAATCTTGCGGAAAAAGTTAAAGTTAACGTTCCGCTGGAAATAGTAAGCGAAGCCCCGGCCATCGAAAAGAAACTCGGGCTTCTTCTTACACCAATTACCGAAATTGAGGTCGAAGCCCTTCCGGCAGATATCCCGGAAAGCATTGAAGTTGATATTTCTAATTTGGCGGCAGTCGGCGACGAAATTAAAGTCAAAGACCTTAAAGTCGACCGTGCCAAAGTCGAAATTATTACGGACGAGGAACTTATTGTCGTCCAGATCGGTGAACTGGTCACCAAAGAGATGGAAGCAGTCGAAGCCGAAATGGAAGCGGAAGCCGCCGCAACCGTAGAGACGGCAGAAGGTGCTGAAGTACCAGCCGAAGGCACCCAAGCCCCTGAAGGGGGAACCGCCGAAGGTGAATCCAAAGAAAAGCCGGAAGCTGTGGGCCCGCAGGAAACTCCAAAGGTCGAAGACCCTGAGCGAAGTCGAAGGGAAGAAAAGAAAGACTAGACTTAGAGCTTTTTGGCAAGTTCACTTGCCTTTTGTCTGGCGTCATTCGCCAAATTAGTTTCCCCTTGATATTCATAAAGAGTCGCAAGCTCTGCCCACGCTTTTTGGTAGTCGGGTCTTACCGCCAAAATCTCCCGTAGTTTCGCTATTTCCTCTCCAAGATTACTTGATTTTGCCCCAAGCGCGCCGTAAAAGCTCAAAGCATAGGCATTTGTCGGGTCGAAATTTAGTACTGTTAAAAGCTGCTTCCTCGCCTCCTCTATTTGATTTTTATTTTCCAGCTCCCCCACGTATTGAAGTCTTAAATTAACATCCTGTGGTACTTTCTCGACCATCTTCGAAAGCGATAAAGCCCTAGGGGCAGGTTTCGGTCCGTTCACTGCAAAGGCAATAGACGCTCCAAGAATCAAAAGTATTAAAACTATGCGGGCCAGCCCGCTAATAATTGCACCTTGAGGCGTCTTTGGATAGAAGAGAAAGCCGAAAGGCAAAATATTGCGGGGAATGTTGCGGTAAATTTGCGTGAATTGCATGCCAAAAGACTAAAGTCTAACGACTAACGTCGAAAATTATTATAACAACAACATTAGTCTTTAGTCGTTCGCCTGCCTTGCCGGCAGGCAGGTCGTTAGTCATCTTACGCGGGCCACTCCTCCAACATAATCGACTCTTTCTTCACATCAAACTTTTGATATATTTCCTCCGTCACAAACGGCATGAATGGGTGCAACATAATGAGAAGCTGCTTTAAGATATGCTCCAAAATCGGCTGGGCCTCTTCTCTTCTTGCTTTACTTTTTTCAATATAAATATCGGCAAATTTATGCCAGGTAAATTCGTACAGCGCCTCGACTGCCAAATGCAGTTCGAGATTGTCTAAGTGTTTGGTAACCGCTTTTATTAGGTCTTGAAGCTCCTTTTCAATAAGCGCATCTTCCTCGTGTGATAAATTTTTAGTTTGCTTTGAATTTGCGGGCTTTAACTCCAATATAAATTTAGTTACATTCCGAAGCTTCGTCCCAAAATTACGGTAATTCTTGCCGCGCTCGTCTAAAATCGCCTTAGAAACACGGCCGTCTCTCCCGGGCACGCTGTATGTGTAAAGCGCCATTCTTGTTGCGTCCACTCCCCATTTCTCAATCAGATACATCGGTTCAATCCCATTGCCAAGAGATTTGGAAAATTTTCTTCCCTCTAGATCTCTTAGCATTCCATGGAAAAACATGGTTTTAAAAGGAATCTGGTCGGTGAAGTGCACGGAAAGCATGATCATTCTGGCAATCCACAAAAATTTAATTTCCGGCGCGCTGATTTCAAAATCCCACGGATAATATTTGACCAGCTCTGGATCAAATCCAGCTTTTTGATCGTGGGGTTTACCATCCGAAGCCTTGGCGAAGGATGGCCACCCCAAAGTTGACATCGGCCAAAGCCCCGAAGAAAACCACGTGTCCAAAACTTGCTCGTCCTGCACCCAATCTTCCCCGGGCGAATCTAAACTCACTTTTATCTCATCCCCGCGGTACCAAACCGGAATTCTGTGCCCCCACCAGAGGCTTCTGGAAATACACCAATCGTGGATATTTTCCAGCCACCCGCTTAAAATCTTTGCATAATTTTTTGGCAAGAACCTGATTTCGTTTGCCTTGATAGTTTTAATGGCTTCTTTGGCAAGATTCCCCACTTTCACAAACCATTCTTCCGAAATCAAAGGTTCCACAACACTTCTGCACCTTTCACAAACAGCAACAGAATGCTTGTAGTCCTCTTCCTTAACCAGGCTCCCATTTTTCCTTAACTCTAAAAGCACTTGTTGTCGGGCCTCGTCAACTTTTAAGTCAAACAAGGGCGCCGCAAGCATAGTGGTTTTACCATCCTTCCCAATAACTTGAAGAACCTCCAGGTCATGATCTTTACCAATTGCGTAATCTAATAAATCATGTCCCGGGGTAATCTTTAATGCGCCGGTCCCAAGCTCTTTTTCTACTCGACTATCCTCAATAATTGGAATTGATCTGGGCCCCGACAGAGATAAAATAGAAATAGGGGTTAAAGCTTTTTTCCCGACATACTTTTTGTATTTTGGATGGCCTGGATAGATTGCAATTGCAGTGTCCGCAAAAATAGTTTCTGGTCTTGTCGTAGCGATTTCTATATACTCATTTTTTGTTCCTTCTACTAAGTACTTAACAAAATAGAGCTTTTCTTTTCTTTCCTCATACTCTACCTCCGCATTTTCTATCGCAGTCCTATCTTTAGGACACCACTGGACGATATACGGCCCTTTATAAATGAGGCCTTTGTCGTAGAAAGTTTTGAACTCTTCAAAAACAGCTTGCCTTGGACCGTCGTCTAGTGTAAATACTTCCCTCTTCCAGTCGGCCGAAAGCCCCATCATCCGCCAACTGCGCCAGACCGATTTATAAATTTCTTCTTTAAATTCCCAAGCTTTTTCCAACCACTTTTCCCGTCCCAACTTTTGTTTGGAAAGGTCATCTTTTTGCAGCTTTTTTTCAAACGTCGCTTCAAACTGGATGCCGGCATGATCCACTCCGGGCAAAAGTAAAACATCAAATCCCTGAAACCTTTTAAACCTGGCAATTGCATCTAAAATCGAATGCTGCATCACGTGGCCCAGGTGAAGTTCGCCGGTTAAATTTGGCGGCGGTATTAAAAGAGAGAAACTTTTTTTTGAAGAAGTTGGATCTGCAGAAAAATATTTTTTCTTTTCCCAAAAGTCGTAGATTTCTTTTTCGTTTTTAAAATTATTTTTTATAGTTTTCATAGTTGCACACACTACTGTCTACTTTTCCTTTCACGTGTTGGCAATTCATTACTCGTGCCCCCACGTGCAAAGATTTTGTCAAAATCAGAGTCGGGCTTGCCCCGTTAAAAGTTTGGTGTTTTTAGCTCACTATTCTTCGAGTTTTTTTAAAACCCGATCTTTCAGAGTAGCCATTTTCCCCAATTCTTTTGACGGGGTGGATAACTTAATTATCACCAAGACTTAGTTTCAATTATGTCAGAAAAATTAGTAGATGTTAAATGTCGCGGTGGTTTCTAAATGATTCCAGATGATTCTAGAAATCTTTTTGAAGAATCAAAAGAGATACGTCCCGTTTCGTCCATCTCCCTGACCACGCCCAAAGCTTCATTGATACCAGGCCTTGTGTCAACTATCACCGAAGAATCAATGATAAATTCGGCAGCTTGCAGAACCATCAGATCAAATCTTTCTCTGATAGTTTTCGCGCAACCTTCAACAAGACCTGGGGGAATTATTCTTCCTAAAACTAACGTCCCGATCCTTTCCGTTTCGCAGCTGAGCCCGAATAACCGTTGACGGAATTCAGTAACAAAAGGGTCAGTATTAACGTTTCTTTCTACGCTTGCCATGTCCAACAAAAAACGGGAGCTGATCCCGATGCAGGTAAATTAAATCCCAAAACAATATCCTTGTCAAATTTTTTAGAAATGAAGCCCCGGATTTGCACGAAGTGTTAACGGATCAACCAAATTTTTTTCATAGAAACCAGCCGCGGCAATCATGGCTCCGTTATCAATAGACAATGATTTAGGTGGAAAGAAAATCTTGATACGATTTTTCTTTCCCGCTTCCTCCATTTTTTCGCGAAGGACACTATTTGCCGCGACGCCGCCGCCAACGACTATTGACTGCGCAGAAAATTGCTTGGCCGCAGCCAAAGTTTTCTTTACTAGAATATCCGTCACTGCCTCCTGAAACTCGTACGCAATCGCTCCAACCTTTACCCTTTCCCCTTCATCCTTTACCCTATTTACGACCGCCGTCTTTATCCCGGAAAATGAAAAATCAAAATCACCTGATCCTGCCATCGGCCTCGGTAATTTAAACTTACTAACCTCTAACCCCTGATGGCTAGTGGCTAATAGTTCTATCTCCGGTCCTCCGGGATATCCTAGCCCAAGCATTCTTGCCACTTTATCAAACGCTTCTCCGGCCGAATCATCTCTTGTCCCGCCGAGCCATTTGAAGTCGCCACGTTTTTCCATCAAGATCAAGTCAGTGTGGCCGCCGGAAACAACAAGAGCAATCAATGGGAACTTAGGTAAATTTGGAATTTGCCTGCCCGCCAGTGCCAAGCTTTGGCAGGCGGGGAATTTGGAATTGAGACGTTTTTGTTCCAAAAAAGGAGTTTCAACTGGCATCAGCCAATTGGCATAGATGTGTCCGACTAAGTGGTTAACCCCAATCAAAGGTTTATTCCATGCAAGCGCCAACGCTCTTGCCGTTTCTGTTCCAATCAAAAGTGAACCGATCAGCCCCGGGCCGTAAGCAATGGCGATTGCGTCAAGCTCTTGACACCTGACACCTGACACCTGACACGCTTCACCGATCATTGGAATGATTACTTTAATCTGTTCCCTCGCGGCTACTTCGGGCACAATACCGCCATATTTTTCGTGCATTGCGGCAGACGAAGCAACAATATTAGAAAGGATCTTTCTTCCATCCTCCACTATTGCTGCGCTTGTTTCATCACAAGTCGATTCAATGCCTAAAATTAACATCAGAGCTCAAAGTTTACACTATCACCGATTTGGAGATTATTGGCGTTGGTAATTCCGGCATTGAGTTCTAGAACGTATTTAGAATTACCACTGGGCCGATATACCGTTAGCTGGCTGTCCTTTTTACCTGGTTCCGGCAGGGCGCTTTGGACTATATAAACTACCTTCTTATTCTCATCTATCCAAATAATATCGATTGGGAATTTCATATCCTTCATCCATATTGCCCAACTGCCGCTGTCGTCAAACACAAAAAGCGTACCCCTGCTTATTTCCAGTCCGTCCCTTCCCGCTAAACCCTTTTTCCTTTGGTCGGCATTTTTGGCAATATCAGCTTCTATGTTTAAGCCTTTAATACTTACTGTAGTTGTTTTCTTCTGGGTTTGGGAACTTGCACTTGAAGTGGCTTGGCCGCGGAAAAGGCTAGAAGTTGAAAATGAACCTCCAAAGACCAAAAGGCCGACGACAAGCAAGAAAAGTCCCAGGATTATGGCTAGATCTTTCTTCATGTTCCTACTAAGTATACCGCCTGCCAAGGGCGGTAATACGACTTAAATACATCGTCCGAGATTAGCTTATCATCTTTGTAAACCTTCCGGGTAAAAAGCGAATCTGCTCCCTGTGCGGAAAAATCTACTTGTTTTATAACGCCTTTTGGCAAAGTTGGATCATCCTGATACTTATCTTCCGGTGCAGGTTTTATATTCGTTATGACAGGATCTGAAACGTCAACTTTCCTCCCGTCGAGAGTTCCGTAAATATCAATTTCCAGCTTTGAGTTGGCCGGATCCATCACCGCCTGCACTAAAATATAATGGCTGGTGTCATTTTTAAAAGCAAAATCCACACCGGGAGACCAAACCGTTGCGTCCAGCCCCGGCTTAAATCCTCCCTGTTCATAATACCCAACCCGATAAGCATGGGCAGTTCTTGAAACAATCGGCAAACCCGAATTTAAAGCCGCCCTAAAAAGAGTCGTCGAAACCTGGCAAATTCCACCGCCGTCATCAAGCACCGTTCTACCGCCGGAGATTATATACGCTTGCCGGAAGCCGGTTGCGGCCGAAACCTCACCGACAGTCTTATTGAATGAAAAAATATCTCCCGGCGCCACGATTGTTCCTGACACACGGGATGCACCCAGCCCGATATTGTTAACACGGTTGGCAATTGAACCGGCAAAATACGATATTCCCCTGCCGATCAGTTCACGGATGCCGTAGGAGTTTATCTCGCTGCTATCGGTTCGCGCGCGAGTTACAGCCACCGGAAGCGGAATTTGAATATCGCCTTCACTATTCAAATCATCGACAGAAACCTTAGAAAGAATCAGCTTACGTGTCGCTTCAACATTAACTTTTTGGCCGTCAATAGCCGGTGAGAACTCACTCACCTTTCCATTGGCAAACTTAAGGGTCGCGTCTACCGTCGGCCTATCAACATCAGCCGTGATTTTCCCCAAAAATCCGTCAAGCATTTTTTCGTCGACAACCACGTTAAGAATCGGTGCATCTGAATCTACCAGGCTTATATCGGAAAACGTAATTTTATTGCCCCCAAACTTCACTTCCTCGACATAGCCTTTTTCGTGGCCCAAAGGATAAAACCTTAAAATTTTAAGAAGGTCGCTGTCCCCCAGTCTCCACGCGCCGTACCCATAAGTTAGGGTAATTTTTGAATTGACAAGCACTTGGACTTTGGAAAAAGCCTTCGAAGCCGCTTGAGCATCGATTTTAGGCGAAGCATCAATAAGCATTACTTCAATGGGTGAGCTTTGCAAACTCTCAACCCTTTGCACGATATCGGCAGTTAGTTTCCCCCGGTCGACGACGGTTCCCGTCTGCTGGGGTAAAATTGCCAAATGACCGTCTTGATATGCAATTGTTGCGTCTCGGGGCTGTTTTTCAATCTCGGAAAACTTAGAGTCTAGGAAATTAGCAAATTGGTTGAAATCTAGCC
The DNA here is from genome assembly GCA_030647775.1 of Candidatus Curtissbacteria bacterium. Lineage (GTDB taxonomy): Bacteria > Patescibacteriota > Microgenomatia > Curtissbacterales > GWA2-41-24 > JACPKK01. The sequence continues at coordinate 53,072 of JAUSJC010000010.1, forward strand.
TATAATATGGAGTGAGTTGTGTTTTTAAGAATATTGCCCCGATTTTTTGTTTTAAGTTTTCGTAAAAATCCGCGGTTCTTCCTCCGTTATAAACCGAATTTAAAGTTTTTTCGGAATCTAGACTAATCCCGACTTCGGCAGGTTTTACTTCCAGCGTCTTGCCGTTTATTTCAAAGATAATAGGGGAGTTATCAAAATCATCCAAGCTCTTTGAAATTAAACCGAAGGCAGATACCCTATCTTTTCCGCCTAGGTTTTGTGTACCGATGTATGTATTGGGAAGAATTTTGTCTAAATAAGTGAAGTTATAAATAAAAAAGACCGCAAGCCCAAGTAAAGCAAAAAACGTACTTTTTCGTTGTTTTAATCCAAGCTTTGCCACATCCAAGATATGATATCATAGAGCTTGAGATAGGGCGCTATAAAACGCCTCTTGTTCGCGTACAAAAAGCTTGGTACAACTAAACATGCCCATGTTAAAACGAATCTTCGCTTCTGCACTAATTATCGCAGTCCCTTTGGTGCTTTCTGCCTGCTCGCTTTTACCGGGCGGAGGCGCAACCAAAGCAGTAACCATCAAAGTCTGGGGTCTCTGGGAATCTTCAACGACCATGAGCAGAATAATCAGCGATTACAAGAAAGTTAAACCCGATGTCACTATTATCTACGAGAAAAAAGCGCCCCAGCAATATCGCGAAAGTTTACAAAACCAGATTCAATCCGCTAAAGGCCCCGACGTCTTCATTTTCCATAATACTTGGACCCCAATGCTCTCTGGGGAATTGGCGCCTGTGCCGTCAAGTGTTATCACGGGTTCTGATTTTTCCAAAAATTACTACCCCACAGCCAGTACTGATCTTAAGAGTCCGGCCAAAAAACTTGTTGGCATTCCCATGGAAATCGATGGTCTTGCCCTTTACTATAATGCGGACATTTTTAATGCCGCCGGCATAACCTCGGCACCCACAACCTGGCCCGAGTTAGCCCAGGATGCAGCCAAAGTTACGGTTAAAGATACCGCAGGCAATATTAAAACCGCGGGTGTTGCTATTGGTACCGCCTCAAATATCGATCATTTCTCCGATATTTTGGGGATGATGGTTTTGCAAAATAGGGGAGACCTCAAAAACCCAACCGAAAAAGCATCGGCCGACGCGCTTGATTACTATGTCAATTTTGCCAAGGGTCCAAACCGCGTTTGGGATGAAATGATGCCTGCTTCAACTGTTGCTTTTGCCGGCGGCAATCTGGCTATGTATTTTGCCCCCAGCTGGCGCGCCATCGAAATCAAAAACGCCAACCCGCTTTTAAACTTTAAAGTTGCACCGGTGCCGCAGCTCAAACTGGATGAGAAAAAAGTAGGCTGGGCCAGCTACTGGGCTGTTGGCGTCTCCGCTAAAAGCCCAAACCAATCTGAAGCCTGGAATTTTGTGAAATACCTAACCCAGGAGCAGACGCTTATTACACTTTACAACCAGGCAGCCCAAACCCCCGGCCGAATTTTCGGTGAGCCCTACCCACGGGTTTCAATGGGGCCAAAACTCGCCTCCGACCCTATACTCGGAGCCTATATTGAGAGCGCCCCTTCGATGCGCTCATTCCCGATGGCCTCATTTACTTGGGATAATGGGCTGAATGATCAAATAATCAAGGCGTATGAAGATGCTATTAATGCCACGATAGGCGGAACACCGGCATCAACTGCCTTGCAGACTACCGCCAAAAACGTCCAAAACATTTTAAGTCGGTACTCGACCCCTGCCCCAAAATAACTACCAGTCAGTTAGGGAGAGGTCGCAAAGCGCCGGAAAACCCGAATCTAGAAAAATGCTCATCTCTAAGATTTTCCAGTTTGTCAAACGGCGAAGTCAGTTTATAGAAATCACCCGCAAAATATAAAGCTACCAAGTTTTTCCCCATGTTGTGATAGTACCCTTCAGCATTAAGGGCTTCAAGCGCACTTCTGTGAAGAAATGTTTCGCCTCCGCTTAACCTGCGGCGGATATTATCTAAGAAAGAAATGGAAGGAACTATTCTAGGAATAGTAGGGTGAAGCAAGGCAAAAGACGAGTCTGGCTGCCAAAGCGTTGCTGAGTATCCAATCGCAGGCTCTTTCATACTGACCGCAAGTACCATACCATTGAGCCTATTTGGAATCTCTTTCCCCCAAAACTCGTAATTGCCGCCAGTTATAAGAGGATTAGGGAAATGGTCAGAAGAGCCGTCACTATTTAATTGGGTCGGGAAAGATTGCCAGTTAGGGTGAGTATGAAAGGATATAAAGGGGTAATGATAACCATTCAGAGCACTTCTGATTGGGTTTTCAAAATCCGCATCAATGGAGTCAGAATCACCTCTGCTTACTTTAGTTAAAGCATAAGAATCGTGGCCAATGGTTTTAAAAACCACAAAACCTGCCTCGCGACCTGTGAGCTTAGTAATCTTTATCGCTGTCGCCACTCTCCGCCTATATTCATAAGACTCCAGTAAAGAACGAAAAGTTGCGCCGTCAACGACCTCTCTTATCTCTTGGGATTCTAAAATAGAGCTCGACTCTTTGCCCATTATTTAGCTTTTATTTTAAACGGTGTATAGTCTATCATAATCGCGTTGCAATCTAGCCATGAGCTTAGAGAAAGCTGTTTTATCGACCCTAACATACCACGGTATCTTTGATTATCCCCTGACAAAAGAAGAAATCTACAAGTATCAAATAGGAGAGACTGCAAGCCGTAAAAAAATTGAAAAAGCTATCCACAGTTTAGTAGAAAATAAAAAAATCGCTACTAAAAACAATCTTTACTATTTAAAAGGTAGGGGAAAGATAGTTAACCTACGCACCAGAAGAAAAAAGTATTCTTTCTTAAAACTTAAAAAAGCCCGCTTCTTTGCCAATATCTTAAAACTTATCCCGACTGTTAAACTGGTCGCCGTCTCCGGCGCCCTTGCCATGGAAAACGCCCAGAAAAACGATGATATTGATCTGGTCATTATTACAGCCAGAAACACTCTATGGAGTACACGGCTTTTGGCAAATATTCTCCTCCAGCCTTTCCGACGCAAAGCGGGCTGGCCCCATATAAAAAATAAAGCTTGCCTAAATTTATTTATCGAGCAGTCTAGCCTCAAAATCCGGACTCAGAATTTATATACTGCCCACGAAGTTGCCCAAATGCGGCCTTTGTGGCAAAGGCAAAATGCTTACACCAGCTTCCTAAAAGCCAACTCTTGGGTAAAAACTTTCCTTCCTAATTGGGAACCACCCTCCGCCGACTCAACTTTTACTTTTCCACATTTCCTGCCGCCTGTCTTGCCCCTCGAAGCTTTAGCGAAGTGGGGCCAGCTTGCATATATGAAGAAAAAAGTCACCACCGAAAAAATAGGGAAGTATCAGTTATTTTTTCATCCCCGAAACACGGAGGAATTGGTATTAAAGGAATATATCAAGAGGCTCAATATGCTAGACAATCGGTATTCACGAAAGGGAACTTCCCTGCAATCCTCGTCGAGTAAAACTCGACTGCGGGTCTAATGGGGAACATCAGCTCTTCTTCCACCCCAAAGACACCCAAGAATGGGTTTTGAAAACTTATGTAAAAAATTGTCAAAAATTACTTAATTGACATCTGTATCAAGTTTTTGAGATAATTCTGGCGGGCACCCCATGTGGGTGCATGTCCTCCGAAGCTTTTAGCGAAGGAGGATTTTTTAGATCAACCCCATAAACTGTCCAAATTTATGGCGCGAACAAAAGTTATATTTGTGTCTGGCGGCGTAATTTCCGGAATCGGGAAGGGGATTGCCGCCTCTTCTATCGCCCTCCTTCTAAAATCCCGCGGCTTCTCGGTTACCATCATCAAGGCTGATCCCTACCTGAACCACGACGCCGGCACCCTAAACCCCATCGAGCACGGTGAAGTTTTTGTTTTGGATGACGGCATGGAATGCGACCAGGACCTGGGCAATTACGAGCGCTTTTTAGACCAAAGCCTCAATGCCACCAACTACATGACCACCGGCCAAATCTTCAAGACCATAATCGACCGGGAACGCGCTCTGGGCTATGGCGGCAAAACCGTCGAATTTTTCCAGCACCCGCCGGAGGAGATCATCGACCGCATTTTTGCCTGTGCCAAGAAAAACCGCGCCGAAATTGTCGTTTTCGAAGTCGGCGGCACAGTCGGGGAATATCAAAACATGCTTTACTTGGAGGCCAACAGGCTTCTCAAACTCAAACACCCGCGTGACATTTTGCACGTTCACTTAACTTACTTGCCGATTCCGTCGTCTTTGGGCGAAATGAAGTCGAAACCCGCCCAGATGTCTATTCAGCAGCTGGCTTCTTCCGGTATCATTGCCGATTTTGTCCTGGCCCGCGCGCAAGTAGCTGTGGACGAGCGCCGCAAGGAAAAAATTGCTATCGCCTGCGGCCTTTCCCCCGAAGATATCATTTCGGCTCCGGACGTTGAAAATATTTATCAAGTGCCTTTAAATTTTGAAAACCAGGGCCTTTCCGACAAAATTCTCAAGAAGCTGAACACTAAACCCAGGAGAAGCGACCTTTCCGAATGGAAAGTAATGGTCAACCGCGCGCTGACTGCGCCCAAAACAGCCAAAATTGCCATGGTCGGCAAATATTTCTCGACCGGCGATTTTACCCTTTCCGATGCCTATCTTTCCGTCATCGAATCCATAAAGCACGCCGCGGCCATGCACGATATCAAACCCAGAATGGTTTGGATCGACAGCGCCCAAATCGAAGAAGAAGGCGCTAAAATGCTGGCGGGCTACGACGGCATTGTTGTCCCCGGCGGCTACGGGTCGCGCGCCGTTGAAGGCATTGTCCAGGCGATTAAATTCGCCCGCGAAAATAATATCCCGTATTTTGGCCTCTGCTACGGCATGCAGCAGGCCGCCGTTGAATTTGCCAGAAACGTTTTAGGCTTCAAAGATGCCAATACCACGGAAATTGACCCTAAAACCAAACATCCGATAATCCACGTCATGGAATCGCAAAAGGATAAAGTTGAAAACAAACACTTCGGCGGCACCCAGCGTCTGGGTGCCTGGGAATGGAAAGGGAAGGCCGGCACCAAATATGCCAAAGCCTATGGGAAGTTGACCGGTTCCGAACGCCACCGCCACCGCTATGAATTCAACAACAGCTACCGCGACATTTTTGAAAAAAACGGCATGCAAATCGCCGCAACGACCAAAGACAACAAACTTGTCGAAGCATTGGAGCTCAAAAACCACCCCTTCTTCATCGGTACCCAGTTCCATCCCGAACTTAAATCCCGCCCGCTCCACCCTCATCCTCTCTACATGGCTTTCATGAAAGCGGTAAGTAAGGCTAAGAATTGACTTTTTAGTTCTAAGAGAGTTTAATGCCAACAATGGAAAGATTTAGGCTTGTTGGAGAGGATGGTTGGCCGGGTGAGATTAAACGTACATCTGACGAAATTAAAAGAAGCCTTTTTAATGGCACCATCCGTACAGGCTCATTGGCAGCAGGAGCAGTATCGCTAAGTGTTCTTGAAGCCCCGCCACTTATTTCGTGGGGAATGGTCGCAGCTGGTGTTGTTACCGCTCTATATATGGAGGTCAAACTTAAGTATCTTGAGGATCTTCGCGAAGACCTGATAGAAATAAATAGAGAAACGAGATTGCCAATGGGCGTTCGAGCTCATCGCTAAACCCTTGACAACAGTTAAATTTTTGCAAACTTCATTAACAAAATAGCCTCATACCGTTGACAACTGTATATTTTTAGAATATACTTCAAAAGTGAAGATATTATCGGAGCCAATCACATTTGACTGGGATAAAAGTAATATCGACAAAAACTTAATAAAACATGGTGTAACTTATCAGGAGACTGAAGAAGTATTTGGCAATCAACCATTATTACTAAATGTTGACAGCAAACATTCAGACTTGGAAATTAGATATCAAGTACTCGGAAAAACAAGCAAAAATAGGCTATTATTTGTATCTTTTACAATAAGAAATCAAAAAGTCAGACCAATATCCTTTAGAGATATGAGTAAAAAAGAAAGGAGGGTATATGAAAAAAAGACTAAAAACAGTTCCTAAATTTAAAAATGAAGATGAAGAAAGGGAGTTTTGGGCGAATGCTGATTCTACGGAATACTTTGACTGGTCTAAAGCACAGGAAGTAATCTTTCCCAATCTCAAGCCTTCAACTGAGTCGATCTCTCTAAGATTACCAGAGTATCTTTTAGCGAGAATTAAAGAATTAGCCAACAAAAAAGATGTACCGTACCAATCCTTAATGAAAATCTTTTTGGCCGAAAGGGTAGGGCAGGAACTAAAAAAATAAACCTGCACCCTTCGGGCTTGACAAAGCCTAAATTTTTGTTATTATACTAGCAGTCGTAAGCAACAAGTGCTTGCGTTTTTTAAAAGAATTGCTTATAATCCTGCTCTAACCAATCTAACAATTTAACAATATAGCAATATAACAATTTACGATGTTAAAACCACTCGCCGGATACGTCCTTATAGAACCTGCTCCCAAAGAAACTAAAACCGCCTCCGGCATTTATTTACCGGAATCTGCCGACGAAAAACCTCAAGAAGGCAAAGTCATTGCCACGGGCGATGCAATCTACGATCACGGCAAAGAAGTCACCTCACCTGTCAAAGTAGGGGACAAAGTCGTCTACAAAAAATGGGGCGGCAATGAAGTTAAAGTCGAAGGCCGCGAAATGCTGCTTATCAAATTCGAAGACTTAATGGCCGTCGTAACGAAATGACTAAAGACGAAAGACTAACGTCTAAAGCTTTAGTCGATAGTCATTAGACAAAACAAAGAAAATGGCAAAGCAGATTATATACGCAGAAGAAGCAAGAACCAAACTAAAGGCCGGCGTCGATAAACTCGCCGCCGCCGTAGCAACTACTCTGGGCCCCAAAGGTAGAAATGTCGCCTTAGACAAGAAATGGGGGGCTCCAAGCGTTATCCATGACGGCGTCACCGTTGCCAAAGAAATCGAACTCGAAGACCCGTTTGAAAACATGGGCGCTTCCTTAGTTAAAGAAGCAGCCTCCAAAACCAGCGATGTTGCCGGCGACGGTACAACTACGGCCACTGTTCTCGCCCAGGCCATTGTCGAAGAAGGCCTCAAGAATATTACAGCCGGTGCCAACCCTATGATTCTCCGCTACGGCGTTGAAAAAGCAACAGATGCAGTTGTGCAAGAGCTCAAAAAGATGGCCAAAAAAGTTGCCGACCAGGGTGAAATTGAAAAAATCGCCACCATTTCGGCAGCCTCTTCGGAAATTGGCAAATTAATTGCCGATGCTCTCCATAAAGTTGGCTCCGATGGTGTAATCACCGTCGAAGAAGGCAAGGGTCTTGATCTTTCAGTCGAATACAAAGAAGGCATGGAATTTGACCGTGGTTTTGCTTCTGCTTACTTTGTTACCGATCCGGACAAAATGCAGTCTGTCATAGAAGACGCCCACATTCTAATCACCGACCAAAAAGTCGCTTCAATGAGTGATTTGGTTGAGTTCTTAAATAATTTCGTCAAAGTTTCCAAAAACCTAGTCATTATTGCCGACGAAGTTGAAGGTGAAGCTTTGGCAACACTGGTTGTTAACAAACTGCGCGGAGCCATCAACATTCTGGCCGTCAAAGCTCCCGGTTTTGGCGACAGACGCAAGGAAATGCTCGAGGATATCGCCATTTTGACAGGTGGTACGGTTATTTCCGAAGACATGGGCCGCAAACTCGAATCAGTTACCGTTGACGACCTTGGGAAAGCAGACAGAATCGTTGCCGACAAAGACAATACCATTATAGTTGGCGGTAAAGGTTCAAGAGCGGCTCTTGATGCCCGCATCAAACAAATTAGAAACGAAATTTCATCTACCGACAGCGATTTTGACCGCGAAAAGGCAGAGGAACGTTTAGCCAAACTTTCCGGCGGAGTAGCCGTTATTAATGTCGGTGCCGCCACCGAAGTCGAGATGAAAGACAAAAAAGAAAGGGTCGATGATGCTGTCCACGCCACCAAAGCTGCTGTCGAAGAGGGCTATGTTGTTGGAGGGGGAGTTGCCCTAATTCGTGCCGCAAAAGCCCTGGAAAAGATGATCCAGGCCGCAGCTCAAACAGACGAAAAAATCGGTATGGAAATAGTCCGCCAGGCCTTGGGAAAACCTTTGGCCATGATTGCTAAAAATGCCGGAGTCGATGCCGGCTGGGCCGTTAAAGAAGTTGAAAAGGCCACAGGCAATATCGGCCTCAATGCTCTAACAGGTAAATTTGAAGATTTAGTCGTTGCCGGAGTAATCGATCCGGTCAAAGTAACCCGCTCTGCAATCCAAAACGCCGCCTCCGTCGCCATGATGATCTTAACTACAGAAGCCTTAGTTACCGATCTCCCGGAAAAGACCCCTCCGTCAGCTGGTGGAATGCCCTCCGGCGGCATGGGTGAATATTAATCCTCGTCTGCGATAATCCTCGAAAGTTGATAAGTGATAAATACAGCCAAAAGTGTAATCAGAAGTGCGTAGAGTAGCTTGGACACAACACCTGCGCCTGAAGGCAAATATCTATCCACATATTCGCGAACTATTGCCTGTATCGCCTCGTTCCATGCCAAAGCTGCCACCAGCCCAAACCCGGAAGTCGAAAGGGTAATCATCTGTCTTAATAATTCGCGAGTTAGCTTTTTGTTCTTTTTAGCCATTTTTGGTTATTTCAAAACGATTTTGATCCTGCCGGTACTGACATTGGCAGACCAGTCGGTTATATCCGTTTTAGCTTGAATAATGTATGTATTTTGTCCCGGATCTAAACTGACGCCTGGAGAAACCAAAAGTATGCCGGTTCCGGAAGTGGTCGCCAGTTCGCTATTCCAGACCGGATGGCCGCCTGTCTTGTTATAAAGCTGTACATAAGCCTTACCATTACCTCCTGTCACTGAAACATTAGCCTCAAAATTAACACTTTGGATCCCCGCGTACTTCGAAGAATCAATAGTAACTTCCGCTCCGGGTATATTGGCATAAGTGCGGCTATTGGTTGACCCACTGCCGACCGGTATAAAAATTTCCTTCTGGGCAGTCTGCACAATTGTTTGCTGGCCAGCGTTATTAGCCGGAGGAGTAGATGAAACTTGGGAACCGGTAGTTTGAGGGCTTGGTAGCGGAGAAGGCGTAGGCGCTGGTGTCGGTTTGAGGTCAACCGTCCTTGCCTCTTGCTTTGCACCCTCATTTTTAAACGTTAAATAATTTAGGTAGACAAGGTCAAAAAGCGCTACCGCCAAAATAGCAATGCCGATTTTTGCCAAAATTTTTGAAAGCAGTGAAGAATTATCCATACTTTCTCATATTATCAAAGTTTACATCATATTCTTCGAGCGAAGCGAGAAGTAAGTTCTCACATACGTTCGAACAATACTTGGGTTAAGTCCTATGTTAAACTAGGGCTAACAATCAACAATCATCAATTACTCCATGAATATCAAACCACCCTCCGCTAGCCAAAGGAAAAGGCTGGCCAAACTTTTAGGCAGTGGGGAAGAAGTAATCTATGTTACTTCGATTGGTACCCGCTACTTCTGGATAAAAGTTCTCACAACCTTACCGTTGGCTTTTCTTATCATCGGCCTCCCAAAGCTTGGCAATATTATAAGGATGCGCCAATCATATACTTATGCCATCACCAACAGGCGTTTTTTGATAATCAGGGGTATACTTACCAGGAAAATCGTCACCGCTCCACTAGGCGCCATCACCCACATTACGGTCGAACAATCTTTTATTCAGCGTCTTTTTTACAATACCGGCCATTTGGTAATAATCACCGCCGGCTTTGACCAAAGGGAAATTGTAATCGAACATATTGCCGACCCCGTCAGATTCAAAATTCTAATAGAGGATTTAACCGCAAAATTGGATAACCAAAAAGATGAAGAGGAACCCCAAACAAAGCTTCGCGCTCTTTCGCTCTAGTTTAAATCTTAGTCCGTTTACTTAGGTAATATCCCCGAAGGGTCAACATAAATATCGTTATCAATAATTTCCATGTGGACGTGGGCACCGGTTGTTCTGCCTGTTAAGCCGACTGTACCGATTTGGGTTTTGCCGTCAACCTTATTGCCGACGCCGACATCAATTCTACCCATGTGGGAATAAGTACTCTTTAAGCCGTCACCGTGGTCAATAATAACCATATTCCCGTGGCCGTCGTAAACCATGCCTGCAAAGACAACCGTTCCCTCACCAATTGAGTGGATTGGAGTTCCAAGCGGCGCGGCAATGTCATTGGCCCTGTGGTAAAAGCTAAATCCTTGAGAGATATACCCGTCAGCCGGTTTATAGAATTCAAATGGGGATTTATGGGCCGAAATTTCCTGGTCAATATCAATTTGGGGTACAGGACTGTCGAGAGCCTGGGCGACTAAAATCTTCTGGCCGCCGATGACAACATCCGCTCGCCTCGCATTAAGATAGTCGGCAGCCGGCGAAGCAACCGCAAACAAAAGAGCCAAAACGACAATTAATTTGGCGAATAGTCTGGCCCTTGGCCTGATCTTAATCTGTGTATGGGTAAATAAAAGGCCAAGTCGAACCGTCTCGCGGGCCTCCATGCGTTGGACCTTTTTGAAATTCCTTTTAAGTTTTCTCAGTTGTCTGATCATGTATTTGTATCTCCCCACTAAAAGTCCCTATAAATTTTTCTGGGGGACTAGGGTCAAAAGACCCATAGTGGAGAATTACAAGTGGGAAGTATAGCAAAAATATAAGTGAAAGTCAAGTTATAACGCCAACTAGAATAAGACCCATAGTTTATGAGCGGTCTATCAATTTTGATCTGTTCTTGCGCCAAACGAAGTCGAAATGTTACCTTTAGATAACGAAACGCTATTTAAACATCGATTTAAATAGTGTGTAGTTATCGCAAGGAAGCGTTACTTCCTTAAAGCCAATGCCTCTTAAAGCGCTTAACGCTGAACGACTAAAGACTAAAGCCAAAGCTAGCCTAAAAACTCTTGCGTTTGTCGTTAGTCTTTCGTCCTTAGTCATACTTTTATCCGGCTGTAGTGCTGTCGGCTTCAATAAACCGGCCGCCTTGCAAATAACTTCAAAGCCGGAAGCCTCGGTTTTTCTGGACGGCAAGCATGTCGGTAAAACCCCGTTTTTCTCCGATCAGCTCAAAAGCGGTAAACACAGCCTTAAAATTACCGTATCCGAAGCCAGCTTTGTAGATGAGGTCAATCTCACTTCAGGCACGCTGACCGTGGTTAACCGTGATCTTGCACCAAGTTTCTTGGCTCAAGCCGGCGAAACCCTCTATCTCTTGCCTGGCAAGCACGGCCTTTTCATAACCTCAATGCCCCCGGAAGCAGATGCTACAGTCGACGGTAAGCTTGTTGGCCGTACACCGGTTCTTATGAGCAATATCGGAGAGGGTGACCATAAAGTACTTATAACCAAAGATGGCTACATCAGCCGTGAATTTGCCATAAAAACCACCTCCCAATATCAACTCTCGGCTCAAGTAACCCTAGCTTCGCAGGAAGCTAAGAATATTGCCGAAGGTAATGTTCCGTCACCCCAGCCTCAAATAGCCAGAGTCGAGATTACCGATACGCCTCAGGGGTTTCTGAGGGTCAGGCAGGATGCATCGATAGATTCGGCGGAGATAGGCCGGGTCAAAACAGGCGATCAGCTTGATATTGTCCGGGAAACAGCGGATTGGATCAAGGTCAAGTTCCCTGCCCGCAATGCTTCGCAAAGCGATGCAGGCGGGCAAGGGAAACAAGGCTGGATTTCCGCCCAGTACACAAAGAAGATTTAAATTGAAAATTGTAAATTTAAAATTGAAAATTTATATCAGCCTTGCTGAAAACTTCGACATTCATGTCGAAGATGAAAGCAAAGGATGATACATACTTCTCAATAGGCGGTTTTCAGCAATCTGATGTAAACTGGTTTTAAGCATGAGAAGTTTATAGTTAACCTATGGTTACTAAATCTATATCTAAGCTAATTGACCAAGCCATTTTACCGACGGCCATACTAATTATCGGTAAAATGGGCGGCCTTTTCTTAACCGTCTATTTCCTGCGTCTTGATTTCATCGTCCGGCCGGCAAGCTTCCTAAAAATCCTTCCAACAGTCCACTTTCCGGATCCCCAGTCATACATCTTGGCGGAAAACTATTCGAATTTAGCCATGTTCACCCTAGCCTCTCTAGGCACGATTTTTGTTATCACCCGTGCCCATTTCCTGCACGAAAGCCACATCTCGCCCACGCTTCAGGCGAAACTGGCCAGGCTTAATTTGGAAGTCTTGATCGCTTCCAGTTACAAGCTTTATCACCAGGCGGCTATTTGGTTAACGTTTCTTTGGCTTTCAACGGCCTTTTTAGTGCTCTCGACCATACTAAATATTACTTATCCCCAAATTTCGATTATTGCCTTCATAGTCGCGGCTAATTTTTCCTGGGTTTTTGCCCTTGATGTTGAAAAGGAACTGGAGATCCAAAGAGGCCAAATATGAAAGCGCGTCACCTGCTTTTTGCCCCCGCTAATTTTTTCGCCGTACTGGTTTTGGCAGCGCTTATCATAAGCCCCTTTTACTTCGCCAAAAATTTCGCCAAGGTCGAAGATCCTGAGCAAGCTACAGCCCTGAGCTCGTCGAAGGGTCGAAGGGCCGAAGGTATTGAGCGCAGTCGAAATATCGCCGGAGTCCAAACTGTTGCCCCGCTCAAGCTGGAGTTTAGGACGGAAAATTTCCCCAATCTCGCCTTCTCTCAAAACAAGGACAAATACCAAGTGTCCTTTACAAAAGTTGGTCCAACCCAGGCGTATTTAGGCATAGGGGTTTTGACAAATCAGACCGACACTAAACGCATTTATGAGATAGAAACCCAAAGCCGGACAAAAGTTTTCTTCGGCCAAAATATTGAAGAGCAAAAAGATCAAATATCACTTGGTGCCGGTGCGTCAACAGCCGTAAGCATCTTTTCGCCGCAAGAAGCTTCAGCCTCGAGCCAAACGGTAGAATTTAAGATCCAAACACCATAAACAAAAAATCAGGCTTGACATTATTTAATGTTGTAACGCATTGTGTTACAATAAAGTGTGATCAGTATCCACAAACTTGTCTGGGACTGGTGGAATATAGCCCATATTGCCAGACACAGTGTTACTGCGGAAGAAGTAGAACAAGTTTGTCATATTGATCCAGTTGTACAAAAAGGCAAAAAAGGCAGGCTGCTTGTTTTTGGCCCAACGGAAACCGGCAGAATTCTAGCAGTGATTCTTGACCAGGAAGAAGAAAAAGGAGTGTACTATCCAATAACAGCGTATAAAGCGAGTAAAAAACTAGAAAAAGTATATTTAAATCAAAAAGGAGGTGATGACAAATGACCCAAAAGAAAAAAACAATACCTAATTTTAAAAGCCGTGAAGAAGAAGCAAAATTCTTTGACACCCATGACATGGCCGATTATCAACACGAATTTAAAACTGTGAAGGTAAAATTTGCCAAAAATCTCTCGGAAGGTATTACAATTCGATTCGATAAACCTACCTTAGAAAAACTTCGGGAACTCGCCCATGAGAAAGGCTTAGGGCCAACAACGCTAGCTAGGATGTGGTTACTGGAGAAACTCCAAGCGCATAGAGCTTAAAATCCAACCACAATAGAAAAAAAGGTTTCCTGCTCGCAGCTGCTCCCAGGATCTTCGGCAACGTTTCGCCTCGACCTCGACTTTTCGCGCAATTCAAATTGAAAGTGCTAGAATTAGCCCGCTTATGAATCTCATCCGCGACGATATTTTAAGCTACCGCGAAATGTGTGACGCGGAAAACGTCCAAACTTTGCAAAGGGGAATGAACTTTAGGCTAAACCCAAAATATTCCGTTATTTTAATGTCTCAAAGAACAAACGCGCCTTATAAAGACAAAATTTATTCTGACGGAATAACTATCGAATACGAAGGTCACGATGTTTCAAAAAGGAGCTACGATCATTTTCCAAAACTAGAAGACCAACCGGAAAAACTTCCGTCCGGCAAATTAACCCAAAATGGCCTATTCATCAAATCAGTCATAGACTTTAAAAACAATGACAAGGGCCCTGAGATTATAAAAGTTTACGAAAAAATAATGCCAGGCGTTTGGTCTTTAAAAGGTTTTTTCGACTTAATTGATTACAAAATTTTGCACGACGGGGAAAGAAATGTATACAGATTCATTCTAAGATTAAAAAATAATGTCGATTTTGAGACTAACTATCAAATCATAGAACTGCAACATAACAGAATTATTCCTTCGGAAGTTAAAAAGGAAGTTTGGAAAAGAGACGGGGGAAAGTGTGTAATTTGTAAGGAAACAAAAAACCTTCACTTTGACCACGAACTACCATTTTCCAAAGGCGGAACAAGTCTAACGGCAAAAAACGTCCGGCTGCTTTGCATGAAACACAACCTCCAAAAATCCGCAAAAATTGAATAAATAATTGACGTCCGAGTTTTCTTTGGGTATATTAAATTTATTGCCCTACCTTTTGGTCTGGGCTTTTTTTTGAAATTTGTTATGAATAAACGAATAAAAAAGAAAATAAACTGTAAATGAAATACTCATGATAAAACTTGTTGACGATCTCGAATCCTTCAAGGATACATTTCCAAAAAATTTCTGGCTCAAAATAAGCAATCAATATCTTAAAATTCCCGAAAAACGAAATTATAAAAAGATTATTGAGGAGGTGTATAAATCATTGAACAATCAAAATTATTATCCATCAAAGCCGTGTTATTACATTGATAAAAATAAGGGAAACGGGGTACTCAGAAGAATACCTGTCTTGGAACTTAAAGACTATCTAGTTTATTTTTATTGTTTGAAAAAATTAGAAAGCAAACTAGCCATGAACCGCGTACCAAATACATATGGTGGTTGGTCGCTGGGCGGTTTAATTAGACAATCCGAAAAAGAAGAACTTAAACCTCTAACTGGAAATTTAACTTTAGATTGGTCCAATAATTCATCTATTCCTACATTTAGTTACAACGAACGTGCATGGGTTCAGTATTATGGCGATTTCCAAAAAAATTTATATGCCCATCTAAATGAGATGCTAAGAAAAAATGGCACCAAGTTTTTGATGGTAGTTAAGTTTGATATAGAAAAATTTTATGACTCTATCAGGTTGAATTTACTAGAAAAAAATATAAGGGCTATTTGTGACACAAACCACACACCTATAGTTGATTTACTAATACATTTCTTAAAATACTGGAATAGAGACATCAACGGATATGATTCACAACAGACAGGCTTACCGCAAGATGCACTCGCTGACTGCTCAAGAATCCTTGCTAATTTCTACTTGCAAACGTATGACCAACAAATTTACGATTATACAAATAAAAATAAATCGCACTTCTTTAGGTATTCAGATGACCAAATTATCATAACTCAAAACTACCAGGAAGCGGAAAATTCACTACATAAAGCATCTATCGAACTCTCTAAGGTGGGTCTAAATATTAATAAGGCAAAAGTATCGTACTTTACTCTGCAAGAATTAATTGATCACTTCTCTTTTAAAGAATTTAAGGCCCTTTCTGAGAATAAAAATAACTCTAAAACCTTACAAGAGGTAGCTGAAAGCTATCTAAATGCTGGGGAACTCACAAAAAAGGAACCGTTGCTTTACAAAATCTTGGATCAAGATTTATCAATTTTAAGACATGATTTACGAACTCGTTTACTCTCCGATTCTTATGAAAAAAAATTCATTACTATTTATTCGAACTCACATACTTTTTTTAGAATTTACAAGAATCTAAAGGGTGAAGAAAAAGTAAGTTTTATTAAATACTTAGATGGTCTTTGTCAAGAAAATGAATTTACAGGTTTTCATTTTGAATTGTTAAACTTCTATAGAGAAATCAAAAAGAATACACAGAAAGTCGAGAAAAGAATTAAGGGGTTGCAAGAAAAATGGAGTTAACTTGTTAACCAAATATACAAAACACCGCAAACAATTCCAGCCGAGCAAAGAAAATGAATTCAGAATTTTGTATTATGGTTTGGCTGCAGTAGTAGATTCCGGAATTACTGTCGGGTTAAACACTTGCACTTCGGCAATATCTGTCACCTTAATAACATTGGCGGACCGGATTACTGCAATAAACGCAGAAGTTTAGCCGGCAGAAATTGGCTGCCATAAATTATTACAAAAAGTAAAACTATCCAGCAAATTACCGTTATCAGAAGCGGCTTATCCGAAAGCAATACCCTTTCCGGCGATTCGCCCTCTTTTTTCTCATGAATCACATATAGATATCTCATTACCCCGTAAATTACAAAAGGCACCGTAGCCATCAGCCACTTGGAAGCTAAAAAGGTTCTTGGCAAATCGCCAAATAAAACCAAAACTTGCGGCCCCGCGGAGGGTGTTGGTTGGAAAAAGGTAAACATAGTGTAGGAAAACCAGGCGGTTGTCGCAAACATCACAGTCAGTGAATCCAAAAGCGACTCCGGATAATGCATCAAAATCGATCTGGTCCCCAGTGTTTTTCCTGACGCCAAAAGCAGGGTCCGTTCCGACCTTCTTTTACCAACCGCCAAAAATAAGGCCAGGGAAGCTACCGTCAGAATGAACCAGATGGTGACATGAGCGTCGATGAGAACCGCTCCCGCAAAAACCCTAAGTAAAAATCCGGACGCAATCGCCATCACATCCAGAAGGATTACCGATCTTAAAAATAGGGAATAGAATATTTGCAAAGTTGCGTAGGCAACCATTGCGACCGTAAAAAACACCGAAATTTTGCTGGCAATTAAAACGGCAGCTCCTAAAAGTACAAAAGCGGCAAAAATCGCCACAGCGGGCTTGATTTTCCCGGCCGCGATCGGCCTTTTGCTTTTAAAGGGATGGGCTCTGTCTTTTTCAATATCGATGACGTCGTTAATTAAGTAGATCGCTGAAGTGACCACGCAAAAAATGCCAAAACCAAAAACAACAAGCCAAAATTTACCCGGGTTAAAAAATTCCCCTTCAAAAACCAGAGGGGCAAAAAGCGCTATATTTTTAAGCCATTGTCTTGGCCTTGCGGAGATAAAAAGCCATAGAGGGACGCCAATTACCTTTGGCGCTTTTGCGATAAATTCATGTTTAACCAAAGTAGTCCTCCAATTACAATTGTAGCAATAAAAACACCAACAAACAGTTTCTGGGTCGAATGTAAACCGAGCGCAGCTGCCCCCAAAATAGCACACAAAAACCAATAAAACAAGGAAATTCTCCTTTGGCCCCAGCCAAGCGCGAGCAGCCTATGCTGCAGGTGTCCGCGGTCTCCCAAAAACGGCGATTTACCCTCGGCAACCCGCCTTATGATCGTAAAAACACCGTCAATCAGAGGCACAGCCATTACCAGAATTGCCGTGCCGACTTTTGCACCCGAAAGGATAGCCAAAACCGCAATCAAAAATCCTAAAAAATATGATCCGGAATCTCCGGGGAAAATTCTGGCCGGATAAAAATTAAAGATTAAAAATCCGGCCGTGGCACCGGCTCCGATTAGTGCCAGCCGCGCCACCAAAATCTGGCTGGGGTCCTGTCCGCTGAAAAGCAGGGACGCCGCAAAAATTACGAGAAGGGTGATAATTACAATTCCGGGCATCTGCCCGTCAACACCGGTTGAGAAATTCACCATATTAATTACCCAGACAATCCAAAAAATGGCAAAAATATCGGCCAGAATTAGAATCGAATGAGTGCCCCAAAAATTAAAAACGAACCTTAAACTGTCCAGGCGGATCACTTCTCCAAGACCCCCAAAATTACCGACCGCAAAAAGCGGGTTTGTAATAAAAGCGATGCCAATACCGCTGGCGACTACCAATATAGCCGCCAAAAATTGGGCAATCAGCTTATGGTAGCTTTTAAGATTAATCTTGTCGTCAATGAGCCCGATAATAACCAAAATCATCCCCCCGCCCAAAATCCCCAACGTTTTCTTGGATATTCCAATAAAGATTAGACTTGCCAGAAATACTGCCACATAAATCGGTAAACCTCCGGCTCTTGGCACAACACGTTTATGGATTGAACCCGGATTAAGGCTTTTTCTTGGGTCATCAATAAGGCCAAACTTTCGGGCAAAGATCGCGGCTACCGGAGTCAAAAATGCACTGATCAAAAACGCAGTCAAAAAGGGCAAAATGAAGTTCATATTAAAAGAGAAATAATTTTTGCGCTATCATAAATTGTCAAGAACGCTACCAAAAAAGTAAAAACAACAATGGCCCGAACCAGAAAAAGATTTTGCCTAAAATTAGAAATGACAAAAAAATTGGCTGTTGCCAGAACGGCAAGCAGAGCCGGCAGAATCCAGAGCCCAAGAGGCGAGGTTAGCATTGCTTCTCCCCAGGGCCTTGAATAAAAAACAGGGACTTGCGGAGGCAGTTTCCCCCACGAAACAAGAATCAGTGAGCTTTGTGCCAGGATCGAAAGCAGACAAAAAATATAGACGGCAAACGCTAACCTGTCACCGGAGAAATTTTCTTGGGCCTGGCTCGAAATAGACAGCCTTATATTTTCCAGTCTTTCTTTCTTTGACCAAAAAGCCACCTTATTCTAAATTCCTCCTGCCAAAAATTTGTGCGCCATAAATTCGTATTATAGGAGTATAGCTTTCCTCAACGACTTTCTCAAATTCTGGGAAATTACCAATCGAACTCGGAGGCTTAATGATATAGGCGGGGGGTGACGCGGTGAGTCCCCTTATAACTTCTTCTTTACCTCCTGGCACCCCAAAAACATGAAACGAAGTAACATAGCGTGATGGGTTGTGAAGATCGGCAGTGGCGTAAAGCCAAGACCAATCACCCCAAATATAGACGCTTTTACCATATGCCCCCGCGGTCTTCAAAAAGTCGCTCGTCGCCATTATCAAATTGACATTGCTATCGAAATAGTTGTTATAAGCCTCAATGCTTTTTTTACCTCGAGTCAAGTCCAAAAAATTTCCGTAGTAAGTTGCCTGCTCAAAGAAATTTCCGGCGCCAAAACCAACAAAAAGAATTTTTGTTAAGAAGATAATAGGTAGAATATAAACAGCAAGAAAAATTGCTGCATCCGTCCTGAACCTCTCAGGTTTTTTGATTGATGCCAAAAGCAGAGATACGGCCGGCGTTGCCTGAACAAGATAATGTCCGTATGTCCTGCCGGAAAAAAAGCTTCCCAGAAGCGAAAATGCTCCCCAGAGCAAAAATAGATGTGAAATTGCCAGTTCACCGCGCCTCTTTTTCCAAAGGCAATAAAAAAACGCCCCCACTATCGGCATAATTTTTAAAGCGTTGATTAAAAGCGCATACCTGGGGCTTTCCGACAAATAAATTCGGTAATAAGTGTAAGCGGCAAAAATATAATCCGAGACTAAACCGCGTGAGGCAAAATAGGCTAGCGTTAAAGCGTGCGGGATGGCAAAACCGGCAGCCATTATAAAACCCTTTTTCAAAAACTCGGCAAAACTCTTCGTGTACAAAAACAAAAAAAGCCCCAGAGCCGCCGCTTCCAGTGCTCCAACTTGCTTATAAAGTGAGGCAACTGCAAATAAAAATCCTGCGCCAAAAAGCGAAAGATAATCAAAATTCCGCCGGACGGCAATGAGCATTGCCAGGGTTATAGGCAGGATCATAAAAATTTCCGTGAGCGCCAAATTACCCTCAATCAGGCGAAGCGATGACAATACTCCAAAAATAGCCATTGTCCAAAGCGCCCGTTTCTTGCCTAAAACTGCTAGAGCCACTTCATAAAGAACCGTTCCCGTTATTAAAACTACCGCAAGGGTAACTAGCCTCAAACTGAACATTGAAACACCAAAAGCCTTAAAAATGCCCGCGTACGTCAAATAAATCATTGGCGGTTTGTTATCCCATGCCGTCAGGTAAAGGGTTCCGCCAAGATTTAAATTGCGACCAACTGCCGCGAAAATTCCCTCGTCCCCGTACCAGAACGGCTCAAAAAGAGAAGGCAGCCTTAAAACAAAGATTCCAAAAAGAATCAAAGCGAAAATTATAAAATGTCTTTTCATTAATGTTTGAATAAATACCAATACTACCAATGACAAATCAATGATTAATAATTTAATATTTAAATATTTTTCATTTCGAGCTTGCGAGAAATAAGCTCTCTTATTGATTGGTACTTATTTCGAATATTTGAGAAACAAGCTCTCTTATTTCAAGTTTACGAGAAACAAGCTCTCTTATTTGTTATTGGTACTTATTTTCGTCATTCCCTCACATTGAGGGAAGGCCCTGGTGTCATCTGGAAAATGCGTCCTGACGGAGTTGCTTCGATTGTCACTGATTTATCCTGGGCCATTGTATCCAAAAGTGCCTTGCCGGAAAATTGGATTAAACCCTCCGGTAGAACTACTATGTTATTGGTAATCCCGCTGCGGTTCCGGTAATAGGTAACCTCGGCAAACGATGGCAGAACCGTCACAATCGTGTCTCCCGGAGTAATCTGTGGGACAACTTTATCTCGGTAGACTTCCCGGAACGAATAAGGGCTCGAGAAAAATGTCCGAAAATCGATTAAAAGGGCCAAAATCAAAACCGCACCGATTGAAATCTTAAAAAGCACGGGCGGCAATTTCTGGCCGCTATGGACAGCCACCATCGAAAGAGGTACCGAAGCCCCAATTAAATACCGCCAGAAAAAAAGCGGCCGCAAAGGGAATTTAAATTCGTCAACCTTAAGACCGGGAAGTGAAGCTAAAATAAAAGGCACGATTGCCCAAAGCCAAATTAACATGTAGGGTTTTTCGAACTTGCGCCTGACCAAATGTTGGTATATGCCAACCAGAAGTAAACCGGCCGAAAGCCAAAAAAGCGGGAATTGAAAAGCATTCTGTTCTTCTCCGGCTAAAATTCGCAGTAAGGCCTCATAGTGAGTGCTTATGTTAATTGCCCCGATCCAGAAGCTGGCACCGGCCGACATCACTTGCTTTGCCAAAAATGGAATCCAGGGCAAATACAAAACACCGCAGGCAATTCCCAAGCCCAGAGTCTTTACTAAAATCTTCCGGTCAAACAGCAAAACATAAAGCCCCTCGGCGAGAATCGTAAAAAACATGTAGTAATGTGTATAAATTCCAAGCGTTGAAAAAAGTACGAAAAGTATTGCGGACTTTCTCGTAAACTTCTCCGAAAGCCTCAAAAGAAAATAGACAGAACCGGTTGCCGCAAATGCAAATAGCGTGTAGTTTCTTGCTTCAAATGCGTAGCGGAAAAAGATGGGGTTAACAAAAACGGCGACTGCCGATAAAATTCCAAATAAATGCCTGCCCTCCGAAGCCTTGGCGAAGGAGGGCCCCTTGAATAGGGAGGCTAAAAGATAAACGAGATAAATGGTTGCCAGGAAAAAAAATATCGAAATCGAACGGGTTACAATTTCAGTCGGCGGTAAAAACTTATAAACCGCTTCGACAATCGAATAATAAGCCGGCGGATGGAAATCGGCCGCCGTTGTTTTGAGCATCTGGGAGTAGGGAAGTTGGGAGATCAAAGAAGTCCAAGCTTCATCGCCCCAAAAACCGCGCGTCAAATATGTCTGGGCAAAAACTGAAAACATCTATCCTAGTATATTTGCAAAATCGGAAATTGACAAACAGATAGACTAATTTTTTTTGAGAAGATAGACGTCGCCGGAGGCAGCAACCAGCTTATAGATATTTCCGTCAACTAGCTCCCGAAATTGCCTGGTTGCTGTTTGCAAATTTCCGTTATAGAAATTCCAATTGTTTTGGCCCGGATGGAGGTCAAAAACAATATAGTCTGCGCTATGGAAGTTTGGTAATAAATAAATAAATTTCCGGTGTGAAACATGCGGCAGCAAATTATTTTGGGAGGCGAGAGATGCGTCTTTTGGTACTAGGGATAAGATTTTTCGCGTATCGGCCGTCCATGGTTCGTCCTGATAAAAGTTTTTCTTGAGTAAATTCTTAAGTGGGGCGTGAAGCAGCCCAAAAGACATTGCCTGTCCGAAAATAATAAGGGCAATAATTATTGCCGCCGCACTGCGCTTTGGGAATCTTGCCAAAAGCATCCTGGCGCCAAATATTGCCGACACACTCATCAAAACTCCAAGCTCCGCTCCGTAGTGGTAATAAAGGGTCCAGCGGATTGGATGCATCAGGTCTAAAAATCTTGACGCAAATTGAAATAAAATAGCCGGCGCAAGCGGCAAAAACGATAAAGGGATAAAACCAAATGATAAAAAAGACCAGAAGACCGTCGAAATTTTTTCTATAGGGAATAAAAAACTTCCAAGCGCTAAAAGGGGATTTTTAAGGTATTCAAAAATTGCACCCGGTAAAGTGTCATTAGTTTGGACAAAAGAGCCGTAATGAGATTGCCCAAGCGCCGGCATAACTACTCCGATTGCGGTCATGGACCAGGCAAGTGGGATAATTACTGTCGCCAGCGCCGTCTTAATATTTTTCGTCCTTATCCAGACATAAATGCCAATAGTCGAAATCAAAAAACCCACGTTTTCCCTAACCGTCAAACACAAAATTAATGCCGCGAGAAAGCTACGCCAGCGCCGTTTCTCCAAAAAGAAGAAAAGCCAGGCAAGGGCAAAAGGCAACATCGCCATCTCATGAAAGTCATAAACATTGACCGATTGGATGCCGACAAAATTAAGGTACGAAAAAGCGATAACCAAAGCCAAAACGTTTGGCAAGACCCTCCTTGCCATGAGCCAGATTGGGAAAACCGCCGCCGACAAAATCACCGCCTGAAAAATTAAAATAACTCTTTCGTTGTCCGTGAACCAGTAAAGAGTCGATAAAGGTATCATGATCGGCCGGAATCTGTCCGCCAGGTCAAAAAGGAAAGTGACGGTAGAAAATGGGCTTTGGAACTTGCTGTAAAGCCACAAAGCCTGGTCATAGATACTGAAATCAATTCCCTGGGATTGGAAGTGGTTGTGGCGGATAACAGCCAGTAAACTGTAAAGAGTGGAAAAAATAAGGAAAAACGCGACGATAACCCAGAAGTCGCGGCTGACCCCGCCAATTTTTTTTAAATCACTAGACCTTTTCTGTAACACATTAGGCCCGCAGTCCCAAGTCTCGAAAGGACGAGGACCGCAGAGTTACTTCCTTAAAAAATTTATACCTTCTCTGTAACTCTATTCGCAGAAAGGGTAACCTCCCATAAAATTTTATACTTTTTCAGTCACCCTTATTTCTTGCGTAGCAAGAAGCAGAGTAACGTCCTCTGAAAATTATACTTTCTCCGTTACTCTATATTCTAAATATTTTCCAAGCATTAACCGCGTATGGGCATCAATCCCCGGCAGTGCCGTAAAAACAAAAGTCACAACCGGCATTAAAATAAACTCTAGTGGCATTGTAATTTTACGGATTAAACTAACATCTGCCCTCTTTGGTCTTTGTTTTAAATCCACGATTAAGATTACAAGCAGAAATCCCCAACATGCCGTCAAAATTCCAAAAGAAATTCTCGGCAAATTCTGGCCCATCACAGTTTGGGCAAAAAGCGGATTTATAAGAACTGGGATTGTCGCGCCAAGCGTTATAGCAAACCAGTTAACCGGCCAGAGGAAATGGTCCTCCAAAACCTTAGCAACCCGAACAGTCCTTCTCCAAAAAGGGATATGGGTATGGGTGAGCCACTTTTTAATAAAGTATGAATCATCCGAAACCCCCCACGCCCAGCGTTTTTCCTGCTCATACAAATTAACGAGCGATTTAAAGTAGCTAGTTGACTGGGCACAATCGGCATAAACCGGTAAAAATATCGGGTCGACATCGACCTTACCCTCTTTAGCAAAAAAACTTTTGAAAAATATCCTGAAATCCTCTGGAATTACATCAACATCCCAATATCCAACATCATCGAGCAGCTTTAAAGAAAGTGAATACATCGAACAATTAACCAGCCGGTCAGTGCGGCTGTTTAAACCGGTTTGCCAAACAGAAGAAAGCGAACTCATAACCCGTATTGGCGCCGGAGTTTTCCAGATGTTGTTGTAAAAAAGCACAATCGGCTGCCAGAACGATAAATATCTGTGGTCGCTGGCCAAAAACTTATATGTAAGGCAAGAAAGATATTTTCCGTCAAAAATCCCGTCGGCATCTTTGGAAGTTACCGTAATGTAGTCAATGTTACGTCTCTGGCGATCTACCAAAATTTTCTTGGCAAGCTTCCCGGCGTATGCTTCGTTGGAAGATTTCCCTTTAACCTCGCCCTTGACGTCCGGATGGTATGTAACAATAAAATTGGCAAATTTGTTTTTATATTTGGAAGCTAAAACTTTTGCTTTATCACGAGCCTCTTTTCCCTCCCTGTCTTCAAATGCCAGACAAATCGAAATTTGTTTTTTCGGTATATCTTGGTTGGCTATCGAATCAACACCCTTTTCAATTGTATGTATTGGCTCTTTATAAGTCGGGATGACAACTAAATGGTGGACTTTGCCAAAATCAGGCAGTCGTTTAGCATCGGCGAGCCAGTCATATCTCTTGGCTGCGTTGAGTTTTACGTGGGATAGTACCGAAGTTACGGCCAAAGACCCGGATTTATAAAACCACAAAACGTCAAACAAAATTATATAGTAGGCAACGTAATGGGGAATCCAAAAAGAACCCCAGACTGGAAAAAGGATCAGAGACCACGAAAAAGTCCCCGGCAAAATTTCCAGGAATCTATGGACTTGGCGGTCGTACCGTTCGACAAATTTTTTAATCATATCCCAAACAGTTTCTTAGCATTATCACCAGTTATATCACTGATCCGGTCAAATGGAAGATTGCGAAGATCGGCCAAGAATTGAGCTGTTATTCTAACATTTTTCGGTTCATTAGTCTTGCCGCGCAGGGGAACGGGGGAAAGAAAGGGGGAATCGGTCTCCACCAAAATCCTATCCTCCGGTACCATCTTGGCAACTTGGGAAATCTGCCCGGCATTTTTGAAAGTCACAATTCCGGAAAAGGAAATGTAGAATCCTAAATCAAGCGCTTTCTTTGCTTGTTCCCAGTTGCCCGTCCAGGAATGGAATACCCCTTTTTTTGTCGATCGACCAAAAAATGGGAACAATAGCGCGAAGGTGTCATCCCAAGCATTGCGACAATGGACAATCAGAGGAAGGTCAAGCTCTTTTGCCAATTTTATTTGCGCTTCAAATAGTTCTCTCTGGGCTTTTTTCTGGTCCTCACTTGTTGCCGGACCTTGATCAGTCTTTTCTAAAAAATAATCCATCCCGCATTCACCAATCCCGACAACTTTTTTCGAAGACTGCGCGACTTTTTTTAATTCATCTATAAAATTAGGTCCGTACTTTTTAATATCTTTTGGACCTTCCTGCGCGTGTATCCCGCAAGTGGCGTAAACGTTAACAAGATCCGTCCCTTCGGCTATCTCAATCGACTTTCTACTCGCATCAATCGATGTTCCGACGTTAATGATTGTCGTCACCCCGGCCTCTTTCGCC
Source organism: Candidatus Curtissbacteria bacterium (assembly GCA_030647775.1). Lineage (GTDB taxonomy): Bacteria > Patescibacteriota > Microgenomatia > Curtissbacterales > GWA2-41-24 > JACPKK01. Next base: position 78,602 of record JAUSJC010000010.1, read on the forward strand.
CGAAGCAGCTCGATTTTTATATCTCGAATCATACCTGCCTTGCCGGCAGGCAGGTCCAAATGGCAATGGGTATCTGTGAGCATTTTAAATTCTTGGAAATAGCGGTTTTTCTACGGAAATTTTCCCGGTGAATTGGGTCAAAATCACCTCACTGGTTTCCGGCAAAAACGGCCCTAGATTAAAAGCTATTTCGCGGATTTCTTGCGCTATCGGTGTAATTACTTTTTTCAATTTTGCCCCTTCCAATTCCCACGGCTTTTCTGCGTTGATCTTTTTATCAAGCACCGATATCTCTTCCCATAGACCGATCATTGCTTGATCAAACCGAAAGTTTTTAAGGTTCTCCAAAACCACTTTTTTAAAAGTAAAATTCTTTTTTTCGGGCAGAGCCAAGTTTGTGTCGCTTGCCAAACGTGCAACTCTTGCCACTAAATTCCCAATCCCATTTGCTAGTTCGCCGTTGTAAAGATCATGAAACCGGGTAAGCGAAAAATCCCCGTCACCCCAAGCGGGAATTTCGCGAAGTAAATAAAACCTCACCGCCTCTTTCCCGAATTTTTCTACCAGTTCAAATGGGTCAATAACATTTCCAAGTGATTTGGAAATTTTTTGCCCTTCAACAGTTATATAACCATGGACAAATTCATCAGTTGGTAGTGGCAACCCGGCACTGGCCAACATCGCCGGCCAGTAAACGGCGTGGAAACGAATGATTCCCTTGCCAATAACGTGCAGGCGGTTTTTGTTATCGATCCAATATTTTTTATAAAGATCCTCATCTTTCCCCTCCGGGCCAGAGGCCCCTCCGGGCCGGCGGCCAAACCCAAGCGCCGTTAAATATGTAACCAGCGCATCAAACCAAACATACATAATCTGCGTTTCATCTCCCGGCACCGGTACACCCCACGAGTGTGCACGCGCAACAGAACGGGAAATACTAAAATCTTCCAGTCCCTGGCGTATAAACGAAAGCACCTCGTGCTTTTTTGTTTGCGGGACAATTTTGAGTCTATCCGTCTGGATTAAATCGTCCAGATATTTTTGATAGTTGGAAAGTTTGAAAAAATAATTTTCTTCTTCAATCTCATCGATATTTGTATGTCCTTCCAGGCACTTGCCGTCGACGATTTCGCTGGGCGTATAAAACGCCTCACACCCCACACAATAAAGCCCCCGATAATTTTTCTTGTAAATATCTTCTTCCTTGCACAAGGACCACAACTTTTGCGCTCCGGCAAAATGTTCTTTTGTCGCCGTTCGGTTGAAAACATCAAAGGTTAAATTTAAAGCGTCTTTTAGGCTTTCGAATCGATCCGCGTATTTTTTTACAAGAGCATCAGTCTTTACGCCCTCCGCTTCCGCCGCCTGTACATTCTTCAAAGAATTCTCATCACTCCCGGAAGAAAAGTAAACGTCATACCCCGTCGCTCTATAAAATCTCGCCAGAGCATCCGTCTGCACAAACTCCAGTGCGTGTCCGACGTGCGGGTTGGCGTTAACATAAGGAATAGCGGTAGTAACATAAATTCGTTTCATTTTTTTCTCGTCATCCCGAACTGACACTTGTGTCATCCCGAACTTGTTTCGGGATCTATTTTGATTCAGGATCTTTCCGACAATTATATATTCTTCGAGTGAGTTCTGCATTGCAGAACGAATCGAGAAGTTTAGAAGTTTGAATAGTTCTCGACTTCGCTCGAACAATAAATCAATAGTTGTACAATATAAGTAATGCAAAAAGGTTTCATCGGTCCGACAATTGTCGTACTCATCGGCATTCTTGCCCTAGCTGGTCTAATTGGTCTTGCCTTTTACCTCGGCAAAAAATCCACCGGCCCAACAGCGACAACCCCTGTTGCCCAGCAAGATGAAACTACAAATTGGAAAACATACACAAGTCAAGTAACCCAGGTGGAACTTAAATTGCCACAAGATTGGACAGAACGCCAAGAAGGCAAAACGCTTTTCTTGAAAGACAAGAAAAGCACGAGTGAGATTACAATTGTAAAAGATTTTGAAGGAGGTTTTGGGAGCAACTTGGAAGAGGCAAGGGATCCAAGGGAGATTACAATAGGCGGACAAAAAGCAACTATATATTATTATCACTCTGCCGACAATTTTGCTGTTCTTCTTGGTGAATCCGGAACCCCAGTAGTAGATAGGGAGAACATATTTTCCAACATCTTTATCGAAAGAGGACAAGGAAACTATTTAATTTTGGGAATGTGGAAGGCAACAGATCAGGATGCAGAAATATTACTTAACCAAATCCTCTCCACCTTCAAATTCACAAACTAGTTAGTTCTCGACTCATTCCGTCGAGCCAGACTCGACCCCATTCGCTCGAATAATAATCATATACCCGTTTTTTTGACGATCGCAAATTTTTTGGGTATTTCAGATTCTAAAACAAGTCCAGAATGACACACTCTTAAGTCATCCTCGCGAAAGCGAGGACCTGGATTCTCGATCAGGTCGAGAATGACTATGCTAGTGCCCGGGGCTAGGTGAGGGTGATGGCGAAGGTGAAGGCGGCGGCGCGCAAGATCCGCAGAAATTCTGCTTAGAATAAGGATCAACAATTACAAACTCTTCCCGCTCTTCGGCGTTTGGCGCGCCAGCCGCAACAATTTTGTTCGTTACTTTATCTACCCAAACTTTGGCTCGCACAGCAGTCGTTGTTGTCGGTTGGGTTCCGGTCAGGAAATATTCAAAACGGCTTGGACATCCGCCGGTAACCGGGCCGCCCGTAAAAGTGCAAATTTGCGCTCCGACAACGCCGGAAGGTACCCTTAATGCTTCATTAACCTTATCTTTCAAAACAGATTTCATAATATCATTCCAAATCGGCGCGGCACCGGTTATTCCGGATGCCAGGTATTGGCTCATCGGGTGGTTATCGTTATTACCAACCCACGTAACTACCAGAAAGCTTGGCGTGTAGCCGATTGTCCAGTTATCACGCTTGTCATCTGTCGTTCCGGTTTTAACGGCCACCGTTTTACCCGGAATTGTCAAACCGCTGAATGGCCCGAAGGCTGCCGACCTTGCGCCGTTATCCGAAAGTATTGAGGAGATTAAAAACGAAACTTCGCGCGAAAGGACTCTCTTGCCGGCCTTTGGCTTAAACTCTTCTAGAACTCGGCCATTGGAATCTTCAACTTTTAAAATCGGGGTTAAGTCTTGCCGTACGCCGTCATTGGCAAAAACCCCAAAGGCCGTTGCCATTTCTGTCATCTTTACTTCACCGCCGCCTAGTGTCAGTGAAAGTCCGTAGCGCGAGGGGTCAGTAAACGTTGTAATCCCCATTTCTCTTGCCATTTTGATCATATCCTCGACTCCCGAAATTGCCAGCACCTTAACGGCTGGAATGTTATACGAATTGGCAAGGGCAAACCGTACCTGTACCGGGCCGTGGTATTGCCCGTCGTAATTGACCGGAGTGTAGGGTTTTGTGCCGGCCACGCCAAATGTCGTCGATACATCCATAATCACCGTTGCCGGCGTTATCAACTTTTTGGAAAGTGCTGTTGCATAATTAATTGGCTTTATTGAAGAACCCGGTTGACGACTGGCAATCGTTACGTTCACATTTCCATCTATCTTCTCGTCAAAAAAATCTTTCGAACCGACCATTGCCAAAATCTCTCCGGTTGCCGGCCTTGTCACCAGTGCCGCGCCATTAGAAACATCCAGATATTTTACCGCCTCGATATTTTTGGCAACCGCCGCTTCGGCTGAAGCCTCGATACCCAAATCTAAAGTTGTCGTTACCTTGAGTCCTCCGTGGGTTGCCACCGCGTCGCCATACTTTTGTGAAAGCCAGTCTCTTACATACATCACAAAATGCGGCGCTTTTATATCGACCGCCGAGCGTCTAAATTTCAACTCCTCGCCAGCCGCTTTTTCCTCATCCGCCTTCGTTATATAGTGCTCCTCATACATTCGCGCGAGGACAAACTTTTGCCTTTCAAGCGCCCGCTTTGGGTTTTGCCCGAAAGGTGAATAATAAGTCGGCGCCGCCGGAAGCCCCGCAAGAAGCGCCGATTCGGCCAAATCCAAATCCTTCAGATCTTTACCAAAATACTGTTGGGCCGCCGCCGATACTCCCCAGGCCGTTCCGCCATAAGGCACCTGGTTTAAGTACATCTCCAAAATCTTGTCCTTGGAAAACGCTGTTTCTACCCTAAATGCCAAATAAAGTTCCTTAATTTTTCTGGAAACTGTCCGCTCCGGTGAAAGGAACACACTCTTAACAAGTTGTTGGGTAATTGTCGATCCGCCTTGTACATTCCCCTGAAAAAGCGTTGCCCGCGCCGCGCGTATTATGCCGTAAACATCAAACCCGCGGTGTTTGTAGAAATCCTTGTCCTCCGTGGCAATCGTCGCCTTCTTTAAATTTTCGGGAACCGCCGAAAGCGAAACGATTGTCCGGTTCTGGTCCTCGTAAACGTTAAATAAAATCTTACCGTTCCTATCAAAGATTCTTGTCGTTTGCGGAATTTGTCGTGTTTCCAACTGTTTCGGACTTGGCAAATCACGTGTCAAAAACCAAACACCAAAGACAAGCAGTGCGATGGTCAAAATCCCGACTTTAAAGCTGCGGTCCTTGTAAATAAGCGGATGGTGGCCGATCCGGACGAATATTTGCGCTTTCTTGGAAAGGTCGATGTGTACCTTTTCAAAAGCCAGCTCAATACTGTGGGAAATTGACCTGAAAATCCAAATGGTAACGTCTCCAAAAAAGCTGACCAGGAGAATAAACCAGGTCAGAAAAGAAATGACCGTACCAAAGATTAAGGAGATTAACTTGGCAAGGGGATTAAAATTCATTGAAGCAAGTATAAGCGAAATTCTACCTTAATAAAACCCTTTTTCAAGATGTAAAATTATTTGACAGCAGTATCCCGACGCCTTAAACTCGCATATATATGGCGGAAATTATTGAAAAGCGCGGGCCAATAGAAAAAACCCAAAAAGGCTGGCCCATTAACCCCCTCGGCGTTGTTGTCCTGATAATTTTAGGGCTTATCATTGCTTTTTTAATCGCCAAACCATTGCTTTCGCGCAGTTTATCTGGCGCCAAACCTGCAGTCGTGGCCCAGATCGCTGCACCCCAAGCGGGACAAATTGTAAAAGGCGATAAATTGGGAGTAGAACTTTCTGTTGACAATGCTTCTAAAGTTGCCAAAATCCAGTTTTGGGCCAAAACTTATGTCGATAACAAATGGGAAATAATCGGCGAGGTCTCCACTTTCCCGTTTAAAATCGAATGGGTAGTGCCTTCAAATTATCAAAATAAAGCCGTTGCCGTTACCGCCCACATTTATCTCAAAGACGGCAACGTTATAAGCGACCCCGGCGGCTGGCGCGAGGGGATAATTATCCTCCAACCCTAATGTACAACAAGGGATTCAGAAAACTTCTTGTCTTTTACTTCGCGTTTTTACTATTTGTTACTTTTAGTAAATCAACTCTGCCGACATATTATTTGGAGAACGGTTTTTCTTATCGGGAGATTATTTTTGGTATTTTCTTAATCTTCTGTTCCCAGATAATCGCTTTATTAACAGTCAAGAAGTTATCCTCGCGAACCTCTTGGTATTTGGCTCTGATTACTTTCCTCACCTTTATTTTATTAATAATCAAAATTATGAACCCAGTTCAGTTCTACGTGGCCCTTTTTATTAGTGGTCTCTACCTGTTTTTCTTTTTCGTCTTTTACAATATTGCCCATTTTGAATACACCAAAAGGGAGAAAATAGGTGAGAGTTCCGCACTAATGTTTAGCTTCGGCCCTATCATTAGTATTCTTGCCCCGCTTCTTGCGGGCTTTTTTGCACGAGTTAATATTTCCCTTAACTGGTTATTCTCTGTTTGTCTTTTCCTAATCTGTATCCTTCTTGTTAAAAGCCAGAAGGATTTTTATTTAAAGTTCGAAACAAAAGCCTCTTTACAGTATATAAAACCAACGAGATCCTTTATTTTCATCGGAGGAATCTGGGAAGCTCTGGTTCTGGGGATTATTCCTGTTTATACCCTATTCTTCATTAAAACGCCTTTAAATTATGGTATTTTTCTTTCGTACCTCGGCGTGATTGCAGTTGTGTCCAATTTGCTTTTCGGCAGGTTTACCGACCGGATCCAAAAAAGATCAGTATTTCTTTATCCGATAACTCTAGCTATTGCTCTGGTGACCTTTTTATTTGTTCTTGCTGCAAAAAATATTTATCTCTGGATAATTTTAGCCGGAACTATCAGTTTTCTTCTGCCGTTTTTTTGGAACGTATCAACAGCAATGATTGTTGACGCTCATGAAAATCTAAGGATGGCTATACCGGCTAGGGAATTAACCTTAGGGAGCGGTAGAGCCATTGGTTTATTGATCGTATTTTTGAGTTTTTTTGTAGAAAAATCCCCCAAATATATTTTCATTTTCTTGGGATTTGTTATGCTACTTTACCCCCTGAATCTCTACTGGAACACCAAGATAAAAAAGAAGTATCAATATTTATAAAAAATATCGAAACTCTTAATTCTAATCTATTTCTTCCCCAAATAGCTCCAAAAAGCAAAAAGCCCAACGGCTAAAATCACCCCAAATAAATTAAACAGATTTAAAACCTGCGAGGCGGTGAGTTGGGCAACCGAAGCCACAAAAAGTGCCACGAAAAACGCCATTTTAAACGAAGTTTTAAAGTACCAACTCGGGTCATAGCGCTTATAAAACTTTGTCCTTACAAAATAAAGCAAGCACCCAAGACCGCAAAATACAAAAGTAAATAAAAGTGCGTCAAAACCCGCGAAAATATACCAAGGCGCTTTTTGCGGGTCAAAAACCGTCACGATCCAGGCAATCCCAAAAAGCGAAGCGAATGCGGCGAGAAATGTAAAAGGCAAAAGTTGATGCATAAATATATTGTAACCCAGCTCCGTCATTGCGAGCGACCTGCCTGCCGGCAAGGCAGGAGCGAAGCAATCTCAAACAAGAAAGATTGCTTCGTCGCCCTGAGCGAAGTCGAAGGGCTCCTCGCAATGACATCTGATAGGTTCTCGACTTCGCTCGAACGATATTCTTATGCTAAAATCCGCTAGATGACTCCCCAAACAACCATCTTCATCATCGCTGCATTGGTTATTGTGTCTTTTGCAGCCTTGTATCTCCAAATTAAAAAACTCAGCGAGCCGAAACAAAAGGACGAGACAACCGACCTTTTGATGAAACTCATCAAACAAATTCAGGAATCTTCAGATAAAACCACCCAGATGACGCAAAAACAGCTGGCCGAAACGACCCGCTCACTCAATGAACGTTTAGATAAGGCCGCGCAGGTTATCTCCGGCGTTTCCAAATCCGTCGGCGAAATGACCGAACTCGGCCGCAGCATGAAAGACCTCCAGGAATTTTTGCGCTCGCCCAAAATGCGCGGACAAATGGGGGAGGCAGTCTTAAAAGATATGCTGGGTCAAGCCCTACCAAAGCAAAATTTCCACCTGCAATACGCTTTTAAATCCGGTGAAATTGTCGATGCCGCCCTAAAGCTCGAGCAGGGGATAATCCCGATCGACGCCAAATTCCCGATGGAAAATTTCCGCAAAATGGCCAAAACCGATGACGAAAAAGAAAGGGAAGCAATAAGGAAACTTTTTATTGGCGACGTCAAAAAACATATCGACGCCATTTCCAGCAAGTACATTCGTCCCCAAGAAGGCACTTTGGATTTTGCGCTAATGTATATTCCGGCAGAACCCGTTTACTACGAAATCCTAACTAACTCGCCGGAGTTGGACGAATACGCTTACCAAAAACGCGTTCGTCCCGTATCACCCAATACTTTATACGCCTATCTGCGCGCCATCATCATGTCACTCGAAGGATCAAAGATAGAAGCCCAAGCGGGGCAAATCCTGGCGGCGCTTCGCGAAATCGGTGCCGAAACAAATAAGTTTGGAGAATCTTTGGCGCTTTTAACCAAACACATTAAAAACGCTTCCGCCACCACCGATGACGTCAACACCCGTTTTTCGCGCCTGTCTTCCCGTATTTCCTCTGTCCAGTCAATCGAAGCCAAGAAAGTAAAAGTATTAAAAGAAAAGTGACAGACCTTTCCAATATCCGCTACATAATCTCCGATTGGGACGGAACGCTTTCCGATTCATGGCCAGATTATTTGGCCGCCTTCTGTAAATTGATGGAAGAAAAATTCGGGGTCGATCCTGATAAAAGCAAACAGTATTACAATTTTACTGCAGGCGCCGCCTTATCAAACCAAATCAAAGAAGCGGCCCAAAAATTTGCTAACACCACTGTCGAAGATACTATTGAACTGGAAAATCTATTCTGGAAATATCAAAAAGATTTACCCGCGCCTCCCGTCATAAACGGTGCGTCTCAAGCGCTCCAAGAGCTTAAAAACAAAGGTTATAAAATTGTTGTCTGGTCTGGAACCCGAAGCGATATATTGGTGGACAGATTAGTTAAAACTGACCTCGACAAATTCATAGATTTCTCTATCGGCAACGTTCCTGGTAGTAGCACCCAGGTTAAAGGGCAAGGACTTTTTGCGGAAATTGCCAAACATCTCAATATTTCAACAGATGAACTTCGTCAAAAAGCAGTAGTAATCGGTGACGGAACCGGCGATATAAAGGCAGGGAGAGAAGTAGGATGTCCTACAATTGGTATTCCCAAAAAGCCGGAAGACGGAAAAGTTCTAGAAACCGCCGGCGCAGATTTTGTTATCCAATCGATCAAAGATTTACCAAGTCTTCTAACAAAGTAGTCTCGTGCTAAAATGTCGGCGTGTCCAGTGTTCTCAAAGATTTAAATCCCGAACAACTTAAAGCCGTAACCACGACCGTTGGCCCGCTACTTATAATCGCCGGGGCCGGAACCGGCAAAACCGCCGTCATCGCTCACAGGATCGCCGCGATTATCGAAAAAAAACTGGCCAAGCCCTCCGAAATTCTGGCGCTAACATTTACCGACAAAGCCGCCGGCGAAATGGAAGAGCGCGTCGACATTTTAGTCCCTTACGGTTTTATCGATACCTGGATTTCTACCTTCCACGCTTTTGGCGACAGGATCCTGCGCGACAACGCCCTGGATATTGGCCTGACCCCCGATTTCAAAGTCCTTTCCCGCCCCCAGCAGGTTTTATTTTTCCAGCAAAACCTCTTTCGTTTTCAACTCGATTATTTCCGCCCGCTTTCCAACCCCACCAAATTTATCTCCTCCATTCTTTCTTTTTTCTCCCGCTTAAAAGACGAAAACGTCAGCCCTGAGGAATTTCGGAAGTACGCTAAACGACTAATGACCAGCGCCAAAGATCAAGAATCGAAAATCGAGGCCAAGAAGTACCAAGAGCTTGCTCAAGCCTTTGAATCTTACGAACGTTTCAAAGAAGAAGCCGGTTTTTTGGATTTTGGCGATCAGGTTGTTAAAGCAATTGAGCTATTTAAAAAGCGCCCCAAAATTCTGGCAAATTACCAAGACCAGTTTAAATATATTTTGGTTGACGAATATCAGGACACCAACTTTGCCCAAAACGAATTGGTTAAACTATTGGCCGCCCGCCACAAAAACATTTGCGTCGTCGGCGACGATGACCAATCAATTTACAAATTCCGCGGCGCGGCAATTTCCAATATTTTGGAATTTAAAAAAACTTTCCCAAAAGCCGTGCAGGTTGTCCTTACCCAAAACTACCGTTCCACCCAGGCAATTTTGGACAGCGCTTATAAATTGATCCGCCACAACGACCCGGATCGCTTGGAAGTCCAAAATAAAATCGACAAAAAATTGAAATCAACTGGCGGCCAGGGTATTCCGCCGCAGGAAATTTTTGCCGACACTATTTCCGAAGAAGCCGACGCGGTCGCCGGCGAAATCGAAAAGTTAATGGCAAAAAGCGTTAGTCGTTCGCCTGCCTTGCCGGCCGGCAGGTCGTTAGTCGTTAGTCGATATTCATACCGCGACTTTGCCATTCTGGTCCGCGCCAACTCCCAGGCCGATCATTTTCTGCGGGCCCTAAACATGAAAGGCATTCCCCATAAGTTTGTCGGTTCATCCGGTCTTTACCAGCAGCCCGAGGTCAATCTTCTGATTTCTTTTCTAACTGCCATTTCTAACTTTGAAGATAGTCTGAACCTTTTTAACCTCATGACTTCCGAAATTTACGAAATGCCGGCTATCGACGCCATCAAATTAACTTCCTGGGCCAAACGTAAAAACCGTTCGCTTTTTTATATCCTTAAGAGTTTAGGGTCCGACCCTCAACCAAAAAAAGATGAAGCGTTTGAAAAGGGTCGGACCCTTGACGGCTTGGATATTTCCGGCGAATCAAAAGCCGTTGTCGAAAAACTGATTGAAGACCTAAAAGAATCAATCGAACTTTCCAAATCCCAAACTGCCGGCCGTGTGCTCTACAAATTCCTGGAAGGTGCCGGTTATCTCAAAAAGCTGGAACGTCAAAATGGAGTAGATTCTCAAATCAAAATCCAAAACATCGCCAAGTTTTTCGATAAAGTCAAAGAATTTGAAAACGTCGCCAGCCCGACATCGCCTAACGGCTCAGCGTTTGGCGGGCGGGCCAAAGTCCACACCGTTTCCCAGTTTGTCGATTATCTGGAAGCAATCCGCGGTGCCGGCGACGACCCGGCGACAGTGGAATTTGACCCGGAGACGGATGCCGTCAATGTCATGACCGTTCACGGGGCCAAAGGTCTGGAATTTCCGGTAGTTTTTATGGTCAACCTTGTTGCCGACCGTTTTCCGGTCCGTTCCCGCTCCGACGCCATCGAGGTTCCCCAAGGTCTCATTCGCGAAACTTTGCCGCAAGGAGATTGGCACCTACAGGAAGAGCGCCGCCTTTTTTATGTCGGGGCCACCCGCGCCAAAAATCTTCTCTATTTTTCCTGGTCCCGTGATGTCGGCGGCTTGCGCGCCAAGAAAATCTCCCCGTTTGTTTTGGAAGTTCTCGACAAAGCCAAATCAACAGCCGACCTTATAAAACTTTCACCGCTTGAAAAAATCGAAAAATTCGCCCCCGCCCCTCCGCGTACGACTCAACAAGTCATGTTCGATGTCGATGTCCTAAAGCTCACCCAGGGGTCAATCGATGATTACTTAACGTGCGCCTACAAATACCGCTATATCCACATCTTGCGCATTCCCATTCTCCGCCACCACGCCATTGCCTACGGCGCGGCTCTTCACAGTGCCGTCGGTGCTTTTCTGACATCTAAGAAAAATGGCCGCATGCTGACCATTGCCCAAACTCTGGAAGTTTTTGAAAACGCTTGGGATAGCGAAGGATTTTTGACAATCGAACATGAAGAAAAAAGAAAAGCCGCCGGTAAACTGGCGCTGGAAAGTTTATGGAAACGCGAATCAAAAGACCCTAAACTGCCGACTCTTATCGAATCAAAATTTAATTTTTCGTTAAAAGAAGTAACAATAGTTGGCCGTTTTGATCGGGTCGATATCGGGCCCGGATCCAAAGTTCACATCATTGATTACAAATCCTCCGAAAATATGGATCAGGAAAAGGCAAACGCCCAAGCCAAGCAGTCAAATCAATTGGCAATCTACGCTCTTTATTACTGGAAGCGCCACAAAATTATTCCCGAAAAGTTAACGCTCCACTTTTTAGAAAACGGGGTAGAGGGAAGTTACACACCAACCGAAAAGGATTTGGAAAAAGTTGAAAAATTAATACTCGATACCGCCGAAAACATCCGCGCCGACAGCAAAAATAATGCTTTTGCCGCCAAACCCAAGTATTTCGGCCGCGAACCGGCTTGTGTCTACTGTGCATACAACACAATCTGTCCATTCTCTCTGGCCAAAGTCTAACCCCCGCCTGTCATTGCGAGGAGTTCTGCATTGCAGAACGACGAAGCAATCTCTTCATAACCGTCATTCCGAACTTGTTTCGGAATCTAGATCCTGAAATAAATTCAGGATGACAGTAACAGTTGTATAATCAATTCACAATGCAAAAACGCGGAATTATCCTCCCACTAATCCTTATCGCAATACTCGCCATTGCCGGTTTAATCGCCCTCGGAATCTCTATTGGCAAAAAATCCTCCGGCCCAACAGCGACAAATCCGGTTGTTACAGTTCAAGCCTCACCCGTTCCATCTCCATCTCCAGATGAAACTGCAAATTGGAAAACATACACCAATAATCTTGTAAAGTTCTCTCTCAAGCTTCCGACGGATATAGAAGTAGTAGGAATAGGTATAGGGCCACCAGCGGCAATTGATGCAAGCGAAGTCATAATTTGTAGAGGTTGCAATAATTCCGTAGACCCAGCAAAGACGCCTCTAATCTATATCCGGACGACTGAACTAAAATACACAATTTTCAAAGACATGGCTTTTTCTGGTATCGTGAAACAAAATTATGATGCCAACATTGCCAATAAAAATAGCACCAAATCCGTTATTAAGCCACTGCAACAAATTACTTTTGCAGGAGAGCCGGCCTTTACTTATACTTTGGATAGCTCAGGCTACAGTGGCAAATATGACGGCTTTACGACTTATTCAGGCATAAACAAAATCATTGAGGTTCAACGTAATGGAATCTTTTATGTTTTTATTTATGTGCAAGATTCGACTTTTGACCAAATCCTCTCCACCTTCAGGTTCACGCAATAGAGATTGCTTCGCTTAGAGTTTCCGACTTCGCTCGCAATGACATAATTAGTTAGTTCTCGACTCGTTCTGCAATGCAGAACTTGCTCGAACAATATTGTTCGACTTTATGGAGAACCTCCTCTATAAAAGTGCTATCATAAATCAATGTCCAAACACGGCTTCGTTGGCCCTGCAGTTGTCATCTTAGTTGCTCTCATTTCAATCGCCGGTTTAATCGCTCTTGGAATCTACATAGGCAAAAAATCCTCCGGCCCAAAGGCAACAAATCCGGTTGTTACAGTTCAAACCTCACCCGTTCCATCTTCTGATGAAACCGAAAATTGGAAGACATACACTATGAAAGATGTAAAAATCACTTTCAAATATCCCCCAGATTGGAAAATGAGTGAATACCCGGTAAACCAAAGTGGCAATTATAGTGCTCAATTTAATGGTAAAGAAGGCCGCATAGACCTTATCTGGGGTGGAGAAGGCTATGGAGGAGCATGTCCCGGGGGATATGAAAAAATAAATTTTCTTAGTAAGAATCAAGATGTTTGTCGCTCAATTCAGCCAAACGGCTCAGAGATTATAGGAATACTTTCGGCAACACCTGATAACACACCATTCGATATAGGCCTTACGAGTAATTCTAAGGAAAACAATGATTTAATGCAGCAAATCCTTTCCACCTTCAAATTCACAAAGTAGAGATTGCTTCGCTTAGCTCGCAATGACATAATTAGTTAGTTCTCGACTCGTTCTGCAATGCAGAACTCGCTCGAACAATATAGTTCGACCTTGCCTGCCCGTCAAAACTTTAGTGTCGTCGGGTGGAGAACTTCCAATTGACTAGATTCTGAAACAAGTTCAGAATGACAGGAATATGGTTCAGCTTTTAGTTGCTATCCTTCTCCTGATCATCATGCTTTTGCTTTTGATGATCATTGTGGGATTTTTCTTTTTTCTATTTGATATCTTTCTGGAACTTCCGTACGTTGCTACCAAACGCCATAAGATCGATACGATCATTAAATTCGCCCAGATCAAACCTGGTCAAACTGTGGTTGATCTTGGGGCAGGCGACGGCAGATTACTCATCGCCTCCGCCCAAAAAGGCGCCAATGCCATTGGCTACGAGATTAACCCGTTTTTAATTTTAATAACGAGAATCAGAGCACACTTCTTGTCATTGCGATCCGCCAGCTGGCGGAGAAGCAGTCTCAAAAGAGGAGATCACCACGGTCATCAAGATGACCTCGCGATGACAGGGAAGGTGATTGTTTATAAATCAAACCTCTGGCGCGCCGATCTGGCCGTCGCCGATGTCGTTTTTGTCTACGGCCGCCGCAAAACCATGCAAAAATTCCAGGATTTTGTTTATAAAAACGCCAGATCTGGCACAAGAGTTATTGTCAATACAAATCCTTTTCCAAATAAAAAGTACGTTAAATCAGAAAACGGAATTTTTCTATACAAAATATAATACGCATTGTCGCCTGCCCCGTAGAATTGCAGCACGAGTCGTCTATGGATAATAGTGACCTGCCCGCAATGCTACGCATAGCGTTGCAGGCGGGAAAGGCGAGTGCTAAAATTCAGTGGGGTCAACACCAACCCGTTTCCAACAAAAAAGGCTATCAAAGAAGAAAACGGCATATTTTTGTACATCCGTTAGCCTGCCCCGTAAAATTGCAGCACGAGCCGTGTTCGGATAGAACTAAAAAGGCGAGTGCTAAAATTCATCGGGGCGTTTTTCTTTATAAAGTTTAACCCTACAGGCCTAGCTAAAATTGTCTCCAAAAATTAGTCCAAAAAGCAAAAGTTATTTTTTAAAACTGACCACCCAGCCACAAATATGGAAAGGTGGCTTAGTCAAAAATTAATTAAATCGTTACTAAAACCCGGGATTTTGGCATTTTTTAAAGGAGTATTTGCCAAAAAACTGTCAAAAACGACTGAAATTGCCAAAATTGGCAATAAAAAAAGATTTCCGCTCGGAAATCTTTAAGAGTTATCTTTTCTAATTATAACAAACCATGTCAACCATCGGCAATACAGCAAAACTACTAGGGGATATTAAAATCTGGTCGCGCGAAGTAAAAACCATCTTAGCGTGTCGGCCGCACTAAGAAGCCTATATAAAGTAGGATCTAAGACCAAATCATATGTTCCCACGTACTCCACGTGCCTGGCCCCATAACCAGCCTTAAATCTATGGAACCCATACCACGGGTCATTGGTGTCTGGCTCCGGGCCAAGCGCCCCCCACATATCAAATGTTTTAAGCTCTAATTTTTTACCCAGTCTGATTGCCTCCCAAGCAAGCAGGTTCGAAGCCATTACATCTTTATACTTTGTCGACGATCCGCCATACGGGTAATATAGTGTGTCGCCAAAGCTAAAAAGCATCCAAGCCACAAGCGGTTTTTTATTGTACTTGGCGATCATTACTCGTGCCATTCTGGAATCTTTTAAAGTTTTCCAAGCCAAACGGTGATAGGTGGGTGTATGGCCAAAATATTTCTGGCGTTTGGTCGTTTCAAAGTAAAGTTTTAGGTAAATCTCAAAGTCTTTATCCTCCACCGAGTCATAAACTTCCACGCCCTTTTTCTGCGCCACTTTTATGTTGTAACGTGTCTTTGGATGCATCCCGGCCAAAATTTGCTCTTCGGATCGGGTCAAATCCAGCACGAAATTGTATTTGGTGAACAGCGCCTTCTTGGCCTTTACCAATCCTAATTTTTCTATGTTTTGAGTTTGGAGTTTTGAGTTTGGAGTTTGAATCACGTCCGGTTCAATCTTAATAAACGCCGCATTTTTCTCCCGTCCAATAGCTTCGAGCGCGTCGACCATTCCCTTATCCGGCATCGGTCCTTTTGGGAAATAGCCGATTGTCCAGTTCAGTTTTGGTACTTTATGGAATGTTAGCTGGTAAGCTTTCTTCAGGGTCCGACCCTCGAAATGCCCGACCCGCACAACGTCTACTCCAGTTTTCTTCCTAAATTCCCCCCATTCCCACGACTGGATTATATGGGAAGCTTGTTTGTCGTAAGCAGTGCGGACTTTGTCAGTCAGTATTCTGTAGGACATATACTCTTCTTCCGTCATCCTGAACTGACACCTGTGTCATCCCGAACTCGTTTCGGGATCTGTCTTGTTTCAGGATCTTTTTTGAGATGCTGAACTGAATTCAGCATGACATGGTACTGTTGATTTTAACCGATTCAACTTGCTTTTGCAGTTTAGACATACTAATCTTAAATTATGCCTGCCCTTCTTGCTAAACGTCTTGCCGCTCTTGCCAGCATTATTGTCTTCTCACTCTTTGCTGCCGGTGAAGTCCTCGCCGGGTCCGGCTTGGTTTCCACTGTCGGCGGAGCGACTTTTATCCAAGGCGCAAAACATTTTTGGGTAACGTCCGCTACTCCGACTTTTTCCGGAGTAACTACGGCAGGAGCTAAAGTTACCGGGACCATCGGCACTCAAGCAGTTTCAGCAACAGCCGATTCTGCCGGCAACTGGTCCTGGACCGCAGCCGCTCTTTCCGGTGATACGGCAGTTTCAATAACATCCGGCGCAACAACCGCCAGCTTTACGCTGACAATCGGGGCAGTTCCGGCCAGTATTGCCTCATCAAGCGCGTCATCTCTCGCCCCTGCCGGTTCAATCAGCCCGACGATTTTGTTCCTCGCCGGCGGTTCCAGCCTGATTTTACTTGGGAGTTTTGGTCTCGCCAAAAGCCTTCGCACGCAAAGCTAAAAATCCAATTAAATTCCCGATTAAAAGCGCCGCCAAAAAAAACTCCACTGCCGGTGCAATTTTTGAAATTATTATCGCCAAAACCGCAACCAATACCCCAAACGGATACTTAAAATACCCCCAGCTTGGTGAAGTAATCGGCTCCGGCAACATTACCAGCGCGAAAAGCATAAAAGACCCGTCAACTAGAGTTTTAAAAGCATAAGCAGGAGTCATTAGAAATGAAAGATAAACAAAATAAACAGCCAAAAATGTTATTGGAATCCAAAGACGCTTGAGCCGCCATAAAATCCAAGCCATCGCCGGCACAAGTATCAAAAGTTCTGACTTTCCCCAAGCCACGCCCCACCAGACAACACTAGTCCCCGCAACCAGATTTACCGCCATAATACCAAAAGCGGCCGGGTTAAAAATATGCCTGCGAATTCCTGCACCGATAAATTGTTTGGACAATGAAGCAAAGATCGCGGCAATCGCCACAACCCAAATTTTTTCGGTCGGGGCGATAATCAAACCAATCAAAAATCCTGAAACGAAAGAAGAGGCGGGCAGGTAAAGCTTTCGAGATCGAAGATAGGTTATCGCTAAGTCACAAATAGTGACTATCCCAACGGCAAGAATTGGATAAACGAATGAGTTAAGTATCCGAAAGTGCCAAACAGCGAGAAGCCAGACCGCCGTAAGAACTAAAACAACTTGTAATCGGCTATCCCTAAAAAGCTTTAGTAGACCCACGAATCAATTTTACATTAAATCAACTTAAACAATTTCAGTATCAAATAAGGTTCCGCTAGTCCCACAATTGCCCCGGTCAAAACTTGTGCCAAAGTATGTTTTTTAAGATAAATCCGAGCATATGCAATCGGTAGAGTTAAAAGAAAAAACCAAAGGAATCTCCAATCGTAAAGAAAGTTTATTAAAAACAATGATCCAAAAGCCATAAACACGTGCCCGCTAATTTTAAAGAAAAAAGTTATTCCCAAAAGAGTCAGTCCCATCAGAAGAGCCGTTAAATGCAAAGTAAAAAACAATTGATTGCTAAATAAAAAAGAAATAATTGTACCAATCAAAAAAAGTACGTTTGCCAAGCCGAATAAGAGATACCTCTCATGTCTATTAGTTACATCTATGTCGCTTACCTTACCAGTTTTCATCAAAAACTTAAAACCGACAATCGGGCAAATCACGTCAATAAGGGCCAAAAGAGGCAAAAGAATTATTATTTGATTTTGCCAAAGACCAGTTTTAGCAATTGCCGTCAAGAGAAGTAAAGGAAACCAAAAATAAGAATCGAAAACGCGGGAAATTATTTTCGCAAACTTTCTCATATCGCTGTTACTAGCTCTTCCGGTATATCGATAATAAACCTCGAAACCAAATTGGCGCTGGTTGTTCCAAAATAAAGCCGGTTGGCGGCATAAGAAAGATAAAGTTTTTTCCTGGCCCGCGTCAGCCCCACATAGGCCAGCCGTCTCTCCTCCTCAATTTGCCCCGGGTCCAGCATGCTCCTGGAATGCGGAAACAGCCCTTCTTCCATGCCCACAATAAACACGTTATCGAATTCCAGCCCTTTGGCGGCATGAATTGTCATTAGCGTCACAAAATCTTTTTCAATCGGCAGTTCATACGATTTTTCCGGTGCCACTTTTCCTTCCATTAAAGTTACGTTTTCCAGAAACTGCGGCAAGTTCTCAAAATCCGCCGCTACTGATTTTAATTCCTTTACGTTTTCTACCCGCGACAAACCTTCTTCCGTCCCATCATCTATAACTTTCAAATAATCCGTAGCTTCCAAAACTTTATCAATAAGCTCGATCGGCTTGGGTAGGGTCCGACCCTCACCCACGTCATCATCGTGTTTTTTGTGCCTAGGGTCGGACCCTATGCCGCGCAGAGTTAACTTCTCGCGAAGCTCGTCGAATTTCTCAAAGCGCCTTTTGCCAAGTTTAAATGTCCTGTTTTTAGAAACCGTGTCGCGCGGATTGGCGATCAGCCTCAAATAAGCCATTACATCTTTAACTTCTTTTCGCGCGTAAAAGCTAACGCCGCCGTAAAGTTTATAGGGAATGTTAGAGTGGAGAAACGCTTCTTCGACAGTCCTTGATTGTGCGTTTGTCCGGTACAAAATGGCAAAAGAAGAAAGCGGCAATCGCGAGCCAAAAATCCTGTCGACGATAAAGTTAGCTTCATCCACCTCGTTCATCGCGCCGTAGACGCTTATCTTTTCTCCGGTATCGTTTTGCGTCCACAGCTTTAAAACCGGATGGGAAGCATTTTGGGAAATTATTTTGTTGGCGGCCGACAAGATATTACCCGTCGATCTGTAGTTTTGTTCAAGGTTAAAGACTTTTGCGCTCGGGAAATCGTTTTTGAAGTTTAAAATATTCCTAAAATCGGCTCCGCGGAAAGAATAAATTGCCTGCGAAGCGTCGCCGACGACCGTCAAATTTCCATGTGTCGATGCCAAAAGTTTCGTCAGTTGGTACTGGGACGTATTAACATCCTGATATTCGTCAACTAAAACATATTCAAACCTTCCGGCCCACTTTTCCAAAATTTGAGGACTCGTTTCAAAAAGCTTGACCGTCTGCATCAGTAAATCGTCAAAATCACAGGCGTTAATCTCGAGTAGCGTCTTTTGATAAAGGTTATAAACTTTGGAAACCGTCTCCCCAAAATAACCCCGCGCAAATTGGGCGTAGTCGGAAGGCAGCAGAAGTTCTCCTTTTGCCCCGGAAATCGCGTTTAAAATTGAACTTGGCTTGAAACTTTTTGGGGGGATATCCAAATCCTTCATAATACTTTTCACCAAACTCAAACTATCACTGCTGTCATAAATCAAATAGCCGCTGGGGATCCCGATGTGTTTTCCGTCAAATCTCAAAAGCTTGGCGCAAAAGGCATGGAAGGTGCCTACGTATGGGGAGTCGTTTATCGTTAATCGATTATTGTCATTCTGGAGCGAAGCGATAGAATCTCTAGATCCTATCGTGGTCGTTGCCACTCCAGGATGACGGTGAAGGAGCTGATACACCCTCTCTTTCATTTCATTGGCCGCTTTATTGGTGAACGTCACGGCTATAATGTTTGAAGGCTTTATTCCCTTGGAAATTAAATACGCCACTTTATACGTCAAGACTCTCGTCTTCCCACTACCGGCTCCGGCCATAATCAAAACCGGCCCTTCGGTAGCCAAAACCGCTTCCTTCTGTGCCGGGTCAAGGTCTTTCAAAATATCCATAATTGCCTTGTGATTATAACAATATGAAGACTCCAGTTTTGCCGCAAAAATTTTTATTGCAAAAAAAAACCAACTGTGATCTAATTGAATTATGGTAGGAGTCGGTGGAGAACCAATACCCGGAGCAAACGGAGATCAGGCCGAACCAGGAAATGAGGCTCCAGTCGCTTCAGAAAGAACCGAAGAACAGCAAAAGGTCGAAGCCCTGTTTGATAAAGTAAGTGAGGTAAATCAACAACTGGATGGAGGACTTGCGTATGATATTCAGGTAAGCGATGGCACATCTCTTCTTCTATTTAGGGCGGTTGGGAGCCAGGCTGGACACCTGTATGGTGCGCATTCAAATGAAGGCCCAGTTTGTCTTACAGATACGGCAAAACATAAAAATGATTTCTTGGGTCCTGGTGCTTGGTATGCTCGCCTGCCTGAGGGTTTCAAAACAGGTGAGAAAAAGTTAGACCCCACAGACTACTTTCCAGTTTCAGGTGACCATGAAGAGTGGCAGAAAGCGTTTACCAGTTCAAGAGACTCCATACTTAGAGATCGAGTGGAAATAGAAAGAATTAGAGCTAAAAGAACTAAGAGCTTAGACCAAGCGCTTGATATTGTCTCCAAGCCTGTTGATATTAACGCACCTCCCCCTGCAGTCGGTCCTGCTCCTCAAGGCAGTTAGTTAGTTCTCGACAAGCTCGAACAATAATTTTAGGCTAGTTTACTAGCCCCATGGCACTGTATATAATTACAGCTATGGTCAAACTTTTGGACTTCTGGGCTACCTGGTGCGGCCCTTGCAAATTTATGGAGCCAATTGTCGAAGAACTGGAAAAAGAACTAGCAGGTAAAGTCGAAATCGAAAAGATCAACGTCGACGAAAGACAGGAAATGGCCGCCAAATACGGCGTAATGTCTATCCCGACTTATGTTGTTATAAAAGACGACAAAGAAGTTGCAAGAATAATTGGCGCTACTTCCAAAGATAATCTCACTAAGGCGTTGGGAATTTAATATATGGAAAATCTCCCTCTGGTTGTTGCTAACTTTAAGGCCAATAAAACGTGGGATGAAGTTTCAAGCTGGATCGATGAGATTGGTCCGGCCGCAGAAAAATTTGGCGGCACGATAGTTGTCTGCCCTCCCATGGCCTTTCTAGGCCAAACTGCCGAAAAAATTGCCAAAGAATCACCAAAAATTAAAATCGCGGTGCAGGACATCTCCCAATTTGCACAAGGACGCTACACAGGCGAAGTTGCCGCATCCCAAATCAAAGGGCTAGCAGCTTATGCAATAATTGGCCATTCGGAAAGACGCACAAATTTCGGCGAGGATGATAAAATACTGACACTCAAGGTTCAAATGGCCAAAGAGGCAGGCATTGAACCTATTTTTTGTATTCAAGATGAAAATACTATGATTCCCGAAGGTATCGAAATTGTGGCATATGAGCCGGTTTTTGCTGTTGGAACAGGCAATCCTGATAGTCCCCAAAATGTTAAAAAAATTGCGCAGGCGGTCAAACAGAAAAGAGATTTGACCGTACTTTACGGCGGCTCGGTGACAGCGGATAATGCCAAAAGCTTTTTAGAAGAAGGCGCGGTTGACGGAGTTTTAATTGGTCAAAGAAGCACTGATGCCCAATTTTTCCTGGGAATTTTAAAGTCAATTTAGAAAAATTTATATGTCTCCACAAAAAAGAAACGGTAATCGTTTTGTAAAAATTTTCGCCTTTGCCGCAGTTCTTTTTTTTGTGGCGCTTTTTGCCATAAAATTTCTCCATCTTAGCCCTTTTGTCTTAAGCGGCCCAAAATCCGTTGTTCAGTTTCTAACCACGACAGGTCTCAAAAGCGATAATAACCGTACCAATATCCTGCTTCTCGGCGTCGGTGGAGAGGGTCATGACGGGCCATATCTAACGGATACAATGATGATCGCCTCCATCGATAAAGATGGCAAAGGTGTTGCCCTGATTTCAATCCCGCGCGATATCTGGGTCCCGGACCAAAAAGAGAAGATTAACGCTGTTTATCCGAAGAACAATAACAATTTAAAAATAACCGAGCAGATAGTCACCGGCCTTCTTGGTCTGCCGATCCACTACGGAGTGCGGATTGATTTTTCAGGTTTTGAAAGAGCAGTCGATTTGGTCGGCGGCCTCGATATTAATGTCGATAACTCTTTTACGGACGCCAGATACCCAATCAACGGTAAAGAGAACGATACTTGCGGTATCCAGTTTGAGACAAAGCTGGAAAATGGAGTAGAGAATGTTTACTTTAAAGACGCTACCGGTTCGGCAACCCTTCTTATTCCAGAAGAAAATGATCCCTTCACCTGCCGCTACGAAACCCTTAAGTTCCAAAAAGGCCAAGCGCATATGGACGGCAAAACTGCTCTCAAGTATATCCGCTCCAGGCATGGTGACAACAATGAAGGGTCTGATTTTGCAAGAAGTACCCGCCAGGAAAAAGTCATCCTTGCTTTCCGCCAGAAAGTTCTGTCGGCAAGCACCCTCCTCAATCCAAAAAAGATCCTTAATCTGATAAACACTTTTGGCGGTTCTGTAGATACTGACATTGGTTCTTCGGAAATTCCGTTTTTCCTAGAACTCTTTCCCAAGGTCGGCCAAAACGCGATCCGCAAAATTGCCTTGGATGCCGACAACGTCAATTCGCGCTTAGAAGTTGGTGACTTTTCAATTTACGGTGGTTATGTCCTTCTGCCCAAAGGCGGCAGCTGGCAAGATCTGGCAGCTTACATTAAAGGGGAAATTGAAAAAATCGCAACTCCATCGGCCACACCGGCAGCAAAAAATTAATAACCTTCGGATAAATTCGGAGTAAAAATTAGGATGAATTAGGATCTATAGCTCGAAATAAACTTCAGCGTTCCAACGACGAATAAAGTCAGTCCGACAACAAAAATTATATAAGTTAAACCCGTCGATCCGGCATTGGGCAAACTGGAAGTGGTTCCGCCGCCGACTGCTGAACTTGTAGAAGCGCCAAGCAGAAAATCGCTTTTACTCTGCGCCATTACATTACCGGCAAATGTCATTGCTATCGAAAACGGAGTAACAAAAGAAGCTACGCGTAAAATTTTCATCGCCTTAAACCAAGTTAATATTTTTCGCCTCTTTTGTCAATGGACAGAGGCGAAATTTACTTTGTTTTAGCAAAAAGTGCGGGTTTGGTTTTTGGAGCAAGTTTTTTAGATAAACGTGACTTAAGTCGAGCGGCTTTGTTGCGATGGATTACGTTTGTCTTTGCTGCCTTATCCAAAGCGCTGTAAGCGGCCGTTAGCAGTGCCGCAGTCGGATTTTTGCGAAACGCGCCAACCGCCTTTTTGTATTTGCTCCTAACAACTAGGTTAATTTCAGCCTTTCGTCTGTCTTGTCGGACCTTTTTTATTGCTTGTTTTATAACCGGCATATCGTTTATATTGACCCTTGTTTAGGTTGCAGTCAATCCTTAAGAAAGCATTTTATCCGTAATGTTAACTTTTATCAAGAACGGCGCTGGTATCTTCAAAAAAAAGCAGGAGGATATCCTTTCCGCCGCCTTCATTATTGCCTTTTCGGTTGCCCTTTCCCGGATCCTCGGTCTTGTCCGTTACCGCCTGCTTGCTTCTCATTTCGGTTACGATATTAAACAGCTTGACAGCTTTATTGCCGCCTCGGCTCTTCCGGATGCCATTTTTGAAGTTATGATTTTCGGTGCCATTGCCCTTGCCTTTATTCCCGTGTTTTCCCAATACATGTCCCGCGATAAACTCCAAAGGGCTTGGGCCCTGTCTTCAACCATGATTACCCTGGGCCTGGTTATTTTCGCCGTTTTTACCACAATCATTATTCTACTTGCCAATTTTATTGCTCCGATTATCGCTCCCGGAGTTGTAGCCAAAGAACCAACGACCCAATTTTTAATAGCCAACCTCCTGCGGATTATGATATTTGCCCAGCTCTTTTTCGTAATTTCAATTTTCCTAACCGGCATTTTGCAGTCATTCCAGAGGTTTCTCGTTCCGGCCATTGCCTCAATCTTCTACAACCTTGGCATAATCGCGGCCATCATTTTCCTGACTCCATATTTTGGCATTTATGCTCCGGCGATTGGCATGGTTATAGGCGCTTTTCTGCACCTTTTGATTCAGTTGCCTTTGGCATTGTCGCTTGGCTTCCGCTTTCATTTTAGTTTTGATTTCAAAAACAAAGATGTTATGGAAACCTTCCACCTCATGTGGCCGCGTTCAATCGTTTTGGCCCTAATTCGTCTTTCCGACCTTATCAATATCGCTATCGCCTCCGTTGCCGCTTTCGGTTCGATTGTCGCCTTTAATTTTGCCCAGACCCTCCAGCTTGTCCCGATATCTCTGTTTGCCGCCGCCATCGCCCAGGCCGCCCTGCCATCCCTTTCAATAGAATTTAATTCCAGGCGCTATGACCAGTTCAAAAAACTTTTCACCCAGTCGTTTAATCAAATAAACTTTCTCATTTTTCCCTCCGCCGCCATCATTGCCATTTTAAGGATCCCGCTTGTCCGCTTGGTGTTTGGCGCCAAAGAATTCCCATGGGATATTACGGTTTTGACCGGCCGGGTTTTGATTGCTTTTTCTATCGGCATCGCCGCGCAGGCCATCAGTCTTTTAGTTACTCGCAGTTTCTACGCAGTCAAAGACAGCGTTACTCCTGTCAAAGTTACCACAGTCACGACTATTTTAAATATCGCCGCCAGTGTTATTCTAATTGTCATTTTGAAGTTTCCGCTCTTTTATCTGGCTCTTAATTTCAGCATCGCCAACATTTTAAACGCGGTTTTACTTATGTACTTTTTGGATAGGAAAGTCGGCTTTAACAAAAAAGAACTTGCCATACCGTTTTTTAAAATGCTTTTAATTAGCGCGATTACTGCCATTACCCTTTATGTTCCCATGAAACTTTTGGACCAGTTAGTTTTTGATACGACCAGGACTTTTGGCCTTCTCCTCTTAACCGGCACGGCCGTTGCCGCCGGTTTAATAGTCTATACCGGCCTTTCCTGGTTGTTTGGGGTTGGAGAGGTCAGCGTTTTTTGGGATCTTGCCAAAAGGGTCGCCAGTTTCCCTTCAAAACTTACAAAACCTCCGCCGACCTCAATCGACGCCCAGCAGCAAAACCCCTAAATGAACATCCGAAACTTTGCTCTAATTGCCCATATTGACCATGGCAAATCAACTCTTGCCGATCGTATTATGGAAGCCTGCGGCGCAGTTGGTACTTCTCACCAAGCCCAGCTTTTGGATAGTCTGGAGCTGGAGCGCGAGCACGGCATTACCATCAAACTCAAGGCGATCCGATTAGTTTACAAACCGGAAAATATTCTTCGAGCGAGCGAAGCGAGTCGAGAAGTTTCCACTGAAAATATTAATAGTTCTAAAGGTAAGTTCTCGATAAACTCGAACAATAATGACGCATTCATCTTGAACTTACTTGATACTCCCGGCCATGTCGATTTTTCTTACGAGGTTTCCCGTTCGCTGGCCTCTGTCGAAGGCGCGATCCTAATTGTTGATGCTACTCAAGGCGTCCAGGCCCAAACGCTTTCCAATTTCACCCTCGCCCTCGATGCTAACCTCACCCTAATTCCCGTCATCAATAAGATTGATTCACCCCAAGCCGAGGTTGAAAAAACCCAGGAAGAGCTGAAAAACCTTGGTTTTTCACAAGCGGAAATAATCAAAGTTTCTGCCAAAACAGGCGAAGGAGTGGATCATCTTCTCGAACAAATCGTCAGCCGCATCCCACCGCCCACAAACTTCTCCGCACGTCATTCTGAACTCGTTTCAGAATCTAAAGACAAGATCCCGAATCAAGTTCGGGATGACAAGTTGAGAGCCCTCATTTTCGATTCCAGTCTAGATCCCTACAAAGGCGTCATCGCGACAGTCCGCTTATTTGGCGGAGGCCTAAAAGTAGGGGACCAGATAAAATTTTTGGCAACCGGCGCGCAAGCAGAGGTATTGCAAATCGGCTACCTAACTCCGGTCGTCAAATATGTCAATGAAATTAAATCGGGTGAAGTCGGCTTTATCGTTACCAATCTTAAGGACTTATTCAAAGTCGAAGTCGGGGATACCATCACCAGTCCCAAGGATCCGGCCAAACCGCTTCTCGGTTATAAGCATGCCAAACCGGTTGTTTTCCTTTCCTTTTATCCAACCGATGTCGGCGATTTTCCAAAATTAAAAGAAGGCCTGGAAAAATTAAAGCTAAACGATGCGGCGCTTTCCTTTTCCCCGGAAACTTCCATCTCCCTGGGCCAGGGCCTTCGCGTCGGCTTCCTCGGCTTACTCCACGCTCAAATTACCCAGGAGCGTTTGGAGCGCGAACATAATCTGGATATTATTGCCGTTTCGCCTTCTGTCAATTTCGAAGTTGACGGCAAGCTTATCAATAAACCGTCGGAATTTGATCCGGCCGCCCAAAACGTCAAAGAGCCTTATGCCAAAGTAACCATTTTTGCCCCTCAAAAATATTTCGGCACCGTCTCCAATCTTGTTCACGACAAAAGAGGGACTCTCGGCAACTCCGAAAACATCGGAAATCTTTTGAAAATCGAATGCGAAATTCCGCTCTTAGAACTTCTAATTGGTTTTTACGACCAATTAAAGACGCAAACTTCCGGTTACGGATCGCTCGATTTTGAACTGTCGGAGTATAAACCGGCAAAACTGGCCAAACTCGATATTCTGGTCAATCACGAACCGATAGAAGCCCTAACCCAGATTGTTCCGTACCAAAGGGCTGAAGAAATTGGCCGCAAATTTGTGGAAAAACTAAAAGATGCCATCCCGCGCCAGCAAATCCCAGTTCCAATCCAGGCGGCCATCGGCGGCAAAATTATCGCCCGCGAAACAATCGCCTCCTTTAGAAAAGACGTTACTGCTAAACTCTACGGCGGCGATGTCACGCGCAAGATGAAGCTTTTGCAAAAGCAAAAGAAGGGGAAGAAACGAATGAGAAGATTTGGAAGTGTCGATATTCCACAAGAAGCTTTCCTGGCTGTCCTTAAAGTATAATTTGCTCGTGGCTTCATATCAGCAAAAACAATACCAGCTCTTTAGAGAAATTGAAGAAAAATTCAAAAGAGGGGAATCACCATCAACGATAGTCGAGCCGATCCAGGACTACTCTCAAGATAATCAAATTTGCTTAACTGGTGTAGTTTTTCTCTCGGGGAGGCTACAGACATTAATTACAAAAAAAATCATTGAACCTTTAAGAAAAATAGATCCAGAACAATATTATTATCTACCAGATTCTCTTCATCTCACTATTCAAAACGTTCGGACTATTAACAACCCACCTCTCTTTAGTGATGAAGATGTCAAAAAAGTCCAAAACGTTTTCAAAAAAGTAATCCCGAAACATCAGCGATTTGAATTTGAGTTAAAAGGGCTTTTCGAATTACCTACAAGTTTAGGCATTTGTGCCTATTCCGACAAGAGCATAAAGGATTTATGTTTCGATTTAAGAGACGAACTTACAAAGACTGGTGTTCCAGATAATAAAACTTATGCTTCGAAAGAAATAATTTTCGGTAATGTTACAGTTAGTCGCTACACAACCACCCCCAGCCCTGAATTTTTTAAGGAAATTAACCGGATGAAAGATATGGAAATAGGCAAACTAAAGGTTAAAACTGTCTCCTTAATCACAACAAATTCCGTTTGTCATCCAAAATTGACTAAATTTATTCAAACATTCGATCTAAAAGTCTAAACCATGCAAAATAAACTAAATCTGGAACTTAAATATCATTGCAAAGATTTTGCCCCGATCAGGGAAATCTTAAAAAATGTCGGTGCCAAAAAAGTTGGGAAGTTTAGCCAAAAAGATTATTTTTTTAATCTTCCTCAAAATAAAAAAGTACCCCAGAGGTTAAAACTGCGCATTCAGGAAAATCAGTCAACGCTGGTCTATTACAAGCGAGGTGATTTCTCCAAGAAATCAGCAACCGTCGCTAAAGTTTCCTTATTAGAAGTCGCCGATAAAAAGTTTTTAGATTTTCTTAAAAAAGTTTTAGGAACTAAAGCGATTGTCATCAAAAGCCGGGAGCTATGGAAGAAGGACAACACCGTATTTAATCTGGACACTGTCAAAAACATCGGAAAGATTTTTGAGATTGAAGTATCCGTCGCCGGCGATGTCGACAAGGCAAAGAAAGAATTTAATAAGTACAAAGAAAAATTCCAGCCCCACTTGGATAAAATTGTAAAAGGTTCGAATCTTGATTTAATTTTAAAAACCCACCCCATAGTTTGACAAATATTATCAATATGCTATAATCATTTGTAATAAGTGTCCGTCCCATTGGGGCGGTTTTCTTGTTTCTGGCCTAAGATCCAGAACCAATATGACATCCGAAATAGATCCTCTAGTTCATCGCCACCTAAGACAATCTGCCAATTACACTGTAGTGGAAGATGGACGAAAGCCTAGTGCTTCCGAAAGATCCCAGGCAATCTCTAACGCCCGCGATTACAGAAAACCAGTTTTCAGATTAAGATATGTGGAAGAGCAGAGACGGATCGATCTCGTACCACCGGATATGACGATCAAAAGCGGTTCTACCGTTGTAGAACAAAAGCCATCCAGCTACCGACCTTTTTCTCTTATCCCTCCGACAAAGTAGGAGTCCTTCAAACTCCAAAAATTCGCTCTTGACAACTTTTAGCACTCGGTGTATATTACTGCTAACCTTGATCTTAGTTCATATTCGGATTAATTCGGACTAAGAATTCGGATCAATTAGGGAAATTATGGACCTCACCGAACGCCAGAAAAAATTACTCCGCTCAATAATTGAAAAGTATATCGAGACGGCCGAACCAATCGGTTCCGAGACTGTCGAGAAAGAGGCCGGGCTTGGAGTTTCGCCCGCAACCATCCGAAACGAAATGGTCAGGCTAACCGCTTTAGGCTACGTTCGCCAGCCTTACACCTCGGCCGGCCGCATTCCAACTTCCATGGGCATGAAGTTTTTTGTCGACCAGCTAATGGAAGAAAAAGCCCTTTCGCTGAAAGATGAAGTTGCTATCAAAGAAGAAATGAACCAGGGTGACCAGCGTTTTGAAAGGCATTTAAAGCACGCCGCCCAGGTTTTGGCGCAGCAGACAAAATCACTGGCCATTGCCAGTGATGAAGAGGGTGACATTTATGCTTCAGGTATGGCCAATATTTTGGATATGCCCGAATTTTATGATATCGATATCACCAAAACCGTCCTTTCCATGCTCGATAAAGTCGAACTTCTAAACCAGGTTTTTGCCATGCTTCTTCCCCAGGACCAAATAAAAATCTTTTTCGGTGAAGAGCTTGGGGTTCCCTTTTTGGAACCATGCGGCTTTGTAATTGTCCGCTACGAAGCGCCAAGCCATAGAGGGGTCCTTGGGGTCATCGGCCCGTCGCGCCTAAACTATCCGGTGGTTATTCCGACCATGAAATACTTTGCCCATCTGCTCGGCGAATTTTCCAAATAATCTATGAAAAACGATATGCCCAAAACCAAATCTAACAAAACGGCCGAAGGCCCTGAGCAAAGTCGAAGGGACCAAAAACACGTCGAAGACCTTGAGCGCAGTCGAAGGGCCGAAGACCCTGAGCAAAGTCGAAGGGCCGCAGGTCATGAGAATGATCGAATGGAGCTCGAAAACCGGCTCAAGCGTGCCCTTGCCGATTACCAGAATCTGGAGCGCCGTGTAGAAGAAGAGCGCAGGCTTTTGGGTCAACTTTCGTCAGCTCTTTTGATCGAGAAATTTTTGCCGGTTTTGGATAATCTGGAAAACGCCCAAAAACATTTGAACGACGAGGGCCTGGAAATTGTCATCCGTCAATTTAAAGATATTCTGTCTTCCGAAGGTGTTGAAGAAATCGAGTCCGTTGGTGCTGCTTTTGACCCTCATCAGCACGAAGCAGCCGAAGTCCAGGAAGGCGAAAACGACAATACAGTTGTCAAAGTCTTGCGTAAAGGTTATAAAATGAATGATAAGGTTCTTCGACCTGCCCAAGTTGTTGTCGAGAAAAAATCCGCCGGCGACAGCCAATCAGACAGTCTTGGTCAGGGAGTAAAAGAAGAGGAGGTTAATTATTCTTCGAGCGAGTGAAACGAGTCGAGAAGTTTTAGTTCTCGACAAGTCTTCGACCGTGAGGCTCAGACCGAATCGGCTCGAACAATAAAAAACTAATATGCCAAAAATTATTGGAATCGATCTAGGTACTACAAATAGCGCAGTTTCGGTTGTGGAAGCCGGCAAGCCAAAGGTTATCCACAGCGCCGAAGGCCGCAACATTATTCCGTCTGTTGTCGACCCGCAAAAACATATCGTCGGTGACGTTGCCAAACGCCAGATGGTCGTTAACCCCAAAACCACGATCTTTTCCATCAAGCGTTTAATGGGCCGTAAGTTTAAAGATGCCGAAGTCCAGCGCGATCTCAAATGGCTCCCCTACGAAGTTAAAGAAGGCAAAATCGGCATGGCGGTAGTTTCTGTCGACGGCCACGATTACACTCCGCAGGAAATCTCGGCCATGATTATTGGCAAAATTAAAGCCGATGCCGAAGCCTATCTCGGCGGCAAGGTAGACCAGGCGGTCATTACCGTTCCGGCCTATTTTGACGATTCCCAACGGCAGGCTACCAAACAAGCCGGCGAAATTGCCGGTCTTAAAGTCGAGCGCATTATAAACGAACCGACAGCCGCGGCTCTTGCCTACGGTCTGGATAAATCCCATGCCCACACCATTGCCGTTTACGACCTTGGCGGCGGCACTTTTGATATTTCCGTACTCGAGCTTGGCGAAGGCGTTTTTGAAGTCAAGGCCACCAACGGCGATACCCATTTGGGCGGTGACGATTTTGACCAATTAATTGTCCAGTTCCTCATCGGCCAGTTCAAAGAAGAATCCGGCATGGATGTATCGCGCGACCGTCCGGCTCTCCAGCGTTTGCGCGACGCCGCCGAAAAAGCCAAGATCGAGCTTTCGACAACGCAGGAAACGGAAATCTCGATTCCCTATTTAACCGCCGACAACACCGGCCCGAAGCACCTGCAGCTTAAGCTTTCCCGCGCCAAGCTTGAACAAATCGTTGGCGAACTTGTCGAAAAGACTCTCGGCCCTGTTGCGGCCTGCTTAAAAGACGCCAAAATCGATCCTTCCAAAATTGACGAAGTTGTTTTGGTTGGCGGTATGACCAGAATGCCCCTGGTTACCGAAAAAGTAAAAAGCTTCTTTGGCAAAGAACCCAATAAAACCATCAACCCGGACGAAGTTGTCGCCATCGGTGCGGCCGTCCAGGGCGCGGTTTTAGGCGGCGAAATGAAAGAAATGGTACTTCTCGATGTTACACCGCTAACTCTCGGAATCGAGACTTTAGGCGGTGTCTCAACGGCACTAATTTCCCGAAATACCACCGTCCCAACATCAAAGACCGAAGTTTTCTCAACGGCTTCGGATAACCAGACGTCTGTCGAAATTAACGTCCTTCAGGGTGAACGCCCGATGGCCAGCGATAACAAATCTTTAGGAAGATTTATTTTAGATGGTATTCCGCCCTCCCCCCGCGGCGTTCCGCAGGTAGAAGTTACTTTTGATCTTGACGCTTCCGGCATCCTGCACGTTAAAGCCAAGGATAAGGCTACCGGCAAAGAGCAATCCATAAAAATCACCGGCTCAACCGGTCTTTCCGAAGAAGAAATTCAAAGGATGACCAAAGAGGCGGAGGAGCACGCCAAAGAAGACGAAACCAAAAAAGAAGAAATCGAAATTAGAAACCACGCCGACACTTTGGTCTATCAGGCCGAAAAGGCCTTAAAAGACGGCGGTGACAAAGTCCCGGCGGAAGTTAAGACCGAAGTTGAGGAAAAGATAAAAGCCCTGAAAGAAATCCAGTCTTCCGCCCCGATAGAAGAAGTCAAAGCCAAAACCGAAGAACTTTCAACCTCACTTTCAAAAATCGGCTCGTCCATGTATAGCCAAGGTCAACCCGGAGGTGCTGACGCAGGAAGTACCGAAGGCACTGACGCAGGAAGTGCAGCCAATGGCGAGACTCCGCCCGAAAACGGACAACCAGGAGCAGACGACAAAGCAGCCGGCGACGTCCAAGAAGGAGAAGTTGTTAAGGAATAAATTTCAATTATCAAGCACCAAATATCAAACAATTTCCAATCTCAAAATCCCAAAGTCTTCGTCTAAGTTTATAATTTAGAAATTGAAATTTTGAATTTGTTTGTGATTTGGAATTTGGAGTTTGGAATTTAACCAAAGATGGCTACAAAACGCGACTTAGCCCCGCAGGGATTTAAATTTAGTTATAATTCACAAACGAAATTTAAAGCGCGAGGAGCGCAGACTTTTTGAATGAAATGAAAAAAGACTACTATGAAGTTTTAGGTGTCGGTAAAAACGCCGGCGCAGACGAGCTTAAAAAGGCTTACCGTACTATGGCGCGTAAACATCACCCCGATGTTGATAAATCCCCGGGCGCCAACGAAAAGTTTAAAGAAATAAACGAAGCCTACCAGGTGCTTTCCGACCCAAACAAAAAGCAGGCCTACGACCAAATGGGTCACGCCGCTTTTGAACCCGGTGCCGGCGGCTTTGGCGGCGGCGCGGGCCAGGGTCCGTTCCAATACCAGTGGTCTAGCCAGGGCGGCCAGGGATTCGAAGGATTTTCCGACCCTTTTGATATTTTTGAAATGTTTTTCGGCGGCCAGTCGCCTTTTGGCCGCGAAGCCCGTTTACCCCGTTACCAAATCCAGATCGATTTCACGGAAGCCGTCAATGGCGTAACCAAAGAAGTAGAAATAGAAGGCAAGCGCCAGAAAATAAAAATCCCGCCGGGTGTCGACGACGGCTCCGAAATCCGCTTTGGCAATTTCATAATCATCACCTCTGTGCGCCAGTCGCCAAAATTTAAAAGAAGGGGATACGACATTATCACCGAACACGAAATTACCTTTAGCCAAGCCGCGCTCGGCACCGAAGCGCGGATCGAAACCGTCTACGGCCCGGTAACCATAAGGATTCCCGCCGGCACCCAACCCGGCACGCAAATCCGCCTCAAAGGCAAAGGCGTCAAGCACCCCAGCGGCCGCGGCGTCGGCGACCACTACGTAATTATTAGATTAAACGTCCCAACGCGATTGTCCAAGGAGCAAAAAAAGTTACTGGAAGAATTAGAAAATCAATCATAACAGAATCAAGCAAAATAATCGAAGAACTAATATGACCGTAAAACTTGATTATATCCGCACTGCTGAACGGTGGCAGAGATATGGGGAAGAGTATTCAAAAGAGGGAAGAGAACATTGGAGCGACTTTATAAAGGCCTGTCTAAGTGTAACCACCTTTTTAATCGGTTTTAATGGTATTTGGCTTCAGATTAGAAAAGCACCACTCACGGACTTGGATAAAGCCTTATTTTTTTCAGCGTTTATTTACTTATGCCTTTCTTTAATATTCGGGCTTTGGGCAATTTTGGAAATGAATGCTTTTATGAATAAAATGGGTCGGTATTACGAAGAGAAATCAGAAGCCTTGTTCAAATTTATGCTCGATACTAGTACCGATAGAGGCGAGTCGTATCCTAATCACCTGCCCAAGAAAAACAACAAAGAATTCGAATTAATACCCTGGCCCTTTAAATATCAATTAGTCTGTTTGGGATTTGGGATCATTGCATCTACGTCACTGGGAATGCTATTTATTTTTAAGTAACCCCAATTTTCCCGCCCGAATTTTTTTGGCTTTGATATAATTGCTTGATGCAAACAAAAATTATTTTGACAACCTCTACACTTATCATCGTATCTTTGCTTGTCGGTGCATTTTATTGGTTTGTATCGAGACCTCAAGAGATTAGAAAAAGATGTTACAGTGAAATGTCCAGTTTAAGTGTTGATATTACTAAGCCCCCTAACGAAGCTTCCAGCTCTGTTTTTACTAGTACTCTCCCGCCACTAAGTAATGTAGGTCAACAAATACTTGAAGGTAAAAAACTAATTACCGATAAAGATAAAAATAATTATTACAGATCTTGCCTCGTAAAAAATGGACTCAAGCCCGAATCGCTATATGTGAATGTAAATTGAGATTCCAATAAGTAAGCACAATTAGAATTTTAGTTCCCCAAATTCCCCGCTCGATTTTGCTTTGAGTTGTCCCAAAAAGAAGCTTAACTGACCAATTCTCTTAGGTCTGGTACTTCTAAAACTTTTCCAAGTTCCCACTCATTGCCATTAAAATCAAATCTCGGTATTGAATAAACGCTTCTTTGTCTTGATATTCCCCTAATAATTGGGCCCAAGCGTTGCAAGCTATTAAGCCTATCTTCGTTTCGTTTTCTGATTTGACCTTCTATTCCAGTATGTGCCGCTCCAATTACCGTTACAAGGTGGTTCAGACCTTCTACGTTTTTCATCAGCCATTCCTCTTTATGCGCGGTGATAGTTTCCCTGAGTCTTGAAGTTGGTCGAAAGGGCAAAAGGTAAATTTCTGGGAAAGCAATAAAACTCCTAATGCCTAAGTCTGCATGATATACAGGGATTCGATACCTTTCCGCGTAATCAAGAACGCTAGAAAATTGCGGAAGAAATAGTCTGCCTAGCCCACTAAAATATTCTGGAAGCTCCTGTCCATATCTATCGGATGGCCACTCTATAACAAACGCGTCTAAATCGGGGGGAACAAAATCTAAATTTGTCCTTCGGTTGTGAGCACCATACACGATTGTGTAGACCCCTTCGGGCTTTTCGATTCGAGTAACTTTACTAGGGTCTTCTTGTCTTAAACGTTCATTCATAGCAAAAGTGGAGTATAACAGGAATAGTGAGCCAATTTCAACTATAGGCCCAAATTCCCCGCTCGATTTCCGTAACTTCTGATATACTTTTCTCATGTCTTGGATCGTATTGGCACTAGCTAGCGTTATATTTTTCTCTATTTCCGCGCTGCTCCAAAAAGTCTTGATGAAAAACGACAAAAGCGACCCGTACGCCTATTCCATAATGTTTCAATTCTTAATCTGGGCTGTGGCGGCAACCGTTGTTCTTTGGACTGGCTTTGTTATGCCCCCCATTAAGACATACCCACTCAATTTCTTGTTTTCGTCTGTTATGTACGGCCTTGGAACCATTTGTGCTTTTAAGGCGCTTAAATATATAGAAGCTTCGGAATTCACAATAATAAGCTCTGTAAAAGCTATCGTTACGATTATTTCTGCTGTTTTAATTTTGGGTGAAGTTTTTGATTACAAAAAGGCACTTGGTACCGCATTGGTTTTAATTTCTGCATATTTAGTTACCCAAAAATCCAGAAAAATAAAGTTCAACAAAGGCACCCTTTATGCTTTAGGGACTGCGCTGACGTATGGACTCGCTATTACAAACGACACATTTCTACTAAAATATTCTGAAGTATTTTCGTATCTGACAGTTGGTAATCTAATCACAGTACTTTTTGTGATTGCAATAAAACCCACAGCGGTTAAAAATTTAAACCATTTTTTCGATCTCGCGATTCTTTCCAAAATGCTTATACTCGGCATCTTATATTCTTTTGGAGCAGTCGCCTTTTATTTGGCAATTCAAAGTGGTGCAGCAGCTTCTCAAATCTCGCCGATTTTGCAGACCTCTGTAATTGTCACGGTTCTACTCGCAGCCATATTTTTGGGCGAAAGAGACAATTTGGTTAAAAAAATCGCAAGCGCTATATTGGTAACAATTGGAGTAATACTAATTAAGTAGACCCAAATTCCCCGCTCGATTTTTGCCCTGATATAATCACCTGATGACAAAACTTATTTTTATCACGCATCCCGCCGTCGATGTTGACCCCACGATTCCTATTAATCAGTGGCATGTTTCCAAAGATGGACAAAAGCAAATTGACAACCTTTTGACATTGCCCTTTTGGTCGGAAGTAGATGTGATTTACTCAAGCCAAGAAGGGAAAGCGCTGAATACCGCGAATAAGATCAAAAGCCATTTTGACCATCTCAAATCTCCGGCACCAGAAGGAACGTTTGATCTGCACGAAATAGACAGAAGCGCAACCGGAGTTCTTCCAAAAGACGTATACGATAAAGCGATCGAAGAATTTTACCTGTACCCCAATAAAAGTTATAAAGGATGGGAAACAGCAAACGCGGCAAAAGAGAGGATTTTTAAAGTTGTAAGCCAAATTATTGATGATAACCCCAATAAAACTGTTGCCATCGTTGGTCATGGGGCCACCGGAACACTCTTAGCCTGCCAGATTAAAAAAATCGAACCCTCTTTTGCCGAGGATCCGCACACAAACGGCTGCATTATGGTTTACGATTGGGACGAAAAGACAATACTTTCGCCCTGGACCAAGTATTAAAATTCCCCGCTCGATTTTTGGTCCCTTGATGAATTAATGTATAATTTATAGGAAAGGATTTAATATGTCTGCAATTGACCTTCGGAAAATCTTAAAAGAGAACAAATCTGGGTGGGTAGCTTTAACTCAAGATAACAAAAAGAAAATAGCGCAAGGTAAAACCCTCAGCGAAGTACTTAAAAAAGCCAAAGAAAAGGGAATCGAAAAGCCCAGTGTGTTTAAAGTTCCTTCTCTGGGCACTTACTATGTCGGTTAATGGATTTCAGCTACACAATTGTCACTGACTGGCCTAATCATCAAGTTCGTCAACGCTATCTCCCTTGGATAAATATCGGAATTAAAAAACCTGGCAAAGAAGACACAATTTGGCCATTGGGACTTGTAGATTCCGGTGCGGAAATAACTATTTTAGATAGAGAAATCGGAGAAGAACTGGGATTTAACTTTAAAAAAGCGGCGAGAGACATAATCACCGGTTTTGGTGGGGGTAAAGTAGAAGTGTTTCTTCTGCAAGCGGAATTCGTCATCGATGATAATAGTGGGAAGGAACCTATTATATATAAAGATTTGTTAGGATTTACAAAAGGCCAATTCCCTCAAACCCATCCACAGCAAACTGCCATATTTGGAACCATAGGTTTATTTAGAAATGCTCAAGTTAATTTTCGGTATCCGACTAATATTCATATAGAACAATTCAAAGCGAAATAATTTCCCCCAAATTCCCCGCTCGCGATATTTGCTTTTGATATAATCTCTTCATGCAAAGCTTCACTTTTAATAGCGATAATCTCAAATTAGATGGGGCGCTTTTTTATCCCCCGATTAAAAAGGTTAAACACCCTGCTATTCTTTTTGTTCATGGTTGGACGAGCGCGAAAGAAAGAAGTTTTCAGTATGCAGAAGCGCTCGCTGATTTAGGTTACATCTGCTTATTGTTTGACATGAGGGGTCACGGAACAAGCGAAGGCGATATTAATGCTTCTACTTTCAAAGACTTTCTAGAGGATGTTATGAGCGCCTACGATTATCTTTTAGGGACGAGCGGCGTTAATCCGGAGAATATCAGCTCCGTGGGATCAAGTTTTGGTGGATATCTTGTGGCCCTTCTTTCCTCAAAAAGAAAAGTAAAGAATTTAGTATTACGTGTACCGGCAGATTACCCTAACGAATCGTTTAATGATCTTAAAAAATTATATAGTGGCGATGATCCGGAAGCAGTGAACTGGCGAAATCAGTCAAGGAAATCAACCGAAACATACGCGCTTGAAGCACTGAATAATTTTAAAGGCGATATCTTGATTATTGAATCAGAAAAAGATGATACAGTTCCTCATCAAACAATTGTAAATTATATAAACGCAGTCAAAGACAAAAACAGATTAACTCATATCGTTATGAAAGATGCCCCACACAGTTTAAAAGAAGGTAAATTTAGAGATGAGGTTGGGCGAATACTTGCTAAGTGGTTTCAAAATAAATCCTGACGTTTTTCGTTAGGCGCCCCAAATTCCCCGCCATTTATATTTCCATTATCCAGTCTTTAAATTTATTCGCGTAAGAAAAGTCAGGCGAAGAAATCAAGGATTCGTCCAAAAATCCGCCGATTGCCCGCGCCGCAAAAATAACTTTCAATTTTTCAACCTTATAACCCTTCGCCAAAAGCATGGAGAATATCTTTTGGGCCAGTGGCGGATTTTGAACTACGCTAAAGACCCGCTGGATAAAATAACCGATATCATATCCCTCTACACCCCCTGCCATGGCGTGCTCGCCATCGATTAACCCCAGTTGCCCGGTTTTGAGTTTAAAAAGGTGCCATGGCGTAAAATCTCCATGCCGTGGTCTCATTTCTAATTTGTCAACACCATCCGCGACAATTCTAAGTAGTCCCTCTAAGCCGTACTCGTTTCTTATATCCACCGGTACGTTTTCAAACCACGATTTGGTTTTATTAACAAACCTGGCTTTGTAATCTTGGTCCCCGTAGAATATTTCTGTTAAATTTTCAAACTTGAGCTCGCCAATAAACTCTGAAAAATCAATAATTTCCCGGAGGCTGTTTACTAAAACATCGGAAGTTTCTCCGGCTTTAGGCCTTTGCACTAAAAGTTCGCCTTCGAAATTATCTGTTATAAGATAAAAAAGTTTACTTTGCCAGATTCCGCTATCGAAGTTCTGCGGTACCCAAAAGCCTGATTTTCGTCTTTCAACCTGCTTATTGAAAGCACTGTTCCAGTCTTTTTCAATCTTTGTAACCTCGCTTATTCCTTCTGTCGTTGCCAGCTTTAAAAATAAAACCTGTCCGGATTTTTCAAGTTCCCCAAGAACATGCCTGCCGCCTGCCCAAATCCTCCTGACTTTATATTTACTTTCAAAAAATTCCCGCGCCTTTTGTAAATCTAACTTGGCGCTTTGCCGATAATCCAGGGTTTTATCGTTTATTTTAATTTTGAAAGCGCTGATTTTTTGCATTCGGCTTCCTTAATTATATCTATGGTATAAAATATATTTATGATCGTCAAAGTTAAAGAAGGTTGGCGCGTCGTTGCCGAAAGCGGCCGCAACATGGGCACTTACAAGAAAAAAGAGGACGCCGAAAAACGGCTTAAACAAATTGAAATGTTTAAGCACATGAAGAAAAAATGGTAATTTGACTCACCGGCATTCTTTTGCTAGAATTCCCTTTAGATTTTAGGTACTCGGAATGAGGCGCGTATGCGCCTTTTTTTGAATAAGAATTATATCTAAACTTAATTTTAAATTTGGCTTTGCCAATTAAAAATTGTCCAATAAAGGAAAGAGGAATATTAAGGAGAAAACCGTAGGTTGTCTCCTTAAAGTGAAATCATGGCAATACAACAAAGAAGTGAATTTGCGTCAGCTCTAAACCAGGTTTGTTCCGAGCGCGGAATCGAACCGGCAGTGGTTATCGACTCCATAAAACAGGCAATTCTGGCGGCCTACCGCAAAGATTACGGCGAACCCGAAGGTATTGAGGTCGAGATCAACGAGGTTAGCGGCGAGGTTACCCTCAAAAAGGATAAAGAAATTGTCACTCCTCCGGGCTTTGGCCGCATTGCCGCCCAAACCGCCAAACAGGTAATCTTACAAAGGATCAGGGAAGCGGAAAAAGAAGCCATCATGGGTGAATATTCTTCCAAAGTCGGCACCGTAGTTTCCGGAGTAATCCAGCGCATTTCCGGCCCGATTGTCACTATCAGTCTTGGTAAAGCCGAAAGTATTATGCCCCCGCCGGAACAGGCTCGCGGCGAAAAATATTATGTCAACCAACGCCTGAAATTTTATATTGTCGGTATCAAAGAAGGTATGCATGGCGAAGAAATCATCGTTTCCCGTTCGGCAAACGGTCTTCTGGAAGGTTTATTCAAACAGGAAGTACCGGAAATGGCTTCTGGCGCAGTCGAGGTTAAGGCTATGGCCCGTGAAGCCGGATCGCGTTCTAAAATT
Organism: Candidatus Curtissbacteria bacterium; assembly: GCA_030647775.1. Lineage (GTDB taxonomy): Bacteria > Patescibacteriota > Microgenomatia > Curtissbacterales > GWA2-41-24 > JACPKK01. The sequence continues at coordinate 118,120 of JAUSJC010000010.1, forward strand.
GCCGTTGCTTCCGGGCAGCTTGGTGTCGACCCGGTCGGTTCTTGTGTCGGCCAAAAAGGCGTCCGCGTGCAGGCAGTAATCAACGAACTCGGCGACGAAAAAATCGACGTTATTGCTTATCAGGAAGACTTGGCGCAGTTTATACAAGCCGCGCTTTCTCCGGCTAAAGACCTGCAGGTTAAAATCGACGAAAAAACAAAAGTCGCCGAAGTGACGGCGCCCGACGACCAGCTTTCTTTGGCTATCGGTAAAGAAGGCCAAAACGTGCGCTTGGCGGCCAAACTGACCGGTTACAAAATTGACATTCGCGGCAAAAGTGGTACACCTAGAGAAGTAGAAGCCAAAGGGAAAGCCGCGCAGGAAGAAGCCAGAAAAGCCTTTGGAGTTACAGAAGAGTCGAGGGAGCCAAAGGTCGAAAACACTGAGCAAGCTACAGCCCTGAGCTCGTCGAAGGTCGAAGACCATGAGCGTAGTCGAATGGGTCGAAGTGCAGACGATCAGGCTAAGATAGCGCAAGTCCCGTCAGGCGATGGTCAACCAAAAACTGACGAGGTTCCGGTAGGAGACACAGAGCCATTAATTTCGAGTAAACGAGAAATAAGCTCTCTTATCGCCGATGCCGAAGAGAAAAAAGAAGAGGAAGAGGCAGAAAAAGTAGCAGAAGAAATCAAAGTTAAGCCGGAAAAAGCAGAAGAAAATGAATCAAAACCAGATTCATCAGACGATCAACCGTAAATGAAACGCTTGTCGTCTCAAACAAAAAAATATGGACACAGACAAAAAAAACAATTTCAGGCCGCCGGTTGTATCGATTTTAGGTCACGTTGACCACGGTAAAACCACCCTCCTTGACGCAATCCGCAAAACCAACGTTGCCGCCGGCGAACACGGCGGTATTACCCAGCATATTGGTGCTTATCAAATAGAGGCAAACGATCAACTCATCACGTTTGTAGATACTCCCGGCCACGCCGCGTTTGAAAAAATGCGCTCCCGCGGTGCCGAGGTCGCCGATATCGTTATTCTGGTTGTTGCCGCCGGCGACGGGGTTAAACCCCAGACGATTGAAGCCATTAAACATATCCAAAACGCCAAAAAGCCGGTGATTGTTGCTATTACCAAAGTCGATTTACCAGACGTCAATATAGACAAAGTCAAAAAAGAGCTCCAGACGGCCGGTATTACTGTTGAAGAATACGGCGGTGAGGCGCCGGTTGTCCAGGTTGCCGCGCCAAAAGGCAAGGGGATAGCCGAGCTTCTGGAGGTAATCGGCCTTGTCTGGCAGTTAAATCCCCAGCAGTCCGAATCAAATGCGCCCCTTGAGGCAATAGTCGTCGAATCAAAAATGGACAAAAACCGCGGCCCTGTTGTTACGGTTATTGTTAAAAAAGGTACGCTTTCCATTGGGCAAAAAATCATCGTTAACGGCGAGACGATTTCGGTTAAAGCCTTAATTGACGATCACGGCAATAACGTCAAATTAGCCGAGCCCGGTATGCCGGTCGAGATTTTGGGATTCAAAAAAACCTTGGATGTCGGCAGTATTGTTTCAGATACCATCACCAAGGTATATGAAAGCGTGCTGCCTGCCTCTTATGCCGATATTATCGCCAAAGCCCAGCAGTCCAAAGATAAATTTAAGGTAATAATCAAAGCCGACGTCTTAGGGTCTCTCGAAGCGGTTCTTGCCAATCTGCCGGAAAATATCCTCGTTCTCTCGTCCTCTGTCGGTGAAATCAACGAAAGTGATATTGCTTTCGCCAAAACCGCCGGAGTACCGATAATCGCTTTCGGGTTTAAAGCAAACCCGAAAATCGTCTCCCAAGCCGGGAGGGATGGCGTTCTTGTTCGAAATTACAATGTAATTTACGAACTCTTAGACGATCTTACCGATGTTGCTCTTGGTTTCCAAGCCGCTAAAGAAGAGGCCAAAGTTAAGGGCCGGGCTAAAGTTGTGGCCACCTTTGATATCGAAGGCAAAAAAATTGCCGGTTGTATGGTAACGTTTGGCCGCCTCAAAATTGGCGACGAAGTTTACCTAAAAGACAAAAATGAAAAAGTTGCCAAGATCGTTTCAATCAAAAGGTTTAAAAAAGACGTAGAAACAATAGCAAATGGTCAGGATTGCGGAATTCTCTTTGCCCCGATTCTTGACTTTAAAGAAGGCGACATACTAGAATCATTGGGTTAAAAAGTTATCTGCACTGATTTTTTACTCAAATGGATCAAAACTCTAAACAAAAAACCCTCGATAATTTAACAAAGGCCGAAATCATCCTAGTTGCCGTATCGGAAAATGCCGGTTTTGACGGCATGGCAGCGGGCCTTGCCCTTTATCTTTCTTGTCTTAAGCTTGGCAAAAACACGGCTGTTCAAGCCAAAAACCCGTCTGTTGATGATGCCCAAAGGCTTTACGGTGTAGATAAGATTGGCCGCATAGAAGGAAGCAAAAATCTCGTCATTGTTGTTAACGATGCAGTCGAAAACGTTGACAAGGTTACTTATTCACTTGAGGGTACAAAACTCAAAATAGTTGTCCATCCTTTCCCAGGCGCCAAAAATGTCAACCGCCACCAAATTTCTTTTGAGGAGACTTCTACAAAACCCAATTTAGTTTTTGCAGTAGGTTTCCAAACACAAGAAGAATTGAATCAAGTTATTGCTCATGAGCAAAATTTAGACCCAACCATCTGGATTATCAATATTAACAAGCAGGACGTAGGCCAATTGTCCGCTCAAGTTAGCGCCAATAATTCCCAAGCCGCTTCGATTTGTGAAGTTACGGCCCAAATTTTCCAACAGCTTGCCCTGCCGCTGGACGAAGACATTGCTTACAACCTTTATGCCGGTGTTGCCCAAGCCACGAATTATTTTTCCCCAAGCCTGGCAAGCCCTTTAAGCTTTGAAACGGCTTCGTGGCTTTTGAAATTCGGCGCCGGCCGGGCAAGTTTTGCCAAGGGGCAAAGTTCCCAGTTATCTATGCCAAAACCGCAAATGCCTCCGCTGGAAGAATCGGATATTGCCGCAGGCGGACAGTTCCAAAATCCTAACCCCTTTGACCAGCCGCCGATTGAGCAAGTTGAAAGGTCAAAGACCCTGAGCCCAGTCGAAGGGCCGAAGGCTACTACGCAGGAAAATTGGCTAAAGCCGCCCAAAGTTTATAGAGGTTCCAAATCCTTTGACAGCGAGAAGTAAATACCGCTCGTCATTGCGAGGAGTTCTGCATTGCAGGGCGACGAAGCAATCTCAAAACAGATTGCCGCGCTCATTTCATTCGCTCGCAAGGACAATAGTAGTTTTTGACAGGGAGAATTAACTTAGTGTATTATCTAATCTCTAAACGTTAACCCATGGCCCAAGCATCGGCAAAAAAACAAGTAATAGATAAATTCGCAACCCACGAAGGTGACACAGGCTCGCCGGAGGTCCAAGTCGCGCTTCTTAGTCAACGAATCGAAAACGTTTCGGGCCACCTGAAATCCCACGGCCACGACGACCATTCCCGCCGCGGGCTTCTTTCCATGATCAACCATCGCCGTCGCCTTTTGCATTACCTAATGAGCAAAGCCCCTGATAGATACAAGGATATAATCGGCAAACTCGGTCTTCCCAAGTAATATCCTTGCGCTCCTCGTCCTTCGGACTGCTGGGCTAAAAGATATGATCGGCAAACTTGGTTTGCCAAAATAGCTCTTGCATCCTATAAGATAATAAGTTATAATAGCTAAAGTTAAGGTTAAGGGTTGTTGGAAGTTGAGTAGTTCGAATCATCCGCCAGCTGGCGGATTATGATTCTCACTATCCGATTTCTAACTCCCCAAAACTTCAACACAGATCCTGAAGCGAGTATCAGGATGACAATCACAGAAGTATGTCAAAAGTTATACATAAGGAAATAGAACTTGCCGGTAGAAAGCTTGTGCTCGAAACTGGTGAACTGGCAGGCCACGCTAATGGATCGGTTTTGGCTCAATATGGTGAAACCGTGGTTTTAGCAACCGCCGTTTCCCAAAAAGCGCCGGCAGATATTGGTTATTTCCCGCTCGCTGTTGATTTCGAAGAAAAGCTTTTTGCCGCAGGCAGAATTTCAACCTCCCGTTTTATCAAACGTGAAGGCAGGCCTACCGAAACACAAATTTTAACAGGCAGGCTTATCGATAGGTCCATTCGTCCGCTTTTCCCTAAAGATTACCAGGCCGAAGTGCAGGTAATTATTACTGTGCTTTCTTTTGACGAGGAAAATGATCCTGACATTATTTCGCTAATAGCCGCCTCCGCCGCGCTTACTATTTCCGATATTCCCTGGAATGGCCCAATTTCCGGCCTTAAAGTTGGCCTAAAAGACGGCAAGTTTATCCTTAACCCGACTATCAAAGAAACAGATGAAAGCGACCTTGACCTTTTGGTGGCGTCATCAGAAGGCGAAATTGTCATGATCGAAGCGGCTGCCAAAGAAGTGGACGAGAAATTGGTTGCAGAAGGTTTAGCCTTTGCCCTAAAAAACGGCAAAGATGTCCTTAAACTAATCAACGACTTGGCTAAAGATGTGGGTCGCGAAAAACAAAAATACGAATCCCAAAAGCTGGCTCCCGAAGTTGAAAAAACCGTCAAAGATTATATCCAAACCGAAATTATGAAAGATTTTGATAAAAACAGCCTTGATGACGGCTGGTTCGGCGACTGTATGGATCAACTTGTGGCGAAATTCATTTCCGAAAATCAGCCGCAAGACCAAAAGGTTACAGATAAAACCTTGGTCGGTCTTTTGGAAGACGCAGTCACCCAAAAGTTGAGAGACGATATTCTTGTTCACGGCAAACGTCCTGACGGTAGAAAACCCGAAGAGCTGCGTGAAATTACTATCAAAGTTCCCGTTTTGCCAAGAACCCACGGTTCGGCCATTTTCCAAAGAGGCGAAACCCAGGTTCTTTCAATCGCGACTCTAGCATCGCCGGCCCTTGCCCAGTTAGTCGAGGGTATGTACGGCGAAAGCAAAAAGCGTTATATGCATCACTATAATTTCCCGCCGTTTTCTTCCGGTGAAGTTAAAAGGCTTGGTTCACCGGGTCGTCGTGAAATTGGCCACGGTGCTCTCGCCGAAAAAGCATTAGTGCCGGTAATTCCCGCAACCGATGTTTTCCCTTACACCGTCAGAGTCGTTTCGGAATGTTTATCTTCTGCAGGATCAACATCCATGGCTTCAGTCTGCGGGTCGACTCTGGCGCTTATGGATGCCGGTGTTCCCCTAAAAGAACCGGTTGCCGGAATTTCAATAGGGCTTATTACAGATAGCACCGATAAATCAAAATATGTTCTTCTGACCGATATCGCCTATCAGGAAGATGCCCAGGGAGATATGGATTTCAAAATTGCCGGTACCAAAAACGGCATTACCGCCATTCAAATGGATATTAAACTGGATGGTATTTCCACCGAAATTGCCAAGGGTGCCTTAGACCGGGCCAAAATTGCCCGCGCGGCAATTCTCAAAATGATGGCAGATGCTATACCTGCTTCCCGTAAGGAAGTCAGCAAATACGCTCCGGTTGTCATCCTTGTCAAAATTGACCCGGCCAAAATCGGCGGAGTTATTGGTTCCGGCGGCCGAGTCATCAATAACATCATTGCAACAACCGGTGCCACAGTCGATGTTGAGGATGACGGTACAGTCATGATTTCAGCCAAAGATCCGGAAGCCGCGCAAAAAGCAGCCGTATGGGTAGAGGGTATTGTTAAAGAACCGCAGCCCGGTGAAATTTACGAAGGTCCGGTTACAAGGATTTTACCATTCGGGGCTATGGTTGAAATGCTGCCGGGTAAAGAAGGTTTGGTTCATGTTTCCAAGCTTGCCGAAGGCCGCGTAGAAAACGTTGAAGACGTTGTTAAAGTCGGTGACATTGTTAAAGTTCACGTCGCCGAAATAGACGATATGGGGAGGGTTAACCTTTCTATGGTTTTTGATAAAGATGGAAAACCGATGGCCAAAGCCTCATCCTCTGAAGGCAGACCCGAAAGAAGAGGATTTGGTTCAAGGGATGGCGGCGGCAGATTCGGCGGTCCAAGACGCGACTCGCGCCCACCGCGAAAAAGATATTAAGAGAGCTTGTTTTTTACGAAATAAAAGATGTTTCTAATTCCCCGGTTACTCTCATATGACCGGACCAAGAAGGCATGCGGGCTTGTAGTTTTATTCCTTATCGCATTTATTGTCGCTTTCTCTTATCGCGGACCGCAAAGCAGTGCGATTATCGCGTCTGACCAAAACAAATTCAAATTAAGTTTTCAGCTCCAAAAATCCGACGAAGCTAAATTTTCAAGCACCCTCGAAAAGTTAAACTTACCCCAAAGCGTCAAACAGGGCATCCAGTTTGAACTCGATTCGACATCTTCGGCCAAACTGGCCTATGCCAGTCCCATCAAGGCCAAGATCACATTTGGCAAAGATACCATAAATTTTAAAGGTACACTTACAAGAAACCAAAATCCCTCCATAGCTTTCGAAAATATCAAAATCCCTGCTTCTTCAAGCGCCGCGCTTATGGAAAGCGACTTTAGGGGTTTTTTGAAAAAAAACTTAAACCCCGGGGAAAATCTTGCATTTTGGATAGACAAAAACGTGACTTCAAATCTAGGAGAGTATCTTATTGTTTTTGGCCAGAATAATGATTACGCTGTCATTTTTAAAAACGGAAACATCAATTTTGCTGATCTCAAAAACATTAAAAATGGACTAGGGGAATCAATTGCCAAAGAAGAAACAGCAGAAGGCATTACCCTTATTTTGTTAAAAATTGAAGGCATGGAAAAAACACCGGCGGTCTTTAGTCAAAATGGTTGGAATTATTTCGTTTCTTCCGCTCAAAGTGCTAAAGATTTGGTAAGTGCCTCCCAGTCCGGCGGCCAAGAAGTTGAGTTTCCGGCCTTGCCCCAAAAAGAAAATCTGTCAATGGTTATAAATTTTGTCAATAAAAATTCGGTTCTTCCTCCGTACTTCTTTTTGCCCGAGGAAAACTCAAAAATTTTGGGAAAAATTACCAATTTTAAATTTGTCCTTGCAGGAAGCTCCTTTTCCGGCTCATTTAGCGTAAAATAGAAGTATCCTTCGAGCGAAACAAGAAGTAATGTCATCCTGAACTAGATTCAGGATCTAGATTCCGAAAGATACAGGGCCATGCGACCTAAAGGTCTAAAGTTCGGAATGACAATGAATGTAAGTTCTCGTTAACACTCGAACAATATAAAATGCCATCCTCAACTGCCCAATTTGAAGACATCACGCTTTTGGAAAATAAACTCAAAAGCGCCAGCCTACCCCCAGACCTAAAAGCAAAAGCCTTGGCGCAGTTAGAAAGGCTCGTCCGCTTAGCATCCGCCCAAGGATATTCCCAGGAATACGATTCCATTTCCCGTTATATCGACTGGATAATTACGCTTCCATGGGGTAAAAGAAGCGTTGATACCCTTTCCATCGAAAACGCCAGAAAAATCATGGACGCCAACCACTTTGGCCTGGAAAAAGTTAAAGAAAGAATTTTAGAATACATTGCCGTTGCCTGCCTTGCCGGCAGGCAGGCCAGCCTCGCCGAGTCTAGGCGGGCCAGTCTCAAAGAAAGCAATTCATCAGAAAAATCAAAGGCACCGACGTTTCTCCTTTTAGGTCTTGTTGGGACCGGCAAAACCACTCTTGGTTATTCCATTGCCCAGGCCCTCGGCCGCCAGTTCGGCCGCATTCCAATGGGCGGAATGGGGGATGCCCTGCAGCTTCGCGGCCGCTCCCGCGCTTATCCCGACGCCGAGCCGGGCCAAATCATGAAAGTGTTACGTCGCGTCCAGACCAAAAACCCGGTCATACTCTTGGATGAAATCGACCGCGTTACCGATGAAGCCAAAGCCGACATCATGGGGGTATTGGTGGAGCTTTTAGACCCGGAGCAAAATGCCAGTTTCCTCGACCATTTCGTGGATTACCCATTTGACCTTTCCGAAGTGCTGTTTATCGCGACGGCCAACAATACCGGCGGCATCGCCACGGCAGTTCTCGACCGGCTCGAGGTTATCGAAATGCCAAGCTACACCGACGACCAAAAAATTAAAATCGGCAAGGATTATCTTTTGCTCAAGGCTCTTTCCGCAAACGGCCTGTCAGCCGGCGATATCGTCTTCCCCGAAAATATCTGGCATTTAATCGTCCGCCCTTTGGGTTTTGATGCCGGCATGAGAACGCTCGACAGGACCATCAGCGGCATTTGCCGCAAAGTTGCCAAGCTCAAAGTCGAGGGTAAAGCGACCAAAATAACTTTAACCGAAGAAAATCTCAAAGAATATATACCGAGCTAGACTACCGACGGTTTGCCCACGTAATATCCCTAGCCCGCAGCTCTTCGAGTCTGAGCCTGAGGGTTCATCCCTCAGAGTCGATGACGAAGTGAGGACCGCAGGTCGCGAAGAAACCTATAGTAGAAAATCTTGATAATTTGTGCTATAGTCAATTCTTGACTGTCAGATTAGTCATCGAGTTGACACTCGACTCGCAGTGACAGGAAAAGTAAAATTAAATTGCCCATGGGAAGAAGACGCAGAAGATATCAACTACTTGGTCCGCCAATAGGACTGGAAAGAAAAACAATAAAAAGTATTGTCGGTGTTGCCGGTCTTGGTATCTCGGCTATTCTCCTTCTATCAATCGTTACCAAATCAGGTTCCCTTTTTACCCTTAGAGAAAGATATTATGAAATTTTCGGTCTCGGCGTATACTTGGTCCCGTTGGTTATTGTGTTTGCCAGTATCCCGCTGCTTTCACTGAACAGTCGCTTTACAAAGATAAATGTAATCTTTGGTTTCACGGCGACAGTACTTTCTCTTCTTGGTTTGGTTGCGCCGCTTTCGCCGGATTCTTCCGGAATGCTGGGCAACATCCTTTGGTCTGTCTTAAAGTCGACTGTTACCACCCCCGGCGCATTTCTGATATTACTCTTTACCTTTTTTGTTTCCGTGATTATTACCGTCAACACCAGCCCGGACGTTGCCATCAAACTAATTATGGCGGCTTTTGGCAAAATCCTTGGTGTTCTTACCGCTATCAAAAAGAAAATTATTCCGTTAAGAAAACCTGACTTTATTACCAAATCACCGGATGATATTTATCGCCCAGGCAAAAAAATCATTCCGATCGGAAGAAGTAGAGAAAAGGAAGAAGGTGAGCCCGGCCTTTCGGCAAGTATCGTAGTCAACAGTCCCGGTCAGAGCCAGATTTGGGAATATCCGCCCTTGTCACTGCTTGGCGAAACTCACGGCGCGCAGGCTAACCGCGGCAATCCCAAACAAAATGCCCATACTATCGAAAAAACTCTGGAAAGCTTCGGCATTACAGCTAAAGTTATCGAAGTTAATAATGGCCCGACTATTACCCAATACGCCATCGAAATTCCCGCCGGCACCAAACTTTCTAAAATTATGGCGCTCCAAAACGACCTTGCCCTTGCCCTTGCCACTCCAACCGGCAATGTCAGAATCGAAGCCCCGATTCCCGGGAAATCTCTTGTCGGCATAGAAATTCCCAATATTTCACCCGAAGTTGTTAGTCTTAAAAACGTTCTCTCCGACGAAAGAATCAGGAGTGCCAAATCCAAACTTACCGTCGGCCTTGGCCTTGATGTTTCCGGTAACCCGGTTATTTCCGATATCGGCAAGATGCCTCATGTTCTGGTTGCCGGTACTACCGGCTCCGGTAAATCGGTTCTAATAAATGCCATCATCGCCACTTTGCTTTTTCGCGCCAGCCCGCAGGAGGTCAAATTAATTTTGGTTGATCCCAAACGAGTTGAACTCACCGATTACAATGATATCCCGCATCTTTTAACACCTGTTATTGTCGAACCGGATAAGATCCTTTCTGCCCTGCGGTGGGCTACCACGGAAATGGATAGGCGCTACAAGCTTTTCCATGAAGCGCAAGTTAGAAATATCCAGGGCTACAATGAACTTTCCGGCTTCCAGGTCCTTCCTTATATTGTGATTGTCATTGATGAGTTAAACGACTTAATGCAGTTTGCGCCTGTTGAAATAGAGGACGCAATTTGTAGGATTGCCCAGATGGCTCGTGCTACCGGTATCCATTTAGTCGTTGCCACCCAAAGGCCTTCCGTTGATGTCATCACCGGCCTTATTAAAGCCAATATCCCTTGCCGTATCGCCTTTAATGTTTCTTCAATGGTTGATTCCCGTGTCATTATCGATACTCCCGGCGCCGAAAAACTTCTTGGCCGCGGTGATATGCTCTACGTTCCGCCGGAAGCCTCCAAGCCGATGCGTATCCAGGGCGTTTATGTTTCCGACACCGAAATCAGGAATCTTATTTCCTTCCTCAAAAAATCCGGCATGGCACCCGAATACACCGAAGAGGTTACCCAAATGCCCCTTGGTAGAATCTCCGGCCGTCACGGCAGCGCAGGTGGCGCAAGTGGTGACAAAGATGACCTTTTTGAAGAGGCAGTCCGCACTATTTGCCAGTATGATAGGGCCTCGGCATCGCTTCTCCAAAGAAGGTTAAGGGTTGGTTATGCCAGGGCCGCCCGTCTCTTGGACGAACTGGAGATAGCCGGTATCGTTGGCCCCGGCGACGGCTCAAAGCCCCGGGACGTTTTAGTCAAAAATGCCGAAGAGTTTTTGCAAGACCAAAACCAGCCCCAAGCAAACTAAACTATGCAAGAAGTACTAGGCCGTACTCTTTCGGAAAAAAGGGTGAAAAAAGGCATCCCCATTTCCCGCGCCTCCCGCGATCTATTAATTAAGAAAGAACAGCTTGAAGCTTTAGAGACAGGTGACTGGGAAAGTTTGCCCGAACCGGCTTTTGTGCGCGGTTTTATCAAAAATTACGGAGATTATTTGAATTTGGATACCGATCATCTGCTGGCCCTTTACCGTAGAGAATACGATGCCGCCAAACACCCTTCGGCCAACCTTAAGCGCTTAAAACTAAAACGCTTTGTCATTACCCCGACTACCACAGTCACGGCAGCCTCGATTTTTGTCGTCGGACTTTTTGTTTTTTACCTTCTCGCTCAATATTTTTCGATCATTTCCAGCCCCAAACTGGATGTTTTTACGCCGCCCGCCGATACTACAACTGCCGCTCCCGTTATCAGAATTGATGGTAAGACAGAACCCGGCGCCACAGTTGCCGTCAATGGTGATTTTGCCCCAGTCGATCAAGAGGGTAACTTTCAATATCAATACACTTTAAAAGACGGCCAAAACATTATCGAAATCATAGCCGCCAAACACCTGTCTCCAAAATCAAAAGTTACCAGAATCGTGCGCCTTTCTCGCTGATTGACAAAAGATAAACTTTAAAGTATACCTTTTGATACGACGAACGTCGAAAGACTAGACTAATGCGTTTGTCGTTAGTCCCAAGTCTTAGTCGCCTGCCCAAAATGGATATAACGCAAATAACACTGCTTTCGGTAATCGTAGTTTTAACTATTTTTCTAGTGGTTATCGGCTTTCAAGTATTCTTCTTAATCCGCGATCTTCGTAAAACCCTTTCCCGTACCAATCGCCTTTTGGACGATGCCGACAGCCTCGTTGCCGGTATCAAAAAACCCATCGAAGGCGCCGGCAATATTTTTACGGCCATGACCGCCGGAGTTGGTATTGCCCATCTTCTTAAGAGGCTTGAGAAGAAAAAATGAACGACCACAACCACAATCCAAATCACAACAGCAACAATATTTCTTCACTTGTAGCAGGTGTAGTTTTAGGTGCCGCCCTAACTTATCTCTTTGGTACAAAAAGCGGCCAGAAATTAAAGGACGAACTTGTAAAAGAAGGCCAAAAGCTCCTTGAAGAAATGGGCAAGGAACTTGAAGAAACCAAGGATAAAATCGCCGAAGGTCCTGAGCGAAGTCGAAGGGAAGAAAGTGAAGTCGGCAAAAAATTAGAATCGGTCAAAGAAAAAGCCGAAGGCACTAAGTTGGTTCAAAATGCCATTGAAGCAAAAGAACAGTTGCAAGAGGTTATCGAAGACGTTCCAAAGCACATCGAAGAAATCCAGAAAAAAGGCCGCCGCTTTTTCTTCAAGCGCTCTGCCGCCCACGAGTCGTAATACATTAATCAGCTGATATTAGTCCAGTTTACTGGACGCATGGTGCTGTATTAGATTTGCTTTTGCAAATCGCATGGCGCTGTATATAATTGCTTCATGACCTCGCAAGAACTTCGCCAGAAGTATCTTAAGTTTTTTGAAGACAAGGGACACAAAATTATTCCCTCGGCATCTCTTGTGCCCAAAGAAGATGTGGAGCTTGCCGGGACCCAGCGCGTTTTATTTACGACAGCCGGTATGCATCCACTGGTTCCCTATCTACTTGGCACGTCTCACCCCGAAGGCAAGCGCTTGGTAAACGTTCAAAAATGTCTTAGAACCGACGATATCGACCAAGTCGGGGACAGCGTCCATAACACATTTTTCGAAATGCTTGGCAACTGGTCGCTTGGCGACTACGGTAAAGTTGAGGCCATTTCCTGGTCATACGATTTCCTAATCAACCATTTAAAACTCGATGCCAAACGCCTTTATATTTCTGTTTTTGCCGGGGACGACGATGCGCCATTTGACCAAGAGTCTTTCGATATCTGGAGAAAACTCGGTATGCCCGAAGATCACATATTTCGCTACGGCAAAAAAGATAATTGGTGGGGTCCCGTTGGCCCGAGCGGTCCATGCGGCCCGGACACCGAAATGTTCTACGATATCAAACCTAACGATCCCGGATCGTTAGACCCGTCAAGCAATTCCCAACGCTTCGTCGAAATCTGGAACGACGTTTTTATGGAGTACGACAAACAAAAAGATGGATCGTTCAAACCTCTTGCTCAACGAAACGTCGACACCGGCATGGGCTTGGAACGAATGCTTGCAGTTTTACAAAACGCGCCTTCAAGCTTAGGCCCGCAGTTCTGCATTGCAGAACGAGGACCGCATGCCATGGCCCTTGTAAGGGGCACTGTATACGAAACCGATGTTTTTCTTCCTCTTATGAAACAGATAGAGGAATTATCGGCAAACTTCCAGGATAAATCCGCCCGCATTGTAGCCGACCATCTGCGCGCATCGGTTTTCCTCATATCAGACGGAGTCATTCCGTCAAACGTCGAACGCGGCTATATCCTGCGCCGCCTGATCCGCCGCCTGATCCGCCACGCATCGCTTCTTAAAATCGAGCAGGATTTCTTAGAAGATTTAACAAAAGTTGTCGTTAAAACCTATAGCGATTTTTATCCAAAGCTAGAAGAGTTTCAGGAATCAATCATCACTGAACTTAAAAAAGAGGAAGCAAAGTTTAAAAAAGCCTTAGCCCAAGGCATCCATGAGTTTGAAAAGATAGGCGGCGACATTTCCGGCCGCGACGCTTTTAATCTTTATCAAAACTACGGTTTCCCCATAGAGTTAACTGTCGAAATGGCCCTTGAATCAAATAAAGGAGTTGACGTCCCGGGTTTTGAAAAAGAATTCAAGGCCCATCAGGATTTATCCCGAAAAGCGGGGGAGAAAACCAAAGGGGGAATGACTACTCAAAGCGACCGCACCGCCAAGCTCCATACGGCAACCCATCTTCTGCACCAGGCACTCCGTGATGTATTGGGAGACCATGCTCACCAAACCGGTTCACACATTACGGACGTTAGGCTGCGTTTTGATTTCACTCACGACGCCAAAATGACGGAAGACCAGATTAAAAAAGTTGAAGATTTGGTCAACCAAAAAATAAAAGATAATCTGCCGGTCGAGAAAGTTACCATGCCGAAAGCCGCGGCCGACGAAATCGGTGCCATTGGCCTGTTTGACGATAAATACGGCGATCTGGTCAACATTTACTTTATGGGTGCAGGTAATCCCAAAGATGCCTATTCCAAAGAATTTTGCGGCGGTCCGCACGCCGACTCGACAGGATCGCTTGGAAAGTTTAAGATAATTAAAGAGGAATCAGCAGGTTCTGGCGTGCGCCGAATCTATGCTACAATTAGTAATCCGAATTGACCCGAATTCTTAGTCCGAATTTATCCAAATAATTCGGGATTGATTCGGAGTAATAATTCGTATAAATTAGGATATATGGACCCGACTGCCCCAAAAGATAATCCGCCCGAGTCACCTCAGGCAACACCGCCTGCCGGTACTGCGCCGCCAAACCCCTGGTCAACTCCAGCTGAACCTGCAGCAAGTCAGGCCCAACCATCATCAGGATCAATTGAACCCGGCCAATTTGTCGCCGTCGGTGGACAAGATTCTGTACCTCCTCCAAGCCCGGCAGCCCCGGTGATGCCGCCAACACCGCCGGCCGCTACTCTGCCGCCGCTGCCAGAAAAGCCTCCGGTAGAAAACAGTCCAATTCTAGGTGCAACATCCCCGCCGGCAGCGCCCGAGCCGACTATCCCGGATTTAAACCCGCAGCCGGCCCCGTCGTTTTCCGGCCAGCCGAATCCGACACCGTATACCCCTCCGCCTTCAGGACCGCAGGTGCAAATGCCGTCGTCCGGTGGAATTTCAAAAATCAAACAACTAAGGGTTGTGATTATCATCGCCGGAGTTTTAGCTCTGGTTATAATTATCGCCGCCCTGATGTGGTTTTTTGTCCTTAAACCCAAATCTAATCAGGCTGTAAATGTCCAAGGTTCCGGCCAGACCGACGTTATCGAACCGTCACCGCTTCCCAAAGTAACACAGGGCGGTTTTGGCGATTTGCCCCAGTCAACGGCCTCTTCGCAAGCCACAAAATCAGCAACCCCTTCTGCTCCTTTGGGAAGATAATCGTAATCAAAAATTACCTGATATTAGACCCAGTTTACTGGGCGCATGGCACTGTATATAATTAGGTTCGCGAATGAAACTTTTCAATCCCTTTTCAAAGCACAAACAGGAACCACAGCTGGAGGATAGTTATCTGGCGCTCACGCTTACCCCGGATAAAATCATGGCTTGCGTTTGGGATTTCAATCTTGAAGATATTGTAATAAAGGCCGTCGAAGAAAGGCCGTTTAAAGATTCCGAAAACCTGATTCACGAAACGGCAGTTGCTATTGATAGTGCCTGTCAGAAAGCCGATACCGACGTTGCCAAAGTTGTTTTTGGTCTCTCCCAGTCTTGGTTCGAAGGGGAAGATATTTCCGAAAAATCCGCCAAAGTTTTAAAAACCCTGTCAGAAGATATGGAACTTGTTGCCCAGGCTTTTGTTTCACTTGCCTCCTCAATAAACCATTTCTTTAAGGTTACCGAAGGCATTACGCCCCAGGCCGTTTTAGTTGGAATCTTCCAAAGTTCCGTCTCAACGTTTTGTGAAGTTCATAAGGTTTTTAACAGTAAAGTCACATCTTCTAAAACCTCCACCCAAATTTTATCGGTCGAGAAAATCAATGCCCTCATCGGTCAGCTTAAAGAGGGAGATGAAACCCTGCCTTCTAGAATTATCATCTACGGTAATCCCGACAGTGAGCTTTTGGAAAAACTCCAAAACGCAAAATTCGAAGGCCTTTTTGTTCACCAGCCAAAGATTGATGTCGTCGAAAATGACAAGCTTGCCGCTTCTGTCGCTTATGCCCAAGCCGCCGATATTTTAGGCCACGACCCTCTGCCGGATGGCACAAAAAAAGCCAGCCTCGCCGAGACCGGCGAGTCGAGGCGCGAAGAAACCCAAACAAAACGTCAGGAACCATCCGGGGCTGACGAACTGGGTTTTATTTCCGGAGTCGATATCTTACAAAATATAGAACCGGAAGCCAAAGAGGAACAGACACCCCTTCCTCTGGCGGTACCCCAACACAAAGGGCCGATAAGGAAAGAGGACTATGCAGTCGAAATCGAACCCAGTGAATACGAAGATCAGGCCAGAGTCGGCGTGCCAAAATTACCCAAATTTAGGATCCCAAAGCTTTTTAAAATGCCTTCTCTTCCGAAGCCTTCAAAAAAGTTAGGAATAATTTTGGCGGCAGTATTGGTGCTGGTTGTAATCGGTATCTTCGCCGCCGGCCAAACTTTAACTTCGGCCGAGGTTAATATTAAAGTAGCCGCCAAGTCCCAAGACGGCACTTTCAAAGCAACAGTTGTTCCGCAAGGGTCTTACGACAAAAGCCGGTCACAAATTCCGGGCAAACTTATTACGGGCAAAGCCTCCGGCAGTCAAAAAGCCACCGCCACCGGCAGCAAAAAAATCGGAAACAATGCCAAAGGCCCGGTTGATTTTAGAAATTGGACCAAAGTTATCCAAACTTTTCCGACCGGGACAGAAATAATTACAGACGGATTAAAATTCACCCTTGACTCCGATATCAGCATTCCTGCCAGAAATGATGCTGATAGTACTCCGGGAATCACCCACGCTACAATTACCGCCGAAGAAGTTGGCCCAACGTACAATGTCGGTTCGAACAAAACCTTTTCCATTGTTGGGACCGAAGCTTCCCTTTATGACGCAAAGTCAATTGACCCCGGTATTTCCGGCGGTGACGAAAAACAGGCGACTGTTGTTTCCCAGGACGACCTTGATAAGATGGCCAAATCCCTGACCGATAGCCTTACTCAAAAAGCCAAAGACGATTTTAAGACTAAATCCCAGGGTGCCAATATTCCCGACGGCTCTTTGGTGGTCAGCATCCTCAAAAAAGATTTCGATAAAAAGGTGGACGACGAAGCTTCCATCATCAACCTCGATATGGAAATCGAGGCCAGTGCCGTTAGCTTTGACCAAAACGACCTTCAAAAATTAATTAGCGAAACCCAGGAAAACCAGACGAATCTCGAGCTGCGTCCCCAGGATATCGAGGTCTTTGATACAAACGTCAAAAGGACAAAAGACACGTTGGCAATTTCCGGCGCTTTTCGCGCGAAATTAATCCCTAAATTCAATGAAGACCAGCTGGCCGTCCAAATTGCCGGCAAAAACATCAAAGAAGCAAGAGCTATCATAAAACTTACTCCGGAAGTTTCCGACGTCCTGGTTTCATTTTCTCCGGCCATCCCTTTTATCGATACCGTTCCCCGCGCCAAATCCAAAATAAGCTTTATTATAGAAATCTCCTAAAATGGCTTTGGCAGTTTACATAAAAGCTCCGCCCAAAGGGGTGAAGATAAGGCATAAAAATCGTGAACGGGCATTTTTCGGATTTATAACCGGCATCGGTATCCTCTCGATTATTTTTGCCGCCTGGCCGTTTATTGTCTGGGAGGTGAAAGTCCTGCCAAAACTCACCGCCAAATCGGCAAGCCTTGCTCCTGTTCCGAAGGCCCAAGTCCTGTCGGCGCAAATTATTGCCCAAAATGTTCAGGTTGTAAAAGACCCGGACGGTTTTTCGTACTTTACGACCGATTTTCGACCCGGCCAAAACCGTCCACAAGAATTTTCTCTTTCAGTGCCCAAACTAAAAATTAAAGACGCAAAAGTTTTAGTGGATAGTCTCAAATTTGATAATAATCTTGCCCATTTTCCAGGCACTGCCCTTCCGGGGCAAGTCGGAAACGGTTTTATAACCGGCCATTCGGTTCTGCCGCAATTTGCCGACCCCAAAAACTACAGAGCCATTTTTACTAATCTTTCCGATCTGGAAATTGGCGACGACATCGAAGTCAACTTAGATAACAGGATCTACCATTACATCGTCCAATACTCCAAAATCGTCGACCCCAAAGACACATCTGTTTTAGCTCCGATTTCTGCCGGCGGTCGTAATCTGACTTTAATGTCCTGTGTCCCGCCCGGCACCAGCATCAAACGCATCGTCGTCATCGCCTCATTACTTTAAATTGACTATTAACCATTTACCATTTACGATTGACAAATGATTTTAGGGATTGATCTTGGCGCAAAAACTACCGGTCTGGCAATATCCGGTAGCAGTATCGCTACGCCCTATAAAACCATTATCCACAAAACGCTTGATCAAGCTCTTACTTCAATTATTCGAATCATTGAAGTAGAAAAAATTGACACCGTGGTTATCGGTTTTGTCGAGGGCAAAATTAAAACAATGTTTACCGATTTTGCATCCTCTATTAAAAAAGAACGACCGGATATTGAGGTTGTTTTGTGGGACGAAACTTTGACATCTGGACAGGCGCGCGAAACTATGATTAAACTCGAGTTACCAAAATTTAAGCGCCGCCAAAAAGAGCATGAATACGCAGCTGCTATAATTTTGCAAAGCTATCTAGACGAGACCCGTCTCTCGTCATCCTGAACTGGCACTTGTGTCATCCTGAACTTGTTTCAGGATCCGTGTTGTTTCAGGATCTAGATGCCGAAACAAGTTCGGCATGACACACAGCTATGATCAAAAGAATGTTAGCACCGGTTCAAGCATGGATTTTGCTTCAGGGGAAGTGCGTCGGTTGCGGCCGAACTCTTTCAAGTGGCGCGAAACTCGAAAGGGGAGACAATTCCCAACAGGTAACCTGCCAGTGCGGCCGCATTTTTATTTTTGATAAGCGCCGCGGCAAATACAGAAGGGCCCAGCGTCAGGAGATTAAAAATTGAAAATCTCCCCCCGGGTTCTTATTTTGAGTTCTCGAAAAACAAGCTCTCTTATTGCCATAGTCGCACTTTTAATATTGGCCCCGGTTGTTTTGCTTAAGTACTACAATTTCCTTCTCACGCCCGTTGCCACTAGCAGTCAGGAAAATCAAATCTTTGTGGTTAAACCCGGCCAGCCCTTAGCGCAAATTGCTCAAAATCTGGCTGAAGATAAGATTATCAGAAACGCTTTTGCATTCAGGCTTCTGGCCACCCAAATGGGGATTGCCAAAAATATCCAGGCCGGTGACTATCGTTTTTCACCGGGTCAATCCGCCACAGAAATAGCAAGAACCTTAACGCATGGCGCCATTGATATTTGGATTACCTTACCGGAAGGCTTGCGAATTGAAGAACAAGCCCAAAGGATTTCCGATAAAATTAATACTTCCCAAAACGACAAAGCCCAATTTGATAAAGAGAGTTACATTAAACTCGCCAAAGAAGGTTATATGTTTCCCGACACTTACTTAATTGCCAAAGATGCTGGTGCCGTCGACGTTGCCCAAAAGCTAAGAGACACGTTTGATCAAAAAGTAGATAGCCGGATTTTAGAAAAAGGGGCAAAAAATAACTTAACGGGGTATCAAGTTGTCATTATGGCATCACTCATCGAAAGGGAAGCACGGGGCGACGAAGAAAAACCGATTATTGCCGGAATCTTATTAAACCGTCTGCAGGCGGGGATTGCGCTCCAAATCGATGCTACAGTCCAATACGCCAAAGGTTACGACGCCGCCAAAAAAACCTGGTGGGCACCCGTTTCGGTCAGCGATTACTCAACCGTCCGTTCTCCTTACAATACTTATCTTGCCCCCGGCCTGCCGCCCGCTCCGATTTCAAATCCGGGTTTGGTCTCGATCCGCGCCGCCGCCGAACCGGCTGATACTCCGTACCTCTACTATATCCACGACCAAAAAGGCAAAATCCATTATGCTAAAACCATAGAAGAGCACAACGCCAATATCCAAAAGTATCTCTAAATACCCATCTTGATTTTGTTATACAAATGTAATACAATATGACAAAGATAGTAATTAAAAAATTGGTTTGGGATAAACATAATCTCGAGCATATCGCCAAACATAATGTTACAGTTGATGAAGCCCAAGAGGCAATTCGTAATTTTATCGCTCACAAGATTGCTAAGAAGGGAAGGTATTTAGCAATCGGCAGATCCGGCTCCAGATTAATATCTTTAGTAGTCGGAAGAATAAGCACAGGCGTATATTATCCCGTAAGCGTTAGAGATTCTAGCAAAAAGGAGAGAAAGGAAATATATGAAAAAGAAAAAATTTAAATTTCCTGATTTTGACAAAATGAGTTATAAGAAAGAAGCAGAGTGGTGGGATAAACATGACTTCACTGAATTTTGGGATGAGCTTAAAGATGTTGATCTTGAAGTCGAACTGCATAAGCCCCGCGACGAAACTTTAGTCCTGCGCCTGCAAAAAAGCCTCAAAGAAAAGTTAGAAGTTGTTGCCAGATCAAAAGGCTTAAATATCTCCGCTCTTGCCCGTATGTGGTTTGCCGAAAAGCTCAAGGAAGTAAAATAGATTCCCACGGCCCAAAGGCCGTGGTTCTCTCTTCCTCGCTCAAAATTCGCTCCTAGACCCGCAGTTCTGCATTGCAGAACGAGGATCGCATGGCACTGTATATCTCCGTCCTGAAGGACGGAGTTTTTTCGCTCAGAATAAAAAGCGCCAATATCCAAAAGTATCTGTAAATATACGGCACGTTCTTGACTTAGCATTTTTCATATTGTCACCCTGAACTCGTTTCAGGATTTTTCTCTCCTATGGTCATTGCGAGCGTAGCGCGGCAATCTCGTCTAGCCTTGATTTTGAGATACGACTATAATGACAAAGGGTTTAGGCCGGCCCGTTCAGCCAATAATTATACGAAGGTGGATCGGAGTTTTTTATATGAAAAGTCCTGAGCATCAGAAAAGGAGTGTAACCGAATATGTTGAACTGGAGGCAAGGGGTGAGAAGGTTAAGCGTGCTGAAAAAGTAGCCTCTGAAAGAAATTTTGATTTGACCCATGACGTTTGGGACGTTGAAACCGATAAAGATCGGTATTGGGTCATAACAGAGCCAACAAACCTATACTCGCATTCTGATTTTCCCAGTATGGACTATGCGCTGTCATTCCATATCGGTCTAATGAGCCGAATGAACGCTGGACAACACACAAATGCAACCGATGAAGATATTTACCGCACCCCAAAAACTTGGAGGCAATGGGAACAAGCTCACGATGCACTAGAACTCGCTGAGGAAGCAGAGGACTTTCAAGGTGTTGGTGCTAGGTGTCGAGAAGTACTGATAACTCTTGTTGATGAACTGGAAACTAGCAAACTTACAAAAAGACAAAACCCAGATATTAAAAGAGCAGACGTTAAAGCTCAGCTTGCAGCCACATACGACTTACTCGCGTCCGGAAAAGAAGCGAGGAAAATAAGGGCTCATCTTAAAACTAATTCCGATTCCACCTGGGAGCTCGTTTCCTGGTTAACACACCATAAGAATGCGGTGCGCGAGGATGCAAAATATGTCATGAATGCAACTGAACAACTTATGCTAAATACTTTGAGTATTGTCGTCCGTAGTGAGAAGTCCAAGCCAAAAAGGTGCCCGAAATGTAAGTCATATCGTGTAATTTCAGATTTTCGTTCAGAGTTGATGTATAAAGTCGAACATCCCTATGTTGAACTTTGTGAAGCTTGTGGATGGGGAGGCAATAAACCAAAATAATTTTAGACCGAGCCGTTCAGCTTAATTTAGCCTCGATTTGCTATACTTTCCGCATGACATTGAAAATTATCTCTTGGAATATTTGGGAAGGAAAATATTTTACAGGCATAATTGATTTTTTAAAGAAGTCAGATGCGGATATAATTGGTTTTCAGGAGGCCGTACAAGAAAAGGACGGAAAGGCAAATACGGCACAACTTATCGCAAATGAGCTGGGGTACGAATTTGTTTACGCAACAACTTGTGAAATAGAAAAAGACGGAAGAATTTTAGATAGAGGAAATGCAATTCTTAGCAAGCACAGGATCATCGAAAATAAAACGTATGTCTTATCTGAAATCGACAAACGCACAGCCATAGGAGCGGATATAGAGGTTAAAGGTACAAAGCTGCATGTTTTCAACACACATTTAATCCACACCCACCAAAAACCATCTGGTACACAAAACTTGCAAGCTAAAAATTTAATTGAAGTTTTGCCAAAGAGGGCAACCATCCTTATGGGGGATTTTAATGCTGTTCCTGGAAGTGTTGCCGTTAAGAAGATATCTAAGGTTCTTAAAAATACTGATACTTCTAATCTTCCAACGTGGTGCGTATATCCCGAAGGCTGTAAAGTATGTAAACCAAAAGGTGTTGAATACAAACTGGATTATATTTTCGTCAGTCAAGACATTAAGTGTAAATTATTTGAGGTAGGAAGTTCGAAAGGATCAGACCATTTACCCATTTCAGCAATAATCCAGATATAGATATAGCGATTTCCATATACGTTCCAACATAGCCAGCCAGCGCCCAATCCTTCCGCCCCACGCCATAATTTCTGTGTGTGGCCGCCTTCTTGACATAAAAGCCAGAATTCTGTACAATCTGAATATTATGAATACTGTTCTTCCTTTAACCGAAGCGAGAAATAAATTTGCCGAACTCATTGATGATGCAAGCAAAATGTTTTCCCGCTTTACCATCACCAGAAACGGTAAACCGGAGGCAGTTCTCATGAGTAAGGACGAATATGATGCCCTGATCGATACTTTAGAAATTCTTTCCAACCCTGTCACTATGGCCTCTATCCGCCGCGGGGAAAAAGATATCAAAGCAGGCAGGGTCAAACCGCTTGAAGATGTCCTAAAAGATCTCAAGCTCTCCTAATGTATCAGGTTTTCCTCACCAATGAGGCCGAGAAACAATTAAAATCACTAGACAGTAGGTATCAAAAAGCACTTGCTCAAGCGCTCAAAAGACTTGCCGAAAATACCAAGGCCGGCGCACCACTGCGTCGGGAGCTTAAGGGTAAATACAAATTAAGGGTTTCAAGATACAGAATAATCTATGAATTTGATTATGGAAAAAAGATTATTTGGGTTTTGACAATCGACCACAGAAAAGATGTTTATAGATAATTTCTGTACGCCTGAAACTTTTACATCCCTTGACAAGATAAGCCTGCGGTGATATATTTTCCCTAGAACGAATCCTTTCAAGGGGGTATTTATCGTACCTTCTTGAGTTTTTGTTGTTTGAAAAACTCCGCCAGATGGCGGATTTCCTGTGGGTCATCCTTCAACTCGATTTAAAAGGTTTACCCGCCAAAGATCCCAGCCCGCATTGCTACGCAAAGCGTTGCAGGCGGGGCTCTTCGAGCCGCAGTTCATATGAACGAGGCGAGAAGTAAGATCGGGCGGGCCTGTCAAAGTCAAATAACCATTTATAATACCTGTGGCAAAACGCATAACTTGGGGTCAACCTACCAATCATAATTTACCCCCGCTGGACTTAGTCGAGGTTCAAAGGGAATCTTTTGCCCAATTTCTGGAAAACGGTATCGGTGAAGTTCTGGAAGAAGTTTCCCCAATCGACGATTTTACCGGTAAAAACTTTACTCTAACTTTAGGCAAACATAGCTTTAGTAAATCCAAACACACTCCTGAAGAAGCAAGCGAAAAAGGCCTTACCTACGATCTCCCCCTTAAAGTAGAAGCAACAGTTTTAAACAAACAAACCGGCGCCAAAAATTCCCAGGAAGTTTTCTTATGTGACCTGCCGATGATGATGGAAAAAGGTTCATTCATCGTCAATGGCATTGAGCGTGCCGTTGTTAACCAGATGGTTAGAGCCCCGGGCGCCTATTATTCTGCCGAAATCGATCCTTCAACCGGTAAAATTCTCTACAGCTGCGAAATCAGACCCCTTCGAGGTTCATGGCTGGAGTTTGCTATCACCAAAAACGATATTATTACTGTCAAAATTGACAGGCGCCGTAAATTCCCGGCGACAACTTTCCTTCGTGCAATCGGTTTTTCCACCGATGAAGAAATTTGGAAGCTCTTTGATTTTGTTAAAGAAGACCAAATCAAAGATTTTCTCAAAAACACTTTTGCCAAGGATTCAACCGAAAACACCGATGAGGCGCTTCTGGAAATCTACCGCAAAATGCGTCCGGGCGACCACGTCATTTTGGATAACGCCAAAGCGCTTATGGATACGATGTTTTTCAACACGCGCCGCTATTCTCTTGGTAAAGTCGGCAGGTACAAAATCCAAAAACGTTTGGGAAAAATCAAAGAAACGCTTTCGGCAAAAGACGATCCCGAAAGCCAAATCTTAACCCAGGCAGATTTCATCGGTGCCATTGCCTATATTTTCGAACTCGTGATGGGTAGAGGCAGAGTTGATGATATCGACCATCTTGGCAATCGCCGAATTCGCCGCGTCGGTGAACTTGTCGCCCAGAATGCTTTCAGGATCGGAATTTTAAGGCTCGAGCGGGTTATAAAAGAAAGAATGAGCTTGACCCCCTTGGATGTTGTTCCTTCCCCTGCATCTCTTATTAATGCCCGCCCGATAATTTCAGCCGTTAACGAATTCTTCCGTTCCAGCCAGCTTTCCACCATTCTTGACCAAACCAACCCGCTGGCAGAACTTGATAATCTTCGCCGCCTGACCGTTATGGGAACCGGTGGTATTGCCCGGGAACGTGCCGCCTTCTCAATTCGCGACATTAACCATTCCCAGTATTCCAGGATTTGCCCGATTCGTTCTCCCGAGGGTCCCAATATCGGCCTTGTAACCTATATGTCTCTTTATTGTCGTATCAACGAGTACGGTTTTTTGGAAGCTCCTTACAAAAAAGTTGTTAAAGACAAAACGGGCAAACCCAATGTTTCCGACGAAATTGTTTATCTGGCTGCCGACGACGAAGAAGATTATTACATCACCCATGCACAGGTTGCCGTAGATAAAAAGGGTTATTTTGAAGATGACAGGGTTGCGGTCCGCTATAAAGGGGAATTTACAACTGCCGATATCGGTGTTGTTGACTTCATTGATGTTGTTCCAAGACAAGTTGTTGGAACTTCGGCTTCTCTAATTCCGTTCTTGGCTCACGATGAAGCTAATCGTGCCCTAATGGGAACCCACATGCAGTGTCAGGCAGTTCCCTTGATTAAGCCCGAGTCACCCGTAGTTGGGACTGGTATGGAAGCAGTTGTTGGTGAAAATATGGGCCGTGTAATAAAAGCCGTGGAGGATGGCCTTGTAATCTACGCCGATAGCAAAAAAGTTACCCTCAAAACCAAAACCCGTGGAACGCTCACTTATCCGATCCAGAAATTCACAAGGTCTCCTCAAAGTACCTGCTATTCCCAAAGGCCTCGGGTTTTTACCGGCCAAAAGGTTCGAAGGGGCGAAGTTCTTATTGACGGATCCGCAACCGATGACGGCGAACTGGCACTTGGCCAAAATTTAACAATCGCCTACATGAGCTTTGATGGCCTTGGTTATGAGGACGCTATCATCATTTCCGACAGGCTGTTTAAGGAAGATGTCTTAACCTCGATCCATATTGAAGAATATGAGACTCCTGTAGTCGAGACAAAGCTTGGTCCGGAAGAGACGACCCGCGATATTCCCAATGTTTCCGAAGAAGATCTTGCCAATCTCGACGAGCAGGGTGTTGTGGTCATCGGTGCCGATGTTGGTCCCAATGATATTCTGGTTGGCAAAATCGCCCCCAAAGGCGAAACGGAGTTAACGGCCGAAGAAAGACTTTTAAGAACCATCTTTGGCGAGAAAGCTAGGGAAGTGCGTGATACTTCTCTTCGCATGCCCCACGGTGAAAAGGGAACAGTTATCGATGTTAAAATCCTTTCCCGCGAGGAGGGTGACGAATTGGAGCATGGCGCTCTTTCTAAAATCTTCGTTAAAGTTGCTCAAATGAGAAAAGTTGTTGTCGGCGACAAACTGGCCGGCCGCCACGGTAATAAAGGTGTCATCTCCAAGATTATTCCAACTTACGATATGCCTCACCTTGAAGATGGTACCCCGATTGACGTCATCATCAGCCCGCTTTCTGTACTTTCCCGTATGAACTTGGGTCAGCTTCTGGAAACTCATCTTGGTATTGCGGTATCAAAACTCAATTACAAAGTTGCCCTCCCCGTTTTTGAGCATATTTCCGAGGATCAAATTGTTGGCGAGCTTAAAAAAGCGGGTCTTCCACTCGACGGCCGTACCACTCTTTACGATGGCCGTTCAGGTCTGGCCTTCGACAGGCCGATTGTTGTCGGCACAGCTTATATTCTTAAACTCATCCATATGGTTGAGGATAAAACCCACGCCCGCTCAACCGGTCCATACTCCTTAATTACCCAACAGCCTTTGGGTGGTAAAGCTCAAATGGGCGGCCAGCGTCTTGGTGAAATGGAAGTCTGGGCACTGGAAGCCTACGGTGCCGCTTTCACCTTGCAGGAAATGTTAACCATCAAGTCTGACGATGTTGTTGGCCGCGCCAAGGCATTTGAGGCTATCATCAAAGGTGAAGAAATTCCTCAGGCCCTAATCCCTGAATCGTTTAAGGTCTTGGTCAAGGAACTGAACTCTCTTGGCTTAAATGTCCAAACCATTGGTGCCAAAGTCGCCGTCGAAGAAGTTTCAAGCGAAAAAGATGTCAAAAAAGCGCAAGAACTGGCAGAAATTTCTGGTGCCGAAATTGTTGTAACCGAGGCCGAAATTATAAAAGCTGATAGCCCTATGGAACTTGAGGAAGGAGCAAAACCAGCGTGAACGAATTGATTGACTTTGAGGCATTAAAATTAACTCTTGCCAGTCTCGATGACATCAAAACCTGGTCGTTCGGGGAAGTTACTAAACCGGAGACTATCAATTACCGAACTCTAAAGCCGGAAAAAGACGGTCTTTTTGACGAACGCATTTTTGGCCCGACCAAAGACTGGGAATGTTACTGCGGCAAGTATAAAAGGATCCGCTACCGCGGTATTATTTGTGATAAATGTGGCGTTGAGGTAACCCAATCTCGGGTCCGCCGGGAAAGAATGGGTCATATCACCTTGGCCGCTCCGGTTGTTCACAACTGGTTTTTCAAAGGCAGTCCTTCAAAACTTGGTCTCCTGCTGGACATTTCTCCAAGAAGCCTGGATGCCGTTGTCTACTTTGCTTCTTACATGGTTATCACAGTCGACCAAGATAAGAAAAAAGAAGTGATTAAGGCGCTCGAAGGGGAGCTTGATAGAAAAAGGAAAGAGCTTCAGGCAGACCTCAAAAAACAAATTGACCAAGAGGCTAAAGACACTAAAAAAGAAATCGACCGCATTAAATCAAAAGACGCCAAAGCCCGCGAGCAAGTCGATTTGAAAATCGAGGAGATGTCGCTCGCCTCCCGCCAGAGGCAGGCAAAACTCCGGGACGAAAATGTCCAGGAAGTTTCCCGGCTTGAGGAAATTTACAAAAATATTACCTCAATGGTCAATGCCATTAAGCCGCTTGATCTTCTTTCAGAAGACGAATACATGAAATTGGAAGATTATGATGCTTCCGGTTTTGCAAAAGTCGGCATGGGTGCTGAAGCCGTCCTTCAAGTTTTGGAAACGCTTGATCTTTCTAAACTGTCGGCTTCTTTGAGGGAAGAAATTTCCAGGATTACAGGCCAAAAACATATTAAAGCAACCAAAAAATTAAGGGTTGTTGAAGGTATGAGAAAAGCCGGGGTTATGCCCTCTGCCATGATCATAAAAATTCTTCCGGTTCTCCCGCCGGATCTTCGCCCTATGGTCCAGCTTTCCGGCGGCCGTTTTGCCACCTCCGACTTAAATGACCTTTACAGGCGCGTTATCAACAGGAACAATCGTCTTAAGAAGCTAATCGAACTTGGCGCCCCGGAAATCATTCTCAGAAATGAAAAAAGGATGCTGCAGGAAGCCGTCGATGCTCTTATCGATTCCCAAAGGGTCAAATTAACCCGCGCGTCCAAGGAACTGCGTTCACTTTCCGATATGCTCCGCGGCAAACAAGGCCGCTTCCGCCAAAATCTTTTGGGCAAGCGCGTCGACTATTCCGGACGTTCTGTTATCGTTGTCGGTCCGGAACTTTCCCTAAATCAGGTTGGTATTCCTAAAGAAATGGCCTTGGAAATGTTCAAGCCGTTTGTTTTGCGTGAAGTCATAGGCCAGGGTCTTGCCCCCAACGTTAAAAGTGCCAAACATTTTATGGAAAGGCGAAGCGGAGAGGTTTGGGACATTCTGGAAGGCATCACCAAGAACCACCCGGTTCTTTTGAACCGTGCCCCTACATTGCACCGTCTTGGCATCCAAGCTTTCTTCCCGATTCTAATCGAAGGCAGCGCCATCAGGGTTCATCCTTGTGTCTGTGCCGGTTTCAATGCCGATTTTGATGGTGACCAGATGGCTGTACACGTTCCGCTTTCTAAAGCATCCCAAGAAGAAGCAATTGCGCTTATGATGTCGGCCAAAAACCTGCTTCGTCCGGCAGACGGGTCGCCAATCACACTGCCTAATAAAGAGATGGCTCTTGGAATTTATTATCTAACATCTATTGATCCCGCGGTGAGTGCAAACGAAAATATTTTTGACGACGAGAGGCAAGTGGTTCTGGCCAAAGAACTCGGCAAAATTGCGGTTCGCCAAAAGATTAAGCTTAGACTCGGCAAAGATGTCCTTGAAACTTCGGCCGGCCGGGTTCTATTCAATATGCAGCTACCGTTCCAAATGCGTTTTATAAACGAAACTGTTTCAGCCGCATACATTAAAAGAATCATCAACAGTGCCATTGACGGAATAGCCGAAGAAGAAGTAATCGAACTCATTGACAGGCTTAAAAACCTGGGTTTTGAAGGTGCCACGTTCTCCGGTCTTTCTGTCTCTGTTTTTGATTGTCTGATAGTTTCCGAGAAGCCGATTATCATTGCCCGGGCCGAAAAAGAAGTTGAGGGAATAGAGAAAAACTTCAAACTTGGTTTAATAACCAAAGATGAGGAAAAACGTCTATCCCAGGAAGTCTGGCTGTCAGTCACCAACGAGATTGCCGATTTGACCTGGAGAAGTTTGCCATTCGACAACTCGATTAAAATTATTTCCGATTCCGGCGGTTCCCGCGCTACAGCCGAACAGGTCAAACAGCTTTCGGCAATCCGCGGTTTGGTAACCGATCCATCCGGACAAATTGTACCATTGCCGATTAAATCAAACTTCCGCGAGGGCCTTTCCGTTTTTGAATATTTCACCAGCGCCCGTGGTGCCAGAAAAGGCCTTGCCGATCGTGCCATTAAAACTGCCGAATCTGGTTACTTAACCAGAAGGCTCGTCGACGTTGCTCACGATGCAATCGTTCGCATGGAAGATTGCGGGACCAAAGCCGGAATTACTATTTCCAAAACCGACAAGCGCCAGGCGGCATTTGGCTTGCGTCTTGTCGGTCGGGTGGCCGCCGCCGATATTCTGTCTCCCAAAAACAAAAAAGCAATTGTTGCCGCGGGCAGCCAGATTTTGGAGTCCTCTCTTCCCGAAATTGATGCAGCCGGCATTACATCTGTGCAGGTTAGGTCTGTTCTGACATGTGAGGCAAAATACGGCCTTTGCGCGCAGTGCTACGGCCGTGATTTAGTCACCCGCGAAATGGTAGCTCTCGGTACCCCCGTTGGCGTCATCGCCGCCCAGAGTATTGGTGAACCCGGTACCCAGCTTACCATGAGAACATTCCATACCGGCGGTATCGTTGGTCTTGATATTACCCAGGGCTTGCCGCGTGTTGAAGAACTTCTTGAAGCCCGCGTTCCCAAATACGCCGCCCAGATTTCCGAAATTGCCGGCAAAGTTAAGATCGAAGAATCCGAAGAAGGCTACACGGTTAAAATCAAAAGTACCAACATTAAGCCGCCGGTCGAACGCGAATACTTTATTCCGCCAACTTCCGAGCTTACTGTCACAGATGGCGATTTGGTAGCCGCCGGTACTGCGCTTTCGGCAGGATACTTGGATATTAAAGAAGTCCTTAGTATTTCCGGTCTCCGCCAGGCCCAGCAATACATTATCGACGGTACCCAGGAAGTCTACGAAAGCCAGGGCGTTGCCATCAACGACAAGCACTTTGAAGCAATCGTTAAGAAAATGAGTGAAAAGGTCAGGATCGAAACCCCCGGCGACACCGTTCTTTTGCCCGGGGAATTAATCGATAAAAACCGGTTCCAGGAAGAAAACACTAAAGTTCTGGCAGAAGGCGGCGAACCGGCAACGGCCCAGGTTGTCATCTTGGGTATTACGCGCGCGGCCCTTTACACCGAAAGCTTCCTTTCGGCTGCTTCCTTCCAGGAGACTACCCGTGTCTTAACCGACGCCGCCATCGAAGGCAAAACTGACCGCTTAATCGGCCTTAAAGAAAATGTCATCATCGGTCGTCTCATCCCGACTTCTCCGGAAAGAGCAGCGATAAAATAATCATGATCTGCTATAATTCGAGCTTAAGCGAGAATTACAAGCTCTCTTATTTCGAACTTGTGAGAAACAAGCTCTCTTATAATCTCAACCTTGTATGCCAACAGTAAACCAATTAATTAGACACGGCCGACATAATAAGATAAAACGTATTCACGCTACGGCGCTTCGTCGTGCTTTCAACTCCAAAGACAACCGCTACACATATTACCCGTCCGGTCAAAAGCGGGGAGTTTGCACCGTTGTCAAAACGATGACCCCCAGAAAACCCAATTCCGCTCTTCGTAAAGTTGCCCGTGTCAGGCTTTCCAATAAACAGGAAATTACTGCCTATATTCCGGGTATTGGCCATGAACTGGCTGAACACTCAGTCGTTCTAGTTAGAGGAGGTAGGGTCAAAGACCTACCTGGTGTTAAATACCACATTATCCGCGGCAAATACGACGCTTCCGGAGTCAACAACAGAAAACAATCCAGATCGCTGTATGGAACCAAAAAATCCGGTGCCACAACCGGCAAGCAGGCTGCCGCTACAGTTGGCGCTAAAGCCGCCGCTCAGTCAGCTGCTCCCGAGGGAGGTACCGCAGGTGCCTAGAACTGGACACGTTAGAAAAATCAACGTCGCTCCCGACCCGATTTACCAAAATACGGTTGTTGCCAAACTCATCAATAAAATCATGGTGGAAGGCAAAAAGTCCCTCGCCCAGAAAATTGTTTATGGAGCGTTCGACCTGATTAAACTTAAAGGCCAGGATCCGGTTGCCACTTTCGAAAAAGCTTTGGAAAACGTTTCCCCGAAAACCGAAGTCAGGCCAAGAAGAGTCGGTGGGGCTTCATACATGGTCCCGATCGAAGTCCGCGGCCCGCGCCGTCAGGCTCTTGCCATTTCCTGGCTTGTCCAGGCATCCCGTGCCCGAAGCCTCAAAGAAGTAGATAGGGCAGTCGAAGGGCTTAAAAATAAACCCTTGGCCATTTCCAAACTGGCCACCGAAATTTTAGAAGCAGCGGCAGGCAGCGGTAAAGCCGTCGCCAAAAAAGAGGATATTCACCGCATGGCCGAAGCCAACAAGGCTTTCTCCCACTTCCGCTGGTAATCTATCTAAGCTCGTTTCTATCATAAAACTGCCTGAATAATGACAGGTTTAATTGACAGCGAACATCAACCACTTAATACTCTTACAGTAGAACTTCAGGCAGAACTTGGGTTTGAATACGATGCGAACCACGAGTGGTTATTCAGTGATCATTTTGCATCGGTCGGTAGTGGTGATATTTATGAATTTTTACCGGCAAAAGTCAGAATTTCAGCAGATGGAACTCGATATCAAATTGGGGCAAGAAGAGTAGACATCGAAGGTCTTTTAAAGCTCGCCCGTTTAATAAATCCCCAATCACAAGGCATAGATACGGTTATAAATTTTTGGAACGGCCGTGGTGAAGTTAAAACAACAGCCGACGACGAGTTCATTTATATGGAAATAGGCATTGAACCAACTGCTGAAGGTTTAGAAAAAAAATACGATGTTTTAGGCGGTGCTTGGTACACAGCACTTTCTGCAGCTGTCAAAAATTTAACTTTCGAGCAAATGCAAAAAGATAGATGGTTTGGCGTCTCTATCAGAAATGTCTTGGGTGACACCGAGGGTAACACAATGCAAAGCAGAAGAGTAATTTTCGGCCGCAGCCTCATTGAATCTTTTGAAGATCGAGAAAGTGAATTAGACGAAATGCCAGCGGAAACATTTAGAAGGGATACAGACAGTATGGCACCCAATTTAAGAGAATACCCGATTGGTTTTGATATTTTTGGTCTGGATAAAATGCCGGGGAGTTTAAAGTACAGAGGTATTGAAAGAAAGTCAGATGAGCTTTCACTCGGAACAAGAATTCAAGTTTATCATGACCCTAGTGGGCATTTTGCCGAAATTAATAACTATCTACATAATTATAATTTTGAAACGCGTGAGTGGGAACGCGACAACTCCTTAAGATTAAAGCTTTTAGCCCCAGAAGGCACTGAACTTGACACTGTAGATGATCTTAGAAGGGTCAAAAAAGCTCGACTAGTTGATAACGAATATAAAACTGAAACAGAGTACGACGTAACTGTCGCTGTTGATGATCATAGCTTACATATCGAATCTTCAGATGGAGAACTTGTCATAGTCCTAGGAGAACCGGGTTGTTTTGAGTGCAAAACTCCTTTATGGAAATTTCCTCATCAAAGGTACGTCGAAAAAACAAAAGGAATAGACTTTAAAACCATTAATAACCATGTGAGCGGCCATGATCAAAATGGATTAGATAGGTATTTTTTTTCGGAACAGGAAGGTCAAAGGGCAAAAGTATATTGCGCCGATTGTATTCCACAAAAAGTTGAAGATTATTTGCTGACGCATCCTTATGCCCATGAAGCGACTGCGCGAGGAATAATCCGAAAGCGTTTAGATGACGCGGGATATGGAGACGTGCAAATATGGCGAGATATGCTATCTCATACTGAGGGCAAATGGGTTGGAGAGGCCGTTATCCATTATGAAAGAGACGGTCGCCAAATCACCAGATGTCCAGGAAGATTTGCCCTGACTGATGATGGCAAGTTTGAACCGGAGCTAATATCTCCAGAAGCTGCAAATTTTAGGGCTTAATCTCGACTTGAAAGCTAAAGTGTGTTAGAATTTGCCCTTGTGATTTCAAGACTATCCACTTGCCCGAGTGAACACTTTCTGCTTAAATAGGAAAATCGTATTTTGATTGATCTAATTACTAATTTCGAATTTATGAGAAATAAGCTCTCTTATTAACCTAAATCCTAAATAAATCCCAATTAGTAAATGGTCCAAAATTTAGAAATTAGAGCATTAGAAAATTATTTAAAAATTAAAAATTAGAAATTAAAAATTTTATGCCAAATATACCGACAAAAGGTCAAAAATTAAAAGAACTTAAAAAGAAGCTTCACGAGTTGGAAGAAATTAAACTCAAAGAAGCTTTAGCCCGCTATGGCGAAGCTTTCCAGGAAACCTCAGCTCCGGGCGAAAGCGCAGCCTGGGAACTTGCCGACGAAGAAGTTTCCGTACTGCGGGCAATGGTTGCCGAAATTAAATCCGAAATTAAAAACCTCGAGCACCCGTTCCCCAAACCCAATAACTAATTCATAAAAATATGGCCGCTGCTACTTCTAACCGTCAATATCCGCTCGAACGAATCAGAAACATCGGCATTATTGCCCATATCGACGCCGGCAAAACCACCACAACCGAGCGCATTTTGTACTACACCGGTAAAACTTACAAACTGGGCGACATCGATGCGGGAACCACCGTTACCGATTGGATGGAGCAGGAAAAAGAACGCGGTATCACTATTGTCTCGGCCGCTATCACCACATTTTGGACGCCGACATCCGGTCCATACAAAGATATTGAGGCCCGCATTAATATTATTGATACCCCCGGCCACGTCGATTTCACAGCCGAAGTCGAAAGGTCTCTGCGGGTTCTTGATGGCGGTGTTACAGTTCTTGATGCCGAAGAAGGCGTCCAGTCACAATCCGAAACTGTCTGGCGGCAGGCCGATAAATACAAAGTTCCCAGAATTTGTTTTGTAAACAAAATGGATAAAATGGGCGCCGATTATTTTGCCACCTTAAAATCAATCCGCGACCGGCTGGGGGCTCCCGCTTATCCTTACAACATCCCGCTTGGCAAGGAAAACGATTTTAAAGGCGTCATCGACCTCTTAACCAAAAAAGCCTATACCTGGGATGAAGATGATAAAACCGGAATGAAGTTTACCGAAGTGCCAATTCCGGATGACCAAAAGGGGAATTGCCAAAAGTATCGTCACGAACTCGTTGAAAAAATTGCCGAAACCGACGATGCCCTAATCGAAAAGTATCTGGCCGGCGAGGAGATTGAGGTTAATGAACTTAAATCCGCCCTCCGCCAGGCAGTTATTGAATATAAAATTGTCCCGGTTCTTGCCGGTTCGTCGCTCAGGAATAAAGGTGTCCAGCCGCTTTTGGATGCCGTTGTCGAATTATTGCCATCTCCGGTCGATATTGCCGAAATTAAGGGTACAAATCCAAAGACGGGTGAAGAAGAGGAGAGGAAACAGGTTTCCGATGCTCCATTTTGTGGTCTGGCTTTTAAAATTCAAATCGATCCGCATGTCGGTAAACTCACTTATGTCCGTGTCTATTCCGGCGTTTTAAAGTCCGGCACAACCGTTGCCAATACTAGCAAACACGACAAGGAAAGAATCGGCCGTTTGCTCCTAATGCATGCCGACAAAAGGGAAGAAATTACCGAAGCCTATGCCGGTGAAATTGTCGGTGTCGTCGGTCTTAAATCAACCGGGACCGGTGACACTCTTTGTGACGAGTCAGCTCCAATCATTTTAGAATCAATTTCTTTTCCGGATCCGGTTATTTCGCTGGCTATCGAACCGGCAACCAAAGCCGACCAGGAAAAACTTGGGTATGCTCTTGGAAGACTTTCCGAAGAAGACCCGACTTTCAAAATTAAAGGTGATCCCGAAACGGGGCAAACAATTATCTCCGGTATGGGCGAACTCCACCTGGAAATTTTGGTAGACCGTATGAAAAGGGAATTCAATGTCGCCGCCAATGTCGGTGCTCCTCAAGTAGCTTATAAGGAAACCATTAAAGAAATTGCTAAAGGTGAAGGCAAGTACATTAAGCAATCCGGCGGCCGGGGTCAATACGGTCACTGTTTTATTAGGGTTGAACCTCGGGGCCGCGGTGAAGGTTACGAATATATTTCCGAAATAAAGGGTGCCGCTATTCCTAACGAATACATTGGCTCGATCGATAAAGGCATCAAAGAGAAAATGGAAATGGGTGTTATGGCCGGCTACCCGATGGTTGATATTAAAGCCGCCGTTTACGACGGTTCGTACCACGATGTCGATTCGAGTGATGTTGCCTTTAAAATTGCAGGCTCCATGGCCTTTGAAGATGCTGTCAAAAAGGCCAATCTCGTTCTCTTGGAACCAATCATGAAAGTTGAAGTCACGATCCCCGAAGAATTTATGGGCGATGTCATCGGCGATCTTAGCGCCAAACGTGCCCAAATTCATGGCAGTGACCACCACGGCAACAGTGTCATTATCAATGCGTTAGTTCCCTTGGCCGAAATGTCCGGCTACGTCACGACTCTGCGCTCCATGACTCAAGGCCGCGGTTCCGTCTACATGGAACCTTCCCACTACGAAGAAGTCCCGGCAAATATAGCGGATAAGATTGTTGCTAAGGTGAAAGGTGAGAGCACCTCAAAAGAAAGTTGAGCATGTCATCCTGAACTTGATTCAGGATCTGTAGTTCTCGCTTCGCTCGAACAATAAGCCCAATTAACAATCAACCATCAACAATGAACAATTACTTTTCCCACTTGCATTTGCAAGCATTTTTAATTAAACTTATCAGACTTGAATCCGAATTCATCCTAATTATTAGTCCGAATTTATTCGAATTAATTTTGAGCCTGCGAAAAATAAGCTCTCTTATTAGGAGTAAAAATTCGGATAAATTTGTGTATAAATGGCTACTGGCAAATACGTAAGAAATAAACCACACGTTAATATCGGAACCATTGGTCACGTCGACCATGGCAAAACCACACTAACGGCGGCTATCACAAGCTGGGCCGCTTCCAAAGGATTTGGCGAAAAAAGGGCCTACGACCAGATTGACAATGCTCCCGAAGAAAAAGCCCGTGGTATCACCATCAACATTACCCACGTCGAATATGAAACCGCCAAACGCCACTACGCCCACATCGATGCCCCTGGTCACGCCGATTACATTAAAAACATGATCACCGGCGCCGCCCAAATGGATGGCGCAATTCTAGTCGTTTCCGCTCCGGACGGCCCGATGCCTCAAACAAGGGAACACGTTCTTTTGGCAAAACAGGTAAACGTTCCGGCAATTGTCGTTTTCTTAAACAAATGCGACATGGTTCAGGATGCCGAGCTTCTTGACCTTGTCGAAATGGAAGTTAGGGAACTTCTCGATAAATACGAATTCGACGGCAAAAACGCTACCATAATCCGCG
This sequence comes from Candidatus Curtissbacteria bacterium, assembly GCA_030647775.1. Classification (GTDB taxonomy): domain Bacteria; phylum Patescibacteriota; class Microgenomatia; order Curtissbacterales; family GWA2-41-24; genus JACPKK01. Next base: position 154,263 of record JAUSJC010000010.1, read on the forward strand.
GTTCCGCTAAAAAAGCCTTGGAAGGCGACGCCGAAGCCATGAAAGCAATTGAAGACCTGATGAATGCTGTTGACGAAAAAATCCCAACCCCTGTTCGAGACCTTGAGAAGCCATTTATCATGCCTGTCGAAGACGTTTTCTCAATCAAAGGCCGCGGCACGGTTGTTACCGGAAGAATTGAAAGGGGAGTTGTTAAAGTTAACGACACCATTGAAATTGTCGGTATCCGCCCAACCAAATCAACAACCGTCACAGGCGTTGAAATGTTCAGAAAAGAGCTTGATCAAGGCCAAGCCGGCGACAACGTTGGCGTACTGCTCCGTGGTATTGAAAAAGATGACGTCGAACGCGGACAAGTTTTGGCAAAACCCGGCACCGCTACTCCTCACACCGAATTTGAAGCCGAAGTTTACATCCTAGCCAAAGAAGAAGGCGGCCGTCACACACCATTTTTCACCGGCTACCGTCCGCAATTCTACATCAGGACTACAGACGTCACAGGCGAAGCCACTCTTCCGGAAGGTACCGAAATGGTTATGCCCGGCGACAACATTAAAATGAAAGTTAAACTTATTTCCCCCGTTGCTATGGAAGAAGGCCTGCGCTTTGCTATTCGCGAAGGCGGCCACACCGTCGGCGCCGGCGTAGTCTCTAAAATAATTGCCTAGGATCATAAGATCATTCGGTTTGCACAAGGGGCTATAGTCCTGAGTTGACCGAAGGATCTTTTTTTTGATACAATTGCCCGCGTATTGTTCGAGTGAGAGCGAGAACTATTTATATGATAACAAGAAGTAGAGACTTCAAGCCTAACCGCTTTTATAAATAACTTCTAGACTCCATTATTTCTCGAACACTCAACTGTCATCCTGAATTTGTTTCAGGATCTAGATTCCGAAATGAATTCGGAATGACCAAATTTTAAAGGTAGCACATTAAAAGAAAATTATGCCAAAAGGTAGAATTCGAGTTAGGTTAAAAGCATATGACGCGCGAGTAATCGATGCGGCGTGCAAAGACATCATTAATACGGCTTTGGGGACCGGCGCCAAAATTTCCGGCCCAATCCCGCTGCCGACGAAGATTGAGAAATTTACTGTCACAACCAGCCCGCATACCGACAAAGATGCGCGTGAAGCATTTGAGATGCGAATCCATAAACGCCTAATTGACATAATTGAACCAACAAACAAAACGATCGACTCACTTACGCATCTCGAGTTACCCGCAGGGGTGGATATTGAGCTGAGAATGTAAACTAAATATTTTAAAAACCGTTAACGATTAAACGATCAAGTATCGACAATTGTTAAGGGGGCACCTGAAAACCTACGTTCATGTGAACTGAACGTAGCGGAATCTCAAGGAGTCCTACTTTTTTTAGTATCCGAATTGATCCGAATTCTTAATCCGAATGGACACGAATTCGTAACAAATTTAAAATAGCGCGTTAGGATAAATTAGGACTAAAAATTAGGATAAATTTGGAAAAATGGAGAACCAAATTAATACAATAATCGGCACCAAAGGCGCTATGTCTATGCGCTTTAATTCCCGTGGCCGGCAAATTCCGGTAACTTTTATAAATGCTGCGCCCAACCTAATTTTTGTTAATAAAAGCGGCCAATCCCAACTGACCTTCGGTCAAAAGAAAAAAGCAAAAAAAACAGAGAATGCTTATGTTAAATCTTTCGGATTTGCCCCCCGAAAAATTAAAGAAATTAAAAACCAACAGGAAATTAAAACCGGCGACAAGATAACAGTCGCCGTTTTTGCGCCGGGGGATGCAGTTAAGGTTACCGGTACTTCAAAAGGAAAAGGTTTCGCGGGTGGTATGAAAAGGTGGGGCTTCCATGGAGGGCCAAAAACACACGGACAATCAGATAGGCACAGGTCTCCGGGTTCAATCGGCCAAACAACGACCCCGGGCCGCGTTTTCAAAGGCAAGAAAATGGCCGGTCATATGGGAAGCGAAACAAAATCCGTTAGAGGCCTGGAAGTTATAGAAATAGACGAGTCAAAAAATATTTTAGTCGTCAAAGGCGCAGTCCCCGGTGCCAAAAACGGTTTTCTCTTAATTGAAAAGATGGGCAAAGTTAAAACCTATGTTGCCCCTCCTCCACCACAAAAAGAAGATGAAGAGGAAGAAAAGAAAGCTGAAGTTGAAGAAGAAAAACAAGAAGAATCATCCTCCGCTGAAGCTACGGATGACAAGAAAGGAGATGAAAATGCCAGTAAGTAAAAGTACAAAAGTTGACGGAAAAGGTAAAATCAAAACCTTTTCCAGTCATCCTGAACGAAGTGAAGGAACTATAAAAGTGTCAAAAGATAGTTCTCGCTCTGCTCGAACAATAACTCAAGATACGTCATTGCGAGGAGCGCAGGGACGAAGCAATCTCAAAACAGAGATCGCCACGACCCGGAAGACGGGCCTCGCGATGACAAAAGGTCAGCCGGCAAAAACAGGCGGACTCACTGTCAGTGTTTTTGATCTTACCGGGAAAAGTGTTGCAACTATAGCTTTACCAAAAGAAATTTTTGGGCAAACCCCAAACAAAAATCTTTTGCACCAGGCGATCCATATTTACCAAGCCAACGCGATTGCCAATACTGCCCATACAAAAACACGCGGCGAAATCCGCGGCGGCGGTACAAAACCTTGGAAGCAAAAAGGAACAGGACGGGCACGCGCCGGATCAATTCGTTCCCCTCTTTGGGTTGGTGGTGGAATAACTTTTGGTCCCAGGACCAGCAGTGTCAAATTATCCCTTCCGACAAAAATGAAGCACAGCGCACTTATTTCGGCTCTTTCTGCCAAACGTGAGTCCGGCGCAGTTAAAGTTATTAAAAATATTGAAAAGCTTGAGCCAAAAACCAGAATTGTCGCCAATCTTCTTTCTAAATTAGAAACAAAAGGGAAAACGCTACTAGTGATTTCCCAAAAAAACCGAAACATAAAACTGGCAACCAGAAATATCAAAGAGATCAGCGTAAGTACTCCCCAAAACTTGAATGCCTATGAAATTCTAAAAAGCAGAAACTTACTACTTTCCGCTGAATCGATTAACAAATTTAAATGAAACACGGTGACATTTTACAAAAAGCAATACTTTCCGAAAAAGCATACCGGCTAATGGAAAAAGGTATTTACACATTTTTTGTGTCCAAGTCAGCGTCAAAAAAAGATGTGAAGAATTCTATAGAAAAAATGTTCTCGGTAAGTGTCAAAAAAGTTAATGTGGCAGGAATTAGTTCAAAACAAAAGAAGATTGCCAAAACGAGGAAAACAGTAACAGTCGGCGGCGGCAAAAAAGCCATAGTCTATTTAAAAGCCGGCCAAACTATTTCCGTTCTTTCACCAAAAACCGAGTCAAAAACCAAGAAAACGAAAAAAACCGGCGAAAAAGATATCGAAAAGGTATCAGTAGAAGGGAAGGAAGGTTAAAATGCCAATTAAAGTCACAAGACCCATATCACCGTCTCAACGTTTCAAAAGCGGTTTGACCTTTGAGGAAATAACCAGAACAAGACCAGAAAGTTCTTTAACCAGCTCTCTTAATAGAACTTCCGGCAGGTCCGGTGGCAAAGTAACCACCCGAGGCAAAGGCGGCGGGCACAAAAGGAATCTTCGCCAGATTGATTTTAAAAGAAACAAAATAAACGTTGAGGCAAAAGTTGCTTCAATCGAATACGACCCAAATAGGACTGCCAATATTGCCCTTCTATATTACAAAGATGGCGAAAAAAGATATATTCTGGCCCCCATTGGTCTTAATGTCGGAGACAAAGTTATGTCAGGGGAAACCGCACCAATTGCCCCCGGCAATTCCTTACCGCTTGCCAAAATTCCGGTTGGGACTGTTGTTCATAATGTAGAGTTAATCCCCGGTTCCGGCGGTCAGATGGCCAGAAGTGCCGGTGTAGGGGCTATTGTTGCCGCCCGTGAAGGTAAATACATCCATCTTAAGCTTCCTTCAAAAGAAGTAAGGCGCGTTCATAGTTCGGCAATTGCTACAATCGGCCAGGTCGGAAACGTTGATTGGAAAAACATAACTCTTGGCAAAGCCGGCAGATCCCGCCATATGGGAATAAAGCCGACGGTCCGTGGAGTAGCCCAGGATCCAAGATCCCACCCGCATGGCGGTGGAGAAGGAAAATCCGGTACCGGCATGAATCCAAAAACTCCATGGGGCAAACCGGCAATGGGCAAAAAGACAAGAAATAGAAATAAACCGTCCGGTAGATTCATTATGTCGAGGAGGAAGAAGTAATGGCCAGATCTAGTAAAAAGGGACCATACGTAGACGAAAAATTAATGAAAAAGGTAATGGCTCAGAAAGAATCCGGCAAAAAAGAGCCAATTAAAACTTGGGCAAGGGCAAGCCAAATCCCGCCGGAATTTGTCAGTCACACTTTTGCTGTCCACAATGGCCGGGCGCATATTAATGTTTTTGTTTCCGAACCAATGGTTGGCCACAGGCTCGGTGAATTTGCGCCAACTAGAGTCTTTAGAGGCCACGGAAAAATAACCGAAAAGGCCACAGCAAAGAAATAATGATTATTGAAGCGTCAGTTAAAAATATTCGAATATCAGCCGAAAAGGTTAAGCTTGTTGTGGACCAAATTAAAAAAATGCCGCCCCAAAAAGCTATTCAAATATTAAATTTTGTTAATAAATCATCTTCACCGGTTTTAAAAAAAGTTATTGCATCGGCACTTGCCAACGCTAAAAATAATCATGGTATCTCCGAAGGAGATTTAATTTTCAAGGAGATCTTAGTCGGTAATGGCCCGATGTTCAAAAGATTTCGGCCGGTATCCAGAGGAAGAGCACATCACATTTTAAAACGAACAAGCAATATCAAAATTGTATTGGAATCAAAAGCCGGGGAGACAAAAGTCTCAAAGGCGCCATCAACAAAAGAAGTATCAAAAGTTGACGGAAAAGGTAAAATCAAAACCTTTTCCAGTCATCCTGAACGAAGTGAAGGAACTATAAAGCAAAACAAGAAAGAGAAAGGAGCTGTTAGTGGGGCAAAAAGTTAACCCGATAGGTTTTAGGCTTGGAACTGTTTATACCTGGAATTCCAGGTGGTTTGCCAAAAAAGGGAATTTTGCAACCCTTCTCTTAGAAGATTACAAAATCCGTAAGTTTTTGATGGAAAACTTGAAAGCCGCGGGTATCACACGTGTAGAGATCGAAAGGTCTTTCGACAAAAGAACCATTATTGTCCATGTTGCCCGCCCCGGTGTTGCCATTGGCCGCGGTGGAACAGGCATTGAGCAAATAAAATCAACTCTAATCAAAAAGTTTAAAATCACCGATCCGGGCAAATTGGAAATAAGATTTGAGGAAGTTAAAGCACCGGACTTGGATGCTTATTTGGTTGCTATAAATATTGCAGACCAACTCGCCCGCCGCATTCCTTTTAGAAGAGTTATGAATCAATCCTTAGAAAGAGTCAAAAGATCCGGAGCGAAAGGGGTCCGAATCTCCTTGGGCGGCAGGCTTGGAGGTTCTGAGATAGCCAGGCGTGAAACTCTTAAAGATGGGTCAATTCCTCTGCATACTATTCGCGCGCAAATTGATTTTGCAAAAATTGACGCCAAAGTTCCAAGAGCAGGGATAGTCGGAATAAAAGTTTGGATCTTTAAAGGTGAATCATGAAACACGAATTGATCCGAATTCTTACTCCGAATGGACCCGAACACGTTTCGGGAATTAAAATATCGCTTTCGGATAAATTCGGACTAAAAATAAGGATAAATTAGGATGTTACAACCAAAAAGAGCAAAACATAGAAAACAATTTAGAGGTAAAATGAGAGGCCTTGCCATTCGCGGCAGTACCTTGTCCTTTGGCTCATTTGGCCTCAAAAGCCAAGAAGCTGGATGGATTTCGGCCCGCCAAATAGAAGCCGCTCGTCGGGCAATGACCCATTACACCAAAAGAGGCGGCCGTATCTGGATTAGAATTTTTCCCGATAAGCCGATAACCAAAAAACCTGCAGAAACCAGAATGGGTTCCGGCAAAGGTGAAGTTGACCAGTTCGTTGCAGTCGTAAGACCAGGGACAATTCTTTTTGAGATGGGAGCAGTTGAAGAAAAAGTTGCCCACGCGGCGATTAGGTTAGCAGCAAACAAACTGCCTATAAAAACAAAAATAATAACCAGATAAATTTAAAAACAATTTATAAGAGAGCTTGTTTTAATAAAATAAATATTTAAAAAATGAAAAAGAAAGATTTAGAAGAGTTTAAAAAACAAGATATCGGCCAGTTAAAAAAGAAAATTGCTGACCTTAAAAAGGAAGCTGCAAATATAAAAATCGATCTTTCAATGGGGAAGGTAAAAAACGTGCATAGTATCTTACAAAAGAAAAAAGCAGTTGCCAAAATCATGACAATTCTAACGCTAAAGACATTAGCGGCAAAATCCGCACAAGTCATAAAAACAAACAAGGAGGTAAAAGTTGGCGCACGTTGAGGTCGGAACCGTGGTTTCCATAAAAATGCAAAAAACAGTGGTTGTAAAAGTACAAAGGAAAGTGAAACACCCACTTTATAAAAAGCAAGTGACCAGGACTAATAAATTTAAGGCCCATGATGAAATTGGTGCCGGTCTTGGACAAAAGGTCAGAATTGCCGGGACTAAACCAATCTCAAAGGACATCCATTTTAAAGTTACGGAGGTAATTTCAAAGTGGTAACCAGAAGAACAGTTTTGGTTGTTGCAGATAATAGTGGAGCCAAAAGCATGATTATTATAGGTATCGGCAAAGGTACAGGTAGAAGATTTACAAGTCTTGGAGATAAGGTTACCTGCGTAGTTCGTGGTGCCTCATCTACCGGCCAAGTCAAAGATCACGAGATTGTAAAGGCGGTAATAGTTCGAACAAGGAAAGAAAAGAAAAGGACTGACGGCTCGTACATTAGATTTTCAGATAACGCCGGAGTTATAACAGATGATTCCGGAACCCCGCGAGGTACCAGGATCTTTGGGCCGGTTGCCTCAGAACTTAGAGATCGTGGTTACAACAAAATCATTTCCATGGCAAGGGAGGTTGTATAAAAAATGTTTAAATTCAAAGTCGCAGACCTGATTTTAGTAACAACTGGAAAAGACAAAGGCAAAAAGGGCAAAATTGAAAAAGTCTTTACTACCGACAATAAAATCACAATTGCCGGTGTTAATATCTACAAAAGACATAAAAAAGTTACCAAAAATCAGGCAGCCGGTATTTATGAAATAACTCGACCTATTGACGTTGCCAAGGTCGCTCTCATCTGTCCTAAATGCCAAAAGCAAACGAGGGTTGGTTTCGTGTTGGAAGGAAAAGTTAAGAAAAGAATTTGTAAAAAATGTAAGGGGATATTATCATGAGCCTTTACCAAAAGTACCAGGAAGAAGTCCTCCCAAAATTAAAAGAAGAATTTGGGATTTCTAATGATTTTGCAGCGCCGAAAATCGAAAAAATTGTTTTGAATGTTGGAGTAGCAGAAGCAATTAGTTCAAAAGATGTTCTTGAAAAAGTAAAAGAGCAACTCTCAACTATTTCCGGTCAGATGCCCAGGGTGACTTTAGCCAAGAAATCTATTTCGGCATTTAAATTAAAAGAGAAAGATCCTATTGGCGTCATGGTTACACTGCGCGGTAAAAGAGCGTGGAATTTTCTTGAGAGGTTTATTGCGGTTGTTCTTCCAAGAATAAGGGACTTTCGTGGCTTGCCAAAGGATAAGTTCGACAGGGCAGGCAATTATAGCATCGGTTTACAAGAGCAAATATTATTCCCCGAAATCGATTACTCCAAAATCGATAAAGTTAGGGGTCTGGTTGTAACAATAGTTATTAAAAATAGTGAAAGCGCAAGATCACAAAAACTATTGGAGCTTTTAGGCGCTCCATTTAAGAAGGATTGAAATGGCCAAAACGTCACAGATAGTTAGAAATAATAGAAAACCGAAATTTAAAGTGCGTCACAGAAACCGCTGCATGATCTGTGGCAGATCTCGCGGTTATCTTGGGAAGTTTGGAATATGCCGTTTATGTTTTAGAGATCTTGCCCATAGGGGAGAAATCCCGGGAGTGAAAAAATCGTCATGGTAAGGGAAGAAGAATATCGAGAAAAGCTTTAGCTTTTCTTCAAGTAAATATTATGGATTCAATAGCAGATATGTTAATCACAATTAAAAATGGTTACATGGCTAAAAAGCTAAGTGTTAGCGTACCCTACTCCAAGTTTAAACTGGAAATCGCCAAGGTGATTGAAGCCAGTAAATTTATTGGCAAAGTCCAAAGAGAAGAAAGAAACATAAACATCGAGCTGGTTTACGAAAATCAAAAACCTAAAATTACCGAGATAAAACGCGTTTCAAAACTCGGTCTTAGAGTCTACGCAAAGAAAAAAGATATTAAGATGGTCAAGGGTGGAAAGGGTTTGTACATTTTGTCTACACCCCAAGGTGTAATGACTGGTCAAGCTGCCAAAGCAAAAAATCTCGGAGGGGAGGTCATCTGCCAGATCTGGTAGAAATAATATGTCAAAAATCGGAAATCTTCCAGTTTTAATACCACAAGGTGTCACTGTCACAAAAGTTGATAGCGACATTAATGTGTCGGGTCCCAAAGGGAATCTTACCTTTAATGTCCATCCCGAAATAAAAGTCGAAATAGAAAACGACAAGATTAAGGTGATTCGAAAATCAGAAACAAAATTCGCCAAATCTCTGCACGGGCTGACAAGAAGCATTATTGCCAATATGGTAAAGGGCGTTGTGGACGGCCACGAAAAAGTTCTTGAAGTTGTAGGTGTAGGTTACCGGGCAATAAAACAAGGGGACGGGCTTGTTCTTAATGTTGGTTATTCTCATCCGGTCATCATCGCTCCTCTTAGTGGAGTTCAATTAGATACCAAGGAAAATAAAATTATCGTTACGGGTGCCAACAAAGTTATTGTTGGTGAAATGGCGGCAAGAATCAGAAGGGTTAGACCGCCTGAACCTTACAAGGGTAAAGGCATCAAATATGCAGATGAAGTCATAAGAAGAAAGGCCGGAAAAACAGTTAAAGCGGTTGGGGGTGGGGCATAGTGAAATTATCCAGGTCGAAGAAAATATCTCAAAGATTGAAAAGGCATGCTCATATTAGAAAAAATGTTAGAGGCTCACAAAGCATTCCCAGGCTTGTCGTTTCCAGATCGAATAAATACCTTTATGCACAAATTATTGATGATACTAAGGGAGAGACGCTGGCGGCTGTCTCAACGTTAAAGGTCAAAGGAATGAAAGAAGATTCAAAAAACCCCAAAACAAATCTGGCATACACGATAGGTGAAAAACTTGCCCACGATGCTTTAGCCAAAAAAATTAAAAAGGTAGTTTTTGACAGAGCAGGTTACAAGTATCATGGGAGAGTTAAGGCTCTGGCAGAAGGCGCCAGAAAAGGAGGTCTAAATTTTTAATCGAAGGTTCAATAATATGGAAAGTAGCGGTATGCCGAGGGAGTTTGAGGAAAAAGTTGTCCAAGTAAACAGGGTTTCCAAAAAAACTAAAGGCGGCAATAAAATTAGTTTTTCTGTTCTCGTTGTAGTTGGAGATAAAAAAGGCAGGGTTGGTGTGGGTCTCGGCAAAGCAAAGGACGTTGCTTCGGCCATTAGAAAAGCTGTTAACTACGCGAAGAAACATTTAATAAATGTTCCCATTAAAAATGGGACAATAGAAAGTGATATTTTTCTAAAACTAGGTGCAGCCAAAGTTTTGCTAAAACCGGCACCGGAAGGATCCGGTGTCATAGCGGGAGGCGCAGTTCGGGTCGTCGTCGAGGCAGCGGGGATAAGAAATATCTCATCAAAAGTTTTGGGAACAAAAAATCAGGCATCAAATGTTTATGCAACGCTAGAAGCTCTAAAAAGATTATCATGATAAATTTACATAGCTTATCAAAAATCAATAAAAAGGAGTCTAAAAGAATTGGTCGCGGTCCCGGATCAGGCAAGGGTAAAACCACAGGCCGTGGTACCAAAGGCCAAAATGCCAGAGGTAAACTGCCCATCACCCACGCCCATTATGAGGGTGGACAAAGGCCGCTTTTTAAACGGCTTCCTTATAGAAAAGGTAAAGGCAATAGAAAAGTATCCCCAAAACCAGTTGTTATCAATCTTGAAGATTTAGCCAAACTGCCCAAAACGTCAACGGTCACGCTCGACCTATTAGTCAAGATGAAATTGGTTAGTGAAAAAGAGGTCCGAGAGAGGGGAATAAAGATATTAGGCACTGGGTCTATCCCGCTTGGTCTTAAAATAGATTTACCAATGGCCAAAAAGGTTTCAGAAAAATTTAAAAGATAACGATGTCAAAATATTTCCAAACACTAATCAGAATCTTCAAAGCAAAGGACCTAAGAAAAAAGATTCTCTTTACTGCCCTTATTTTTTTTGTTTTCAGGTTATTTGCCTATGTTCCTGTGCCGGGTGTAGATATTGTTTCCCTAAAACAGCTCTTTGCTTCAAGCCAGCTCCTTTCTCTTTTAGATGTTTTCTCGGGTGGGACTCTCGCCAATTTTTCTGTAATGTCCCTGGGGCTTAACCCTTACATCAACGCAAGTATCATAATGCAGCTTTTGCAGCTGGTTTTTCCAAAACTTGAAGAGCTGGCAAAAGAAGGAGAATCAGGAAGAGAAAAAATAAATCAATATACTCGTTATTTATCTGTGCCTCTGACAGTCCTTCAGGCCTTTGGGATGTACATTCTCCTTAAAAACTCTAATCTAATAAACGCCGTTACTCCCCTTACGATTCTTTCACTTGTTGCCACTATGACAGCCGGGTCAATTCTATTAATGTGGTTAGGGGAAATGATCTCCGAAAAAGGTATCGGCAACGGAATTTCAATGGTGATTTTCGCCGGTATTGTGGGAAGGCTTCCTATTAGTCTTGCTCAACAGGGCGCACTTTTTGATCCGAGTCAAATTAAAGATGTCCTAATTTTTGCTGTTATGGCGCTTGTTGTTATTGTTTCTATTGTTTTTGTTACAGAATCTCAAAGACCTATCCGTGTTAACTATTCAAGACGTGCATCTGGTCAATCCGGAGCATCGAGCTTTATCCCATTGCGGGTTAATCAAGCTGGGGTCATCCCTATAATTTTCGCAGTCTCCTTAATTCTTCTTCCGACTACATTTGCCAGATTTTTTGAAAGATCCCCAAATGTCTTTATTGCCAATATGTCACAAAATTTAGATAGGCTCTTTAACCCCCAAGGGATCATGTACAATGCCACCTACTTTTTACTAGTAGTTGCCTTCACCTTTTTCTATACAACCGTTGCTTTTAATACTAAGCAAATTTCGGAAATGCTTATGAAGCAAGGTGGTTTTCTTCCCGGTATCCGTCCCGGCTCGTCAACAAAATCTTACTTAGACCATATTTCTTTAAGGATTACTTTATTTGGCGCCCTTTTCTTGGGCCTTATTGCTATTCTCCCGTCAATCGGACAGAGTCTGACCGGTATTACGAGCCTTATGATCGGGGGCACCGGACTTCTAATCGTAGTTTCTGTTGTTTTAGAAACCGCCAAACAAATCGAATCGCAACTTGTAACAAGAAGTTATGAAGGATTTTTAAAAAGATGAAAATTTTAAGTTTAAGCCAAGCAAAAAGGCAAGAATTCATATGAAGATCTTTAAGTTTAAGCCAAGCAAAAAGGCAAGATTTGAATTACTATGAAAATCTTATTTTTAGGTCCGCAGGGATCAGGAAAATCAACTCAGGCGAAACTGGTAGCCCAAAAGCTTGACTTGCCGTATATAGAAATGGGACAGCTCTTAAGGGAAAAATCAAACGGTTCTGATACCCAGGCGGGTGAGATAAGACAAGCGCTGGAGGTTGGCGATTTAGTTCCGGACGCAATTACAATTAAAACTTTACAAGAAAGGCTGGCAAAATCGGATTGCAAAAATGGTTTCGTTTTGGATGGTTATCCGAGAAATTATGCCCAAGTTGAGGGTTTACCATCCGGTATCGATAGGGTTTTTTATTTTAAAATTTCTGACGAAGAAGCAGTCAAAAGATTAATCGACAGGGGAAGGCATGATGATACCCTGGAAGTAATCTCAAGAAGGTTAGAACTATTTCACAGGGAATCAGAACCGCTACTTACTTATTTCAGGCAACAAGGAATTATCGCTGAAATAGATGGTAGCCAGAGTATTAACCAAATCCAAGAAGAAATAGCGGGGATAATTCAAAATGAGAATGATCAAAACAAATAAAGAGTTAGGAATCATGAAAGTTTCCGGAAAAATCGCCGCCCTTGCCCTTAAAAAAATCCTGGGAAATGTTAGGCCGGGTGTAAAATGTGTTGATTTGGATAAAATTGCCCACCGGGAGATTAAGGCCAGTGGAGCGACGTCATCTTTTATGACCGTTGATGATTATAAATGGACGATTTGTACTACCATAAACGACCAGGTTGTCCATGGGATACCGGGAGATACAGTTCTTTTGGAGGGCGATATTTTAGGTATTGATATCGGTGCTTTTTACAAAGGTTTTCATAGTGATCTGGCTATTTCCGTTCCGGTCGGGAAAATATCACAAGACAAACAAAAATTTCTTGAAGTCGGGGAAAACACTTTAAATAAAGCAATCGCAATGGTAAAACCCGGTGCCAGAATTGGCGATATTTCCCAAACGATTCAACAGGGCATAGAAGAGGCGGGGTATTCCATCGTCAAAAACCTAACAGGTCATGGTGTTGGCCGTGAGCTTCATGAAGATCCAATGATCCCCGGATTTGGAAAAGCCGGCAAGGGGATGGAGATTGAAGAAGGGATGACTCTGGCAATTGAAGTTATTTATGCTCAAGGTTCGGGGAAAGTAAAATTAGAAAATGACAAGTGGACAATTTCAACAGTTGATGGATCACTCGGCGGACTTTTTGAAAAAACAATTGCGGTGACAAAAAGCGGCCCTATAGTGTTGACGCCATACATATAATTATGTACAATAACAGTTCGAACGAAAGTCGAAAATCAAAGCCTGGTGTTATCGAAGTAGACGGAGAAGTTCTCGAAGCCTTACCAAACACTTTGTTCAGGGTCAAGGTTGCCGCGGGTCAAATACCCGGTATTGCCGAAGATAAGATACTGCTTTGCCATCTTTCGGGAAAGATGAGAATTCATTACGTCAGGATTTTGCCGGGTGACAGAGTCAAAATTGAAATGACGCCATACGATCTTGCCAAAGGCCGGATCACGTATAGGTATTAAGTCAAAATGCAAAAGTTAAAAATCGAAGATATAAAATCCAAAATTGTATCGGGCTTTGCTCGTACAATTTTGTCCACTCAGGGAAAGGGAATATTAAGGGAAAACCGTTAGGTTGTCCCTTAAAGTGAGTATGAAAGTTCAGGCAAGCGTTAAAAAAAGATGTGTAAACTGCAAAACCGTTAAAAGAAAAGGTAGGATTTATGTGATTTGCATTAATCCTCGTCACAAGCAAAGGCAGGGGTAACAAAAATAATGATCGAAATACAAGAATCAAAACTAAAATTAAATTTGGATCTGGCTTTGCCAGGACAAATTTTTCCGATGAAAGGAGAGGGAATACTAAGGGAGAACCTTGGTGCTCCCTTAGAGTAAGTGGCTAGAATAGCAGGAGTAGATTTACCAAACGAGAAAAGAATAGAAGCAGCCCTCCCATACATTTTTGGGATAGGGCCGACATTGGCAAAAAAAATACTGACCGATGCTGCTATTGATTCGAATAAAAGAACTAAGAATTTAACAGAAGAGGAACTGAATAAAATCCAAAGGGCTGTAGAAACTTATAAAGTCGAAGGAGACTTAAGACGCGAGATTCAAGGTAACGTAAAAAGGCTACAAGAAATTGGAGCTTACCGTGGTACTCGGCATGCCAAAGGATTGCCGGCAAGGGGTCAAAGAACCAGAACCAATGCAAGGACAAAAAGAGGTAAAAGAGTAACAATTGGTACTGTCAGAAAAGACGTTGTGACAAAAGCTCCAGCGCCCGAGCCCAAAAAGTAAATAGAAAATGGATAAAAAAATAGTATCTAAAAATAATCGTCAGAAAAAAGAAGCCAAAAAGTTTTCGCACGCAAAAGCTTTTGTGACTGCCACATTTAACAATACTCTTGTTAATGTGACCGATCCAAACGGAGAGACTCTGGTTTGGGGAACAGCAGGCGCGTCCGGTTTTAAAGGTGCCAGAAAAGCAACTCCATATGCGGCAACTACTGCTGTTGAAACCGTTGCAAAAAAAATAAAGGAAAAAGGTATTTCAAGTATTGAAATTTACATAAAAGGTCCAGGTCCCGGAAGAGATGCCGCAATCCGAGCCTTTAAATCTGCCGGTCTTGAAATAACGGCAATTGCCGATGTAACCCCGATTCCGCATAATGGTCCAAGGGCATCAAAAAGGAGGAGAGTCTAAAATGGCGCGTTATACTGGTCCAAAGCATAGACAATGCAGGGCAGAAGGTGTAGCTATTTGCGGCCTTCCAAATTGTCCTGTCACCAAAAAAAATGCCGGGCCTCCGGGTCAACATGGACCAAAGGGTCGAAGAAAACTCTCGGAATACGGAATCCAGCTTAGGGAAAAACAAAAAGTAAAAAGAATGTATGGAACTTTAGAGAAGCAATTCCGCAAATATTATAAAATTGCAGCCAGAAAAAAAACGGCGACCGGTGAGACCATGCTTTCTCTTTTAGAGACTCGCCTTGACAATGTCGTCTATCGTCTCGCTCTTGCCAGAACCAGAACCCAAGCCAGACAACTTGTTTCCCATGGGCACGTTTTGGTTAACGGGAAAATGGTTACAATCCCTTCATTTAATGTTAAAATTGGTGACATCATTTCGTTTTCTGCCAAAGCTGCCAACCTCGATTTCATAAAAAAACTGTCAGAGGAAAATAAAGACGCCAAAATGCCCTCTTGGCTTGAAAAAAATGCGCTTGTTGGTAAAGTTCGCGACTTTCCCAAAAGAGAAGATATCGATATAGAAATTAATGAAAAGCTAATTGTTGAATATTACTCAAGATAAAGGAGGTGAAAATAAATGCTTGATTTATCACAGGTTGAAATACAAACAGAAAAAGAGACAGCCGATTTTGGAAAGTTCATCATAGAACCTCTAGATCAGGGTTACGGTCACACAATCGGTAATGCTCTCAGGAGGGTGCTTTTAAGCTCTTTACCGGGTGCTGCTATTACTCAGCTAAAAATAGCCGGAGTTAGACATCAATTTTCGGGAGTGGCAGGTATGTCGGAAGATATCGTCGAACTTATTTTAAATCTTAAAAAAGTCAGACTGCAAATTACCGAAGACAAGCCTGTTAAATTGAACTTGGAAGTTAAAGGCCCAAAAGTTGTTACAGCAGGAGATATCGAAAAAGCAGCCGGTTGCCAAATTGTTAACCCAAGTCTGGTAATTGCGCATCTTGCCGATTCAAAGGCAAAGCTTAGCGCACGATTGGTGGCTGAAGCCGGCAGTGGTTATTCACTTGCTGAAGAAAGGAAAACTGACGAAATTGGAGTAATTCCAATTGATGCTAATTTTTCGCCGATAATCCACGCTAATTACAAGGTTGAGGCAACCCGCGTTGGCAGACTTACCAATTACGATAAGTTAACTCTAGAAATAACAACTGACGGAACGATTAAACCGTCCGATGCCCTGAAATCTGCGGCAAAGATTTTGGTTGATTACTTTACAACCATTCGTGAGCCGCAAGTAGTCGGGAGAAAAGAAAAAGCGCCAAAAGCCGTCCCGCCTTCTGATGAACTGCTAAAAACTTCTCTTGAAGAGTTAGACCTTCCCGTAAGACTTACAAACAGTCTTAAAACCGGCAAGATCGAAACGATAGGAGATTTCTTGAACAGAGACAAGAAAGATCTTCTAAAAATGAAGAACATGGGTCCAAAATCGATCACCCAGGTAGAAGAAAAACTTAGGGAGAGGGGAGTTGAAGTAAAGTGAGACATCAGGTTTTCGGAAGAAAGCTCAACCGCGATATAAATTCGCGAAGGGCTCTAGCTTCCAACCTTGCTAGTTCTCTGCTAGTTGAGGGTCATATTATAACGACTTTGGCAAAGGCAAAATTCGTAAAGGTTTTTGCCGAAAAGTTAATTACTGATGCTAAAAGAACGAGCCTTCATACAAGAAGGTCTATTGCTTCGCGGCTCACGCACAAAGCATTTATCAGATTAATCACCGAAATTAGTCCAGGATTTGCAGGTCGCGAAGGGGGGTATACCAGGATTATTAAGTTGTCTACACGTCTTGGGGATTCTGCGCCAATGGCCAGAATCGAAATTTTAGAGTGGGATAAATCGAAAAGCATCACACTGACAAAAACGGCTAAACCGGCCAAGAAAGCCGCATCAAAGATCAAGCCCGCGCCAAAGAAGATAACAAAAATCGTAAAAAGATGAAAAACCAAAAGTCGAAGACACTGACCAAAGTGGAAGTGCAAAATAATCAGGCTAAGGCTTGGTATCTTTTTGATGCAAAGTCTAAAGTTCTAGGCAGATTGGCAAGCGAAATCGCTTCAATTTTGAGTGGCAAAAATAAAGTTGACTACGTGCCTTATTTGGATAAAGGGGATTTTGTAGTTGTAATCAACGCCAAAGAGATTAAAGTTTCCGGTAAAAAAGAAAGCCAGAAATTATATTATCGGCATTCAGGCTACCCCGGTGGTTTAAAAAGTAAAAGCGTCCAAGATACAAGAGAAGAGCAGCCGGAACAATTAATAAGACATGCGGTAGTAGGCATGTTGCCCAGGAATCGTCTTGCTCGTCAAATGGTAAAGAAGCTTTATGTTTTCTCCGGGAAAGATCATCCTTATCAGGATAAATTCTTAAAAAACTAATCATGGAAGAACAAAAGACTACCACTGGCAAAACAAGTCAAAATTACGTAAGCGCTCACGGCAGAAGGAAAGAAGCATCTGCCAGAGTCCGCTTATTTAAAGGCAAAGGAGATAATCTGATAAACAGCAAACCTATGTCTACTTTTTTCCCTTCCGTCGTTTCTCAAATCCGGCTTAATAAGGTTTTTGAGTTAACAAGGACTTCAGGCAAGTATTACGCAACAGTTACTGTTAAAGGATCCGGTAAAAACTCACAGCTCGAAGCTGTTATTCATGGTTTGGCAAGAGCGCTGGCCACAGTCGAAGGACTTAGATCGATTGTTAAAAAAGCAGGAATGCTAACTCGCGACGCGCGGGTTAAAGAACGCCGCAAATACGGCCTCGCCCAAAAAGCCCGCAAAGGCAAGCAGAGTCCAAAACGCTAGTTTTGCACGATGTCCTGAGTTCATCGAAGGACAATCACCAAAGCGATAAGTTCCTCTGCTAGTTTCTGAAAATAAGTTCCCACATAGTCAACCAGGCCAGCTTTTTTAGGTATGCGCAGTGTACGATATTGGAACTCTTGATATACTTTAGATATGCAAATAGGTATTGGAATACTTTTGGAAGAAGATGCTTATAATTACGCTCGAGATTTAGAGTTAAAGATATCCAACCAATTCAACACTAAAGATGGGTTAAGACAACCACCCCATGTAACGATTAAGCCTCCTTTTGAGGTTAGTTCACTCGAACCATTCATTAGTTATTTTGATACATTGGTTAAGTCTATTAAGCCTTTCGAATTAGAATTGGGCGGTATAGATTCTTTTGCTCCAAGTGTGATTTATATAAAAGTTACAGAAAACCCAGATCTTGAAAACTTGCATTTAAAAATACTTGATGAACTGGAAGAACAATTCGACATTAAACCAAATCAATTTGAAGCAAAAGGGTATGCATTTCATTCAACATTAGCGATGGGTGATTTGTCCCAAGATAAGTATGCTAAGGCAATGGAATATTTACAAAAGGAGAATAAATCTTTTAAGTTTAAGTTCACCACGATAGGATTGTTTTATCTGTTTGAAGAAAAAGATTGGATAGTTATTAGGGTTGGAAAAGTTAAAGGTTAATGTTGGAGTAATAAGTTCCTAAATAGTCAACCAGTGCCAGTCCTAATTTAACCTCAAAGACAGATGTCGGGGAGGGGAGAATCGAACTCCCGATACTGCACCCCCAGCGCAGTGTGTTACCACTATACTACTCCCCGGTAAATATCCTTAATCGATAGCAGATCAACAATCGATAGAAAGTATTATATATCGTCTCGATTAATCAACCAATTATTGACGATCAATGTATAATTAATTAGACTACGATAATACGTATTATCGTATCAAGAAAGATGGCACAAGTTTCTAAATACCCATTAAACAAAGAAACACAAACGAGATTATATAAACTCCTCTGGCAAGCTATTGTTGCCCTTAAAGAACCTATCGAAACCGAAGAATTTTTTAATGACCTTTTAACTTCAACAGAAAAGATTATGCTCGCCAAAAGATTAGCGATAGCAGTAATGCTAATTAGAGGCTATGATTACGAATCCATAAGAGCGCATCTAAGAGTTAGCCCTGGAACAATTAACTCTGTCTCTACATGGTTAAAATATTCTGGAAGCGGTTATAAGGCGACTGTTGAAAGACTATTGAAAAAAGAGAAAGTGGATAATGTATTTGCAAGCATCGAAACCGCCCTAAAAGTTATCAAGCCTGAAAAAACAATTAGCCGTGCTCTTGCTAAAGGTTATCCCGAGCCAAAAAGAAAAGAACCTTTTTAATAACACTACGATGATACGAATCATCGTAGTAGAAATTACTGTATTGTAATTAGTTGTAGTGTGTAGTAAAAATAGCAATTGTTAAGCCCTACTAACCTTCATGAGTTCTGACGCAAAAAAGCAAGCAATACTAACTGCCATTTCCCAAATCGAAAAAGCCTACGGCAAAGGCTCCATCATGAAAATGGGGGAATCGCTCGGCAAATTTGATGTTGATGTCCTGTCGACCGGTATTGTTCCGGTTGATCTGGCACTCGGGGTTGGTGGGCTTCCCCGCGGACGTATTATCGAAATCTTCGGGCCGGAAGCTTCCGGCAAGACTTCGCTATCTCTTTCAATTATTGCCGAGGCGCAAAAAACCGGCGGTAGCGCTGCCCTAATTGATGCCGAGCATGCCCTGGACCCGGTCTGGGCCGAAAAAGTTGGAGTTAATTTAGAAGATTTGTTAATCTCTCAACCCGATACCGGTGAACAGGCGCTCGAGATTACCGAGACCTTAATTCGCTCCGGCGCCATCGATGTCATCGTCATCGATTCCGTTGCCGCCCTCGTGCCCCGTGCCGAAATCGAAGGCGAAATGGGAGATTCAATGATGGGCGTCCAGGCGCGTCTTATGTCCCAAGCCCTTCGAAAATTAACAGGCGCCATTTCCAAATCAAAGACCGTTGCCATATTCACAAACCAGCTCAGGGAAAAAATCGGTGTCATGTTTGGTAACCCGGAAGTTACCCCCGGCGGCCGTGCCCTTAAATTCTACTCATCAGTCCGCTTAGATATTAGAAAAATTGACAATATTAAAGAAGGCGACAAAGTTACCGGGAGTCGCCATCGGGTAAAAGTTGTTAAAAACAAAGTCGCTCCGCCATTTAGGATTGCCGAGTTTGATATTATGAACGAAGAAGGTATTTCCAGAGAAGGCGGCCTTTTGGACGTTGGAGTGGAACTTGGGATTATCGGCAAATCCGGCGCCTTTTACCGTTGGGGGACAAAATTGATCGGACAAGGCAAAGAAAGCGCCAAAGAATATCTTAAAGAACATAAAAAAGAAGCAGCTGCACTGGAAAAAGAAATTTGGGTGAAAGCCAAAAAAGGCTTAAGCGCAAAACCTGTTAAAGTAGTTACAGACGATGAAGACGAAGAAGAAATACTAGAAGCAGCTGCAGTTTAAACGTGCCGCAAGTTACTGCTATCTCTCCCCAAAAGAAAAAATCCGGCCGGTTTAATTTATTCCTAGACGGAAAATTCGCTTTAGGAATTGAAGGCGAGACGCTTCTCGCCTCGGGTTTAAAAATCGGCAGAGTCTTAAGCGGGGAAGAAATTTCCAAAATTATCAAAAAAGAGCAAGGCACAAAACTTCTGGATCTGGCCACGAATTTTTTATCTTTTAGGCCCAGAAGCGAAAAAGAGGTCAGGGATTATTTAATTAAAAAAATATCGACCCGCGAGAACATCAAATTTTCCGAAGCCCGGGAAAGCCCGCTCATAGATCAGGTTATTGAAAAGCTCGCACGGTATAAATACCTGAATGATTTGGAATTTGCCAAGTGGTTCATGGCGTCGAGAACATCTTCTCACCCAAAGGGCTTGGCGCTTATAAAATTAGAGCTCAAAAGAAAAGGTATAACCCAGGAGATTATCGATAAAGTCTCCGCTTCTTCTTCAAATGAACGAGACTTAGCCAGAAGAGCAGTCGAAAAAAAGGTCAAAAGATGGCAAAACCTTCCGGTCTTGGAATTTAAAAAGAAGTTTTATCAATACCTGGCCAGTCGCGGTTTTGACTTTGATACTATCCGGGAAACATTTGCCTTTTTTACTAAAAAGAGCTAAAATCAGAAAACCTGATGATAACAGTAAGAAGGTAAATAAAGATTTAAGTGAAATATTTTCTTATAACTTTCTTCGAAAAAAACCTTAACCGCTAAGCGGTTTTTCTTCCTGTTCCATTCTCAGGGTCAATATGTTTGACACAAGACAAAAACCTCGTGATAGGCAAAAGGTAGTAGTATCTGTTGGATCACGTTCACTGTCCCAGGGCGATCAGGGCGCGCGCGAGGTCATTCAAGATGCTCGTGATGAGGCTTTCAAAATCAAGAAAGCTGCAGAAGAAGAAGCAAGGATTATTCGTGAAGAATCCTTGGAAATCGAAAAAAGAATCGCCCAGAAAGAGGATTCACTCGACCAAAAATCTTCCCAAATCACAAGACAAGAAAAGGAATTAGAAGAAACCATTACCACCTACAAGAAGCGGGACGTGGAACTTTCCAAAGTTAGAGAGGATCTCGTTAGAAAACTAGGAAAAATCTCGTCTCTGACCTCAGAAGAAGCCAAGAAATTGATCCTTGAAAATTTAGACGGGGAGCTAAAAAGCGAAAAAGCCAAAAGGATCAAAGAGGCAGAAGAAGAAATTAAAGCAACGGCCCAGGAAAAAGGCCGTGAAATTTTAGTAAATTCCATGGTCGCCGGCGCCACAGACTGGGTTGCCGAGTATACTGTCTCCACGGTCAAGTTAGATTCGGAAGATATCAAAGGAAGAATCATCGGCAAGGAAGGCAGAAATATCAGGTCATTTGAACTGGCTACCGGCGTCGACGTAGACCTGGATAGTGATGTAGCCGGTGAGGTCCGCCTTTCTTCATTTGATGCGATCCGCCGTGAAATTGCCAAAATTGCTTTGCAGTGGCTTGTTAAAGACGCCAGAATCCAGCCAACCAGAATTGAGCAGTTAGTAGAAAAAGCAAAAGAACTTATCGAGAAAGATATGTCAGAAGCGGGTGCCAAAGCGGCCCATGAACTGGGTCTTTATAATCTGCCCCAGGAAGCATTGGATAGGCTTGGCCGTCTTAAATTCCGTTATTCTTATGGCCAGAATCAATTAATTGCCTCCCTTGAAACCGGGAAGATTGCCAAAAAAATAGCCCAAGAAGTCGGGGCAGATCCAATTATCTGCGCTACCGGCGGCCTTTTCCATGATATTGGTAAGACCGAGATGGAAAAAGAAGGGACCCATGTAGAGTTGGGGGTGGAACTGGCCAAAAAATGGGGATTTCCGCAGGCAGTTATTAATTGTATTGCCCAACATCACGAAGACGAACCGTTTTCAGCTATCGAATCAATTGTCGTTCATTTAGGCGATGCCATTTCCGGTGCCAGGCCGGGCGCCCGCCATGAAGCGGTTGAAGATTACATCAAAAGGCTGACCGATATTGAAAACATCGCCGCATCTTTCACGGGTGTGGATAAGGCCTACGCGATACAGGCCGGGCGCGAAGTAAGAGTAATTGTTAAATCAGACGTAATTGATGATGACGGTATAGTTACTCTCTCACACGAAATCCGCCAGAGGCTTGAAAAGGAACTCACTTATCCCGGCCAAATTACGGTCACAGTTATTCGTGAAACCAGAGCCGTCGATATCGCTAAATAGGTCCCGAATTTACCCCAATTATTTTTCCGAATAAATCCTAATTATACTTTGACAAAGACAGTTTTTAAGTTATAATTATGGATACCAATTTGGATAAATTCGGATAAAAAATTCGGATCAATTAGGGTTATCAATGACAAAAAACGAATTAGTAGAAAGAGTAGCTAAAAAAGTCGGCCTAACAAAAAAAACTTCCTATGAAGCTGTTAATACTGTTTTTGCCCAAATCAGGGAAGCGATGGCCAAAGGCGACAAAGTAGTAATCACAGGTTTTGGAACCTTTAAAGTAAGAACCAGGAATACCAGAGTAGGCCGAAATCCTCAAACAGGCTCATCGATCAAAATCCCCAGCCACAGGCTTGCCGGCTTCACCGCAGGCAAAACCCTCCGCAGGCTCATCAAATAGTATATAAAGGAAGGATCTTTAAGCAGCTTTCTTTTTCTTCTGACGTATGTTAAAAATGGTAACCCCAAAAGCACTGCTGTCTGGCCTTGCCAGATCAGTCATCGGTATTGGGATATGACCACCACTAGCTTGTCTTTGAGGTCTAGAAACTACCAGAATTGTAGGTTCAAGAGATTCCCCTTCTATAACTACTTCAGAATCGGGAAGACCCGCAATTTCGCGTCTTAAATCTGCAAGTGTAGCCTCAATAGCCTCATCAGAAGCAGAGGTTATTACAGTTTCCCCACCCAAGAACCTTTCTTTGTCGTGTTCTGGCATATTTTCTTCTTTCTAGCCCAATTAGACCCGCAATCCTGAAACATAGTTTTATAATCAAATTAAAAACTATGTGAAGGACGAGGATCGCAAAAGGGCTTATCTACCCTTTTATATACGCTCAAATCCACTTAAAGTCAATCTAAGATTCAACGTTTAAGATCATCCTATGGCGTGCTAAGATAATTCTATGGAAAAAAGAGATGGGCTTGCCAAACACCAGGTCGTGAGCTTTAGTCACGCCTTCGATGGTATCGCTTACAACATTAAAACCCAGATCCATTTTAGGATCCATCTGGTTGCCGCTGTTCTTGTTGTTGTCCTTGGCACATTTTACAAAATTGCGCCATTTGAGTGGATAATTCTAGTAATTTTAATCACAAGCGTTATGGCGGTAGAAGCCATGAATACCGCGATCGAAGAAACCTGCAATATGATGCATCCGGAAAGCCATCCGCATGCAAGGATGGCGAAACATTGCGCCGCAGCCAGTGTTCTTATTTTATCTATCGGTGCGGCAGTTGTCGGGTTCATAATTTTTGTTCCAAAAATCTTCGGATAATTGTAATTTTGTGTTAAAATTCTCCAGAGTGAAAAACCCTACTTTCTTTATCAAGACTTTCGGTTGCCAGCAAAATATGGCGGATAGTCAGCGAATCGCGAGCTTCTATGTTTCCCGCGGTTATAAAATGGCAAAATCGATAAGGTCTGCCTCCGAGATTGTCATCAATACATGCATGATCAGACAGACAGCCGAGGATAAAGTAACCGGTCTCGTTAAAAATATCACCAAAATCCGCCAGCCGGCGGAAAAACCCAAAATTGTTATAACCGGCTGCATGGTCGGAATGGCCACCCGTGACGGAACCGGTAAATACTTAAAAGACCTGCGAAAAAGGATGCCTCAAGTAGATGAATTTTTACCATTGGAGGAAGTGGGCTTTGATTATCCGGCACTGCGACAAGATGTTACCCATTCATGGGTTCCCATTTCCAATGGTTGTAACAATTTCTGCACTTTTTGTGTCGTTCCATTCACTCGGGGTCGTGAAATTTCCAGGCCGCTTGTAGATATCATCGATGAAATCAAAGACCTTGCAAGACGCGGCGCAAAAGAAGTTACCTTACTTGGCCAAAATGTAAATTCATATGGAGCAGATCTGGTTAAAAAAAATGCACGAGGCTACAAACTTCCAAGCGGTCGTATAGTAAAACCGGTGATTGTTAAGCATCTTGGCCGTTTTCGCATCCCAACTCTTTTCCCATATCTTCTGGAGGAGGTTTGTAAAATTAAAAGCATAAAAACCGTAAAATTCATATCATCTAACCCCTGGGATTTTTCCGATAAGCTCATTGATGTTATCGCTCAAAACCCGAAAATCGATAGGAACATACATCTAGCCGTTCAATCAGGCAACGATACAGTTTTAAAAAGGATGAACAGATGGTACAGAGCCAAAGAGTATTTAAATTTAGTCAACAAAATCAAATCTAAAATTAAAGGGGCCCAAATTTCAACGGATATTATTGTCGGTTTTCCTGGTGAAACTGAAGAGCAATTCCAAAGTACTATTAAACTGGCAAAGTCTGCCGATTTTGCATATGGTTATGTTTCTAAATATTCCTCAAGGCCAAATACTGCGGCGACCAAAGCATTAGGGGACGATGTTTCTCACAAAGAAAAAGACCGCCGTTTCGAGATTCTAGACAAATTGATTAATCACAAAGGTACAATCCGTACCGCCGTCCATTAACCAAAATTACTACTTCCAGGTTTTAAACCACATGTACTGACCAATCGATGAAGTTTTTATTGGCAATCCGGATGTAATTGGATAAAAATAAAAGAAAGTTACAGCAAAAATGGCAATAATTACAATAACTGCAAGCCGATTTCTTTTCCATAACTTTGAAAGTAGAAGACCAATCGCAATAGAAAGAAAGGGGATCGACGGCAGGTAGTGGTACATAAAAAGTATCCTTGGTGCAAAAATCCAAGGCACCCAGAAGATAAAATAGCCTAGTAGAACCAAGATCAGCTCTTTTTGCGGTTTCACCATCAAACTTCGCAAAAGATAAATGATTGCCGCGATTCCGAACCAATAAATTAGCGGATTGCCAAGCGCATAAATATATCCGGCTTTTTGTCCGTATTGCTCGTACGAAAAATATATAGGCCGGGCGTCCAATATCCACGGACAAAAAGTTTTGGCTCCTTCCAAACCGCTTGGAGCGCAATAAATTGCAGTTGTTCCGTACGGATGTTTTAAATCATGTCGATTCTGGTACCACCATATTTGTTTATGCAAATTTATAAAATCCTGGACATTGTGGCCTTGCAGCCAGAATTGTCCATACGAAGAGACGTAAATCAAAAGAGGCAATATCAATAGAAGCAAATTATTTTTTTTAAATATGCCCGTCTTCAAATCCATAAAGAAGATATAAATAAAAATAGTAACAATTGCATAAATGCCCGACCACTTAGAGGCAACAGCCAGCCCTAAAAAAACAGAGGTTGCCAGCAAATATTTAAATTTGCGTCGCTTGACATAAAGTGAGGTAAATATGAATGCGGAAATGGTAAAAAAAGTCAAGAATATATCGTTCATGGCAATCCTTGACATCACCAAAGTTAGATTTTCAAAGGCTATAACAAATGCCACAAAAATCGCCGCTGTTCGTCCAAAAACTAAATACGCAAGTATGAATGTCGCCGGAATAATTGCCGTCCCAAAAATTGCGCTTGGTAGTCGCCATCCAGTCGGATTATCGCCAATAATTTTTATTGATCCTGCCTGAATTAATTTGGCAAGTGGCGGATGTAGCCAGTCGAAAGCTGTTTTTTCTTCCGGTGGAGGTGAAAACGGGTCATAAGCAGCGGGATTATTGGCGGCATACGCCCTGGCTGTAACAACATGGTAAACCTCATCAAAATAATAATGATTTGGTTCGGATAACCTGTAAAGCCGGATTAAAAGCGAAAAGGAAGTAATAACAATTAGAAAAATGAAGAGTTTCCTACTCATATTAGAAGTATATATAATAAATTGCAGATGTCTAGATCAGAGAAGTTATATTTTTTACTAACCTTTGGCATTTTCGGCTTCCTTTATTTTCACATGAGTCAAAATATGCTCCAGATAAAACCGGACGGGTGGTATGTAGGTCACATTAACCTCTACGGCGATTTAGTTTTTCACCTGACCCTAATTAATAAATTTCTATCGTCAAATAAATTCGTCATCGACAACCCGATTATGGCTGGGACCAAAGTGGGTTATCCAATACTTGCCGATTTAATAACTGCTCAAATTGCCAGAGTTACGAATTTAAGTTTCGCCCTATTTATAACGACTTTTTCGATCGGGCTTCTCGGGATTTACACGGCCAGACTTTTTATTAAAAATTTCTTTAAAAATGAAAAAATAGTTTTTCTTTCTCTTTTATTATTTTTTGTTAATGGCGGATTTGGATTTTATTATTTCTTTCAGGATCTATTTTTTTCACAAAAACCGCTTCTTAAATTTCTTACGAGTTTGCCGCGTCAATATACCGATATCAAAGAGAACGGTTACTGGTGGATCAATACTTATTTGGCATATTTTTTGCCCCAAAGATCCTTCCTTTTCGTTTTCCCACTCACTTTAGTAGTTTTAATTCTTTTGTATAGGGGAGCAAAGGCAAATCGGAGAAAATATTTTTTCCTTGCCGGGCTTCTTTCGGGAGTTTTACCACTGGTGCAAGCACATAGCTTGTTCTTTGTATTTTTAATCTCACTCATGGTTTGCCCGCTTTCTATTCTTAAGTCTAAGAACCAAAAAGCAATGCTTGGGAATTGGCTCATTTTTGCACTGATTACCGCATTTTTGTCTGTACCAATCTTGACGGCGATTGCGCCTTCTCAAAACTTTTTACATTTCATAGCGTATAAACCGGGCTGGACCGCTGGAGAAAACATTATTTGGTTTTGGCTAAAAAATCTTGGGTTATTTGCTCCGATGCTTGTTATTTCGCTTATATGGCTCTTCAAAAAAAATAAAAATCTTTTCTATATCTATTTACCATTCCTTGCCGTTTTTATACTTTCAAACATTTTCATCTTCCAGCCCTGGGATTTTGATAACAGCAAACTTTTAGTTTACTGGTTTTTTGCATCTTGCATTGTCGTTGCCTATTTTCTCTATGACCAATTTTTCCTGGAAACTTTTTTTAAAAAAATCGCAGGGGTCGTTATTGTGTTTTTAATGATTTTTGCCGGTTCTATTGATATATTCCGAACCTTTACACCGGCCACAAATTATAGAATTTTTTCAAATCAGGATCTTGAAGTGGCGGACAATATCAAAAAGGCTACTTCCAAAGATTCTATATTTGTTACGGCCTCAAACCATAATAACCCAATTGCCGCCATAAGCGGCAGGTCAATCTTTTTAGGATTTGCAGGCTGGCTTTGGAGTCATGGAGTTGACTATAGCCAAAGAGAAAAAGACGTCCGCCTAATTTATTTAGGCGGACAAGAGTCAGAGTCTTTAATAAAACAATACGGAATAAATTATGTTACCATTGGCCCACAAGAAAGGGCACAGTTTTCAATAAATGAAAGTTACTTCCAAAAATACCCAAGTCTCACCCCGGGCGAAGGTTGGCAAATTATCGATGTTAGTAGTATTTGGACCAACGTCGACAGGCAAAACTAATCTGGCAATTTCTCTTGCTAAAAAATTTAACGGTGAGTTAATTTCTGCCGATTCCCGCCAGGTTTACAAAAATCTCGATATTGGAACCGGCAAAGTAAGCCCCGAATCAAAAATAAAAAAGCACAGTAAGTATTGGAAAGTAGACGGGATAAAAATTCACGGCTTTGACTTAGTAGAACCTGGCGATTGTTTCACGGTTTTTGATTTCCTAAAATTCGCAACCGACAAAATCAACGATTTAAAAAAACAACAAAAACTGCCAATAATTGTTGGGGGTACTGCCTTTTACATAAATGCTCTATTAAAAGGGGTAGATACAGAAGGTATCGCTCCAAATTATAAACTAAGGTCAGTTCTGGAAAAGCTAAGCATACCGGACCTTTACAAAAAGCTTCTAAATATTAATCCACAAAAAGCTACCTCTTTGAATCAGTCAGATAAAAATAACCCTAGGCGCTTGATAAGGGCAATCGAAATAAATCTTTCCAAAGTAAATCAGCACAAGAGCCCCAGGCCAATTACGGAGCGGCTGTTAACAGTGGGCTTAACTGCCCCCAACGATTATCTCTATACAACCGCCGACAAGTGGCTCAAGGCAAGATTAGACCAGGGCATGATCCAGGAGGTCGGGAGTCTGATTAAAAGTGGTGTAAACGGGGTTTGGCTGGATAATCTAGGTTTAGAATATCGGTGGATTACCAGATACATACAAGGGCAGATCAGCTTAGATGATGCGTTGGAAAGATTAAAGGGCGATATTCATGGTCTGATAAGGAGACAAAAAACCTGGTTTCCGAAATTCGAAGATATGAAAGTCTTCGACATAACAAATAGTAACTGGAGACAAGAATTAGAAAAAACCATCTCTCTCCAGGATTTGCCAATATCTCACTCCTGAGATATACTCGTTCCAGTGGATAAAAACAACACGCCTCTCAGAATAGAAATCTCTTATAAAACTATAGTTTTTATTGCTCTTTTTGGCATAGGTCTATGGTTGCTAATACAGATCAAATCAATTATTATACTAGTTTTTCTAGGCCTCATATTAATTTCGGCTCTTCTAAAACCTGTTGAATGGCTCAGCGCCAGAAAAGTCCCAAGACCGCTAGCTGTACTTATTATTTATATTTCACTAATAGCAATAATCTCGTTTGTGATTGGAATTATTATTCCGCCACTTGTCTCTCAAACATCCCAATTCGTTTCAGACTTACCCAAAATAATTTCCTCAATAAATGATTTTATCGTTTTTAATAAAATACCGGTAGACGATGTATCTAAGGTTATATCCGGACAAATTAATCAAGTAGCCAGTAATGCAGTATATATCTCGACCGCGATCTTTTCGAGTATATTTTTCCTTCTGATGCTTATAGTATTGAGTTTTTATCTTCTTTTAGACTGGAAAACATTTGTGAAGTTAATCTCGTCACCTTTTTCTGGAAGACAAGAGACTAGAGTAGTAGATTTAATTTCAAAAATTGAAAGAGGTTTAGGTGTATGGGTAAGAGGACAACTTACACTTTCACTACTCGTGGGTGTACTCACTTATATTGGCCTAACAATTTTAGGAATACCCTTTGCCATTCCACTGGCGCTAGTTGCTGGAATTATGGAAATAATCCCAATCATCGGGCCAATCGTCTCCGCAGTCCCAGCGCTTTTAGTTGGCCTAACGATCAGTCCGGTAATGAGCTTGGCAGTTATTGCGCTGTTTTTTATCATTCAACAGCTTGAGAACCATTTAATAGTTCCTATGGTCATGTCCAAAGTAGTCGGTCTTCAGCCGGCCGCCGTAATAATTGCGCTTTTGATCGGAGCTAAATTAGACGGCATAGGTGGAGCATTTCTGGCTATCCCGGTAGTTCTTGTCATTAAAATTATTATTAAAGATTTTATAGCCGAAGGAAAGATCGAGAATAAATAGACTTTTAGGAAGAGAGTAAGCCAGATTCTGTTTGGAACAGATCTGTCTTGCGATAGTTCCATCCTTACGGATGTAGTACCTATCTAAAGCCAGATTCTGTTTTAGCAATCATCTATCTCTAAACGATATTTATCATCTAGTCAGCGTTTTAAGCTGATGCCCCTATTTAGAACCTCCCCAAAGCTTGGTAGTAACGGTTCTGTTCTGGGTTGCAGCAGGGAGGATTGCCAGCGTTTCACTCGTCAGTCTTATCTTTCGATTTAGACTGTCGCTCGTCTCTGTGGCTCTCAAGTTCTGTTAACTCAGAACCCGTCCAAATCAATTTCTCAATTCGGCACTAGCGCTTTTACACGTCGGAACTTACGTTCCATCCCTTGCTTTGTGCTGTCTGGACTTTCCTCCCCGCCTAAATATTCAATTTTTGGCGGGGCGATTGCCCTTCTTCCTAAAAGCGAAACGAATTATACTAAAAATTGCCATATTTTTCAATTTCCCTCATTAAAAGATTGAGCATAATTATTGATAGGGAATGCAGGAATGTTGTATCTTATAGTCAACTGCCCCACTTATGGCTGTTGAAGGACAAGGATCTAAACCTGAATTTGATCCGAAGACTACTGCGGATCATGTAAAAGCAGACGCTCCCCTTGCGTCGTCATTAGTGGAGTACTGTTGGCTCCCAACGATCTTCGACCGATTTCTAAGCAAGTGATAGACGCGATTAGGTTACACAAAAGTTAAATTTTAATACTACCCTTTCGAGTAAATCTCAATACTGATATATCGTCCCCGGATTATTGCTTAAATAGAAAAAAGCGCTTGGCTGTTGTATCATTACCAAAATGATTCACGAAATCAGAGTTATTTCTAAGAGTGAGACGGATCCTAGAGGGCAGGATCTTCTGGAGGAAATCCGAAGAACCCTAAAAATTAAGTCGATCAAAAATATTCGCACTGCCAAGGTTTATCGTTTGGAAGGCGTAACCCGCGCGCAGGCTCTTGTTTTTGCCCAAAAAGTTTTAGTCGAACCTATCGGCCAGCAGATGTCTATCGGCCGATCAGCCTTAAAAGGAGCGGCAAAAACCATCGAAGTAGCTTATAAACCAGGCGTCATGAACCCGGAAGCCGCATCGCTTATAAAAGCCGGCAAAGACATACGTGTAAACCCAAAAGCAGCAGATTCTTCATGGGAATATGCTTTCTTCGGAAAGTTATCACAAGACGAGCTGGCGGAAATTACTGAAAGGTTGCTAGTCAATAAAACGGTTGAATACGTTGTCAAAACTTCTCCAAAAACTCTTCTTATTACAGGTACCATTGGAGACATCAAAACAATTCCGATCAGGAATTTAGATACGGGAAAGTTGATGGAACTTTCAAAAGATAAGCTCTTCTTAAATTTGGAGGAGATGATGATTTTAAAAAATTATTTCCAAAAAATTAAAAGAGATCCAACAGATTGTGAGGTAGAAACTATTGCCCAGACTTGGAGCGAACACTGCGTTCATAAAACCTTTAAGGCAAAGCTTGTAATCGACGGCAAAAATAAAGAACCGTTATTTTCCCGAATTAAAAAAACAGTTAAAAATAATCCGGCACTTATTGTCAGCGCTTTTGTTGATAATTCCGGAGTCATTGATTTTTATGACGGATACGCTATTTGTGGTAAAGCTGAAACCCACAACAGCCCTTCAGCTATCGAGCCCTATGGTGGGGCAATGACCGGTTCCGGCGGAGTCTTCCGCGATGTTCTGGGAACCGGTCAGGGCGCAAAACCAATCATTTCTACAGACATCTTTTGTTTTGCGTCTCCCAATATGCCCCCAAAATTACTGCCCCCGGGTTGTTTGCCGCCTGATTATTTGCTGCGAAAGGTTGTAGCCGGAGTTCGTGATTATGGCAACCGCGTTGGTATCCCGACCAATAATGGATCAATCCATTTTCATAACGATTTCAGGGCAAAGCCTACTGTGGCAGTTGGCGCTTTTGGTTTGATTCCCAAAAATCGGGCCCAAAAAGGTAAACCCAAAAAAGGTGATCTCATCTTAACTCTTGGTGGGAGAACCGGCCGTGATGGCATCCATGGTGCAACATTTTCTTCGGGGGAAATGACATCTCAGACCATTTCTGTTTCCGGTTCAGCTGTTCAAATCGGCAACGCCATTGAAGAAAAAAGAGTCATAGATACCATTATTCACCTGCGAGACCTCGGTCTAATTGTCGCTGTTACGGATTGCGGAGCCGGTGGATATTCGTCGGCTGCCGGAGAAATGGGTCAAGTTGTTGGCGCCCGTGTTTATCTGGAAAAAGTTCCTCTCAAATATCCCGGCCTTGCCCCTTGGGAAATATTTCTTTCAGAGTCTCAGGAAAGAATGGTTATTGCCACTGATCAAAAAAACCTCAAGAAAGTATTAGAAATTGCCAAACTCTACAATGTCGAGGCGACCGTAATCGGAAATTTTGACGGATCAAAGAAACTTCATGTAAGTTACAAAAATAAAACAGTCTGTTCTTTGAACATGGACTTTTTACATAGCGGTTTGCCTCAGCGCCGAATGGTTGGTAGGTCGAAGAGAGTGGCCATCGGAGGGGAATTACCGTCCGTTCCTAAAGATTTAGAAAAAATATTTTTGCGGATTTTATCTCACGGCAATGTTTGCTCCAAAGAACCAATTGTCCGTCTTTACGATCACAATGTTCAAGGGACAAATGCTATGCACCCATTTGGTGGAGTGGACTTTGATGCTCCGAATGACGGGGCGATTGTCCGCCCGATTCTTTCTAAACCATACGGAGTTGTAGTAACTCATGGCCTGAATCCAGCCCTTAACAACCTTGATCCTTATTGGGGAAGCATTTGGGCTCTTACTGAAGCCGTTTCCAATTTTGTTGCCATTGGCGGGAAAATAAAAGATGCAGCCTTAATAGACAATTTTATCTGGCCATTCCCGGATGAAGAATCTTTGGCAGCACTAGATAGCGCGGTCGACGCACTTTGTTTCTTGGCCAAAATTTTAAAAATGCCCTTTATTTCCGGTAAAGATAGCCTGTCTTCAACTTACAGATATCCGGACGGAAGAATCTTAAAAATACCTCCGGTCGTTTTAATTTCCGTTTTCGGAAAAATTAAAGACGTTGCTAAAACTGTCAGCTCTGATTTCAAAAAAGTAGGGTCAACGATTGTGCTGGTTGGTAACCCCGACGTTAAAAATCTTGGTGCTTCCGCTTATTTTGATATTACAAACTCATCGTCACCTAGTATCCCTAAAGTCGACACTA
This sequence comes from Candidatus Curtissbacteria bacterium, assembly GCA_030647775.1. Taxonomy (GTDB): domain Bacteria; phylum Patescibacteriota; class Microgenomatia; order Curtissbacterales; family GWA2-41-24; genus JACPKK01. Next base: position 187,026 of record JAUSJC010000010.1, read on the forward strand.
AAAATATAAATAAAGTTTTAGAAAGCATCTCTCAGGCAGTTGAAAGCGGACAAATTCTCTCCTGTCACGATATCTCCGAAGGCGGTGTTGCAACAACTCTTGCAGAAATGGCTTTTGGGGGCGGATGTGGAGCAAGCATCAATATAGCCAAAATTACCAAAGGAAGACCGGATTTTGTTTTATTTTCTGAAACAGCTGGAACCTTTTTAGTAGAAGTCGAAAGTGTCCAAATCGCCAAAAAGGCTTTCGCCGGCGTTCCTCACAAAATAATAGGCGAAACTCAGGAGGAAGAAATAATCGAAATTAATGCCGGCCAAAAGACTTTATTAAAAACACCAATCAAAAAGTTAAAAAATGCTTGGCAAAAACCGATGAAGGAGATTTTTCACCAGTGACAAAACCTAAAGTTTGTATTTTGAGGACTGACGGCACCAATTGCGACGAAGAACTTTTCTATGCGTTCGAAAAATTCGGCGCATCTCCGAAATTTGTCCATGTAAATGAATTGAGGGGCAAAAGTAAACGCTTAAAAGAATTTAATATCTTAGCGCTTCCCGGAGGGTTTACTTATGGGGATGATGTCGCCTCCGGGAAAATCTTGGCGGTAGAACTTGTTAGTTTTTTGAAAAATGAAATAGAAGATTTCGTCGCCAAATATGGACTGGTCATTGGTATCTGCAATGGATTTCAAACTCTAATCAGAACTGGCCTTCTGCCATTTACGAAATTCGGCCAAATGGATGCAACCCTCGCCCAAAACGAGAGCGGCCATTTTGAATGCCGCTGGATTAAAGTAAAAGTTCAAAAAAGTAAGTGCGTTTTTTTACCCCAGTCAAATGAAATTTTTGACATTGCAGTTAATCACGGGGAAGGCAGAATTGATGCTCCCCAAAATATCATCAAGAAGATTGAGAATGAAGATCTTGTCGTTTTAAAATACGTTGATGAAAAAGGAAACCCAACCCAAAAGTATCCCCAAAATCCAAACGGATCGGTGAATGCCATTGCCGGAATTTGCAACCAAACAGGGAGAATTTTAGGCCTTATGCCTCACCCGGAAAAATTTGTTGACGCTACTCAATACCCAAATTGGAGAAGATCAGTTAGTGGTAACTCTCCGGGCTTTATTATAAAAAACATGGTAAAATTCGCCCAAAGCTCATGAAAAAAATAACTTATGCCCAAGTCGGCGATGATTATGACACCAAAGACCCTGTCAAAAAATTAGCACAGCTTGCGGCCCGCCAGACAATCATAAAAGAAAAATCGGGTTTCAAAGAAATTTCCGACAGTCGCGGAGAATCCGCTTTTGTCTGGGAGCAAGATGGTATTTTAATGGCATCCGTAGTCGAAGGGCTCGGCACCAAAAACCTAGTCGCCGACGCAATGCGCAGTGGCGCCAAAACGTATTACGATGTAATTGGATACGATACGGTTGCAACTATTATTAATGACCTGATTACGGTTGGAGCAAAACCGCGCGTGGTTCATGCGTATTGGGCAATCGAAGATAACAGCTGGTTAGAGGATAAAAGGAGGATGATTGATTTTATAAATGGTTGGCGCGAGGCTTGCATAATATCAATGGCGACTTGGGGTGGAGGAGAAACACCAACGTTAAAAGGTGTTATAGAAAAGGGAACGATAGATTTAGGCGGGTCAGCCTTTGGGGTTATAGGAGATAGAAAGCGACTTATAACAGACAAAAAATTAAAGGCAGGAGATAGAATAATCCTAGTTAAATCAAACGGTATCAACTGTAATGGGCTTTCACTGGCAAGAGCAGTTTCCAGAAAATTGCCAAATGGTTATCAGACAAAACTTCCAAGTGGAAAAACTTATGGTGAAGCACTTTTAACTAAAACAAACATTTACGCCAAACTCATCCAGAATCTTTTAGATGCGGATATTGATATTCATTACATTTCTAACATTACCGGGCATGGATTAAGGAAGGTCATGCGGGCGCGAGGCAACTTCACTTATATTATAGATAAGATCTTTAAGCCTCAAGAGATTTTTACTTTTATCCAAAAACATGCAAATCTTTCAGATGACGAAATGTATCAAACATTTAATATGGGTCAAGACTATGCGCTTTTTATTCAAGCCGAAGATGTAATAAAAACTCAGGAGATAATAAGAAAAAATAGATTTGAGAGTCTTGATGCGGGCTATGTTGAAAAAGGTCCTCGCCGAGTCATTATTAAACCGAAAGATATAATCTTTGAATCCGAAACATTAGACCTTAGATAAAAACTACTGTGCACTTGGTGTGGCCGAAGGTGTGGTGCTTGCCGGAGCCACAATACACGGTTCCAGTTTTGCTTTTTCGTCTGCAGTAAGAACCGAAGTGTCACCCCTTGTCATAACTCTTTGAATCGCATCTTGCGACAGTGCCTGTTCTGTACAGGCAATATTTACCTTTCCTACACCCGGCAGGTCAGCTTCGGTTTGAGGTTGTGTTTGAGAAACAGGGGCTTGAGCTTTGCTAAAAATGCCGTTTAAAAATCCCTGTTTAACACTTTGAAGTACGACGAGTGATGCAAAAAGCCCGACGAATATCCAAATTAGAAGAAAAATAGTGGCAAGATAAATATTTACCTTTTGGAGTTTTTCAGTGTAATTAATTTTAAGAATAGAAATTCCCCTCTTTAGAGAAATCTCATTATTCGAGATATTTCTTTCTGTAGATTTTTTTAGTGGCATTATTTTTTGGGGGCAGAAATTAGAATTATGCAAATAACTTTAACCTAAAGCTAAAGTAAAATCAAGCAGCAAGCCAACTATCCCTTAACTGGGACTTTAATGTCTTTGACAAGCTTTATCCCAATGCCGGCGATGTTAGATCCGCTCGAAGCAATAAATACCATTAAGAGATAAAAGTTGGCGCTTCAACATTAAATACTTGCGACGGTTTACTTTTCCTGGTCAGTACATTGGAGATTAAAAAGATAAGGAGAATGATCATCAAGACTCCCGCCGCCAAAAGCACATAGCCAATTATTTTATCGACTTTAATATCCCCAATTCCCACCGTATAAAAACTATAGCCTTTTTTGCATTTTTTGGAAAACCAGAGTAGAATACGTCAATGGAGGCCTACAAACGCTACAAAATTGCAACTCTGGGCTCTCACTCCGCCCTGCAGATATTAAAAGGCGCCCACGACGAAGGATTTAAAACCCTCTTGGTTTGTACTTCCGACCGCATCTCACTTTACGGACGCTTTAATTTTATCGACAAAATAATCGAAATTAAAAGCTATTCGGATTTTCCAAAAATCGAAAGTATACTAATAAAAGAAAAGGCAATCATTATTCCCCATGGCTCCTTTGTTGCCTATTTAGGGCTGGAAGAAAATAAGAAAATGAAGGTTCCTTACTTTGGCAATAAAAAAGTCCTAGATTGGGAATCGGACCGGCTTAAACAAAGGGAATGGATGGAAAAAGCGGGAATCCCTGTCCCCCGAAAATATAATACACCAAATGAAATTGATAAACCCGTTCTTGTAAAAACATATGGTGCTGCCGGCGGTCATGGATACTTTTTTGCTAAAAACAAAAAACAATTTGCCCTTCGTATTAAAAGTCTTAAAAACAAACCGCATCTTATTCAAGAATATGTTATAGGTGTCCCGCTTTACATTCATTATTTTTATTCGCCACTTACCGATAAACTTGAGATCCTTTCAATTGATAAACGCTATGAAACCAACGTTGATTCGCTTGGCCGTATCCCCTCGCAAAACCAGCAAGGTTTAGGTATAGAACCTTCATTTGTAGTGGTTGGCAATAGCCCGCTCGTTCTTAGGGAATCGCTTTTAGCAGATGCCTTTGAAATGGGTGAAAGGGTAGTAAGGGAATCTAAAGAACTAATGCCGGGTGGTTTATGGGGTCCTTTTTGCCTGGAAACGATTATCACCCCCCAGCAAAAGTTTTATATCATTGAGATTTCCTGCCGCATCGTTGCCGGGACTAACCTTTTTATTAACGGGTCACCGTATGCTTCCCTTTATTACGACAAGGAAGTTTCTACGGGCCGTCGAATTGCTATGGAGATTAAAGACGCGATCAAATCGAAATCCTTGGCTAAAATTTTAAATTAATATGAAAAAATCACTTAAAAATTGGCAAGGGGTAACAGCCATTATCGGAGTCGATTGGGGAGATTCCGGCAAAGGTAGAATTATCGACGATTTGGCTCAAAATGCCGATGTCGCTGCGCGTTTCAATGGTGGCGCGAATACTGGCCACACAATAGAGAATAACTTTGGTAAGTTCGCGCTCCACATTGTTCCATCGGGAATCTTTAATAAAAAAACAATCTGCCTCGTCGGTCGAGGCGTTGCCTGCGACCTGGAATCTTTAATCGACGATGAATTCAAACAATTAAAAAAAGCGGGAGTTTCATGGCGAAACTTAATAATCGACCCGTCGGCAACTTTGACCATGCCGTGGCACAAGTTAAAAGATGGCCTTCGGGAAAATACCCGCAGACAAAAAATCGGCACTACCGGCAGGGGAGTCGGTCCTGCTTATGCCGATAGAGTCGAAAGGGTAGGTCTACAAGTAGGCGATCTTTATAAAAATGATTTTTCGAAGTTATTGAAAGAAGAAATCGATTTTCAGAATAAATATTTTGCTCTAGAACTTTCGTATCAAAAAATTCTAACTCAATTCCAAAATTATGCCAAAGTTACCAAACCACTTATTGGCAGGACAATACCTATTATGCAAAAAGCCATTCAAAAAGGCCAAAATATCCTTTTTGAAGGGGCACAAGGGTGGCTTTTGGATGTTGATGCCGGTACATACCCTTTCGTTACATCTTCAAATACGGGAATCATCGGTATTTGGAAATCATTTGATCTTCATCCCAAAAAAATCAACAACATAATTGGTATTACCAAAGCTTACACAACGCGAGTCGGTGCCGGGCCCATACCCACCAAAATAGAAGGGCGAGAAAGGCAATTAATCATAGAAAAAGGTCACGAAATTGGCACCACATCCGGTCGGACTCGGGACCCCGGTTGGCTAGATCTGGTTTTATTAAAAGCGGCAGCCGAAGTTAATGGAGTAAATCAGCTGGCTCTTACCAAACTGGATATTTTTTCAGGTTTCAAAAAAATCAAAATTTGTGTCGGCTATACGATTGGTGATAAAAAAGTTGATTATTTGTCAGGAAATGCCGACTTCTTATCAAAATGTAAACCTGTTTATATGGAATTAGATGGTTGGAAAAAAGATATCTCTAAAATAAGAAAATTTACCCTACTTCCAAAAGCCGCCCAAAATTATATAAGAACTATCGAAAAAATAACGAACGTACCAATCACATTTATAGGTGTGGGTCCAAAAAGGGAAGAAGTAATTTATGTCTAAAAAATCACAAAAACCCACAATTGCCGTTTTAGGCAGTCACAGTGCTCTTGATGTTTGTCGTGGCGCCAAGGACGAAGGTTTTGACACTCTGGTTGTTGTTGAAAAAGGCCGCGACAAAACTTATGCAAACTATTTTAAATCAAATGGCTCTTTAGGTTGCGTCGACGAAGTTCTATACGTCGAAAAATTTAAGGATATCCTAAAACCAGAAATCATAAAAATCCTCAAAAGCAAAAATGCGATTTTCATTCCCCACAGGTCATTTGAAGTTTACATTAACAATTACGATGCTATAGAAAACGATTTTGACATTCCAATTTTTGGCAATCGCAGACTCCTGCGTGTAGAGGAAAGGACTGAAAAACCAAATCAATACGATCTTTTACAAAAAGCGGGTATTAGATTTCCTAAACAATTTAAAAGCCCAAACGATATCGACCGCCTGGTAATAGTAAAAGTCTTAGAAAATGAGCGAGGTTTTGAAAGAGCATTTTTTGTAGTCAATTCAGTAGGCCAATATGAGGCAGAGTCGCAGAGATTGATCAAAGATGGAAGAATTACAAAGAAGGCCCTTGAAGAAGCAGTTATAGAAGAATTCCTTTTAGGAGTTCAGGTAAATTATAACTTTTTTTATTCCTCTCTCCATAATAGATTAGAACTGATCGGTACGGATACTAGAAGACAAACAAACTTAGATGGATTTATAAGATTACCAGGAATTTATCAACATCAAGTTAGGGATAACGTCACTTACGAAGAGGCGGGTCACATTGCTGTAACAACGCTCGAGTCACTTTTAGAACCGGCTTTCGAAATCGGTGAAAGATTTGTAAATGCCGCGAAGGAAATGTTTACTCCGGGGGTTATCGGACCATTTAGTTTGCAGGCAGTTGTAACGCCCGGTCCGCCTAAAAAAGAAATAGTAGTTTTTGATGTATCACCAAGAATGCCGGGGAGCCCGGGAATCTTTGCTACACCTTATTCAGGCTATCTTTACGGGCAATCAATATCTATGGGAAGGCGAGTTGCCATTGAAATTAAAAATGCTTTAAAATCCAAGAAACTTTCTAAAATCACAACATGAGCAAAATTGATTTTACAAATTACCAATCACCATTTTCCTGGCGTTATGGCTCGCAGGAGATGCGCCGGATATTTTCCGAAGTAAACAAGCGAAAAACTTGGCGCAAAGTTTGGGTAGCTTTAGCAAAAGCCCAAAAAAAAGCTGGACTTTTAACAGATGATGAATTCAACTCCATTAAAAAAAATGCCGAGAATATTGATATCGAAAGAGCCCACGAAATCGAAAAAGAAATATACCATGATTTAATGGCCGAAATCCGCACGTTTGCCGAGCAGTCAGGTAAATCCGGCGGCAAAATCCATCTCGGTTCGACCAGTACTGATATTGAAGATAACGCCCAAATAATAAATATTCACGATGCTCTAAATATCATTGAAAAAGAATTGATAGAGTTGCTTAAGAGTTTTGCCGTAAGTATTCAAAAATACCAAAATCTGATTTGTATGGGTTACACCCATCTCCAGCCGGCCGAACCGACGACCTTAGGATACCGTTTTGCCACCTATGCCCAGGATTTATTGAACGATTTAAAACTCTTAAGATTTTTTAGACAAAACTTGCGGGCCAAAGGCATGAAAGGGGCAGTCGGAACCAGCGCTTCCTACGTAAAGTTATTAGATGGTAAATCGATTGACGCTTTTAAAATGAGTAGGCAAGTTATGGCAGACCTGGGTCTTGCCGAAACAATAGTTAACTATCAAACATACCCCAGAAAAACCGATTTACATCTAACTTTTGTCCTTTCCGGGATTGCCCAGTCACTCCACAAATTCGCTTTTGACCTGAGGATTATGCAGTCTCCAAACTTTGGCGAGTGGTCAGAACCCCGCGGAGAAAAAAGGGTCGGTTCGTCTGCCATGCCGTTTAAAAGAAATCCCGATAAAGCCGAAAAAATTTGCTCCCTTGCCCGTTATATTTCGTCACTTACCGATATCGCTTGGAACAACGCCGCAAACACTCTTCTTGAGCGGACTTTAGACGACAGTGCTTCAAGAAGAATTTTTATTCCGGAATCATTTCTGGCTGCAGACGAGATCTTAAAAGTTACTACCGAGCTAGTTAAAGGCCTAGTTATCTTTGAAAAAAGTATCAAAAGGAATCTGGAAAAATTCGGCCCGTTTGCCGCAACCGAAACACTGATGATGGAAGCGGTCAAAAACGGCGCTGATAGGCAAAAGATCCATGAAGTAATTCGCGAGATTGCCATGGAATCCTGGAACGCGATGAATGACGACAAAAGTAACCCCTTGGTTGAAATGCTTAAAAAGGATAAAATAATTACGAAGTTTGTGAAACCTGATAAAATTTCATTACTGCTCGATCCTGCCAAACATACAGGTCTAGCCCCAAAAAGGTGCCTGATGTTTTTGAAAGAATTACAGATGGAGATTAAAAATGAATAAGCAAAGCTTTTCTGCGAATAAGCTGAGCTTTTCTACGAATAAGCCGCAAGTTGCAATTATCATGGGGTCAGATTCAGATCTGGAGGTCATGTCCGAAGCCGCCAAAGTTTTGGATGAATTCGGTATCGGTTATGAAATTTTAATTCTCTCTACGCACCGCGCGCCCGACCAAACAGCACAGTATGCAAAAAGCGCTAAAGCTAAAGGCATAAAAGTAATAATTGCCGGCGCCGGCGGGGCAGCTGCCCTTCCGGGTTCGATAGCGTCCTTCACACCTCTTCCGGTAATCGGCGTTCCCGTAAAGGCAAAATCTTTGGACGGGATAGACTCACTTCTTTCTATGTTCCAAATGCCGCCGGGCGTGCCGGTAGCCGTTGTTGGTATCAATGGGGCCAAAAATGCCGGTATCCTTGCCGCTCAAATCATTGGCGCATCCGACCCAAAAATTTCAAAAAAGGTTGTCGAATATAAAGAAAAAATCAAAAAAGAAGTCCTGGCAAAAAACTTAAAAGTTAAAAACATTGGCTGGGAAGCGTATTTAAAGGGGAAAAAATGATAGATAAAAGACTTGTTATTAAAAATATCCCAAACGCCATAGATACAATCAATATTCCGAAACTTGGAAAGAGAAATAGCGGCAAAGTCCGGGACTGGTACACAAAGGACAATCTGCGCATTCTTATTGCTACCGACAGAATTTCGGCTTTTGATAGGGTTTTGGGAACTGTCCCTTTCCGTGGAGCCGTTTTAAATCTCCTTTCAAAATTTTGGTTTGAAAAGACGCGAGATATTGTCCAAAACCACATGATTGGCACAATTGATCCAAATGTTATGCTCGTTTCCGAGTGCCAAGCGCTCCCCGTTGAAGTTATTGTCCGCGGTTACATAACCGGTGTTACGCACACTTCGTTGTGGAGAAAATACTCCGAAGGGGAGAGAGTAATTTACGGCATAAAGTTTCCTGAAGGCTTAGTCAAAAACCAAAAACTCAAAAAACCGGTAATTACTCCGACTACCAGGGCAACCGCTCCGGGTGGGCATGATGAACCAATTACAGCAAAAGAGATTATAAAACAAAAATTAGTTTCCCCAAAAATTTGGAACCAAATCGAAAAAGTGGCAATTAAATTATTTGAAAGAGGTACTCGAATAGCCGATAAAGGCGGATTTGTTTTGGCAGACACTAAATACGAATTCGGCTTGGATAAGAACGGTAAATTGATTCTAATTGATGAAATTCATACACCGGACAGCAGCCGTTTTTGGCTTAAAAGCACTTACAGGCAAAAATTTAAAAAAGGCGAAGAGGTAGAAAATTACGATAAGGAAGTTATGCGAATATGGTTTGCCGACCAAGGGTATACCGGTCAGGGCAAACCGCCAAAATTATCAGCCGAAGTCGTAACGAAGGTAGCCGGACGTTATATGGAAGTATACGAAAAATTAACCGGCGAAGAATTTAAGATAGACCTCTCCATTCCACAAAAAGAAAGAATCACAAGTAGTCTTGCCGCTTTAATTTAAATGGTTGCCGTTTTTAATTTTGGAGGGCAATACGCTCATTTAATTGCTAGACGCATCAGAGAATTAGGTGTCAAAAGTGAACTAGTACTACCGGAAATTTCTTCTCGAGATTTACTTAAGCTTTCTCCACGAGCCTTAATTTTTTCCGGAAGCCCTTTTTCCTGCTACGAAAAAAACGCCCCTCAAGTCAACAAAAAAATTTACGATTTGGGATTACCTATTTTAGGTATTTGCTACGGTCAGCAGTTAATGGCTTATCAGCTGGGCGGCAACGTTTCACCTCACCAAGACAAACAATTCGGCAAAGAAACAATTGAGGTAGTGGTAAGCCCCCTTTTTTCCGGCCTTGCAAGGCATGAGACCGTTTGGTTCTCTCATGGGGATCAGGTAGATAAACTCCCGGAAGGTTTTAAGATTATTGCGTCAACTAAAAATACCAAAGTCGCGGCTATGGCCAATGACCAAAAGAAATTTTACTGCGTGCAGTTTCATCCGGAAGTCGTACATACCCCAAAAGGCATGACGATTCTTTCGAATTTTCTTTTCAAGATTGCTGAAGTTAAAAAAGACTGGAATCTAAAAGAGGTCAAAAAAGAAATGATTACAACTCTTATAAAACAGACAAAAGACGAAAAAGTCTTAATAGCTATTTCCGGCGGGGTAGATTCTTTAGTTGCCGCAGCTCTTTTGAAAGAAGCAATCGGTACAAGACTTCACTTGCTCTTCATCAATACGGGGCTTCTTCGCAGTTATGATCTCCCCGACCTTGAAAATGTTATTACGAAAGTTAAATTCAAAAACTTTAAGATTGCCGACAAGGGGAAAGTCTTTTTGAATGCTTTGAAAGGGATTACCGATCCTGAAGAAAAGAGAAAAATTATTGCCGGAATTTATTTCAAAACTTTGGAAGAAGAAGCCAAAAAGCTCGGTAATATCAAATTCCTTGGCCAGGGGACAATTTATCCGGACCGTGTCGAATCGGCTCAAACCTCAAAGCACGCCGACAAAATCAAAAGCCACCACAACGTTACACTCCCCTCGGGACTAAAGTTAGAGTTGGTAGAACCATTGTCAGAGTTTTACAAAGATGAGGTAAGGGCAATCGGTAAACTTATGGGCTTGCCTGGTGAGTTTCTAGGCCGCCATCCGTTTCCGGGCCCCGGGCTAGCAATCAGGATTTTAGGAGAAGTAACCACAGAAAGGCTCGACATTTTAAGATTAGTCGACGCAATCTTTATTGAAGAGCTAAAACTTTCCGGATTATATAATAAGGTAGGACAAGCACTTGCCGCCCTTCTTCCCGTCAAATCCGTAGGGGTCATGGGGGATAGCCGCACCTACTCCTACATTGTTTCGCTAAGAGCTGTCGATACTATTGATTTTATGACAGCAGACTGGTCAAAGATCCCATACGCAGTTTTGGAAAAGATATCTTCCAGAATCGTCAACGAAGTCCGCGGCGTTAATCGCGTCGTCTACGACATTACCCAAAAACCCCCGGCCACCATCGAATATGAATAACCACTAATATACTAGTATATTAGTGCCAAACAACATGAATAAAATTAGGCCAAAAGACCTGGTTGTCGTCACAAGCAATATTAGTAAACTGGCGGAGATTAATCAGATTCTTGGCACGAGTCACAAAGTATCAACGCTCGATGTCCCAGAAATCCAGTCACTCAATCTTAATGAAGTAATTACGGCTAAAGCAAAAACCGCTTACGAAAAAATTAAAAAACCGGTTTTAGTAACTGATGTAAGTTTAGAAATTGAAGCATTGGGAGGCCTACCCGGCCCATTCGTAAAATTCTTTCTAAAAACTTTGGGAGCCGAAAAAACCGTTAGCCTTATTAAAGGAAAGAACACTAAAACTAAAGTTACCGACGCCATTGCCCTCTACGACGGCAAAAGCCTCAAAATTTTTAAAGGTGAAGTTCATGGTCATTTAATATCAAAGGCCAGAGGCAGTCACGGTTTTGGATTCGACTTTGTTTTTGTTCCGGACGGATACGAAAAAACTTACTCCGAAATGTCACCAACAGAAAAAAATAAAATTTCCCACCGCGCCCTGGCATTAAAAAAACTCAAAAAATATTTATCCCATGTATCTTAGTGCCAAAATAAGATCCAGGGCCAGAGGTTCAACTCTCGCCAGAGCTGAAATAAAAACTCTAAAACCTTGTAAAGCCGTTTTTCTCCACCAGCCTTCCCTTTTTGCCCTAATATCTCCTTGGCCGGTGCAAAACCCTCCGCAGGTTTATCTGGTGCCGTACCAACGCTTCCGATAATCGGGCCTGTATTGACCTCATTGGAAAAAGCGCTCTTATTACCTATCTGGTCCAGCGCCGTAAGCGCAAAGTAGAAAGTCTCTGAAGGTAACCTTTTAACTTGATAGCTGCCAACATTACCGACTTTTGCCGCAAAATCATATTTTGTGCCTTGTCTTCCATACCAAATAATATAGTCAATAGCATCTAAAACCTTTTCCCACGATAAATAAACTGTTCCCTGACCAACCCCGCCCAAAGTCAAAGTTGGCTTGGCGGGTCCAGTCCGATCCACCCAAAGGTCAAGAGAGCTTGAAGATATATTTCCTCCCCAATCATAAGCGTTCACGGTCACATAATACTTGCCTTCGCGTGTCAAACCGCGTATTAAGTATTCGGATGTCTTATTATCAACCTCCGCGGATTTTTCTTCGCCGGTGGCTTCATGCTTCCATCGCACAATATACTTGACAAGCCTTAAATTATCGTCGGATTCTTGCCAGCTAACCTTAACCGAATCCAGACTTGTTGGATTCGTTTCGGCTTTAAAATCTTTCGAGACAGTAGGTTTTGTTGTATCGGCGGAAGCAACAAAAGTAGTTAGGTGGCAGGCATCGATCCATATGGTATTTGGCGAGTGACTTGTACCCATTTTCGCAGTACAGCCGGCCGCAGCCAACCCGCCTAAATCGTCATAACTTTGCCAACTGGAAAGCGTGTCGTTATAAAAAAAGAAACCAACTAGCTGGTCTTTATTGGCAATATCAGAAGTGGGGAATTTGCTATCATTATAAGGAACTTCAAAGCGAATTGGCCAATTAATACTTGCTCCCGAATTAACATCAACAGTGTAATAGGAATCGAAAGTAACAGCCTTTGTGTTAGTACCCTCAAGAGGTGAACCCGAGACTTGGCCCGCGACAATTGTCGCCCCGCCGCTTCCGGCAGTTGCCTTAAAAGTCAACGTTCCAACAATTTTTGTAATTGAACCGCCAGGCCCTAAATTGACACCGCCCAAAACCTGATAACTTTTTACACCGGAGGCAGTTACAATTGTGCTGTAATCTACTGTACCCAGACTGCTACTATCAACGCTATGAATAATAAGCCTTTCAATGTCGGCTAGGTTTCCGGTTCCCCAGTCATTGTTCTTGGCATCTATGGCTGTACTGCTTTGGTTATTAACCGCCACAGTATTATTGGTAAAAGTGTTATTGTTGACTACCACAGCGCCCAAGACCCCTGCGCTTATGGCAATACCAGTAGCAAAATCGCCGATATTAGCATTCTTAACGGTTACCGACCCAGAGGCGATTGTTATACCAACCCCGCTTCCGCCGCCGGATAGGGTGTAATTGCCAGAATCTCCGAGTAGCGCGAGTGGTTTGCTAATGGTTAAATTTTCCGAGTAAGTACCCGGTCTTACTTTAACTACTGCGCCGGAGTTTGCAATATCAATAGCTTTCCCAATCGTTTTATAACAAGGTGCTTGCAGATTACATGTAAAATCCGAAGTATCGGCAAAAACTAGATTGCGCGACGTTGGAGTATTGTTGGCAAGCCCCGCAGTCGGCAGCTCAAAAACTTGCCAGGTGGTGGATCCGTCAGTTACCCTACCAAAAGATTCACCACTTCCAGTTGACCCCAAATTTTGGCCACTGGAACTATTAATAGTCAAGTTGTTTATATTATTGCTATTGTCATACTGAACCCGGTCGATAGTTGTACCAGAATTGTTGACCAGAAAAATATCCTCGACCCCGCTATTATTTAAAACATTCCCGCTGAAAGCAAAAGCCCTAACCTGGCCGGCAGCAATTGTTCCACTTAAGTTTATATCTGCCCCGCTGCCGGTAGCGTCCCTAATAGACCAATTGGTCAAATCCAAAGTGGAGGAAGAGTTATTATAGATTTCTACCCACTCCGGACCGCCAGCCGTTGGCTGGAAAACCACTTCATTTATTAGTACGCTTTGAGTTGTATCATTAACCGGATCCGTAACCACAAAAATCGCAGCCTCAATCGGCGCGAGATTCGGCAGTAAAATGGCAAAAACAGCCACAAATGTTAAAACTTTTTTCCAAAAAATAGTACCCATAGAATTAGCAAAAAGCCATCAAAATGGCCTCATATTGTACCAAAAAACATATCAGAAAGCAAACCTATAGGATTACAGTGAAATAATCGTATGATGGTATAATTTAGTAGATTTGAAAAAGTTTGTGCCTCTATTCTTTTCTGGGCTATTTATCATTTTTGGACTTTTATTGATTACTTTCCCTTTTGAAAAAAATCGTGCGGGTCTTGAGTCAACACTAACTAAAAACCAACCTCAAGTTGCATCTGCAAGTGATTCCTCCCAGCTCTCACGTGAGATCAAAAACACCCAAGAAGCCAAGGTCGCAAGGGTCATCGACGGCGATACGATTGAACTCGAAGACGGTCAAAGAGTCCGCTATATTGGCATTGATACACCGGAGACAGTTGATCCCCGAAAACCGGTTCAGTGTTTCGGTAGGGAAGCGTCAAATAAAAATAAAGAATTAGTAGAAAGTAAAACCGTTCGCTTAGAAAAAGACGTATCCGAGACCGATAAATACGGCAGGTTCTTGAGATATGTGTACGTTGAAGATGCTTTCGTCAACGATTTCTTAGTCCGCCAAGGTTTTGCTCATTCATCATCTTATCCTCCGGACATCAAACATCAACAGCAGTTTCAGCAAGCCGAAAAAGAAGCTCAAGAAAACAACCGTGGTCTTTGGGCCGGATGCAATTCCCCGTCCACACCAACAACTCAGGCAACTCCTAGTCAGCAGGCTCCGGATCCGAACTGCGTCATCAAGGGCAATATTTCATCAACCGGTGAGAAAATCTACCATATGCCAGGACAAAATTATTACAATAAAACGCGAATCGACACATCAAAAGGCGAAAAATGGTTCTGCACAGAAGACGAAGCGGTTGCCGCCGGCTGGCGAAAATCAAAACTATAAATGAAATCTAATTTATCAAAAATTCTTTTATTGATTATTGTTCTATATTCAGTGCACCTATCAACCCTTCTTTTCAAAAACTATCAAGGCGTCGACCTCTCGGAACCAATATTCGGTACTTACAGAAGTGACGAAAAGATATTTTTAAAAACATATTATTTGGTTAAATCCGGTCATAGTTATTACGACTCGTTTCAAAGCGCATCGGCAAATGACTACGCCAATCTTAAACTCGGATCAGACGTTTTCACCTGGAGACTGCCAACAGCTTTTTACATATGGTCTCTCACAACTACAAACGGTTATCAGATACTTGCAGAGTATTGGGTCTTGGCCATTCTGTTTTTAGTTAGCGTTTTCTTAATTATCAAAAAACTTGCCACCGTCAACGCTGGCCTATTATCAGTTCTCCTCGTCTTGCCATATTTTGCGGGCAACCTTTCTTATAAAACGTCTTTCTTATTTATAGAATGGTGGGCCCTGTTTTTCTTTACTTTTGGCCTAACATTTTTCTTTTACAAGAAATTTGTCCCCGCGTGGATTTTATTTTTTGTCGCGATAGCGATCAGAGAACTTATGATAATTCCCATATTGGCGTTTTTGATTCTATCGCTCCTGTTAAAGAAAAATCGAATCTTCTTTGCAACTCTTATTTTATTTTCTTTAATAATTTTTGTTCTGCATGCCCACTTTGTACTTTCCCGTTTTCCAGATACGCCTCAAACATCCACAATTCTTTCTCGTTTCCACACGCCAGACAAGCAAAGTCTCCTTACAATGATTTCTTTCTCGATGCAAAATTATCCGCTGACGAAGTATAGAATCAATTTATTATTAATAGTTCTTGCTTTTATAAGTCTCTTGGCAAACATCAAGGAAAAAGGAATCAGCGAGAAGCTATATTATTATTTAGCACCCTGGAGCATGCTTCTTACTTTCCCTTTTATCACGACAACCCTTTACAATGATTATTGGGGAATCCTATTTATGCCACTTTTAATCTCAACAGTATCGTCATTATTTTCAAAACAAAAAACCTGAAAAATGCTAGCCAAAGTTACCTCCGCAGCTGTTGTTGGTTTAGATGCCGTTCCTATTACCGTTGAGGTCGATATTGCTTCCCAGGGGTTACCAAGTTTTACCATAGTCGGTCTTCCCGATAAAGCCGTTGAAGAATCAAAGGAAAGAGTTAGGGCCGCGCTTAAAAACAGCGGTGCCGATATCCCCCCAAAAAGGATAACGGTCAATCTTGCCCCGGCAGACTTACCAAAAGAAGGCCCCGCCTATGATCTTCCAATCGCCCTCGGTATTCTAATAGCCAGTGAACAATTAAAAGCGGATGTCGAAGACTCAATTTTTATTGGCGAACTTTCTCTTGACGGGTCACTGCGCCGAATTTGGGGCGTTTTGCCCTGTACCCTTATGGCCCGCGACAAAAATTTTAGTAATATTTTCCTTCCTCCGGATAATACTGGAGAAGCCGGGGCTGTCGATAAAATCAGCATTATTGCCCCAAAAAACTTACGCCAGCTTTTTGATCATTTTGCCACAGACACCAAGATTCCACCTCTAAAATTTAAAAAACAAATCTTTAAAAATATTATTGACGAAGACTTTGATTTTGAAAATATTTTAGGGCAGGAAAATGCCAAACGCGCCCTAACTATTGCCGCCGCCGGCGGTCACAACATTTTAATGAAAGGTCCACCCGGAGCCGGCAAAACTCTTATGGCCAGAAGCTTCACGACTATCCTGCCCAGGTTAACTTTTGATGAAAGCCTTGAGGTGACAAAAATTTATTCTGTTGCCAACCTCTTAAATGCCGAAACCCCCCAAGTCCTGTCACGTCCGATTCGTAGCCCTCACCATACCACAAGCCATATTGGCTTAATCGGCGGCGGTAATATCCCGCGCCCCGGAGAAATTTCGCTTGCCCACCGTGGAGTTTTGTTTTTAGACGAATTGCCGGAATTCCCAAGACAAGTCCTCGAAGCCTTAAGACAGCCGATGGAAGATGGGCATATTACCATTTCCCGTGCCGCCGGGTCTGTCAAATTTCCCTGCCGTTTTACTCTGGTTGCCGCCGCCAACCCCTGTCCTTGCGGCTTTTTTGGTGACGAAACTAGAAATTGTGTTTGTGCTCCAAGCGCCATCACCCGTTATCAAAAAAGGATCTCCGGTCCAATCTTGGACAGAATCGATATCCATATCACGGTCCCGGCAGTCAAAGTGGAAAAGCTGACAGGGCAAACAAGGGGAGAGTCAAGCGCAAAGATTCAGGCCCGTGTCCAAAAAGCCCGCGCCCTTCAAGAAAAAAGATTTAAGAATCTGGCTATTGCCTCAAATGCTGAAATGTCGGCAAAACTGATGAAAAAATATTGTAATCTCGACGATCAGTCAATTCTGCTTTTGAAACAGGCTATTTCCAAACTCAATCTTTCCGCCCGTTCATTTCATAGAGTCATTAAAATTGCCCGGACCATCGCCGACCTTGAAGCGTCAATCAAAATAAAATCCAATCATGTTGCAGAAGCGCTTCAATATCGTCCTGCTGCTGATATTTAAAGCGCTTCAAAACCCTGAGTGAAATCGAAGGGTCGCCGAGGCACTTCAATACCGTCCGCAAATCGAAAATTAATCTGATAAAATATACTTATGAAGAAAATCATCATTCTGTTGGTTGCTTCAGTTATCATAATTTTGATCGGGCTTATTTGGTACGCCATCAATATCTCTTTCAATCAAGTTCGGCCGGCTACTGCCGAAATTAACAAAAATATCGTCAAAGATCTATCTAAGATCGTCCGTATCCCCGAAGGGATTGCGCCGCCGATGCAGGATTTTAATCAAACCATTTATTCATGGGAAATGGAAACGCCTGCGGGAGAGGTAACAGGTATTACTTTTAAGTACACGCCATCATTTGCCAGAAAAGATGACAAAATCATCGCGACTTTAGAAATGCCCGAAAACGGTGACCCGAGTATTTTTAATAAGGTTCTTGAAGCAATTATTGTCGACGAACAGTCACTGGCAGCTGCCCGTGATCCCCAAAAAGCGAATCTTGGTGCAAACGGGAAAAGCGGTTACAACTCGATCAAACTGGCCGTTTCGCCAAAATCCGGGCAAACGACAAACATTACCTGGGAATTTGAAAAGAAAACCCTTTCCAAAGAATTAAATAGCTCCTATGACCAAATTAATAAAATCCCCAGTTTCGCCTTGAATTTTTTGTATGGACTACCGGGTTTTATCATTGGTTTACTAAAAGGATAACCAAATTAAACTCGGCTTGAAAGAAGATTTTTGAAGTAGAAAAAACCCCCGGAGACAATTCTGAAGCCAAAATTATCGTGGGGTTTTTTCTTTTACTCGCAACCCGATTTTTCAAAAGGGTCGAAAGCAGTATCTACATTGAAAATCAACCACCGCGTCAAACGCGGTAGGCTAGTTTGACTAGCCACCAATCTTGAACATGGTCGTACCGCAAACTGGGCACTTACCTTTTGAAGCTGGTTTGCCGTTTTTCATTGTTACTTTTTGAGCATTGGGATCATCTCTCTTTGCGCGGCACTTAACACAATACATTGTAGTCATTCTAGTTAATCACCTCCTTTTGGCAGAGAAGTTTTAAAGAAGTCTGCTTTAGCGTCAAAGCTAAATTAGCTTCAATTAGCCTCAACCATAGCATAGGCTTTAAGCTAGTGTCAAGCGTAGCATTATTTGAGCTGCAAGAATAAATGCGCTGATTATAATAATTTTTAAAAGATCGCCTCTTAAATATGAAAGGTTTTCTCCTGTGGTAACCTGTTTTTTATAGCCGGCGTCGTTTTTAAATTCTTCTTCCGCCGAGTCGATAATCTTAATCGCGCCTTCGTTAAAGACAAAATGGCGCATGCCGGCTTTCAGTTTTCTCTTTTTAGTTTTAAAAGGCATTTTTCTCTTAAATAATGTAAAATATTATTTAAAGCATCTTAGCACAAACACTCTTCCGAAAAGCCGAACCATTGACAAGCGAAAGCAGCAAGTGGTAAAAGAGTGGGTACCAATATTATCCAAAGTTAACAGTGGATGGAAAAACTTCAGCTTGTCGATTATTTTTTGGGAGCCATTCTTGTTTGGTTAGTAGTTTTGAGCGTTTATTTCATAAAGGTACTTAGGTCATGGAATAAACTGACAAGAAGCGGTAAAGATCTAAATCTGCAGGGGATCTTAGAAAATATCATTGGGAACCAGCAGTCCATTAACAAAAAAGTCGATATTCTTGGAGAAGAAATCAAAAGGCTGCAAGGGGAGAGCAAAAATTATTTTCAAAAGCACGCACTAATTCGCTTCAATCCTTTTGAAGATACCGGTGGGGATCAGAGTTTTATTGTTGCGCTCATGACAGGTGTCAACAATGGCTTTGTTATTTCATCTTTGCACTCTAGAAACGGGACAAGGGTGTATGCCAAACAGATTGCCGGTGCCAAGGCATCTGGCAATGAACTGTCAAAAGAGGAAAAAGAGGTAGTTGAAAAAGCTGCCAAGAGCCGGGGAGAACCGATTGACAAAAATTAAATGATAAATAAACAAAAGTTTTTCTGTGAATAAAAAAGTATTATTGGTTATTGCGGGAGCCCTTGTCCTGTACGCTGCTTCAGCCGGCGTTTCTTATTTGGTTTTTAATTCCATAAAGGGGCCGATTAATATAACTACCCCGTTTGGGAGCCTTACGGATATTACTTCCATTTCAGAAGAAGGGGCAAAAGACCAGGCGTGCCCTCTAAATGGGGCTCTTTATACTAAAACCAGAAAAGACGCATGGGAAAAAAGAAGGCCGCTTGGGGTAATGATCGAAAACCACCTCGATGCAAGGCCCATAATCGGGCTTTCGCGCGCCGACGTTATCTATGAAGCTGTCGCGGAAGGCGGAATTCCCCGTCAGCTGGCAATGTATCTGTGTCAGGATGCCGGAGATATCGCACCCATCAGAAGCGCCAGAACCTATTATGTCGATTGGCTTTCCGAATATGATGGGCTTTATTCTCATGTCGGCGGAGCAAATGATTCCGGAGGCGATATCAACCCCAAAGCAGACGCCTTAGGCCAAATTAGAAAATATGGGATACGCGATATGGACCAATTCGGCTTGGGCTTCCCAACCTACTGGCGCGGGACAGATCGGCTTGCGCCTCATAATGTCCATTCTACAACGACAAAACTTTGGCAGGCAGCTGCGGATAGAAACTGGGGCCCCACAGACGATAACGGTGTAAGGTGGGACAAAAACTTCACGATTTGGAAATTTAAAGATGACGCTTCTCTTGAAGCGAGAGGTAACCAAAAACCGATTGCCGTCCCATTTTGGCTGAGCCAGCCGGAGTATACCCAAACGTGGCAATACGACAAAACCGCCAACGTTTACAAAAAATACTATGGAACTGAAGCGGCAGTCGACCCGCTTACAAAAGAAAATTTAGCACCCAAAAATCTGATAGTTCAGTTTGAAGTTGAGACCCAAACCCAGGATAAAGACGGCCATCTTTTATATGGTACAACCGGGTCTGGCAACGCTTTAATATTCATGGACGGTAATGTTACCCGCGGAACATGGAACAAAAAAGACCGGATAAGCCGCACAATCTATAAAGATGCCGGCGGGAAAGAAATTGCTTTTGACAGGGGACAAATTTGGATCGAAATAGTCCCTGTCGGAAATACGGTCACGTACTAAGTCTGCCTGTTTACCCCGCTAAGGCGGGGCCGGATATCAGCCTGCCCATAAAATTATGTTGATAGATCTTTTAATTTCTAAAGTCAGAGTCAAGGTTCTCGAACTCTTTTTGGGTAATCCGGACCAGTCCTATCACGTCCGCGATATTGTCAGGCGTGTCGAAGAGGAAATCAACGCCGTAAGGCGTGAGCTGGCCAGGATGGAAAAAATTGGTTTTTTGGCAAGCGAATGGCGCGCAAACCGCAGGTTCTACTCCGTAAAAAAAGACTTTATCTTCTATTGGGAATTGTTATCAATTATTAATAAGCAATCAGGCCTCGGCGGCCAAATTATCAAAAACCGCGGCAAACTCGGCAAAATTAAATACGCTATGCTTTCGGGTTCCTTCGTCCGCGGCAAACCGTATAGCCAGAACGAAGTCGATCTTTTCATAGTCGGTACAATTATTCTGCCGGAACTGGGCAGTTTAGTTCGTGAAGAGGAAACCAGGCGTGACCGTGAAATTAACTTTACACCCATGACAGAAGAAGAATTTAGTTTCCGCAAAAACAGGCGCGATCCGTTTATCATGGGAATCCTTTCCAAGCCCCGGGTTATGTTAATCGGGGAAGAAGAGGAAATGGTAAAGTTGTAAACCCTGAGCGAACGAAGTGAGTCGAAGGGCTATAGTCCTGAGCTTGTCGAAGGGCTCTAACCTTCTGAACTACTAATCTGCTAAAATCTTTCTTAGGCCCGCAGTTCTGAGTGAAGTCGAAGGACGAGGACCGCATGGCTTTGTATCATGTCAAAACACCCGAGGCGTATTCTCTTTTTTATCATCATCCTCGTTCTAGCCGCCGTTTATATCGACCTGCCAAAATTCTCCTGGAAAGGCATCAACTTTTCCCATAACCCGAAAGTTACCAATTTTATAAAAAGGGACCTTGAACCAAAGCTGGGCTTAGATCTTGCCGGCGGCGTGCAATTAACGATGTCTGCCGATATGAGCGGCGTGTCCGCCCAAGACCGTGACAGTGCTCTGGAGAGCGCTAAAAATGTCATCGAAAACAGAGTTAACGCCCTTGGAGTTGCCGAGCCGGTCATTCAAACTGCCAAAACAGGCGGCCAATACCGTTTAATCGTTGAACTTGCCGGACTTAAAAATATCGACGAAGCAGTTGCCACTGTTAAAAAAACGGCCCATTTGGAATTTAAGACTCTCAAGAAAGATATACCCCCGGAAGCAACTCAGTCGGCAGACTTAATACCCGATAGTTACGAAAGTTCAGGCTTAACAGGGAAAGATTTAACAAGGGCAATCGCCCAGCCCAGCACAGACCCGAGTAGCCCCGGTTATGTTGTTAGTCTCCAGTTTAGCAGTGACGGTGCTAAAAAACTGGCGGAAATCACAAAAGATAATCTTAGCAAACCCATGGCGATGTTCTTGGATGACCTTCCTATTTCCTGGCCGCCGCCGAGAATCCAATCCGTAATTTCCGACGGTAACGCCCAAATTACCGGCAATTTTGATTCCAATTCGGCAAAACAGTTAGCCATTCAGCTTAACGCCGGCGCGCTTCCTATTCCCTTAAAAATTGAAAGCCAAACCAGAGTCGGTCCAACTCTTGGTCTTGTGGCAGTCCAAAAAAGTATTCTGGCCGCCGCAATTGGTATTGCCTCCGTCATCATTTTTATGATTGCCTATTACCGCCTGCTTGGAATCTTTGCCGCGCTTGCCCTTTTAATCTACACACTACTTGTCTTTGCTCTTTTCAAATTAATTCCTGTAACCCTGACTCTTGCCGGTATCGCCGGGTTCATTCTTTCTATTGGCATGGCAGTCGATGCTAACATCTTAATTTTTGAAAGGATGAAAGAAGAACGCCGTTGGGGTAAGCCCAAGCTTGAAGCATTTTACAGCGGTTTTGAAAGGGCCTGGTCTTCCATCCGTGATTCAAATGTTTCATCCTTGATTACAACAGCCGTCCTTTTCCAGTTTGGTACCGGCTCAATCCGCGGTTTTGCCTTGACTCTAGCCATCGGAATTTTAGTTTCCATGTTTAGCGCCGTAACCGTAACCAGAACACTACTGCGATTATTTTGGGCGAGACAAGCATGAGAAGCGGGTGGCACGACAGGAAGGAAAGTCGTGACAGGACCCGCAAAATAAAATGAACATTATTAAATACAGGAATTGGTTTTTTGCTTTATCACTGGCCATTATTATTCCCGGCCTTATTGCGCTTGCCCTGTGGCACCTAAAACCCGGAATTGATTTTTCCGGAGGGACTCTTTGGGAAGTAAAAACAAACACTGCGCCCAAAAATCTTCAGGACTTTATATCCAAAAATGGAGTAGAGGTATCACAAGTCACCAAAACAAGCCAGGGATCAATTCTTTTGCGCCTTAAAGTCACGGATGACGCAAAGATCAAAGAGATCAAAGATAAAGTATCTTCAAACATCGGCCCATTTGAAGAAGTAAGGTTAGAAACTGTCGGGCCGGTTATTTCCAAAGAGCTTACTCAAAAAGCCGCTCTTGCTGTCGGTATTGCGCTTTTAGGTATCGTGCTTTACGTAACTTGGGCTTTTAGAAAATTGGCCAAACCCGCTTCGCCAATTGCTTTTGGGGTATGTACAATTATTGCCCTTATCCACGACATCATTGTCGTTGTCGGTATCTTTGCAATTCTTGGTCACTTTTTCGGTGTCGAAGTCGACTCGCTTTTTATTACGGCCCTTTTGACAGTTCTTGGTTTTTCCGTCCACGATACGATTGTAGTTTTTGATAGGATCCGCGAGAATTTAAGAAAGCACAGTGATTATTCTTTTGAAGAAGTTGTTAATCACTCACTCCTGCAAACCATTGGCCGTTCTCTCAACACATCATTAACCGTAGTTTTTGTTCTCCTGGCGCTTCTCCTTTTCGGCGGCGAGTCGATAAAAACTTTCGTCTTAGCGCTTCTAATCGGCATTATTTCCGGGACCTATTCCTCCATCTTCAATGCCGCCCCGCTCCTCGTCGTCTGGTCGGAGTTTATTAAAAATAAACGCAGATCCTGAGTTTATCGAAGGGCAACAATTCAAAAATAAATAAGTTATTTAAGATCAGAAAGTCTACGAGTTAGAAGGTCTTTCTTATTTTTCTTTGGGTCTTCTTGGACTTCTTCAAAAAGTTTATTCAAAATCTCTCCGACTTTTGGCCCGGGCTTCAGATTAAGCATCTTCATAACGTCATTACCGCTAATTTTTAAATCGGCAACCGTAAACGGTTTTTTCAAAACATCCGTTATCTTTTGTCTAAAAAGTTTAAGCCGCCAAGATTCCGGCTGTTGCAGGCCGCCGCCAAGCCGGTCTCCAACCCGAAGATCCATCATATCCTCGACATACTCCAGTCCCACATTATGAATAAAACGGCGAATTGCCGCGTCCGTCTGGTTTTCGTTGACCGAAAATTGGTGCCAGCGCACCAAAAGAAATAACTTCTCCTTTTGCTCACGCGATAAATGCAGTCTATCGGCAATTTGCTTAACAATTCGCCCGCCAACAACTTCGTGATTATAAAAAGTCCGTACGCCTTCTTCCGTAACTTTGGCAACTTTTGCTTTGCCAATATCGTGAAGCATTGTCGCGAGTTTTGTAATCACGTCTTTGGACGGGCAAAACTTCAGGCTCATTACGCAGTGTGTTCCGACATCGTGAATATGATGCCTCTGCGGACTTTTTTGGGGAACGCTAAAACACTCGTCAAGCTCCGGCAAAATAACAGCAAGAATTCCGGTCTCTTTCGCCAGAAAAATTCCGTCCGCGCCATTATCACTAGCTACTATTTTAAAAAGCTCGTCCCTTATTCTCTCACCGGAAATTTTGGAGATCAGCTGCGCGTTTTTGGCGATAGACTTTTGGGTTTTTTCTTCTATCTTAAATCCCAAACCCGTTGCAAACCTTATTGCTCTTAAAAGTCGGAGTGCGTCCTCGCTAAACCGCGCGTCAGGTTCTCCGACAGTTCTAATAATTCTATCTTTAAAATCTTCAACTCCGCCGTAAGGATCGACTGGCGTCTCATCTAGTTTACCCTGAGCGAAGCGAAGGGCTACGGCATTAATTGTAAAATCCCGCCTTGCCAGGTCTTCTTCCAAACTCTTCCCCCAGGCAACTTTTTCGGGATGACGTGAGTCTTCATATTTGCCCTCGGTTCTGTATGTGGTGATTTCGGCAATCGTCTTGCCGCTTTTGGCAATTCCCACAGTGCCAAAACGGTTGTTGTAAAAAGCTTCAGGAAATATCTTTAAAATTTTCTCGGGCGTGGCGTTGGTCGTCAAATCGAAGTCGGAAATATTTTTCCCAGCCAAAACATCCCTTACGCCGCCGCCTACCAAAGCTGCTTCATATCCGGCTTTTTCAATCTTATCCAGAATTTGTTTTACGTCAGTGTTAATAGTCATAATGACCTTCGTATGTCATGCTGAACTCGTTTCAGCATCTAGATCCCGAAACAAGTTCGGGATGATTAAATGTTTGGCAAGTTCATTATATTATGATTGTGACTTAACGTGCGATTTGTTGCTAAAATGACTTGATGATAGATACCGTTTGGAAAGTTAAGGAAAAAAATCCCGACAAGGGAAGTAAGGATTGGCTAACCCATGTTCTTGCTAAAAACAGGGGGCTGATAACACCCCAGAAATTACAAGAATTTCTCAATCCCACGCTTGATCAAATCTTAGCCGTAGAACTTTCCCAAGTGGAAACAAGTGTCAAAAGAGCTATTAACGCAATCAAAGGCAAAGAAAAGATCATTGTCTACTCCGATTACGACGCCGACGGTATTTGCGCGGCAGCCATCCTCTGGGAAACACTTTATGATCTTGGTGCCGACGCGATGCCTTATGTTCCTCATAGAATCAAAGAAGGTTACGGACTTTCCAAGCCGGCCATATCCAAGCTGGCCAAGGAGGGCGTTAAGTTAATAATCACTGTCGATCACGGTGTTACCGCAACCGGCCAGGTTGAACACGCGAGTTCCCTCGGGCTGGATGTTATTATTACCGACCACCATGTTCTCCCCAAATTACTACCAAAACCATTTGCCATGTTTCATACAACGAGTCTTTGCGGCGCGGGTGTTGCCTGGTGCTTTGCCTGGGAAATTGCAAAAAAGTTAAAACCCGATTACAAAGAAAAACTTTTAGAAAAGTTAGAGCTTGCTGCCATTGCCACCATTGCCGATCTTGTCCCTTTAACCGGCGGCAGCCGCGCAATTGTCAAAATTGGTCTCGAAAAACTCGCTAGAACCAAAAGGCCGGGCCTAAAAGCCTTAATCCGTGCATCCCACGTCAATGGGAAAGTCGGCACATATGAAATTGGCCATATCCTGGCTCCCCGCATCAATGCCATGGGAAGAATCGAACATGGCCTGGATTCACTCCGCCTCATTTGTGCCAAAAACCAAAATCAGGCAGATGAGCTTGCTCAGCTTCTTTCTAAAACCAATACCAGGAGACAAGATCTAACCACCAAAGCAATAACAAACGCGATGAGTTTGGTGAGAGACGATCATGTTGTCGGAGTGATTGCCAGCGAAAGTTGGCATGAAGGTATTATCGGTCTTGTTGCGTCTCGCTTAGTCGAAGCCTACAAAAAACCGATGGTTGTCATATCTATTGGTGAGAATTTTTCCAAAGGTTCCGCTCGTTCCATTCCGGGTTTTAATATCGTCGAAGCAATTCGCGCATCCAGCGAATTTTTGATGGACGCCGGCGGCCACCCGATGGCGGCAGGTTTTACCATCGAAACAAGACATATTGAAGCCTTCTCCGCCAAAATCAATCAACATTCTAAAAGCTTAATTACCGATGAACTTTTAACGCCGCTTATCGAAATCGAGTGCCAACTCGAAACATCCGATATTAATCATCATGTTTTGGCTCAAACCGAACTGTTTGAACCATATGGTGTTGCCAATCCGATGCCTTTATTTGTGACGAAAAATCTGTTGGTTGAGGATGTCCGGACGGTTGGTGCGGCAAACGATCATCTAAAACTGCAGGCTTCCGGTCTTTCGGCAATCGGTTTTAATATGGGCAGACTGTCAAGCGATATCCGCCCCGGCTATTTAGTTGATTTGGTCTACACACTTGCCAAAGATAAATATGCCGGCAATGGCGGCCTTCAGCTAAAACTCAAAGACCTAAGGGTTAAGAATTAATCCACATCGCAAGAGAGTTCTCGACTTCGCTCGAACAATATCGTTCGACTTGATGGAGAACTTCCTTAATATCTAAAGATAAGTTAAAATCAAGCCATGCAAAGAACAATTATTGCCGATTGTCCGAAAAAGGTTGGAGAGAAGGTCGAAATCTACGGTTGGGTAGACACAAAAAGAGACCATGGAAAAATCACCTTTATCGATATCCATGACTTTAGCGGTCAAATTCAGGTTGTTGGTAGTGGAGAAGATCTTTCCGCCCTCAAACCCCAATATGTCGTCAAGGTCGAAGGGGTAGTTCAAAAACGCCCGCCAGAAATGGTCAATGAAAAGTTAAAAACCGGCGAAGTTGAAATCAAAATCGATAAAGTAGAAGTCTTATCAAAAGCCGACGAATTACCTTTCGATTTGGGTATGGGAACTTTGGATTTGGAGCTTCCGACCCTGCTCGATTTTCGCGCCCTCACACTGAGGCACCCCAAAGTGAAAGCGATTTTTAAAGTTCAGGCAAAAGTTTTAGAAGGTTTTAGAAAAGCCGCCGAAGAAATTGGTTGTACAGAAATCATTGTTCCTACCATCGCCGCTTCGCAAACAGAAGGCGGCGCCGAAGTTTTTAAAGTCGATTACTACGGTCACAAGGCTTTCCTTACCCAAAGCCCCCAGCTCTACAAACAAATATTAATCCCGGTTTTTGAAAGAGTTTTCACCGTAACCAAAGCTTACAGGGCGGAACCTTCGGTCACAACAAGGCACTTGTCGGAAGTCACCCAGATGGATTGCGAGATCGGTTTTGTCCAGTTTACCGATCTTCTGGATCTCTTAGAAAAAGTTGCCGTCGAGACGATCAAATACGCCGAAAGCGAGTGTGAAGAAATTTTAGATTCGTTGGGTCATAAAAAAATTGCTTTTGGGAAAATTCCAAGACTTACACTTCGAGAAGCTCAAGAAATAATTAAGAAAGAATATGGAAGGGATAACACCAAAGAAAAAGATTTAACTCCTCAAGACGAGCAAGACCTTTGCAAATGGGCGCTTGAAAAACATAAAAGTGATCTTGTCACTGTTACCCATTTTCCAACTGCCGCCAAACCTTTTTATACAAAACCGGATCCCGAAAATCCTAAGTTATCTCTAAGTTACGACCTCCTTTTTAGGGGAGTTGAAGTTCTTTCCGGCAGCCAGAGAATAGAAGGTTATGACCAGTTGGTAGAGAGCATAAAAAGTCGGGGAATGAACCCCAAAGATTTTGAAATGTATCTTATGGCTTTCAAATTTGGTATGCCCCCCGAAGGAGGATTTTCTTTTGGGCTGGAAAGAATAACAATGCACATCTTGAACCTTGCCAATATCCGTGAAGCATCCCTTTTCCCCAGGGATATGGAACGAGTAGATATTCGTTTCTCTAAATTAGTAAAGTGAAATTACCCCAAGCCGCTGTTGCCGCTTTAATTCTTGCCATTTCAATCTCCTTTTTCATATTGCCGAAGTATCGGCAGGATTTTCCGTTTACCGGGAGAGTCCAGAAAATCGATTTTCAGGATTCCTTAAAACTCGAACCATACCCGATTACCGTTTCCGGTTTTGAAAGCGCTCCAACTCTTTCCGCCCAAGCCGCCACCGTCATCGACAACAAAACTGGTGTGACCCTATTTGAAAAAGACCCGGATTTGAAACATCTTCCCGCTTCCACAACAAAGCTGATGACCGCCTTAGTTGCTTTAGAAAATTGCCTGCCCCAAACCGTCGTCAGGATCGGTTTCGTTGAAGAGAAAGGTACTAAAATGGGTCTTGCCGCCGGCGACCAATTGACAGTTGAAAGCCTCCTTTATGGACTGCTGGTTCCTTCCGGAAATGATGCGGCATTCGTACTTGCTTACTCTTGTAACGATTCTTATTTGGGGTTTATTGCCGAAATGAACAAAAAGGCTAAAGATTTAGGGATGGTAAATACCCATTTTGTAAATCCGGCCGGATTTGATGACCAGTTTCAATACTCGACGGCCCGCGATCTCACAAAACTTTCCCGCGCCGCCGTTGCTAATCCGCTAATTTCTAAAATTGTGGCAACCAAAAGTATCGTAGTCAACGATGTTACCGGTACAAAAACGTATTATCTGGAAAATGTTAATAAGCTTTTGGGTAAAGTTCCCGGAGTTGAGGGTGTAAAAACCGGTCAGACAGAAGGGTCTTTAGAAAACTTGGTCGCCAGAGCAACCCGCGGCGGCAATACCATTATCACTG
This sequence comes from Candidatus Curtissbacteria bacterium, assembly GCA_030647775.1. Taxonomy (GTDB): domain Bacteria; phylum Patescibacteriota; class Microgenomatia; order Curtissbacterales; family GWA2-41-24; genus JACPKK01. Next base: position 215,830 of record JAUSJC010000010.1, read on the forward strand.
TTGTACTTGGGTCTGGCGACCGATTCGGTGAAACCGGCCAGCTCATTGAATGGGCTTACAAAAACCACAAATGGATCTCACCCGGCCAGCCGAAGCCCTAACGGGAAATCCATGCGTCATCTACAGCGTCAATAAAAGCTTTCAAACTGCCTCTTGATGTAAAAATATAAACCGGCGTAAGATATTGACTCGTTTTGCTGCTTTCTACGTAACCCAGATTAATATTCGTTATTTCAAAAGTGTCTGAACTGGAATTGGCATTGAATACTCCTTGCCCATTTTGCAGCTCTGTGTATGCTTTGGTGACTCCCTTCAGTGGATAAGTAGCGAATTTGAACCTTTCAAGGTTGTAAATATTCATTTTTGCTCCAACAATACCTTTATCGGTAACTTGGGCAACCACCTGACTTTTGCCGTCAGCAATTGGCAAAATTGGCAATTTATCTACGTCTGCCCTATAAAAATCGACTCTCACCAAATCGGAGCTGGAAAGTGACGAAGCCGGCACTAAATCGCTGGCGCTAAACTTTAAATTAGTCGTATAGACTCTATTATATGGAAATTCCTTGTCGCTTAAATTGAAGTTGTTGAAGAAGGTACGGGCTGTTCCAATGGCGTCATCCGTACTTTTTGGTTTTGAAATACCCTGCAGGCTTGTTTGATATAAAAAATCGCCGCTGGAACTGTCAACTGTAAATATCCGCGAGCTGTCTTTTGCATCAACAAACCTAAAGCCTTGGGGGATAATCTGTGGGGCTAGGGTAAAACCGATACTTTGTGCTTTCTTCTTTACGTCCTCAAGCTTCCCGAACGAAGAATTACTCGCCGATATTGCAAAAACTTTGGCACTGGTGGAAAGCTGTGGCAATTCGCCACTTATTGTTTCAATCTTGTAATTTATTGTCCCTTGTTGTCTTATTCCATCGGAAAAGTCGGTTTTGGGTAATTTTCCAAAAGCCACTATTGCTGTTGGCGGCGGCGGCGGAAAGAGGGAATTTCTAATACTCTTTCCGAAGAGAAACAGAACAAAAAGGATCAAAATTCCGCCTATCCCTAAAGCTGTAAAAACCGATGCTCTTCGCCAAAAACTGGCAAAGTTTGTTAAGGTAATCATGCCTTTGATACAATTCTAGCATGTCTAAAGTCATAGATCCCAAGCGCAGTCGAGTCATCGAGACCCTGAGTTTATCGAAGGGTCGAAGGACCACAGGTCCTGAGCGCAGTCGAAGGATTCGCGTTCGATACGCCCCTTCGCCTACAGGCATTCCGCACATCGGTAATATAAGAACCGCCCTTTTCAATTACCTATTTGCAAAAAACCAAAATGGCGATTTTCTACTGCGCATCGAAGATACCGATCAAAACCGGTTAATACCCGAATCCGTCGAAAAAATCAAAGAAAGCCTCGAGCTCCTGGGCCTAAAGTGGGATGAAGAGGAACACCAATCAAAACGGTTGGAAATCTACAAAAAGCATTTGGACATTCTTAAGGGAAAAGATTTGGCATATGAAGATGACGGTGCCTGGCGTTTTAAAGTTGAAAAGGGCAAAACACTGCAGTGGGATGATGTCGTTCATGGACAGGTTAAATTTTCATCAGACGTTATCGAAGACTTCATCATCATAAAATCCGACGGATTTCCCACTTATCACTTTGCTTCTGTTGTAGACGATCACGATATGCAGATTTCCCACGTTTTCCGCGGCGATGAATGGATTTCTTCAACACCAAAACACCTACTAATATACCAGGCGTTTGGATGGGAACCGCCAAAGTTTGTCCACTTGCCGCCAATTCTCGGGGCTGACCATAAAAAACTTTCCAAGCGCGAAGGCGCCAAATCGGTAATTGAATACATAGAAGAAGGATATCTTCCGGAGGCGATTGTTAACTTTTTAGCATTTCTGGGTTGGTCACCCAAAGATGATAGAGAAATTTTCAGTCTTGAGGAGCTCACTCGCGAATTTTCCCTCGACCGCATCAACAAAAACAGCCCAATTTTTAATTTGGAAAAATTAAATTGGTTCAATAGTCAGTGGCTCCGAAGACTTCCACAAAAAGAATTATCCAAAAAAATCAAAAAAGCTTTTCCAAGATATGATCCAAAAATTGTCGGGAAACTCACCCCCCTTATCCAGAAAAGGATTACAAATGTTAACGATTTTCCAAAACTTTGCAATTTCTTTTTTGAAGTGCCAAAACCTTTAGATTCGGTTGTCGAAAAAGGTGTTCTGTCAAAAGTAGCCGAGAATTTTGTTAAAGTTTCGTGGAATGCGGAAGAAATTAAAAATTCGATAGAAGATTTTGCCCAAAGTCAAAAAGTCGACAAGAAAGATTTAATAGTCAGCATAAGAAATATTGTGGCAGGCAGACCTGTTACGCCCCCGCTTTACGAGTCGTTAGAAATATTAGGTAAAGATGAAACTATTGCAAGGCTCAAAAAATATGTCAGCTAGAAAAACTATTGTTGCAGTTTTTGCCCATCCGGACGATGAGGCCTTTGGCCCTTCCGGAACTATCGCCAAGTTTACCAAAACCCACGACGTTTATCTTCTTTGCGCGACAAAGGGGGAAGCGGGCAAAGATTTCGGCAACCATAAAAATCTGGCAAAAGCCCGGGTAAACGAATTAAAAAAATCGGCCAAAATATTAGGTGTTAAGAAAATTTATTTTCTAGGGTTTATCGATGGGACACTGTCCAATTCTCTTTACCATGCGCTTGCTAAAAAGATCGAAAATCACCTAAAAAGATTAAAGCCGGAAACGGTAATTACAACTGAACCAAGAGGCGTTTCCGGCCATATCGACCATATCACCGTTTCCATGACTACAAGTTTTGCCTGCCGGAAATTGCCGTTTGTCAAAACCATCCTTTACCATTGCATAACGGACAAGATGCGCAGTGGGTTTGGCGACGATTATTTTGTTTATTTTCCGCCCGGTTATAAAAAAAGTGAAATCGGTAAAATTGTTGATGTTTCCGATGTCTGGGACGTAAAAATGAAAGCAATGTTTGCCCATAAATCGCAGATTCAAGATGCCAAAAGGATACTTGAAAGGCGTCAAAACTTTCCCAAGAAAGAATATTTTCTAGTCGTCAGTAAATAATTAATGAAACTTTTTAATAGTTCCGCCAAAAAAGAGGAAGCTGTTGATCTTTCAAAACCCATCGGTATCTATGTCTGCGGCGTAACCCCATACGATACAACTCACCTCGGTCACGCTTTTACATTCATAACTTACGATGTTTTGGTCCGCTATCTAAGATTTCTTGGTGCCAAAGTTGCTTATGTGCAAAATGTTACCGATATTGACGACGTCATTTTAATCAAGTCAACATCCATTGGAGTTAATTGGAAAAAACTTGGGGAAAAAGAGACTAAAAACTACCTTGCCAATATGGATTCGTTAAATATGCTTCGTCCGGATTTTTATCCTCTTGCCACCGACCACATTACTACGATGATACGAATCATCGTAGTACTTTTAAAAAGGGGTTTCGCATACGAGAAAAATAAATCCGTATACTTCAGTATCAAGTCTTACAAAAAATTTGGCCAGCTTTCTAAATATGGTTATGACGCCATGCTGCAAATTGCCAATGACCGCGGCAACTTCCCGCTTGACCCCGATAAAAATGACCCTCTGGATTTTGTGCTCTGGCAGGCGCAGAAACCTGGTGAACCGGCTTGGAATTCACCATGGGGAAAGGGTCGTCCCGGTTGGCATATTGAATGTTCGGCTATGTCCATAAAATATCTGGGCCCGACTGTAACAATCCATGGCGGGGGAGAGGATTTAATTTTTCCTCACCATGAATGCGAAATTGCCCAAAGTGAAAATTACACAGGGAAGCAGTTTGTAAAAATCTGGATGCACACCGCTATGGTTTATTGTCAAAACAAAAAAATGAGCAAATCTCTTGGCAACATGATTTTTGTCCACGACCTCTTAAAAAAATATTCGGCAAACGAAATTCGCCTTTTTCTCCTAATGCACCACTGGCGCCGTTCTTGGAATTATCAGGAGTCGGATCTTAAAACTGCAGAAATTTTAGCCAAAATATTTGAGTCTCAATCTAAAGATGGGAATTTAAAAAAAGACGAGCTTAAAAAACTAATCCCGGATTTTTTCCATGCCCTGGATGATGATCTTAACACCCCAGATGCAATTACCGCCCTCGACAACTTCGCTAAATCAAACGCGCAAAATAAAGGCTCGGTTATTAAAAATTGCTCTGAAATTCTTGGACTGCGGTTTAGCTGACTATTTCGAGCTTGCGAGAAACAAGCTTTCTTATTTTAATTTCGATAATTCTGTAGTCTGCTTTTCCGCTTGGCGAATAAACGCTAACAATATCCCCAACCCTTTTTCCAAGAAGCGCACTGCCGATTGGCGAGCTGTCGGAAATTTTCCCCTTTAAGGGATCAGCTTCTTGCGCGCTGACTATTGTAAATTGCATATTATCTTCGCCGGCATTAATTACCACTTCGTTTCCAAAACCGACAATTTCCGCTTCCTCGGCTTGTGTTACTTCGCCAAGCCGCATCATTAGTTTTAACTCGCGGACGCGGCTGTCTATTTTTCCAAGTTCTTCTTTTGCCGCGTGGTAGCCCGCGTTTTCCGAAAGGTCTCCCTGTTCGCGCGCGGCCACAAGCCGCGTCAAAACCCCCGGCCTTCTGGCGGCAAGCCCCTCAAGTTCTTTTTTTAGGTTTTCAAAGCCTTCCGGCGTAAATTTAAAGCTCGGTAGTTTTCTCACAGAACAATTATATAAGCACGAATAGAAAATTTGTTAATACCAAAATCTTCCGTTGGCACTGGTTTATCCTTCGTACTCGAAGGGTTGACTATGCTGGAACGTTCTATTTGAGTATCTAAGGCTGTTCTTTGAATTTATGCAAGAGATTTAATCAGTTCAGGTAATTTCTCGAATTGTGAAGTAATTGCATCTACGTTTTTATACTGACTTTGTGAAAAAATAATCACCTTCATGCCTGCAGCTTTCCCTGCAACAATGTCGTTTTCGACGTCGCCAATATAAACTGCTTCTCTGGGACTTATATTTAGCTTTTGACATGCCAGAAGAAGCGGTTCTGGATGAGGTTTATGGTTAATAGTGTCTTGATAGGAGATTGTAACCTTAAAATACTTTTGTAATTTTGCAAGGGCAGGAGCTTCGTAAACACTTTCTTTAATCCGACTTGTAACAATCCCAAGAGAATATATTTTGCTTAAAGTTTCGATGACTTCCCCTGCCTTTTCAGGCATAGTCAACAATTCAAGATGATATTTTATTTTACGACTTCGTCCTGTTTCCCATATTTGTTTAATTTCTTCATCTGAGGTGGATTTTGTAAGAGTTTTGATTGCGTCCATCATGCTCAAATGAAAAATCGGGGGAAATTCTTCTCTTGTTGGTGGTCGATAACCAACTTTCGTCATTAAATCTTGAAAGAATTTTAAGTTTGCCTCAAATGAATTAAGTAAAACGCCATCAATATCAAAAACTACCGCTTTTATCACAACGTTATTATAGCAGAGTTTGAAGCTAAATGAGGGCTGCGGGACTAGGATTCGAACCTAGATAAACGGATCCAGAATCCGTTGTCCTACCATTAGACGATCCCGCAAAGCTACCTACTTAATTGCTTTAAACTATTTTCAATCTTTCCTTTTAAGACTTCTCTCCCGTAACCAGATTTGTAAAACTTTTCTTGTTTAAGTGCGTCCTCTTCAGTTAAAAATGCTTCATAAAATACAAGTTTATACGGCCTATTATCTCTAGTATATTTGCCTCCAATTCCGTCGTTATGCTCTCTAAACCTGCGCCTTAAATCATTTGTTGATCCTGTATATAATCTTTTATTCTTCAGACTTAATAAAACATAAACGTAATACATAAAAGTCCGTTGTCCCTGCCTCATCGGCAGGTCGCCGAAGAGGCGACTACCATTAGACGATCCCGCAAAGTTAAATCCTTCTTTTCAAATATGCTCTACCAAAACCTGTTTTTAATTGTTTTTCTCTTCATATAGCTTTTTCCTTAGACAAACACGCTTCGTAGTAAATCAAAATTAATGGAACTCTATTTTTTGTTGAGACAACTAGTTCTTGATTGTGAGCTTTTACTCTTTTTTCTAGATTGTCAGTCCAACCTGTGTATAAATTTCCATCCGTTTTGCTTTTTAACACATAGGTAAAGTACATACCATTAGACCTGCCCGCAATGCTACGCTCGCCAGAAACGCTGTATCTACTGCGAGCTGGCATAGCGTTGCAGGCGGGCGACTCCGCATCGCATTAAGATTTTAGCATTTTTAGCCTGCTTTGGATAATTTTGTTAAATTTCTTGAACTTGCTATAGTAGAAGTGTAAATGGCCGGTTCAAGAGCAGAATTCGTCAAACAAATTCCCGAAACTAAACTTTCCCGCCTGCTTTTTGCGGACACCCGCCTGGCAGTCATTTGGCTTATTATCAGGGTTTATGTTGGCTGGCAATGGTTTTTTGCCGGTTATGAAAAAGTTATCAGTCCTGCTTGGACAGGGGATAAAACCGGAATGGCGCTCAAAGGTTTTCTTGCCGGGGCCATTTCCAAGGCTTCCGGTCCGCATCCCGATGTCCAGGATTGGTACGCAGCCTTCTTAAACGGTTTTGTGCTCCAGCACACGACACTTTTTTCCTATATGGTCGCCTACGGTGAACTTTTAGTTGGTATTGCTCTTATTCTTGGAGTTTTTACGGGAGTGGCGGCCTTTTTTGGAGCTTTTATGAATATGAACTACCTCCTTGCCGGTACCGTTAGCACAAATCCTATTTTGTTATTGCTCGAAATCCCAATTATTATCGGTTGGCGGGTTGCCGGCTGGTTTGGGCTGGATCGTTTCATTTTGTCAAAATTTGGAGTTCCCTGGCACCCCGGACCATTTTTCAGGAAAAAGTAGTAAATATATGGATTTAACCAGCCAAAAATGCGTCCCATGCGAAGGCGGCACCAAACCAATGACGCAAGATGAGACAAAGCCATATCTGGAAGAGGTCAAAGATTGGCAAGTCGTAAAGCCAAAAGGGATAGACACACTAAGAAGAGAATTTAAGTTTAAAGATTTCAAAGAAGCTTTAAACTTTGTCAATAAAATTGGCGAGATTGCCGAAGAAGAAGGCCATCATCCGGATATCGAACTGGGGTGGGGGAAGGTCAAAGTCGAACTTTCCACGCACGCCATCGGCGGCCTATCCGTTAACGACTTCATTCTTGCTGCCAAGATCGATAAAATCTAAAACCCGCTCCTCCGTCACTACAAAATCCATTTTTAGATCATGGTTTTCTCTCGGGATCACATCGACTATTTGCAGCTCATATGCCAGTCCAACGCGAACCGCCTTGCTTTTTGCAAATAGCGTGTCAAACACTCCCTTACCGTATCCCAGTCTCACACCATTCTTATCAAAAGCCACACCGGGGAAAAATGCCAAATCGATTTTACCCGTGTCGATCATCCCGCCGCTCTTTGGCTCGAGTATTCCCAGCGGTCCTTCTTTTAGATCGCCCCAGCCGCGAAACCGCGCTAATTGATATTCATCAGTCTCTTTTAAATACTTGGGAAGATAAACCTCCACACCAGCTTCGACAAAAAAATTGATAATATCGTGAGTTTCCACCTCGTTTTTTATTGGTAAATAGAGAGAAACTCTGTTTCCGGTAGAAAAAATACTGCTCCCAATGATTTTTTTGGTGATTGCTAAGCTTTTCGCGCGAACCTTGCTCGCTGAAAGCTCTACCCTTTGGGCAATTATCTGTTTTCTAACCCCATTTTTATTTCGAGTAATCGAGAAATAAGCTCTCTTATCCATAAGCCCATTATACATTAGCTTCAAATGGGTAAAATAATGAGCCTTGAATAAGCGGAGCTTTTCTACGAATAAGCAAAGCTTTTCTTCGAATAAATATTTGGCTCACTTGCCAAAACAAAGTCTTAAAATTAGAATTATGGAATGCTCTTCACCCTTTGGGCCCGCCTCTCGTATTTTCTTGGAGATTTCGCTCTTTATTTAATCCTGTTATCAGTCTCTCTTGCTTTGGTGGTTTTTGGATCTTACAAAGTTTACAAGTCCGATTTTACCGAAAAGAAAAAGAAAATTGCGCTTGCCGTCATTTTTGTAGTCTTTTTCCTGATTTTAGTCTTTAGCGCCTTCGAAGCCTACTTCCGCTACAGGTATGACCAGTCAGACGGCTTGGGGTTTCTGAAGGTTAACGCCCGCTGGCAGGCCAGACACGTCGTTTTTAATAGCGATTTTTTTAGGGACAGGAATTTTGGGGATAAAAAAGAGGGGACTAAAAGAATTTGCGCCATCGGTGATTCTGTAACCTTGGGCGGAGGCATTAAAAATACGAGCGACAGGTTTACGAATCTTCTGGAAAAAGAACTCCGTGCGGCAAACTACAATGCCGAAGTCTACAATCTCGGCAAATCGGGCTACGACACCGACGGTGAAAAGGCAATTTACGAAAGTACGAAATTTTTAAATTGCGACATTATCATTTGGGCGTATTTTTTAAACGATGTTCAGCCGCAGGGCGCTTCAACCGGGTCACCGATAATTTCCGCCGAAAGCCGTACCACAAAACTCGTCGCTTTCGTTTCCAATCACTCTTATTTTTTCGATTATCTATATTGGAGACTTTCTGCCAGGTACGAAAAGACTTTCGGCGAGCTAAGAAATGCCGACCTTGGAGCATACCAAAACCCGCAGGTATTCGAGAGCCACAAAAAAACAGTTATTTCATGGCTAGGAGAGATGAAGGCGGATAATAAAAAAGTTGTTGTCATCATTTTTCCGTTTGTCCATTTGCTTCCGAACTATCCGGCCGTAGAGATTCATCAGGAATTGTGGGGAATTTTCAGAGAAAATGGAGCCGACGGGACTGTTGACCTTTTAGATTACCTAAAAGGCAAAAATGCCAAAGATCTTGTCGCCAGCAAATTTGATAACCATCCCAATGAATATGTCCACAAACTGGCCGCCGAAAAACTATTTGAAACAGTAGCCCCGCTTCTTGAAAAAACCAACTAAAAAATTACTTGCCCTTTTTCATCGAACCCGTAGCCTTAACAACACCCCATTGGACCAGTGTCAGGACGACTCCGATAATCGCAACATAGACAAGACTCGAAATCCCTAGGCCTAAGACCAGAGCGAACCTTTTTATCAGCCACAGCGCCGTGACGTTATAAACAAGGTATATGAGCCCCCAAATGTTTTGGTTTGTCACCTTGTAGCCCGATCTCTTAACCGCCGGTTCGACAACAAGCATTAAAGTTGTCAGGACGAACCCGGCAATCACAGCCGCCATGGGCGTAGACACCTTATCGTTGCCTAAAACGACATTGCCTACGAGTATTAAAGAGGCAGCCAAAAATACCAGGGAATTGGCTATCCAAAGGCTAAAAAAGCTAATTAATTTCTGATTACTCATAAAATCACCTCCTTTTCCTCCAGTGTAGCAAAATAAGCCGTTGTATTCTAGCTTGAGTAGCCTTGCTATTGGCCCGTGGCATGTAATATAGTTAGGCTAGCAAATGGTTTCCCAGGAAGAAGTTATCAAAAAATTACGGCTTTGCCTTGATCCGGAGTTAGGTTTAAACATAGTCGATCTGGGTCTTGTCTACGGCGTAAATATCGAAGGCGCCAAAGTTAACGTTCTCATGACTCTAACCACCCCGGGGTGTCCGCTTGATTCTTATTTTGTCCGGGACATTACAGATAAACTCAAATCACTTAAAGGTATTTCCGATGTTTCCGTGGAACTCACATTCGAACCGTCCTGGAGTCCGGATAAGATGTCCGAAGAGTCCAAAGACCTTCTGGGGTTTGTAAACTGACCCCTGCCCCTCAAATTCGCACCTTGAGCCGTGTATGCCTGCCCGCCTCTGGAGGGAATAATACTGGAAAGACGAAAGGGAAGAATTGTGGGGTTGACCTTCGCCTTTTCTTCGGGTATCATCAAACCTACAATACAAATTTAAATCTGGCTTTGCCAGTTTAAATTTACCCAATGAGGGAAAGAGAAATATTAAGGCAGATATCCGCAGGTTGTCTCCTTAAAGTGTCTTAAATTGCCCACTTGACAAGAACTATATCTAGTGTCTAATGTGGAATTAGACCACAATATATTGTGCTTTTGGCAAATTCGTGAAATAATCCCGTCCCGTTTGACGGGAGCAGTCTGCAAAAGTCAGAAGTACATTTTCATATAAAAGGGCAGTATAAATTAATGTGTAAGGGAAAGCTAACGTGATTTGTCCGTTTTGCGGTTTCGAAAAGACTTCGGTTGTCGACAAACGTGAAGGCACAAGCGGAAAAACAACAAGGCGCAGGCGCTCTTGTCTTAAATGCGGCCGCCGGTTTACAACTTTTGAAAGGGTTGAGACGCTTGATCTTTTAGTTATTAAAAAAGACGGCAAAAGGGAAATTTTTGACCGTTCAAAGTTAAGAAGCGGCGTAATCAAATCTTGTGAAAAACGGCCGGTTTCGGCCGACGATATTGAAAAATTAATAGACGAAGTTGAAGGTGAGCTAAGACGCGACGGCAAAGACGAGATTTTGTCAAAAAGGGTAGGTGAGCTTGTCATCCGCAAGCTCAAAAAATTAGATGAGATTGCCTACATCAGGTTTGCATCGGTTTACAGGCAATTTGCAGATCTTTCGGATTTTGAAAAAGAACTGGCAAAATTATCAAAAGGTTTAAAAAACAGCTAAACAAAATGAAACAAAGAAAATTCGATATTGATAAAGTTGACACCAGAAGCGCAGTCCGCGCCAAGGTTAGGAAAATTGGCCGCCAAATCCCCAAAGCGCCTAAAGACTTATCTGAACCCGCCCTTTCCGAAAACGCCGCCTATATCGCCAAAACCCGCTACGCTTTTAGAAACGAAAAGGGCGAACCCATCGAATCTCCAAAAGACATGTTCTGGCGGATTGCCTACTACATAGGTGCAGCCGATGAAATCTACCTGCCTCGCGGCAAGGCGGGCCACGGCAAGAAGACCCACGAAAAATCGTCCCGCGAATTTTACGAAATAATGGCAACCCAAAAGTTTATCCCCAACACGCCGACTTTAGTTAATTCCGGCAAAACCGGTCAGTCGCTTTCGGCCTGCTTCGTTCTTCCGGTTGAAGACAACCTCGAAAGCATTCTAAAAACCATGCACGATATGGCCATGATCCACAAGATGGGCGGCGGTACCGGTTTTTCTTTTTCCCACCTGCGCCCCAAAGACGATGTTATCGGGACTTCCAAGGGTAAGACCACCGGCCCGGTAGCCTTCTTGCAGGCTTATAACGACGTTACTTCCCAAATCCGTCAGGGCGGCGTCAGGCGCGGTGCCAATATGGGGATTCTCCATTACACCCATCCGGATATCCTGCGCTTTGCCGTCCACAAAGTCGACGAATTTTCCCTAACCAACTTCAATATTTCCGTCACTGTTACCGAAAATTTCATGAAAAAGGTTAAGGAAGATGAAAAGTATGTAACCCAGGAAGCCGATTTCGACCCGGTTATCGAAGAAATTAAAGAAGCCTACACCATCCGCGACTTGGATCTCAAAACCGTCAGGATTGAAGAAGGCGTTATCAAACTTTACGATATTTGCCGCTCCAAAACCCAAGGCGAAGGTTACGACCTTATAAATCCAAAAACGGGTAAAGTTACAGACCGGTTAAACGCCAAGAAATTCTTCGACCTTATCACCAAACTTGCCTGGCAGTATGGCGACCCGGGCATGATCCTGATCGACAGGATTAACAGTTCCCGCGCCAACCCGGTTCCCAATATCGGCCCGATCGAAGCAACCAACCCCTGCGCCGAACAGCCCCTGCACGCCTACGACGCCTGCACTTTAGGCTCCATCAACCTTGCCAAGTTTGTCGTAGATGCTGACGAAGGAAGCATCGCAGACCCTGAGCGCAGTCGAAGGGTCGTAGACGATAAATCAATCGACTGGCAGGAAATGGGAAATGTGATCGCGACTGCCGTCCATTTTCTCGATAACGTCTTGGATATGAATGAATATCCTGTTCCCGAGATCGACAAGATGACATCCGCTATTAGGAGAATCGGCCTTGGGGTTATGGGTTGGGCCGATATGCTTGTCAAACTTGGAATCGGCTACGATACCCGGGAAGCTTTCGACTTGGCCGAGAAAGTTATGAAATTTGTGCAGCGGGAAGCCGACAGTGCCAGCGTGGATCTTGCCAAAACCCGCGGCGTCTTTCCGGCTTTCAAAGGTTCCATTTACGACAAACCAGCCACTGGCCCTGAGCGAAGTCGAAGGGGCCAGATTCGTCCCCGAAACGGCGCCAGAACCACCATTGCCCCAACCGGCACCATTTCCCTTCTTGCCGATTGTTCTTCCGGCATCGAACCGCATTTTGCCTTAACCTATGCCAAAAACACCATCGAAGGTAAACGCCTTTTTAACACCAACTCTTATTTTAAAGAAGCGTTGGACGCCCGCGGGTTAGATTCCGAAGACCTGCTTGCCAAGATTAGCGAAAATAAGGGTTCCATCCAAAACATGGACGAAATCCCCGAGGGCCTGAAAAAAACCTTTGTAGTCGCCGGTGATATCGCTCCGAAAGATCACGTCCAAGTGGCCGCCGCTTTCCAAAAGTTTACCGACAACGGCATTTCCAAAACAATCAACTTCTCCAACGAGGCAACTGTCGAGGATGTGCGCGAAGCTTACTGGTTAAGTTACGAACTTGGCTGCAATATGATCACTATTTACCGCGACGGTTCGCGCGTCAAGCAGGTTTTGGAAGTCAAAAAAGGTAAATCCTATTACGACCAGCTTACCGGTAAAAGAACAGAGGCAGAAGCCAGCCAGGAGCCGGCGCTTCCTATAAAGCGCCGCACACCGCAGGAGGCTTGGGGCATGCGCGTTCGTAAAAAAGCCGATGTCGGTCAAGTCTATACTTCCGTTTTTCGTGATGTTGATGGTGCCCCGATTGAAGTTTTTGTCACCATCGGCAAAACCGGCGGCTATGTTGCCGGCGCGGCCGAAGTTACCGGGCGTCTGGCTTCGCGCGCCTTAAAATACGGCGCCACCTTGGAAGAAGTTGCCTCCGATCTTATCGGTATTGCCTGCGGCACTCCCTACGGTTTTGGTACTGAAAGCGTCCTTTCCGCCTTTGACGCTATCGGCAAATCCTTAATCGAAATTTCCAAGGCCAAACAGCTTCAGCTACCGATGGACAGTCAAGCACAGGCGCAAAACTCGGAAGTTACCACCCTTTCAATTTCGAATCCTACAAACGGTAACGGCCCGCTTCGCCCGCTCAGCGAGGCGAGCCATACCAACGCCAATGGCAACTCCAACGGACACACCCGCCCGACAACGCCTTCGACGTTAGTCGATGGCGGGCGGGCCAACGGTAATGGTCATACAAACGGTCCGCTTCGCCCGCTCAGCGAGGCGAGCCATACCAACGGTAGTAATGGGGTGCAGACAACCCTAAGCAGCCTGGTTGGTACTCCCGTTCCCCAGGTCGAAATCAAGCAGGGGAATAACGGTCTGGTTATTGCCGCTTTGCACGATGAAGAAAAAGCCCTGGAAACCAAATTCACTTCCTGCCCGGACTGCGGATCACCGCTTGTCTACGCCGAAGGCTGCCGCAAATGCGTCAACGTCACCTGCGGCTGGAGTAAATGTAGTTAACCCAACCGACCGTCATTCTGGAGCGAAGCGATAGAATCTTGTTTACCATTCCGAAGTCTTGACGAAGGATGGTCATTGCGAGCAAAGCGAAGCAATCTCTCTTATATTGTTCGAGCTTGTCGAGAACTTTCCTTTTTGTCATTCTGGCCATTCGGCCTTGAGCTCATGGTCGAAAGACTTGACCAGAATCTGCTACAATTTCCCTTGTGAAACTACTTTTAACTTCCGGCGGGATCACTAATGGCACCATCAAAAACGCCTTGGCCGATCTTATCGGCAAACCGTTTTCCGAAACTTCTCTTGCCTTTATTCCAACGGCGGCCGATGTCGAAGACCATGACAAGTCCTGGCTCGTTAATGATCTTAACAACTGTAAGAATCTAGGCCTAAAACTCTTGGATATTGTCGATATTTCGGCTCTTTCCAAAGAACAATGGGAGCCAAGGCTGCAATCTGCCGACATTTTATTTTTCGGCGGCGGCAACACTTTCCATTTAATGTATTGGATCAACAAATCCGGCCTTGCCAAAAAACTGCCTGGCCTTTTAAAAACAAAAGTTTACGTCGGCCTAAGCGCCGGCAGCATGGTTGCCGGTAAAACAATTAGTCTAAGCGACTCCAAAAAACTTTACTACGAAGATATAAAAGGTTATCAGGGCGAAAAAGTTTTGGGTTTTGTCGATTTTCAAATCCGCCCGCACTTAAATTCTCCCCATTTTCCAGACGTTCAAGAAAAAAAATTGAGAAAATTGGCTAAAAACGCAAAAGAAAAAGTTTACGCGATCGACGACAACATGGCCATAAAAGTGGTAGACTGCAAAGTGGAAGTAGTCGGTGAAGGCAAATATCTAATCCTTAATTCTAAATAATGGACATGGTCTTCGATATAAAAAACAATGCACGTAGGAAAAAATCTGTCAAAATCATAGAAGCAGCATTAAAACGTGGCATAGATCTATCATCATTGTCAGAGGATGTAGTCATAACAGAGGTTAAAGAAGGTGGGGTTGGTGATGATTATCATATAACTATCACTTACAGTTCGGATCAACTAAACAAAAAGAAGACTATGCCTGTCCCAAGTACGTCAATGCCACTTGCGGCTGATCAAAATGCAGCTAACCCTGCGTCATACCCCTCCAAAAAAATGGGAACATATTTCTTTAGATTTATAACACCTACACGTTTAACCTTCAGTGACTGGTTAGTACACCAGAAGTGGGAACAGAATGGAATAAAAGTAAATCTACCTTCGGTTAACGCCGAGATGATGGTTTTTGATAAAAGAATAAAACATAAAGGGACTTTTATGCACTATGGCCTCGGTTGCGACATAAAAATAATGAGCCAAAACGAAAAAGAAGCAAAATTACGATCAGAAGTAATAGTCCTAGAATTTTTAACACTCATTTCCTATCTAGAGAAATGTTATTTTGGCGCTCCGTCAATGATCTTAGAATACGAATATCCAGAAGAGGGCACAAGCATTAAAAATTACTCAGCAATTATATTTGATAACAACTATATTCCTAAGGAAATAAGTCCGAGGCCGATTAACATTCAAAGGCTGCAAATTTTTTTAAATAAATTTGAACCACTGGAACCCAATAAAAAAATGTCCATAAGTCAAACATTACATTGGTTTTGGAAAGCTCTTGGTGCTGCCGACAAAAGAGACAGATTCTTAAGTCTTTGGATTGCACTGGAATTTTTAGAGGAGGAACTTAAAAAAAGATATGGTCTGGCAGCTTCCAAGTCCACTTTGCCTAAGTGTCCACACTGTAAAAACAACATAGACGCTTGCCCAAAATGTAAAAAGCCAGATCCTTTTTATAAAACAAATACCGGTTTTACAGGCTATAAAGAAATTGAGAAAGCTATCAAGGGAAAAACACTAAAATTTGACCAAATCCATGCTTACAGAAGTAAATTAATTCATGGTAATAACATCACCGTTAGGGAGGTAGACGACTCAATAATGTCTACAGTCATATTGATTAATTTGGCAATTTTGACATTAATGGACATGAGTACCGATCCTGATGTTAATGCTAGTGATGCAATAGAAATGGCAAAAGGATCAATAAGGAAATTAGCATTGCCAATAATGTATAGATTTGATGGGGAGATCAAAGTAAGCGAAATACCAGAAATAGACCATACGGAAAAGCAACCCTTCGTTTCTGGCGATTTTGATTTACATTTTAAGATTATTAACGGTTTTAAGATTGAAACAGATGGTAAATTAAGACACCAATTCCATGGAGTTTTTCAAAGTGGTAAGGTTAAAAAGATTTTAATGGTTGATGAGTCTGAAATCGTGGAAAAAGTTTGGGAAATTATTTAAACCCTATCTATTCCAAATGCTATACAAAATTATGCCTGCCCCAAAAAAAAGGAATCGCCCAATCCTTCCGCTCCGCGCCATAATTCGCCCGAAATAGTATAATACCAGGACGGAAAGGAGGATAAGTAAATTTAATCAATAAATTTACTAAAATACTATGAATGGAGTAGTTAAAACAAAAATAGATAAAGGATTCGGATTTATTTCTCGTGAAGGAGAATCAAAGGATCTTTTCTTTCACTCTACGGATTTGAGCGGTGTCACTTTTGAAGAACTTCAAATAGGGGCAGCCGTCACGTTTGATGTTGAGAATGGTGAAAAAGGCCCAAGTGCAAAAAATGTAAAACTTGCTGCGTAAAGTTTACAAAGTAATACAAAAAAGCCTTGCTTTATGCAAGGTTTTTTTGTGCTCTTACACGCCGTAATTTCTCGAGGCAAAACGTTGCCGAAGATCCAGAGAGCAAGATAGCGAGCTGGAAACCTTAATTAGCCTCATTTTCGTTTGTTTCCAATTACTGATATACTAAAGTTATGTCTGCCAAAAGTCGAGTTATCGAGACCCTGAGCCTATCGAAGGGGGGATTTGCCCAACCCGCAGTAGTTCTTATCCTGCTCGGCATTTTTGCCGCAGCTTTTTTTAACTTCAAAAATATCACAAAATGGGTTGCCTCTTTGGCGCCGCCGCCCCCCGTCTATCAAAACACCATCCCCCAGTGGCAAGTTTATAAAAACCAGACTCATGAATTCTCCATTGAATATCCCAACGGTTGGTTTGTTAGAAGTTACGGTGATTACGCCGCCAATTTCCAAACGACCGACCTAAAACTGGGCGAAGCGACCCCTGGTGCAATTAGGGTTAAATTTGCGGCTCTTAAAGAAAACGTGGATCAAGCCGAATTTGAAAAGATTTATAAAATCGGCGTGGGCGTTGATATTTATGAGCCCCTTGATGTCAAATCAATAATCGCCAAAGTCAAAAACCTGATGTTTGGTCAATACAGGGGAGTGGAATATGTCGTTAACCGCAGCTTTTCCGCCCTCGAAGGCCCCCGCGGCCAGTTTACCCATTTTTACTCGGTTAATAAAAATGGGGTAATCCTACAGTTTTTCTCGGCAGCCGATACAAAAGATGCCCATCAGAAATCCGACGCGATTTTCCGGAAGATGATTGCCACGCTTAGGTTTTAGATCTGCCTTTCCAAATCCGTTCTGTTTCCCCGTCCAATTTGTTGGCGTATCTAGCCAAAACGAATAGCCAATCTGAAAGCCTATTAATATAAGGGAGGATCGCCGCGTTTATTTTTTCCTCTTCCGCGAGTGTCACAATTGCCCGCTCGGCCCGTCTTGCCGTTGCCCGGGCCAGATGTAATTTCGATCCGCTGGAACTTCCGCCCGGCAAAATAAAATTCTTGAGTTTGAGCAGCTGCCGATCCATCCGGTCGATTTCTTTCTCTAAGCGTGTAATATGAGCTCTAGTAATTTTGGGAATTTTCACCTTTACATTTTTTGGCGTGGCTAAATTACTTCCTAAAACCATCAGTTCTGCCTGAACTCTTTCTAATTTTTTTGTCATCGCGAGCGAAGCGAAGCGATCTCTTTTATAATCAGAATCGAGATTGCTTCGTCGTTCCACTCCTCGTAATGACAGGTCGGATAGAACAACTCCTATCAAGCTGTTCAGCTCATCCACCGTTCCATAAGCCGCTATCCTCGCCGAATTTTTCTCCACCCTCTCGCCGCCAAATAGGGAAGTCGTACCGCTGTCTCCGGTCTTTGTGTAAATCTTCACCGGTCAAATAATATCATAGCCGGTCGGTTCTGTTAAAATATACAGTGCCATGCGGTCCTCACAGGCTGCGGGCCTAATACAGTAGAGGAGGTGACTCTATATGTTTGTACTACTTGCTCAAATGATGCGCTACGGTAACCAGTCCGGTGTTACTACAAGGTCAAATGACGGTACGGATCTACATAGCTCAATGATGGGCTGGGCGGGCAGCAACCAGAATATTTTCTGGATCGACTCACTCCTGAGTTTGGTCACTTGGATTTTGGTTATTGCCGTTTTGTTTGCTCTTTTCAGATGGCTTTGGAAAAAGGGAGACAAGGGAAGATAAAGCGGATTATTCCTTGTTGACACCAATGATATATTTTCCCTAATATATCCTCATAGGGAGGATATATGGCATACAGGCCAAAAGACACACAAGAACGCATACTCCATAGACTCAAAATAGCCAAAGGTCATCTCGAAAAAGTAGTAACAATGGTAAAAGATGATGTCTACTGCATCGATGTCTTGCAGCAATTGCAAGCCGTTGAGGGAGGACTCAAAGAGACAGGCAATCTTATTCTTGAAAATCACCTAATGTGTTGCGTTGCAGATGCTATCACGAAAGGTAAAAAAGACCAGACGATTGCCGAGGTTATGGAAGTTTTCCGAAAGAAGCAATAATGAAAGGCAAAAATCTTATTTTTATTATTGCATTTATTACGCTAATAGTCCTCATTGGAGGCGTGTTCTTAGTAAGTAAAACAACACAATCTCCTCAAGTGGCCGGGTTCCAAGATGCAAAAGCATATGTTATCGATGCGACAAGTTTTGACTGGGGAAATATTCCAATGAACGGAGGATTAATGACCAAAACGTTTACTATTAAAAATACGGGAACCGATACTTTAAAGCTTTTGAATATTAAGACATCCTGCCATTGTACGAAGGCTCATGTAACAATTGACGGTAAAAAAAGTCCCGATTTTGGAATGGATGGAATTTCCTCATGGGTTGGGGAAGTTACGCCGGGAAAAGAAGCAAAGTTGACCGCTATTTTTGACCCTGCTTATCATGGACCGCAGGGAGTAGGTCCTATGAATAGATTTGTTTCGGTTGAAACAAATGACCGAGGTATTTCAAAATTAGCGTTTACGCTTACGGGGACGGTAGTAAAATAATATGAAAATAAGCAAGTTCCAAAAAATTCGTTCGCGACGTTTTAGACAAGCGAAAAAACTTTTGTCAAAAACAATACCTATTTGGATGGTTACCGTAGTGCTTTTAAATTCCGTTTTGGCAACCGGGTTTATAGAATATTACATTATGAAAAAGAATTTTAATAACGCACTTGTTTCTCTTTCAAAAACAACAAAAAGTCCCGCAGAGCTTGTCCAAATTTTAAAACAGCAAGTATTGCCCCAAGGCGGGTATACGCTAGGAGTGCGGTGGGATGATATAGGGAAAAAACTTTTGGAGTCAGGGGTTATTGATAAGGCCAAATATGAAGGACTTTTTGTAAACGATCCGGAAGCAAAAAACCAAATGAAATATTTATCGCAGGACTTGCAAGATAACATGATGATAAACGAGAAAAACGCTCATTTTATGGTAAATACCCTGTGGGCTCTTGGTCTTGTCAATAAAAGTGACGTCCTTGACAAAGGATCGATGAAAACGTACGGAAAAGGAAATGTTATGAATTTTGCCTCTACCGGCGGATGGAATCTGGGCGCAAAGGAAACAAGTCAGCTTTATTCTTCAGTGGAAATTATAAAACTGACACCCGAGCAGCAGGAACTGGTTAAAAAGATAGCGCAAAATATCTACCGCCCCTGCTGCGGCAACTCCACTGAATTTCCGGACTGCAACCATGGTATGGCAGCGCTTGGATACATAGAACTTGCAATAAGCCAAGGTGTGCCGGAGGAAAGAATTTATAAAGATATTCTTGCTCTAAATTCTTTTTGGTTTCCTCAGAATTATGTAGAGCTTGCCGCCTACATGCAGAAGCAGGGGACCCAGTGGAAAAATGTTGACGCAAAATTGGCTCTATCCTTCCAGTATTCATCAGCGCAGGGAGCACAAAGTATTCATCAGGCAGTACAAGACGTACCGGGTTTAGGTAGCGTGGGTGGAAGTTGCGGACAATAAAATAAGATGGAAGGCGCAATACTGCAAACATCGCTAGTCGCCGCCTTTGCCGCCGGTATAGTTGCCCTTTTTGCGCCATGCTGTATCACATATCTTTTGCCAGCCTATTTAGGTAGCGTATTCAAGGAGAAGGAAAAAGTTCTACTTATGACGCTGGTTTTTGGCCTTGGTATTTTTATTGTCATGATGCCGGCTATTTTAGGAGTAGCGCTTCTTTCAAAAGCTCTTTTTATATACCATGGCCCGATCTATTTTGTCGGAGGATTGGTAATGATTGCAATAGCTCTAATTACTATTCTTGGTTTGCGTCTTCCCATGCCTCATTTGCCGGGCAGAGCTCAAGGCAAGACAGACATTCTCTCGATTTTTACGCTCGGCATTTTTTCCGGAATCACCAGCGCCTGCTGCGCGCCTGTTTTAATAGGAATTCTTGCTCTTACATTCCTTTCGCCGAACTTTTTAGGGGCACTGGGGATAGGGGCAGTCTATGTATTGGGTATGATAACCCCGCTCCTTATTATTTCATTGTTCCTCTCCGGTAAGATTGAAAGATTTATGTTTTTGAGAAAACCCGTCAGGCAATTGAGCTTTTTAGGGAAAGACAGGACTCTTCTTATGAGCAATTTTATTGCAAGCACCATTTTTTTTATAACGGGTGTTGCCATCATTATTTTGAATACAACGGGAAGGCTTGGGAAGGAAGATGTAAATGGATTTACAAAACTCATAACAGGCGCGGGAAATTATGTAAATCAATTAGTTGGCGGAAATATAGCCATAAATATAATTTTTCTTATGGTAATAATTTTTGGGCTTTATAAACTTATAAAGAAAATATAAGGTGGTATTATGAATAAAAGTATTGTACTACTTATTATTGTTGCTTTTATTGTCGGAGGTGTTCTTGCGGGAAGAATTGATATTTCAAGATTGCTTCCTTTTGCTATTATTTTGATTTGTCCACTAATGATGATGTTTATGATGAAAGATCACCATAAACATAAATAAAGGAGGTGAATAAATGTTAAATGCAAAAGCGTTTGCAAACGCAGCAGCAACAGTAATGGCAGTATGGGTACTGGCGTGTGCCCTGTTATCATTCCTTGCACCCGATTTGCTTTTCACCGTTGCCCAGTCCTGGATGCATACCATAAACCTGGAGTCGGTTAAAACGACTCTCAATCCAAATTTAGGGTTTTTACTTTGGGGATTGATCACGGCAACAGGTTTGACTTGGCTGACAACATACTCATTTGCCAAGTTGTACAACCGGTTTACAAAGAAGTAAAAAAGTACTATGTTCTGGCCAAAAAAATCTAAAAAAGCAGCCGATCCTGTTTGCCTTATGAAAGTAAAGGTAGAAGACGGTGCAGTCTCATTAGGCCATAAGGGTCAAAGGTATTATTTTTGTTCCGAAAATTGTAAGGGACAATTCAAACAAAATCCGCAAAAATATTTATCATGAAAAATATTTTTGAAAACGAGCCGCATCATTAAATGGATTTATTAGTAAGCGCGTCATTTATTGCTTCATTCTTTGCGGGAGTCGCCGCTCTTTTTGCGCCTTGTTGCGTGACTGTTCTTTTACCCACATATCTTGCTTCGGTTTTTAAGCAAAGAACAACCGTGTTTTTAATGACCTTTGTCTATTTCTTAGGCCTACTGTTAGTATTTTTGCCAATTGGGCTGGGGGCAGCCGCCCTAACCCAGGTTTTTAGTTCGTATCATAATGTCATTTTTTACTTAGGCTCAATCTTTTTACTTATGCTTGGGTTTAGTCTGGTCCTCGGCTTGCAATTTTCATTTCCTGTCGTAGTCCACCCGCGGCTCAGGGGTTCGGGATTAGGTTCGGTTTTTGTTTTAGGGGTATTTTCCGGCATAGCCACGACTTGTTGTGCCCCGGTTTTAGCCGGCGTTTTAACTCTTGCCGCCATGCCGGGGTCATTTCTCTTGGGTGGGGCTTACACGCTTGCCTACGTTTTGGGCATGGTTATTCCTTTATTTGTCCTGAGCGCACTGCTCGACAAGAGTAAATTTACACAAAAGTTTTTCATTTTTAGAAAAACAGTAAGCTATAGCTTTTTTGGTAAAAAAATCCGCCTGACCATATCAAATCTTTTTTCGGGATTAATGTTTTTAACTCTCGGAGCACTTATTTTTTACTTGGCCAGGACAAATAATCTGGCATCTCATGCTTCCTATCAAATTACGGTTAATGTATTCCTTACAAAACTTATACGATTTGTGAGTACCTATACAAAAATTATTTCGGAGCCCATCTGGGCCATTATCTTCTTTGTCGCGTTTCTGGCAATTATTGGAATTTCCGTCAGACAATTCTTAAACTCAAACGATAAGAAAGAAGGTGGTCACAAATAAAAAAACAAACAATTTTTATCATAGTCCCGGTTGCACTATTTATCTTGGCCGCCGTAGCCTTCTTTTTAGCCGGAAATAGCGGCAATGACAATCAATCGACAAACGGTAACGATCATCATCAAGAACAGGCCACACAAGACGAAAATAAGTTCAACGCCCTTCTCGGCAATGAAGCCCCCAATTTTACTCTAGAAAGTTTCGACGGCAAAAAAATCAACCTGCAAGACTTAAGAGGTAAAAAAGTCGTCTTATTTTTTAACGAAGGCGTTATGTGTTACCCAGCCTGTTGGAACCAAATTGCCGCTTTCGGAAAAGATAATGCCTTCAATAATGAAAGCACGTCTACCCTTGTAATTAACCCCGATACAAAAAACGACTGGAAAACCGCTGTTTCCAAAATGCCGGAACTAGCATCAGCCAATGTTCTTCTAGATTCAAATAAAAACGTTTCAAGAGAATATGGGGTACTATCCCTGCCATCTTCAATGCATAAAGGAACTATGCCCGGCCATACATATCTTATTCTCGACAAAAATGGTGTCGTCCGTTTTCTCAAAGACGATCCGCAAATGGCCGTTAGAAATGACGAACTGCGAAAGGAGCTTGAGAAGCTGAATTGATTGCCAGAGAGATGAAAGCTGTGCTTAGTATAACAGCCTGGGCAGTTTTAAAAGGAGTATTAGCGGCACTTTTTTTACTGACACTTTATTTTGCCGTTGTCTCTCTGGTGTCAGGCTGGGATTTTGCAAAAGACCAATTCACTAAATTTTGGTACTTTACAATAACTCTCGCACTTGGATTTGGGATCCAAATTGGTCTTTATAGTTATTTAAAAAGTGCCATCCGTCAAGCTGTTTCGGCAAAAGTAGTAGCAGCGTCAGGCGCAACATCAACTGTAGCCATGATTTCTTGCTGTGCTCATTATTTGGCCACTATTTTGCCAATATTAGGAATAACCGGAATAATTACAATCATTAGTCAATATCAGGTTCGTTTATTCTGGATTGGCCTAGCATTTAACTTAGCCGGTATTTCGTATATGCTAAGTAGATTAATAAAGTACACTCGCCCGGTATGAAAACAAACAGGTTAATTTTCCTTAGCGTTTTAATTATCCTAACGAGTGTCTTTCTCGTTTCAAAGGTTGTCAATAAACCTGACAAGTTACAAAATAGTGCTGCGCCTTCTCAAACAAACTCACAAGGTACGGTAAGCATCGCAGTAACCCTAAAAAATGTGTCGCAGCCGGTCTTTAAAATTGTTTTAGATACACATTCCGGCAGTCTCGATGAGGACATAGCCGCGAGTTCTGTGCTTATTGACGATCAGGGCAATACAAAACAGCCAATTGCCTGGGAAGGTAATCCAGCCGGTGGTCATCATAGAGAAGGGGAATTGAAATTTCAGGCTATTACTCCCGGATCGAAATCAATCACACTCAAAATACGAGATATCGGAGAAGTGTCCGAGAGGAGCTTCACTTGGAATCTTGAGTAATGTATAAGTAAGCACATGAGAAATTCTATTTTAAAAGTAACTATATTTGCTATCGCCTTTGCTTTTGTTGAAGCCGCAGTTGTAGTCTACTTACGCCACCTCTTGGGAGCCAGCCAGCCGCAATTTAACCAAAGTGAAGTATTATTGCTTCTTCCCGGTATAACTTTTTTAGAACCACAAACCGCGGTAAAAATTATCAAAAACACCGCAATCCTTAATGTTGAAAGGATCAGGGAAGTTGCAACGCTTGTCATTTTGGCATCGGTTGCCGCCACGGCCGGAAAAAACCTCAAGCAAAAAATTGCCTATTTCTTTTTAGCCTTTGGGGTCTGGGACATTTTTTATTATGTTTTTTTAAAACTGATTATAAACTGGCCTAATGCTTTAACTGATTCAGATACATTTTTCTTACTTCCCGTCCCCTGGGTTGGCCCTGTTTTTGTACCAGTCATAATCTCTTTCTGTATGATTTTGCTGTCGCTTTTTTATCTGACTAAATCAAAAAAATCATGAAATACACTTGGCTTGCCGGAAGCCTAATTATGCTAGGAGTCTGGTTCTTAATATTCCTAAAGGCTAAGAATAAAGATACGCGCGTAAAAATGTTCAGAGTAAGCCTCGTAACTTCACTGCTGGGTTTTACCGAACCAATTTTTGTGCCTAAATATTGGAATCCACCTTCGCTTTTTAACTTGGCTCAAACTACAAGGTTTGACGTGGAAAGCCTAATTTTTGCTTTCGGAATTGGTGGTATTGCGTCAGTAGCGTACGAATGGCTGTTCAAGACTAAGCAAATGGGAATGCCGTCTTCTCAAATGCATAACACGCGCCATCGTTATCATCTTTTGGCTCTGTTTTCAACGCCGATAATTTTTGGAGTTTTATATTTTTCAACTAATTTTAACCCGATCTATTCCACCATAATCGCACTTTCGACTGGGGGATTATTTACCTGGTACTGTCGCCCGGACCTAAAAGCAAAAATGGTAATTGGCGGTCTTATATTTACAATCTGTTATTTTCTTATTTTCCTATTCCTTGTTTTAATCGACCCTGATTTTGTTAAAAAGGCTTGGAATCTTTCGGCCATTTCGGGTATTTTAGTTTTAGGTGTGCCGCTGGAAGAAATAATGTTCGCCTTCGCACTTGGCTTTATGTGGTCAAGCGTTTATGAACATGTCATGTGGCAGAAAGTGATACACTCAAACCGCTAAAAATTTGGGATACATAAAAATGGAACATCAAATAGAAAACCAAAAACCCAAAAATCTTTACACCTGCCCCATGCACGCAGAAGTTTTAAGCGCCAACCCTGGCACTTGTCCAAAGTGCGGAATGGTTTTGGTCAAGGCAGAAGGAAAAATGTCTCACCAGAATATGGAAATGCCTGCCCGCAATGCTACGCATAGCGTTGCAGGCGGGTCCTTTTGGGAAAAATTCAAAATGGGTATGACTATGGTGATGGGTATGGAGCATGGTGGGCTTGCCGGCCGCGAAATGGCCAAATTGATGGAAGAAGATATTAGGAACAAATTCTTTTTCTCGCTTCTGCTCTCTTTGCCGATCATTGCTTACTCACCGCTAGGGCAACAGCTTCTCGGCTTAAAACTGCCGACACCAATACCATCGGCATGGATCTTATTCATTCTAACCACCCCCGTTTTTTTCTATTCCGGCTGGATATTTCTTTACTCGAGCTTCAGAGCGCTTCAAAAAAAGATCCTCAATATGGCGGTTTTAATAGCCGTTGGTATTACGGCGGCTTACGCGTTTAGCATTGTCCTGACGGTTATCGGGTCAAACGATTCCTACTACGAGGCGGCAGCCCTTCTTATCACCTTTG
Organism: Candidatus Curtissbacteria bacterium; assembly: GCA_030647775.1. GTDB lineage: Bacteria > Patescibacteriota > Microgenomatia > Curtissbacterales > GWA2-41-24 > JACPKK01. Next base: position 241,544 of record JAUSJC010000010.1, read on the forward strand.
TCCTTTTCGGCCACTGGATGGAAATGAAGTCCCGTCGCGGTACAACAGACGCCCTGCAGGCTCTATTTGCACTGGTTCCGCCAAAAGCCAGAATTATTAAAAACGGCCAAGAACAGCAAATTCCAACCTCTGAAGTTAAAGTCGGCGATATTTTAATTTTAAAACCCGGAGACAAGGTACCAGTTGATGGCGAAATCGTTGAAGGCGAAACGGCAATTGACGAGTCCCTGGTAACAGGAGAATCAATTCCGGTAGCCAAGGCGAAAGGCGATAAAGTCATCGGGGGTTCTATAAACCAATCCGGATCTGTGAAATTTAAAGCGACAAAAGTAGGTAAAGATACGGCACTCGCCCAAATTGTAAAAATGGTTGAAACAGCCCAAAACTCTAAAGCCCCCGGGCAAAAGATCGCTGACAGGTTTGCGCAGTACTTGGTTATCGTGGCTGTTGGAGGCGGGTTAATCACGTTCGGTGTTTGGTTTTTTATCATTGGTCAACCGCTTCTTTTCGCTTTAACATTTGCAATTTCTACAGTTGTTATCGCCTGCCCGGACGCGCTTGGTCTTGCCACACCGACTGCTGTTGCCGTCGGCACCGGCCTTGGCGCCAAGCACAATATCCTAATAAAAGACGCCTCGACGCTTGAACAGGTTTCCAAAATACAAGCCGTGGTCTTGGATAAAACAGGAACATTAACGGAAGGGAAGCCCAAAATTACAGATGTAATAGCCGCTGGGGGATTCTCCGAAAATGAAATATTAAGGCTGTTTGCCTCGGCGGAAGCAAAATCAAGTCATCCGTTAAGCAAGGCAGTCCTTGAAGAAGCCGCCAGAAGGAAAATTTCAGTGTCGCAAAAAGTCGAGAAATTTATTTCTATAGCAGGACATGGCGTCGAGGCGCGAGTAGCGGGTAAGCAGGTTTTAGTTGGAACCGTAAAACTGATGAAAGATAGAAGCATTGATTTGACATCAATTGAAAAAGAAATCGGCCGTTTAGTCGGTGAAGGCAAAACAATCATGGTTCTGGCAATAAATGGCCAAGCCGCAGGGGTCGCGGCAGCTGCGGATCCAATTAAAGAAAATGCAAAACTGGCTATAAAACGAATGCAGGAACTCGGTTTGGAGATAGCTATGATAACCGGTGATAACCAGAAAACTGCCGAGTCCATTGGCCGGCAGCTTGGAATAAAAAGGATTTTTGCCGAAGTTCTACCGGGGGATAAGGCGAAGTACGTTAAGAAACTACAGGACGAAGGCAAATTCACGGCGATGGTCGGAGACGGCGTAAATGATGCGCCTGCTCTTGCTCAAGCTGATATAGGTATAGCAATAGGCGCCGGTACAGACGTGGCTATTGAAACAGCAAACGTAGTTCTCATGAAATCCGACCCGGCGGATGTGCTAAGGGCAATCCGTTTGTCCAAAGCCACAGTTACCAAAATGAAACAAAATCTTTTCTGGGCATCGATTTACAATTTGTTGGCAATCCCGATAGCGGCCGGTGTTTTATACCCCGGTTTCGGTATTTCCCTGCGTCCTGAAATATCGGCGCTTTTAATGAGTATATCTTCAATCATTGTTGCTACAAACGCAGTTCTATTGAAAAGGGTAGAAAAAAGCCTTGTAAGCGTATAAAAGGAGGATCATATTTTTAAGATTCTGCAGTATTTTTTGATTATCATCCTTTCAATAATAATCATTCTTGGAAATTTTAATTTTCTGATTTTCAATAAAAACCATTACCGGTCTCTTTATATAAAAGTAGGAGTTTACCAAAATTTCCAAAATCAAAAAATTATAGATAGCGCTACGGATAACCTTTTCGGCTACTTTCGGGGACAAAACAAACTCGATCAAAATTTTTTCTCAATGCAGGCTGTTTCACACCTAAAGGACGTCAAAGATTTACTGCAGGTTTCAAACGGCCTATTCTATTTTTCTTTTATCGCGGTAATCTGCTTGGGAATTTTTCTTGTCGCCAAGAAACGATCAAAAATCGTTTTTAAATCTCTTTTTATTTCGTCAATCGTCACGATTATCTTTGTTGTCATGCTTGGGCTGGGAGCAGCTACGGCTTTCGATAGTTTTTTCCTTAAATTCCATCAGCTTTTATTCACTAATACCCTTTGGCTTTTTCCGCCGGACGATAATTTGATACGTCTTTTCCCCCAGCAGTTTTTTGTGGAATTTGCCAACCGCCTAGCCCTAAACATTTTGATCACATCAATTATAATAGCCTCTGTTGCTTTTTCTATCTCACATTCTGTCATCCCGAATTTATTTCGGGATCTACAACTAAAGATGCTGAAACGAGTTCAGCATGACAAGAAAGGAATGACATGATCCCTAATTCATTCCCCATCGGTCCCCTCACCATCCATATTTACGGTCTAATTATCGCCATTGCCATTCTTCTGGGTTGGACCATAGCCAAAAAACGGGCGCTTTCATACAAAATCAAAGCCGATTTATTTGATGACCCGCTTCTTCTCCTGCCATTTATTTTTGGGATCGTCGGCGGCCGTCTCTACCACGTTATCGATAAATGGGATTTTTACTCCCAAAATCCAAATCAGATCTTTGCTATCACAAACGGGGGATTGGGGATTTTCGGAGCACTGGCCGGAGTTTTTATTGGATTTTGGTTCGTTGCCAAAATAAAGAAGGTCGATTTTTTAAAATTATTAGATTTGATATCACCGGCTCTCATCCTTGGTCAGGCAATCGGCCGCATCGGTAATTTTATCAATCAGGAAGGCTTTGGTCCACCAACGAACCTGCCATGGGGAGTCGCCATCGATCCGGCCCATCGTCCAGGCCAATATTTATTCTCGACCCATTTCCACCCGACATTTTTTTATGAAGCAATTTTAGAAGTATTAGCTTTTATTGTCTTGATTAAAATGTCGAGTAAACTAAAACTTCCCGGCCAAACATTCGGCCTTTACTTGGTCCTCTACGCGCTTTCTCGCGCAGTTGCCGAATACTGGCGCATCGATACAGCCAAAATCGGGGAGATAAAAGTGGCTTATATACTGGCCTTTTTGAGTTTGATTTTTGGTATCTATTTGGTAAAAAGAAGGGAAAATTAAGGTTTCCCGGGCTGGCCACTAACTTCGTCTTTACGATCCCTACCGATACCTTCTTTTTTGTCCCAAATGCCCAGAATCTGATCAGAATCCATCCCCATTTCCATCATCGCTCGAACCCAATCGCCATCACTTTGCACTTTTCCCTCATAAGTTCCCGCATCCAAAGCTTCTTTTATCTCATCAACCGATTCATCTTCAGGCTTTGTTTCGAGTCTACGAGCCAGCCGGTCAAATATGCCGTCCACTTTAACACCAGACAGCTCTGCTTTTTTAATTTGCTCGCCAACGCGCTGAACTAAGTTGGCTTTGGATTGTTCACCCGGTTCTGCCACGTTCTTATTATCTCTTATGAGGAGCTCAGTGTGCAAATTGTAGGCTTGACACGACTTAGCACTCATGGTATGCTCTCTGCTAACCCCAATCCGAACCATTCGGATTATAGACCCGCAGTCCTGAGTCGCGAAGGACGAGGATCGCATGGCACTGTATATTCGGACTAACAATTCGGATAAATTCGGGTGTAAAATAAAGACGTGGCAATATTCATTGATCCGCAAAAACCCAGAATTAAAAACGAACTCCCGATAGTTCCGCTTAGGGATACTGTTGTTTTCCCGTCTTCCATGGTTCCAATTACCGTTGGTCGTCCTAAGGTTAAGCTTGGACTCGATAGTGCTTGGGCCACCGACCACTTGGCTGTTTTTGTCGCCCAGAAAAATCCGCGCATCGAAAACCCGGCCCCGGGCGACATCTATTCCGTCGGCACCGTCGGTTTAATCCGTCGGCTTTGGAAGGTCGATAATGAATATAATCTGGCCGTCGAGGGCATCAGCCGCGTTTACCTTAAAGAATTCTCCCAAATCGATCCATATCTTGCTGTCAAAGTCGAAGAAATTCCCGAACTCACCCAAAAAACCGAGGAAGTCGAAGCGCTTTTTAGAAATATCCTGGCTAAAATCAAGAAATTCGGCGAACTAGGCGGTACCCTCACCCTTGAATCTTCGATCCATATCTTTTCAACGGATGACCCGAACCAGCTTGTTAATATTGTCGCCGCCTCCATCGATCTTAAAACTGCCGATAAACAGCAAATTCTGGAAATGGTCGATACCAAAGCCAGGCTCGACAGGCTTTCGGAACTTTTAACGCGCGAAATCCGAATCTTAGAAATTTCCTCAAAAATCGACACCGAAACCCAGGAAAGGGTCGGCAAAGTTACCAAAGATGCAATCCTGCGCGAGAAAATGAAATCTATCGAAAAAGAGCTGGGTGAAGATGAAGATGGTCAGGAAATTGCCCAGTTCAGGAAAAAAATCAAAGAAGCCCAAATGCCAACCGATGTCAGGACTAAAGCCGACCGTGAGCTGATTCGTCTTGCCAAAATGTCGTCTTATAACCCCGAATCATCCTATATCCGCACCTATTTGGAGTGGCTGGTCGACCTGCCTTGGCAGATCAAGGACAAGAAAAAATCAACCGATGTCGAGCTGGCCGCCAAAATTTTAGAGGAAGACCATTACGGTTTGCCAAAAGTTAAGGAAAGAATTTTGGAATATTTTGCCGTCCATAAGCTAGTCGGCAAAATTAAAGGACCAATCTTGTGCTTTTACGGTCCGCCCGGCGTCGGTAAAACATCAATCGGCAAATCAATTGCCCGGGCGCTTGACCGTAAATTTATAAGGGTATCTTTAGGCGGCATCCACGATGAAGCGGAAATTCGCGGCCACAGAAGAACCTATGTTGGTGCTATGCCGGGCAGAATAGTCCAGGGTATTAAAAACGCCGGCACCAAAAACCCGGTCTTTATGCTGGACGAAATCGATAAAATCGGTGCCGATTTCCGCGGCGATCCGTCATCGGCGCTCCTGGAGGCTCTTGACCCGGAACAAAATAATTCTTTCTCCGACCATTATCTGGAAGTTGCCTACGACCTTTCCGATGTTTTGTTTATCGCAACCGCCAACATTTTGGATACTATTCCGCCGGCGCTTCGCGACAGGCTTGAGGTAATCAGTTTCCCAGGTTACACCGAAGACGAAAAATTCCACATCGCCAAGCGCTTCCTGATCCCCAAACAGCTTGAAGCCCATGGTTTAAATAAGGAGAAAGTGGAAATAACGGATAGTACCTTAAAAGACATCATTTCCCATTACACCAGGGAAGCAGGTGTTAGGGAATTGGAAAGGGAAGCGGCAGCGATCTTTAGAAAAGTAGCTAAAAAATTGGCCACAGCCAAAGTAAAGACCAAAATCGCGATTAGTCCAAAACAGCTCCATGCTTATCTTGGAGCGGCTAAATTTACAAGAGCCATTGCCGAAGAAAAGGATGAAATTGGAATGACAACCGGTCTCTCGGTAACTTCCGCCGGCGGCGAAATCCTCTTTGTTGAAGTAACACCTATGCCCGGCAAAGGCCTGTTAATTTTAACCGGCCAGCTTGGTGATGTTATGAAGGAATCGGCTCAAGCCGCACTTTCCTATGTGCGTTCCCGCGCCAAAGTTTTGGGTATTCCCGAAAACCTTTTTGCCAAAAGCGATATTCATATCCACGTTCCGGAAGGCGCCGTTCCCAAGGAAGGCCCGTCTGCCGGTATCGCCATCACCACAGCGCTTGTTTCTGCTCTTACAAAAATTCCCGTCCGCCGTGAAGTCGGCATGACCGGAGAAGTCACCCTGCGCGGCCGGGTTTTGGAAATCGGCGGCCTTAAAGAAAAAACCCTGGCAGCTCATAGGGCGGGTCTAACAACAATTATTATTCCAAAACAAAATGCCAAAGACCTGGAAGATATCCCTAAAAATGTTAAGCGCGACCTGCAGTTTATTTTGGCCGAGCACATGGACGAAGTCTTAAAAGTGGCACTGACTAAATCTCTTCCTAAAGAAAAAGCCGCGGAGTCTCCAAAGCTTCCTGTCCGTCATCCTGAACTTGTTTCAGGATCTTCCCAACCAACTAATTAACTCAATTAACTTTTCACTTTGACTTTCGACTTTGACTTCCTTCGCTCTTCCCCGGCCGACTAACTAAATATCTTGCATTTTTCAAAATCTCTTTGTATCATTGCGGGAAAAGCATTACTTGCCCCTTGCCAGCTTTTTCAAAAAAAAGTTTAATTAATCCGTGATAAATATCGATCCACAAATTGGCCTGCCGTTTGCGCTAGTTGCGGCTGTTGCTGCGATTCTTTACGGCGTGGTTACGTCGTTTAAAATCGTGTCCCTTCCGGCAGGTACTCCTAAAATGCGCGCCATTTCCGACGCTATTGCCGAAGGAGCCGCGGCTTTTCTTCAAAGGCAGTACATGGTAATAGCCGCCGTTGCAGTCGTTATTTTCGGCTTCATTTGGTTTTTCTTAGCACCCCAAACTGCCATTGGATTCCTAATCGGTGCCCTTGCCTCCGCCGCCTCCGGCTTTATCGGCATGAATATTTCGGTTCGCGCCAATGTCCGTACGGCCCAGGCGGCTCAAACCGGTCTTGCCAAAGCTCTTGATGTTGCCTTTCGCGGCGGCTCGGTTACCGGGCTTCTTGTCGTTGGCCTTTCCCTGCTTGCCGTTGCCGGTTATTTTGGTGCGACGGGGGATCTCACCGGCCTTATCGGCCTTGGATTTGGCGGATCGTTAATTTCTATTTTTGCCCGTCTTGGCGGCGGTATTTTTACCAAAGGCGCCGATGTTGGTGCCGATCTGGTTGGTAAAGCGGAAGCCGGTATTCCCGAAGATGACCCCAGAAATCCGGCAGTTATTGCCGATAATGTCGGTGATAATGTCGGTGACTGCGCCGGCATGGCCGCCGACCTTTTCGAAACCTATGCTGTCACAATGATCGCGGCGATGCTTTTGGGGTCGCTAATTTTTAAAGGTTCAGTTGGCGCAATTCTTTATCCCATTGTTTTGGGAAGCGTTGGCATTATCGCCACTATCATAAGTATCTTCTTCGTCAAATTGCCAAAAAACAGAAGCATTATGGGTGCTCTTTACGCAGGCTTAATCACAGCCGCCGTTCTTTCAATCATTGGTTTTTATCCGGTAACGCAACTTATGCTCAATGCTAATGGCATTTATGATCCTCTCAATATTTATTTCACTTCTATTGTTGGTATCGTCGTTACCCTCTTGATGGTTTTCATTACCGAATACTACACCGCTACCAAGTATAAGCCTGTCCAGTCGATTGCCGCCGCTTCTCAAACGGGCCATGCTACAAATATTATCGCCGGGCTTGCTGTTTCCATGCGCTCCACTTTCTGGCCGGTATTGGTAATTTGTGCGGGGATTCTTGTGGCCTTTACCCTAGCCGGAATTTATGGTGTTGCGACTGCCGCAACTTCAATGCTGTCTTTGACCGGGATAATCGTGGCCATTGATGCCTTTGGTCCGATTACCGATAACGCCGGCGGTATTGCCGAAATGGCCCATCTTCCCAAACGGGTGAGAAACGTTACCGATCCCCTGGACGCTGTCGGCAACACTACCAAAGCCATAACCAAAGGCTACGCCATCGCCTCTGCCGCATTGGCGTCATTGGTTCTGTTCGCTTCTTATTCCGAGGAGCTTGCCGCGCGCGGTGCCGGTGTCCAATTTTCGCTTTCAGATCCAAAAGTACTCATCGGTCTTTTAATTGGTGCGTCCCTGCCGTTTTTGTTTGCCTCTTATGCTATGGAGGCAGTCGGTAAAGCGGGCGGGGCAGTGGTCGAAGAAGTCAGGCGTCAATTCAAAGAGTTCCCCGGGATTTTAAAAGGTACCCAAAAACCCCAGTACGATAAAGCTGTCGACATTGTCACTAAAAAGGCCTTAAAGCTGATGATTGTACCGGCTTTGATTCCCATTATCGCCCCGGTTATTGTCGGTTTCACTTTAGGGTCAACGGCGCTGGGCGGTCTTTTAATGGGGACAATCGTTTCCGGGCTTTTCGTTGCCATTTCCATGACAACCGGCGGAGCCGCTTGGGATAATGCCAAAAAATATATCGAGTCAGGGGAATTTGGCGGTAAAGGTTCGGACGCTCACAAAGCCGCCGTTACCGGCGACACCGTCGGTGATCCGTATAAAGATACAGCGGGGCCTGCTATAAATCCCATGATTAAGATTATCAATATCGTAGCGCTTCTTTTGATACCCTTCTTGATCTAATCCAAGCACCCCTGTCATTGCGAGCGAAGCCCCGCCTGCCGGACGGGCAGGGAAGCAATCTCAACAATTTAACAATAAGAGAGCTTATTGCTCGTAAACTCGCAATGGAGCAATTTAACAATTTGCCTTTTAATAAATTATTCTGTTGGGTTTTATGGACGCTGAAGCCTCAATAAAACCGGGTGCTTTGGGGGCACTGTTAAGCAGATTTTCCTCCTGTGCCGCGGTGTCGGTTGCGTTTTTAAACCGGTCGCGGATTCCCGGCCTGAAGTTGTTAAGGGCATTTACTCCATCGACAAAACTAGCCGCCGCCTTGTCGTAGTTTTCCCGGAAATTATATCCGTCCCCCAGTCCTTCCGTTCTTTTGCCGATCGCGAAGAACAAGACTTCTTGGCTTTTCAAATTCTCGGCAATTTCGCCGATCAAATTGGCTATATCCTGGTTTTGGGATTTGGCACGGTCAAGTCCGCTGGTCATTTCCCGAAGCTTATCCCCATATCGAATCATGTTCGCGCTTGCGTTTTTAATATCCCCATTGGCAACCAAAAGGTAAGCTTCTTTAAGTCTTTTACCGGAAAGTGTCATATCAAACTCCGCCCTCTTTACGCTCGAAGGCTGAAATACCCGAAGTATCATTTCCTTGCCGGTAATTAAAAAATAGAAAGGATTAGAAGGAATTATTCGCAGCGGCACAATTTTGGAAAGAGCGCCATTTATTTGTCCGTCCGATGCTTGCGGGAAATCAACTTGAGCATGCACAGGAAGAACCGTCGCCCAAAAAAGCAGCAAAAATGATACTAAACAGACTAAGACTTTTTTTATCATAAATATCCCAAAATTCGAAGAATTTTGGAAAGGAAGAACAAATTTGCGATAAGTCCGCAATTTGCGGACGGAAGCAAAATTTAGTTCTGACGCAGTGCCGCTTACGGGAATCGAACCCGTGTTACTAGGTTGAGAACCTAGCGTCCTGACCATTAGACGAAAGCGGCATTGTTTTGGCTCCTACATGGATGACCTGCCCGCCATAGCTTGCGCATCAGGCGCTAGCAGGCGGGGAACGCTAGGTCCTAGGCCACTAGACGATGGAGCCAAAGCCGTGCTGATTATAACTGAACCTAAATAACATAACAATATTATTGACTGGCAATTTGCAAAGATTTATGATAATATCTCTGTTCGCGTAGAGCGGTATAATCATTTTATGGCAAAAATATGAAAATAGCAGCAGCAGATTCAATGCGAGAACCAATTATGGCTCAATTCCAGAAGGCAGGCCATGGTTTCGAGTTGCCTGGAGCCATTATTTCGGCCAGAACCGAAAGCGGGCACGAAATTTTTATGGTCAGATCTCCTCAGCTGGTCGAAGCTCTCCAAAATGGTTACGCGGACATGGCACTTGTTGGCACGGATATTTTGCACGAGAGACAATTATTGTACGCAGATCACCAGAAAATAGCGCCACCGCTTCATACCCTCGCAACATTTAAAGGCTATGGAAGGCAATTCATAACGCCGAGTGTAGATATTGTTGTCCCACCTGGGTCTGAAAAAGATCATCTTGATCCAGGAATGATAATCGTTACCGAACACCCTTACATACTTAAAGATCACTTAGAATCTCAAGGCTATAATACTGCACGAATCGGTGACAAGGGGGTTCCACTTCAGCACGATGAATTCAGGATATGGGCCGAAGCAAACAATGTTCATATTGGAATCCATCCAGTTTCAGGCAAAGAACCGGCTCTTTTGCTGTTGAGGTTTTGCGACGCTGCGACAATAGTCACCGAATCCGGAAGGACTAACACGGACAACGGCCTTAGAGTTATAGAAAGTATAGAACCAGTCTACATATCTCTTATTGCAACTGATGAAGCTGTAAGAGAACATGCCGAAGGCGCCATGCAATTCGCCGAGGACCTAAGAAAAGCATACTACAGTTCTAAACAAGAATTTGAAGCAAGCCGGTTTTCCGCCGAGAGGGCTTAGTAATTCTTGACTCTTCTAGATCTTTCCCCTAGAATAAGCGTCCTTACATATCCATGTATCCTATGGTGAAAAAAATTTATTCTCACCCCTCGGGACAGAGAAGCAGTTATCAATCTGGCACAGAACTTGGGTCTTGAGCTGCCGCACGCGCAAGCACTCGAAAGTCTTACAAGAACAAGATATCGAATCGAAAATCCTACCGCTCGGGGACGAGAACGCCTTTAAATGTCCCCTTGCAATTAGTCTTCAATTATTAACTACCCAGTAATCCTCTGATTAATCCACGTTATATAATCGAAGGCAGGCTAAGTCCAGAAATTACTGTAAGATTTATTACAGTAATTTTACGGTAATTATGAGATATTAATTTCAATTACAGGACATGTTAATTTAGCCGGCATCAGCTTGACGCCAGGCTTATTTTTGGACTAGAATTAGCGTCCTGATAACGTGATGGCAAAAAAGTTCATCCTCACACACGAGGGACTAGACCAAATAAAAAGAGAATATGATGAGCTGGTTAAAAATAAAAGGCCGGATGTAGTTGCTAGGATCCAAAGGGCAAGGGACTTTGGGGATCTTGCCGAAAACTCCGAATACGACGCCGCCAAAGAAGATCAATCCCTGGTTGAAACCAGAATCTCTCAGCTTGAAGGCGTTCTCCACTCCGCCCAAATTATCGAAACAGAAAAAACCGATTTTGTTATCATCGGCTCTACAGTTGTGGTTGAAATGAACGATGAAGTCCACAAATTTCAAATAGTTGGCTCCATGGAGGCCGATCCCGCCAATAGGAAAATATCAAACGAGTCCCCGGTTGGTAAAGCAATTCTAGGTTTAAAAATCGGTGAAGCAATCGAAATTTCAGTTGGTCCCGTCAAAAGTAAAGTGAGAGTCTTAGAAATATTATGATAAAAACCCCAATTGTTAAATTTAACATAAAAGATCTGGATCTAACTACATCTGAAAAGAAAGTGGCTCAAACCCTCATGAAAGCCGCTGAGTCGATTGCTCCGATATACGAAAAACAGGAAAATCATGAATTCCCGGGCGCCAATTTCTATCCCCATGATGCAACAAAGGAAGAAATAGAAAAAGCAGCCGAAAAAAATCCCGGAATTCTCAACCCGTATACCATGGTAGAGCGCGGTGCCGGCGGAAAGTTAATAGCAATTCCTTATCACGTCAAATTTAAATCACAACTTGGAAAAACCTCAAAGCTCTTGGAAGCTGCTGCCAAGCTGACGAAAAATCACGACCTTGCCCACCGTCTCCATCTTCAGGCCCATTCACTTCTCGATGGTAATTATGAATTGAGCGATATTTACTGGCTTTCAATGAAACCCTACAAGATTGACATCGCCATCGGACCCATCGATAGGTTAGACGACAAGTTATTTTTTAAGAAAGCCTCATATGAAGCCTGGGTAGGAATTATGGACGAAGAAGCTACCCAGAAAGCTAAAATCATTCAACAGGAAATTTACGACGTAAGAAGGAAGATTTTTTCCTCTTCTCAAAAGGCAGATTTTCTGGACAAAACTAAGCTTCGGGTCGATAAGACCCTTATCTTTTCAGGGCTTTTCGCCAGAGGCATGTTTACCTCAAATAGCCTCCCGGTTGATCCCAACTTAATGGAAAAATACGGGATCGAAATAACCTTTTTTGATTCCTCTCTTGATGTTAAATTCGCAAAGCAACATTACCCAATTTTCCAGAGTGTTTTTGAGAAAGAATTCCAGAAAGATTATTCAAAAGAAGTTTTAAGAGAAGGTTCATTTAGAAATGTGCTCTTGCACGAAATCGGCCACTCACTTTTAAGATATAAAGATTCCGAAGAAAGGCTTAAGGAATTATTTCCGGTCATTGATGAACTTGCCGCTACCATTTATGGAATTAAAAGCTGCGCCTCACTTGTTCTCAAAGGAATTATGACCGAACAGGAACTGGAAGCAATTATGATCATGTTCATATGCCGTGCATTTACCTGGTGGCTGGATTCACAGACCCAGCCGTCCGTTGAACCATTCGCCCTCGGCCATGCTATTGCTCTGAATTACTTTCTTGCCGCCGGCGCCCTTCAGGAGCAAAACGGCATCTCATGGCCAAATTTTAGCAAAATGTTCATGGCCATCGAAGAACTTTCAAATGGGCTGGAGGCTTTAATATCATTAGGTTCACGCTCAGATGCCAAGTATTTCATTGATAAATACGGCTCATTTATGATATACTCATCGTTCGTCAATCGTCTTAAAGGACTAAAATAAACGATATATGACTGTAGAAAGAAGAATGCCGCCCGGAGCTGGAAGATTTTCCCTCAATGATTCTGGTCGTTTTACAAACAGCCACATTGAAGGCGGCCAGCCGCGTAGAAAAGATCAGGATCCAACTGCAGAGAATCTGTCCAAAAGAATAATCGCCGACCTTAGGGCTTTTGATGCTGGACTGAAAAAACGCGATCGTGATGACTTTTGTTTGGATATGGATTTGTCCCCTCAAGATGAGAATTCTCCAGCACCAATAAGTTATCAAGAAGCCAGGCCCAGATTTATTGCCCATATAGCCGAAATCGAGGCTACAGCTCCAGAGTTACACTCCGGAGTATTACCTTTAGCAGCCGCTCGTTTAGATGGAATTGTTGCCTATTATGACGAGAAGGAAAGAGTCGCGAAGGGCGAACCAAAAGCAGAGTATAAAACACTCTTTGCAGCCGTTAATGGCTATGATCCATATCTCATTCCTGAGGCCCACCTGGAAGATACACGAAAAGAAGAATTAATTGATCATCTCAAAGCCGTTGGGTATCATCCGGCAAGTGAATCCCCCGAACATGTTGCACGAGCAATCAGAGATTATCATGAGGCACATAGACTGGTTGCGCCGAAGGACGTACAAGAGGAATATTGGAGGTTTGCGAGAAGATACAGATCTCAACTTGCACAAGCTGTAGGCAGGGATTTAAGTTTCGTAAACTACGACACACCCATCAAATATCAAGATACTTTCTGGAGAATGTATGAAAGGCTTGGCCCGGAAGGCGCACATGTTTGGCTCAACTGGCATAAGAGGCATAGCAACTCTTACGACATATCTGTCGTCCAGATGTACTCTAATCATGAAGATTTCCATATGGTTGTCGGAATGCTTTATAAGGCAGCAATCGAATCACAAGACCTGGATCCTTTAGCCGGGCTAATTCCTATTCCCGGCCCTGACAGCTATGCCTTGGAAGGCGGCGCCGTAACTATTAGCGAGCTAGCTGGTTATAACACCACACCCGATACTAGGTTAGGAACGACTCTTTACTACCTTTCAAAAGTGGCAATAGCAAACGGAATTTATCTAGTTGAGCAAGGTGAGCCGATTCCAGGTGTCGCAGCCAATTTAGCCCCATACATGCCATCCAACACAGTTGAAGAAATAGAAGCTTCACTGACGGAGGCAACGACCCATACTTTTGATCGTGTCTATCAACCAGTTTACGGCTTAGCTGGCTATGAATTCCTACAACTGAGTCGTAATGTTACCGGAAGCAAAAAAGTAGAATTTATAAGACGCTTTATGGAAGTACCAAGGTCGAGACACCAAATCCACGACTTGGCTGACGATATTCTGTTTTCTTAAATTACGCCAACTTTTCGTTGATTAATTAAGCCCCTTCTCGTATACTCTAGCCATGGAGTCGCTGGAGAAAATTCGTCAAACTCGCCTCGAAAAGCTGGAAAAGATTAGGAAACTTGGCATCAATCCCTTCCCTGCCAAAAGCGCCAAAAAACAAGACGTCGCCACTTGCCTCAAATCAGCAGGCAAGATTGTCCAAACTGCCGGCCGCGTCATGGCCATCCGCGGCCACGGCGGCTCAAGCTTTATGGACTTGGTCGACGAGTCCGGCAAAATCCAACTTTTTTTCTCCGCCGACAAACTATCCACAATTAACCGTCAACTTTTAACTCTTCTGGATACCGGTGATTTTATTCAGGTAGAGGGGAAAGTTGACAAAACTGCCGCGGGTCAACTGACAATTTTTGCCGACGGCTTTAAACTTCTCACCAAATCTATTCGCCCGGTCCCCGCAACTTTTTACGGTTTAAAGAACCCAGAAACGCGACTGCGAAAAAGATATTTGGATTTGATAGCCAACCCCGAGGTTCATGACCTTTTTGTCAAAAAAGCAAAATTTTGGACCAGTGTCAGGCAGTTTTTAATAGAGGACGGATTTTTGGAAGTAGAAACTCCGGCCCTCGAACTTATTCCCGGCGGCGCAGACGCAACCCCCTTTATCACCCACCACAATGCTTTGGATGCCGATTATTACTTAAGAATCTCGCTGGAGCTTTACCAAAAAAGGTTGCTTGTCGGCGGCTTTGAAAAAATTTTTGAAATCGGGAAAATCCTCAGAAACGAAGGCATCGATACCGAACACTTGCAAGACTATCTCCAGATGGAATTTTACTGGGCGTATGCCGACTACGTTGCTCTCATCGATTTTGTCGAAAAATATTACCGCTTCATTGTCAAAGAAACCTTTGGGTCAACAAAAACAAAAAGCGGTGAAATCGAATTAGATTGGGGAAAACCATGGGAGAAAGTCGATTACATCGATGCTTTTAAGGTCGAAACCGGTCTGGATCTTTCTAAAAATCCTAAAGTCGACGAGCTTTTAAAACTGGCAGACAAAGTCGGTGCCAAGCCAAACAAGAAATTAGCAGAGGGGAGACTCATTGATTTGATTTACAAAAAGACAATTCGGCCAAAACTCATCCAGCCATCCCTCCTTATTAATCATCCGGTTGCCGTATCCCCGCTGGCCAAAAGGGATGAAAAAAATCCCAATATTGTCCAAAGGATCCAGGTTTTGGCGGCTGGCACGGAAATCGGTAATGGCTGGTCGGAACTTAATGATCCGATAGACCAAGCTCAAAGATTTGAAAAACAGCAGGAAATGAGAAAAGAAGGTGATACAGAAGCCCAAATGTACGATCACGATTTTGTCGAAGCTTTAGAATATGGTATGCCGCCCGCAGCCGGTTTTGGACTTTCCCAAAGATTATTTGCCGTGCTCGTCGACAAACCCATCCGCGAAACAGTCTTTTTCCCAACAATAAGAGGGGAAAATGAGACCATTACACTACGATGATACGAATCATCGTAGTGGGAGTACGAAATGAAAAAAGAAACACTTAAAAAAATTCTCAAAGTTTTCTTAACTTTGCAGTGGGCCAAAGAACTGCCGCGCCAGGGTTTTATCGCTTTGGGTTTTAAAAGAAACGAAGCCGATTCCGTTGCCGCCCATTCCTGGACGACAGCCATGCTGGTTTATTTCCTTGGCAGCGAAATGAAAAAACAAGGGCAAAAAATCGATGTCGATAAAGCAGTCAAAATGGCGATGTTTCATGATATGGCCGAAACCATTGTCGGGGACGTCGGCACTTTCGTTAAAGCTATGGCCAAAGGCGCTTTTGCCCCGATTGAAGAAGAAGGCCTGAAATGGCTCGTCAAAGACCTGCCGTCAAATAAAGAAGTTATCGCGCTTGTCGAAGAATATATGGCTAGGAAAACCCTGGAAGCCCGTCTTTGCAAAGTCGCCGATAATCTGGATGCTCTGGCTCAGGCCAAAGGTGTTCCCGGCGCCCAAAGCGCGCTAAAGTATTTTAAAGAGGTTTACCATATCACCAAAATCCCATGGCACAAAGACGCCGTTGGAATGATTTTAAAAGACGAAGTGGAGCCCGAACGCTCTTGGCAGGAAAATAGTCACTAATCGCCCCTCCCTGTCATTCTGGAGCGAAGGGACAGAATAAGCTCTCTTATTCTGGGGACGAGCGAAGTCGAAGACTCTGAGTGAAATCGAAGAGCGAGGACACCAGAATCTAAAAAAGGAGAAACAAATGCTTGATATTAAATTTATAAGAGAAAATCAAAAACTGGTCGAAGAGAAATCCGCCCAAAAGGGTTATTCACCCAACATTAAGAAATTATTGGAAGTAGACGGATCTCGGCGCAAGTTAATAGAAGAAGTCGATAAACTCAGGTCAGACCGGAAAGCGGCCGCAGGCATTAGGGATGAGGAAAAAGGAACGAAAATCAAATCCTCACTGAAAATTAAAGAAGACGAACTGGAAAAATTAAACGAGGAATTTTATACACTAGTCCGCGAGGTCCCAAACTTGCCAAAAGATGACGTGCCTCTTGGCCCCGATGATAAGAGCGATAAAGTCATAAAAGAAGCGGGTAAAAAATCCAAATTCGCTTTTGCACCTAAAGACCATTTGGAACTCGGAGTCGGCCTGGATTTAATCGATGTCGACCGGGCTTCAAAAACTTCCGGCGCAAGGTTTGGGTTTATAAAAAATGAACTGGTAATTTTAGAATTGGCGCTAGTTAGATTAGCCTTTGATCTTTTAACTGCGGAAGGATTCATCGCCGTCATTCCTCCCGTCATTATTAATAAGAAAATAGCCGAAGGCCTTGGCTATCCCGAATACGAAACAGGAGAGGGGTATAAACTAGACGACCAATTTTTAGTTGGTACCGCCGAGCATTCAATCGTCCCGATGCACATGGACGAAACATTTGGCGAAAGCGATTTACCAAAAAGGTATGTCGGGTTTTCAACCGCTTTCAGGAGAGAGGCCGGATCGTACGGCAAAGATACCCGCGGAATCTTTCGTGTCCACCAGTTTGATAAAGTCGAAATGGTCTCCTTCGTCGATCCAAAAGACGATGACAAAGAGCATCAATTTCTGTTATCTCTCGAAGAAAAAATGGTAGGCCAGCTTGGATTGCCATATCGTGTTGTGAATAAGGCAGCGGGAGAACTCGGGTTTCCGACCGCCCAAAAATATGATATTGAAATCTGGATCCCTTCACAAAAAATGTATCGCGAGACACACTCAGCATCAACCAATACCGATTTCCAATCAAGACGTTTAAACATTAAATACCAAAGCAAAAATCAAAAGGGTTACGTCTATATTCTCAACGCCACGGCCTTTGCTATCGGCAGGACCCTTATCGCCATTATGGAAAATTACCAGCAAAAAGACGGATCAATTTTGGTTCCAAAAGCCCTCCAAAAATACACCGGTTTTAGCAAAATCCCCCGTTAAATTTTAACTTCAGCCGCCATGTCATTCTGAACTTGATTCAGAATCTTTTGGGAGCTTGACATAGATTTTTTCACATCCTAATCTAAATATTAGAAAAGCCTTCCATCTGCCGAGGAAGGCTTTTTCTTTGCTAAAATGCATATCGTAAGTTAAAATTGACTACTATGCGTCCTACACTGCCAGACGTGGAAGTTGCCAGACTTAAAAAGAGAAACCGCATAAAGAAACTTTCCCCAAAAGTTCATAAAGTAGTTCACGAATCCGGAAGGTCTACAAAAAGTCTATGGCGCCTAATTATTGAAAGGGCTAAAAAATAAATGTTTGGAATATTCGAAAAATTTTTAGATTCAAATGAAAAACAGGTTAAAAACCTTCAGCCGATTATAGATCGCGTCGCGGGAGAGTCCAAAAAAATCCAAAAGCTGACAGATGGGCAGTTAAAATCAAAAACCGCCCAGTTCAAACTCCGTCTTGAGCGGGGAGAGTCACTCAATGATATTTTGCCGGAAGCATTTGCCGTTGTCCGCGAAGCGGCAACTCGTACTTTAAATCTCCGCCATTACGATGTCCAGGTTCTTGCCGGTATTGTCCTGCATCAGGGTAAAATTGCCGAGCAAAAAACGGGTGAAGGAAAAACCCTTACCGCATCCCTCGCGCTCTATTTAAATTCCCTAACCGGCCGTGGCGTTCATCTGGCGACAGTCAACGATTATCTTGCCCGGGTTGGCTTGGGATGGATGGGTCCGATCTACGAGGCACTGGGGGTCTCCGCCGGCTGTATTATGCAGGATGCCGCTTTTATCTATGACCAAAAATATACCGACAAAAAGCAAACCGATTGGCGTCTCCAACACCTTCGGCCGGTTGATAAAAAAGAAGCATATAAGGCCGATATTACTTACGGTACCAATAACGAATTTGGTTTTGATTACCTGCGTGACAATATGGTTTGGGATCTTGCCGACATGGCTCAAAGAAGCCACCACTTTGCCATTGTCGATGAAGCAGACTCTATTCTAATCGATGAAGCCCGCACCCCGCTTATTATTTCCGCTCCCCAAAACCAGGCCTCCGATAAATATTTCCAATTTGCCAAACTTGTGGGCGAACTTTCCAAAGATACCGATTATGTTATTGACGAAAAATTAAAATCGGCAAGCTTAACCGAGCATGGTATCACCAAAGTCGAAAAGCGCTTAGGGGTCGAAAATCTATACGAAAAAGATTTCGGCACTATTCACCATATTGAACAAGCCCTTCGCGCCAGAACTCTTTTTCATAAAGATACGGATTACGTTGTTAAAGATAACGAAATTATAATTGTCGACGAGTTTACGGGCCGTCTGATGCCGGGCCGCCGCTGGTCGGAAGGTTTGCATCAGGCGATTGAAGCCAAAGAAGGGGTGAGTGTCCAGCAGGAATCGCAAACCCTAGCCACCGTTTCTTTCCAAAATTATTTTCGCCTTTACGAAAAACTTGCCGGGATGACTGGAACGGCCGCGACCGAAGCCGAAGAATTTCACAAGATTTACAAAGTCGAAGTTATTGTCATTCCGACAAACAAAGACATGGTCAGGAAAGACCATTCCGATATTGTCTACAAGACTGTCAAAGCAAAGTTTACAGCCGCAGCTGCCGATATCGCCGAGCATCACCAAATCGGTCAGCCTGTTTTAATCGGTACTACTTCAATCGAGAAGAATGAATTTTTAGCCGAACTTTTAAAAAGAAAAGGCGTCCCTCATCAGATATTAAACGCAAAGAACCACCAGCGTGAAGCCGAAATTATTTCCCAGGCCGGAAGACGCGGGTCAGTTACTCTGGCAACCAACATCGCCGGCCGCGGTGTCGACATTATCCTTGGCGGCACTCCGCCGACCGATAGGCTGGGCAGACCAAGAACGACCGGTCCCCAGTTTAAAAAATGGCAAAAAGAACATGAAGAGGTTGTTTCTCTCGGCGGCCTTCACGTCGTCGGAACCGAAAGGCACGAGGCCAGAAGAATTGATAACCAGCTCCGTGGCCGTTCCGGCCGTCAGGGAGACCCGGGCTCAAGCCGCTTTTATGTTTCCTTGGAAGACGATATTATGCGCCTTTTTGGTGGCGACCAAATCGCCAAAATAATGACCGCCTTCAAACTCCCGGAAGATACCCCGATTGAACACGGTATGGTGAGTAAGGCTATCGAGAATGCGCAGGTCAAAGTCGAAACCCATAACTTCGATATCCGCAAACACCTGGTCGAATACGACGATGTCGCCAATAAACAAAGGGAAATTATCTATGGTATGCGCAAAGATGTGCTTCTGGCAGCCCAAGACAAGGAAATGGCCGCCAAGATGCGGGAAGAAGTTAAAGACAAGATCGGAAGAGAAGTTGAAAACATTGTCCTTGCCCAAACCGTAGAAGGCGCGTCGCCTGATATTGGAAAAATTCTCCAGGATTTTTCCCTCATCATTCCTTTTGACGAAACTTCCCAAAAAAAACTTTTGTCCGATGCGCCCGCCAATTCCGAAAGATTAATAGAGTTTTTAAAAGGGGTCACAAGCCAGGTTTATGAAAGCCGCGAAAAATCTCTCGGGGAAAAAGTCGCCCGCGATATCGAAAAGTTTACGACTCTTTCCGTTATCGATACCCTGTGGATTGAACATCTGGATAGTCTAGATGATCTGCGCGAAGGCATTGGCCTTCGGGCTGCCGGCCAGCGCGACCCGTTGGTTGAATATAAACAGGAAGCATTTAACCTCTTTGAAAAATTAGCCGGGTCAATCGATTACGAAATCGTCCATCGCATTTTTAAAGTCCAGGTCCGCCAGGAACCGGCCGTAGAAAAACAAGAGGAGAGAGGAATCGAAGTCCATGCTCAGCCCGAGCTGGTCAGTCAAGAGCCGGCAATTACTAGCCAGGAGCCGGCAGTCGATCCTCTAACCATGCCGGATGACGAGCTGGACCGCGAGATCGCCCGGCTCGAAAAAGAACAGGGGACTACCGGTCAACAAACGCCCGCGGAAAGCCAGTCATTCTCCAAAGACCCGAACGAGATGACCGATGAGGAACTCGACGCCGAGATCGCCAGGATGGAGGCTCTCAAAAAAGGGTCCGACCCTTCGAAACTTCAAGCATCAAGCCCTTTCTTAAAAGGGTCGGACCCTATCAATAAGCCACTCCGGATTCAAAAAATTGGCAGAAACGATCCCTGTCCTTGTGGATCAGGACTCAAATGGAAAAAGTGCGGCTTGATTAACGCCCCCGAACATAAAGGATAAACCCCTAAGTTTTTGCTACAATTGCTCAAAGCAACCGGATGAAAGAAAAAATTGTAATAACTCTCCTCGTGTTTTCGGCAGCCATAATCAGGTTCCTACTAATTGCGCGTGATTCGGTTCCTTTTGCCTACGACATGGGTCGCGATCTCCTGTGGGCTAAGGATATAAGCTTCTATCACACCCCAACGCTAATCGGTCCGGCCGCCAGCATTTGGGGAGTCTATTTCCAGCCGTTTTGGTATTACTTTCTATCGATCCCGCTTCTTTTGACAGGAGGCAACCCGCTTTCGGCGGTCTTCGCTACTGCCGCTATGGTTTTGTTAACCGGGTTTTTGGCCTTTATCTTATTTAAAAACTACCTCCCGAAGATCTATATTTTTACTCTTGCGGTTTTGCTTCTTTTTTCATCCAATTTAATCAATATCTCAACGTTTGCCTTCCATGCCAATCTTTTGCCCCTTTTAACTTTACTGACAACTTATTTTATTTTCGCGTCAATTGTTAAAAATCCCCTGAACTTCTCACTCGCGGCGTTTTTTGTCAGCTTGATGTTTAGTGCCGATCCGGCACCTGCAGTGGCCTTTACGATAGTTCTGGTTTTTTTCTTCTTTTTCCTTAAACTTTACAAATCGCGGGAAGCTATAAAAACTGCTGTTACTTCAGCCGTTTTTTACCTTATTCCGTTTATTCCCCAAATTATCTTTGAGCTTCGAAATAACTTTATCCAAACGAAATCCCTGTTTGCCTACTTTAGCGGAAATAACCCATCCCTTTCGGGCCAACTGCCGCTTTTAGGAAGAATCCCAAACCGCCTGTCCGTCTATTTTGATTTTGTAAAAGCAAACTTCGCCCCTCAAAATATTTTGACGCTTACTCTAATAATTTTTACTATTTATGGCCTCTACAAATTTTCAAAATCAATCAGCAATCGACAATCAACGATCAACAATGCACTTCATACTCTATTTAGAATTAACCTTTATATTTTTATTATCACTTTTCTCATAAATACTTTTTTGGTAAATGTGGAAATAAAGAACTGGTATCTTTCGGGGCAAGCGGTCAATGCCGCTTTCTTAATTGTATTTGCTCTTGTTGGAATAAGATCCAAAATCTTAACTTTACTTTTTTTAACAATTTTTCTGCTTGCAAATCTTTTGCCGGTTACCAGTTCCCATAAAATAGCGCGAGCGGCGGCAGATCCGGCCACACTTTCAAATCAGCTTAAAGTTATCGATACCATTTACGCAGATAAGACAGATCCTTTCTCCGTTTATGTTTATACCCCTTCGATCTATGATCTGAATTACCAGCACCTTTTCTGGTGGCAAGGGATCAAAAAAGGAAAAGGATTACCTGCCGACTTTGCCTATTTGCCGCAAGAGCCGGATTATGTCAGAAATAAATCAAAATACTTCGTAAGTTTGGGGTCATCAAACACGATTTATCTAATCATCGAAAATGCTCAAGAGAACCAATTTTATACAAGTGCCGATTGGCAAACTAACTTTAACGAATATAAAATTGTCTGGGAGAAAAATATAAATGGGGCAATAAGAGTCCAAAAAAAGGTTAAGCAAAATTGACTTTTAGGCTCCTTTGCCTAATACTAGGTTCATATGTCTTTCTTGCCCCGAAAAGGTTTTAGTCACTTAGTCATCTTAATTCTTGTCGCGATTTTAGGTACAGTCTTCTTTCTAAGCCCAATAAAAAAATACCTATATAT
Source organism: Candidatus Curtissbacteria bacterium (assembly GCA_030647775.1). Taxonomy (GTDB): domain Bacteria; phylum Patescibacteriota; class Microgenomatia; order Curtissbacterales; family GWA2-41-24; genus JACPKK01. The sequence continues at coordinate 263,858 of JAUSJC010000010.1, forward strand.
GGCATATCAAAATGCCGGTATGGCTGTCGGCATCAATCTAAATAATATTGCTACCGCAAGCTATGTCAATTTCATCAAATCCCAAAGCGGCCAGTATGAAAACGCCAGTACCGCAATTTGGCTAAACCAAAAAATCGCTTACAATAATTTCTTGGCCGAAGGCCCTGAGCGAAGTCGAAGGGCCGACGCGAACGTTTTGGGTAATCAATCTCCCGCTGATCCCAATAAATGGATTGATATTAATTTATCTGAACAAAGACTTTATATGAAGCAAGGTGCCAGCACCGTTGCTAGTTTTTTAGTTTCTACCGGTAAATGGGCGCCGACCCCGACAGGCACTTTTGCCATCTGGACAAAGTTAAGATATACCACAATGGCAGGTGGAAACCAGGCGCTCGGTACTTACTATAACCTTCCAAATGTCCCCTACGTAATGTACTTTTACCAGGGTTATGGAATGCACGGGGCTTATTGGCATAACAACTTTGGCCAGCGCATGAGTCACGGCTGTGTCAACATGAGGCCGGAAGAAGCCGGCATTGTCTTCAACTGGGCAGATGTCGGCACCCGCGTAGTTGTCCACGATTAAATTTTAGATAACCCTGAGTATACCGTCAGCTTTTCAGCTGAGGCGACCTGCTGATATGTCTTCCTCTCCGTTGGAGAACGACATATATCAGATTGTCCGGAGGACAAGGCTGATATATAATCCCCCTTAGATCCCGTTCACGGGATCGCATGGCACTGTATATAATGGACAACCAGCAATTATTAACCAACCTTGAAGAAAGGTTTACAATCATCAAGAAAAATTTTGATGTCTCGGCCCGGCAAAAAAAGCTAAGGGAACTTGAGGCCCAAAGCATGAAACCGGACTTCTGGAATGATTCATCTTCCGCCCAGAAGGTAATGAAGCAAATCGCCGATATCTCGTCTGAAATCGAGTCCGTCGGCAGTGTTGCCAAAGAGCTTACCGAAACAAGATCAATGTTTCAGGTGACCCGTGACGATTCCCAGATGGAAAAGGAAATAGGGGCGGAACTTAAAAAACTCACGAAAGTTATTAACGACCTTGAAATAAAGATGTTTTTGTCGGGTGATCACGACGCGGCTTACGCAATCTTGGGGATCCACGCCGGCCAGGGCGGTACCGAAGCCATGGATTGGGTGGACATGTTATCGCGCATGTACCAGAAATATTTCACAAGCAAAAAATGGGATTTTGATGTTATTAATGAAATGCCGGGGGAAGAAGCCGGATTCAAAACCGTGACAATGTTGGTCAAGGTAAATTATGCTTACGGGATCCTGTCAAAAGAAACCGGCGTCCACAGGCTGGTTAGGCAGTCGCCTTTCAACGCCAATAACCTGCGTCAGACCTCCTTCGCCTTAGTTGAAGTTATGCCGGAAATTGAGGAGGCCGAGGGGATAGAAATTAATCCTGATGATATAGAATTTGAAGCTTTCCGTTCAGGCGGCCATGGCGGCCAAAACGTCAACAAAGTTTCCACTGCCGTCCGTCTTAAGCATAAACCCACGGGCATTGTTGTTACTTGCCAAACCCAGAGGTACCAGGCTCAAAACAGGGAGAACGCCATGAAACTCCTGATGGCCAAACTTTGGGAGTTAAAGCAGCTGGAAGACAAAGCCCAGTACGACAAAATAAAAGGCGGCCATATAACTCCCGGCTGGGGTAACCAGATCCGTTCTTATGTCCTCCATCCGTACAAAATGGTTAAAGATTTAAGGACTCAATATGAAACTTCAAATGCCCAGGCTGTTTTAGACGGAGACTTGGACGAATTCATCAAACATGAATTGGCTCTGCATTAACGTGCTTGCCCAATGAAGCTGACTGGTATATAATTTTAAAAACAATGGACGAAAACCAAGACCAAACTCAAGCCCAATCCGCATCACCAATCCCGGGGCTAAGAAGAGTGCCGATTAAAGCAAAGTTCAGCCTGCCAACTAAAGCCGTCCCAATCGCAGTTATTGCTGTTGTTTTGGCAGCCGGTATTTTCTCGGGCCTCATCCTCTCTTCAAGAAACAAAATCCAGTCTTCTAAAGTCAAGTCAGCCATTCAGGAAGAAAATCTAACTCCGGAACAAAAGACTTCTTTTAATCAAACCTTTAGGGATCAGGCAGAAGGAGAATTGCAAAAGAACGATAAGTTAGATAAGTACGCCCAGGGCACGCACAAACTGATTAGGCCAGGCGGGGAAGACCAAACGGCATACCTAACTTCATCTATTTTAGACATGGACCAGTATGTGGGTAAAAAAGTCAAAGTTTTTGGAGAAACATTTGGTTCTTCACAAGTGGGTTGGTTGATGGATGTCGGCAAAGTCGAAGTCAAATAATAACTAGCCCAAACAATCTCTGCCTCATGATACAGTTCGAATCCGTAACTAAAAAATATCCAAACGGCCAAATTGCCCTGGAAGACATCGATTTAAAAATCGAGGACGGCGAATTCGTTTTTCTGGTTGGCCCTTCCGGCGCCGGCAAGACCTCGCTTCTTCGCTTGTTTACCCGCGAAATCTGGCCAAGTGCCGGCAGAATTTTATTCAACGAAGAAGATATTTTAAAAATCCCCTCATCCAAAATCCCTTATCTGCGCAGGAAAATTGGTACGGTCTTTCAGGATTTTAAACTGCTTCTCACCCGGACCCTTTTTGAAAACGTCGCTGTCCCCCTTGAGGTTGTTTCCAAGTCCGAAAAAGAGATCGAAGAAACGGTCAGTGGTGTTTTGGAAAAGGTCGGCTTACTGGAAAAAGCCGATATGTTCCCGGCCCAGCTTTCCGGCGGAGAAGTCCAAAGGACGGCAATTGCCAGGGCCATTGTTTCCAAACCGTCAGTCCTTCTGGCTGACGAGCCAACGGGCGATTTGGATCCAAAAACAGCTTTATCTATCGTTAAGCTCCTTGAAAAAATAAACGAAGAAGATAAAACTACGGTTATTATGGCTACTCATAACGCCCAAATCGTTAACCACTTTAAAAAACGCGTTGTTTACCTAAAAAACGGTAAAATAGAAAAGGACGAGAAAGAAGGCAAATATGAGGCAGATTAAAAAAACCGTAAAGCTTCTGCGCCGCAGCCCTTATCAGGCACTGGCCGCCGGTCTGGCCATGACCCTTACCTTTTTTGTTGCCTCTATTTTTGCCGTTCTTATAATCGGCGGCCAGATAGTTTTAAATTATGTTGAACAAAGGCCCCAGGTTATTGCTTTTTTTAAGGATGATGCCAGCCAGACAAAAATTAACGATATCATTGCTAAGGTAAAATCAACAGGCCTTGCCAAAGATGTTAAATATGTTACCAAAGAGGAGGCGCTGGCAATCTACAGGGAACGCAATAAAGATGAACCGCTTCTTTTGGAATCAGTCTCTGCCGATTTCCTGCCGGCGTCAATTGATATATCCGTCAATAAGGCCGGCGACATAGGCGCCGTCACTCAAGCTGTCAAAGGAGAACCGGAAATTGAACGCGTCATCACCCCCCAAAACTTAGTTGAGCAGCTCGTTAAATGGACAAGCACTATTCGTGCCGGGGGGATTGTTTTTGTTACCGCGCTTCTTGCTATATCCTTCCTTATTATAATAATGGTTGTCGGTATGAGGATCGCCCTAAGGCGCGATGAAATTTCCATCATGAATTTAGTCGGTGCCACCAAATGGTATATTGCCAGACCGTTTTTGGCCGAAGGCGCGGTCTATGGCGTTATCGGCGCCAGCATTTCCACGTTTCTAATTTACGCGCTTCTTTTAATCTATTCCCGGTCTATTCAGAATTTTTTAGGGCCAATCCAGGTTTTTCCGATTAGCCCGCTCTTTTTCATCTATCTTTGGGTAGGAGAAGCGCTTCTTGCCGCCGCCGTCGGGGTTTCCGGCGCCGCAATAGCCCTTTACCGATACCTGAAGATTAAATGAAGAAACTTCTAGTTGCTCTATTTTTTATTGCCGTTTTTCTAGCAGGTTCGAGTTCTACATCCGCAATCACGGAATCAGAATGTGATCAAGGTAGCACAGATTCCGGTTGTGTCGACTACTTTACAAACAAAATAAACCAACTCTCTTCGCAAGCCAACACTCTTTCCGGTCAACTGGCCCAGTTTAATAGCCAAATCCTGTTAACTCAAGTTAAAATAGCCGACGCCCAGGTAACTATAGATAAACTGGAAAAAGAAATTGGCGCGCTTGGTACCAGAATCGGCTACATTGCAACCTCTGTAGATAAACTCCAGGTACTTCTTAAACAAAGAATCGTCGCAACTTACCAGCAGGGTTTTGTTTCCAATCTGGAAATCATTATGTCGTCACAAAACTTTTCCGATTTTATCCTGCGGGCCCAATATTTAAGACAAGTCCAGGAAAACGACAGGAAAATTCTGGCAAGCCTCCAGCAGACTAAGGCCAATTATGCAACCCAGAAAGACGACCGCGAGATTAAACAAGCCCAGATTGAAGAAAGCCAAAAGAAACTAGTTGCCTTAAAAGCAGATCTCGACCAACAAAAAGTATCTAAGCAAGCGCTTCTTAAACTGACTCAAAACGATGAAAGCCGATATCAACAGCTGTTGGCAGCAGCTCTGGCTGAAAAGAAAGCTATATCTGCAGCCTTTTCTGACGCCGTTTCGAGGCTAAATTCTGAGGAAGGGTCTCCAGTTTCGCAGGGTCAAACGATTGCCGTGATGGGTAATTCTGGAGCACCTAACTGTTCTAGTGGCGCTCATCTTCACTTTATGGTTCTTAAAGATGGAATCGCCCAAAATCCGGCGAACTATCTAAAAAATATTTCTCCGGTTTGGGATAATTCCCCGGATTCCCCATTTGGCTTTTCCGGATCTTGGGATTGGCCGCTTTCTGGTCCAAGTATCACACAGGGTTTTGGGATGACTTACTGGGCAAGACTTGGTTGGTACAATGGCAGTATTCATGACGGTATTGATATGGTTGGTGGACCAACAATAGTTGCCCCCCGCGCTGGGAAATTAATCCTCGGTGCAACCTCCTGTGGTTCCAGCACCCTAAAGTATGCGGCCATCAAACACAACGATGACTCAGGCATAATCACCCTCTATCTTCATATTCTGTAAATTTGACATTAAATCCCCGAAGCCTAATGATTTAATCAGTGGCAAAACTCGCTGCGTTAGTAATTTCCTTCCTAGCCCTTTTCGTTTTTGCGGAACTTGTTTTCGCCGAAAATCTTCTTTTGAACCCATCATTCGAGGATACTACCGGCGGTTCTCCAAACTCATGGACTAAAAATGTAAGCACAGCTACTTTGTCTACGTCAACTACCGCCAAAGCTGGTACAGTGTCAGCGTCAATCAATAAAACAAATAGTACAACTGGGCTAATCTACTTATATCAAGATATTGATGTGGAACCGGACGCCTTTTATTCTTTGTCCGGTTATGCAATTAAGAATAGTCCTAATTTTAGCTGGGTGATTTTACGTATAAGCTGGAGAAGTTCTAGCGGGGAAATTAGTCAAACCGATTCCCCTCGATTAACATCTGATTCGTCTGATTTCCAATCGCTGAAAATAGATTCAGTACAAGCGCCAAGCCAGGCGATAAAGGCCAGAATTGAACTCGCCGCCAATATTGTAACTGCTAATCCTAACAATCCAGCCCTTTTTGATGATGTAGATTTTTCCCAGATTCCGGCGCCCAACCAACCAACCTCTACACTTGCACCAATGTCTTCACCCACACCTCTTAAATCTCCGTCGCCAACCCCAACTGCTTTGCCAAAATCTCCGACACCATCACCCCTAAAATCACCGGCGCCTGCTCCGCAAGTCTTAGCCGAATCTTCCCAAAGCGCCGCGCCGTCGGCCAGCCCAAGTTCATCTCCGGCATCAAACCAACAAAGCCCTCTGGACACAATTAAAAATAACCCCAAAACTGCTTTAATCCTTGTCGGCTCCGGCCTTATTTTAATCGGTTTATCATCGGCTTTTTATGTGTGGTATTCTAAGCTCTTGGGAAAAGGTCCAATAAAAAATGCCGAAGGCACTGAGCGAAGTCGAAGTGAAGACGATTAAAATATCAAAGTCCGAAACACAAACCCAAAAACTCGGGGAAACTCTTGGGAAGTCATTAAAAGCCGGGGATATTGTTGCCCTGTATGGCGATCTTGGTGCCGGCAAGACCGTTTTTGTTAAAGGTATCGCCAAAGGCCTGGGCATTAAAAAGAGAATTCTCTCGCCGACCTTTGTCTTTATACGTTCTTACCCGCTTACGGGTGAAAAGCAGTTTTATCATGTCGATCTTTATCGCGGCCAAAGCCTTGAAGATTTTGAAGCGCTGGGGCTTGAAGAACTATTTTCCAAAAATAACATTGTTGTTTTGGAATGGGCTGGGAAAATTGCTAAAATATTGCCTCAAAAACGGATCGATATCAATATAGAAAAAGTCGAAGATACTGAGCGTAGTCGAAGTAAAGATGAAAATACAAGAAAAATCACCATCACTTCACCTGTCATTGCGAGCGCAGCGAAGCAATCTCATAACGAGTCTTCGAGTTACAAGCGCTCTTATATTGTTCGAGCGAAGTCGAGAACTTCCTCTTCTGTCATCCTGAACTCGTTTCAGGATCTTAAAAAAGTCGTAGATCCTGAGCAAAGTCGAAGGGCCGCCTCCATTTTAAAATCTGGCGGTGTCGTTATTTTCCCGACCGATACGGTTTACGGTATTGGCTGTAGGTACGACGATAAGGACGCCCTCGACCGTATCTATAAAATTAAGTCAAGGCCAAAAGACGTACTGTTTCCCATTCTTGTATCAAGCGTCAAACAGGTCGAACGTTTAGCTATCATTACTCCCTCCGCCCGCGAGTTGATAGAAAAATATTGGCCCGGCGGCCTAACAATAATTCTCTCCACCCGTCATCCTGAACAATGTCATCCTGAACTCGATTCAGGATCTGTAATTGTTTCAGGACTCAATCAAAAAATCGGTTTCCGCATGCCGGACCACCAAGAAATCTTATCGATGATCGATCTTGTCGGTGTCCCAATAATCGGTACCTCCGCCAATTTCCATGGGCAGTCGTCCGCAGCGTCTTTTGAAGATCTGGATCCTAAACTCATTAAGCTCGCCGATTTTGTTATCAAAGGTACCTGCCGTAAGGGTGTAGAATCAACAGTAGTCGATGCAACTGCAAACCATTTAAAAATCTTAAGACAAGGAGCAGTCACACTACGATGATACGAATCATCGTAGTAAAATATCATGATTTTAAAAATTGATTCGACAAACCGCGAAAAAATTACAGTTTCGCTCGACGACACAAAAATCATTGAGGAGCAAAAACTCGGGTCTCAAGTTCTCCTGCCGCTGATTGTCAAAATTCTCAAAAAGCAAAAAGCCACTTTTGCCGATATTTCCGAAATTAAGGTTAACATCGGCCCCGGTTCTTTTACGGGGACAAGGGTTGGAGTAGCCGTTGCCAACGCGCTGGGATTTGCCTTAAATATCCCCGTTAATGGCAAAAAAGGTAAAATAGCATTACCTAAATATGAAAAATCAAAATTCGACTAACATCTCACGTCATTGCGAACCCTTCCCCTGTCATTCTGCGCGGAGCGAAAGAATCTCATCAAGTCAGGATAAACTCCGCGAAGCAATCTCTACGATTGTCATCTCTTCGAGCCTGAGCCTCAGAGCCGAAGGCCTGAACTCGTTTCAGGATCTAAAAAACAAATGAGCAGAATTCTTGTAACGGGCGGAGCCGGTTTCATCGGTGGACATGTAACTAAGATTTTACTTGACGAGGGTCACGATGTTGTCGTCCTCGACAACTTGTCCAAAGGCCATAAAGATTCTGTTGATAAAAGAGCGCAACTAATCGTCGGAGATATGGCTGATCCCGTCAAAACAAAAGAAGCGCTATCCGGTGCCGACGCCGTCATTCACATGGCCGGCCTGATTGTTGTACCCGAATCGGTTAAAGACCCCATCAAATATGCCCAAAATAATGTGCTTGGCTCGGTCAGTTTGCTTGAATCGATGAGAGAAACTGGTGTCAAGAAAATTATTTTCTCATCATCGGCGTGCGTTTACGGCACTCCAGATACTTTACCAATCAAAGAAGATGCGCCGCTTCGCCCGGATAATCCTTACGGCGCCACCAAAGCGTCAATTGAATCTTTCCTTCAGGCCTATCACGCCAATTTTGGTTTTGATGTCACAATTCTCCGCTACTTCAATCCTTACGGCCCCGGAGAATTGCATGACCCGGAAACCCACGCTATCCCAAACTTCATCAAATCTGCTCTTTCAAAAAAACCGATACCTCTTTACTGGAAAGGGGAGCAGGTTAGAGATTTTATTTATATCGAAGACCTCGCCCGTGCCCATACGGACGTTCTGAGTCTTGCGGGTTTTAATATCTTTAATCTTGGCACGGAAAAAGGCGTGAAAGTGAAAGATGTCATTGACAAAATCTTTGAAATCGTGGGCTTCGAAGTCGAAGTTAAAGATCTTGGCGAGCGCCTGGGCGACGTGGCGGCAAACTACGCCTCAAGCGAAAGACTCCACGAAGCCGTCGGTTGGCAGGCAAAAGTGAACCTCAAAGACGGCTTAAAGCAAACAATCGAATTCTTCAAAAAATAAGTTCCCGCAAAATTTGTCCTGAGTTTACCGTCTAGCCTTGCAAGACCTTGCAAGGCTAGACGGGTCTCAAGGTCTTGTAAGGTCTCATCTTTGCGAAGCGAAGTAAAGTTATAAGAACCCATTTTATTCTTTCTAACTTCGATAATCTAGATAATTAGAGTTAGACTAAACGCAAGATTTTAGACAAGAGTTTTCTTTTTGTGACCCAACCTGTATTTAATTACCTCTTCTGGTAAAAAAGCTTTTCTTGGAGTCCCCAATCTATAAAGCGCGCTTTCTATATCTTGCCAGAATTGCCGACCCGCTTCAGTCATTACAATTTTATTAATTGCAAGTTTATATCCATTATTCATCTTCAATATTAAAGATACTTTTGAAATAGTTTCTCCCGAAACCTTTAGGAGATTTTTAATAGTCCCGTAATCTGTTGATTTCAAAAGCAAAACAGCAATAGCCAACCGTTTGGCCAGAACTATTCTTTCTACCGGAGTAAGGAGATCATTTAAAAATATTTGAATATCTTTCTTATCTTTGAGCTGGGATATGGCTTCCCACAGAGTTTCAAAAATCTGTTCTTCAATTCTTTTATCCAACAACCGTCTTGAAACTTGTGACACTCTAATAATCTAGATTAATAGAGTAAAATTACGAAGTCAAGCCTTTACGAAGACCGATTATACGTGGGTTCAGGATTTGACATTATATAGCCGGATATAGTTTGCTGAATTTAGATTGAAATTTTTAAAACTTCTAATCTGCCCGATTTTTTTCTTAGCTATTTCGATAGTTATCTCTCCTAAGGAAATTTTTGCGTCAACAGAATTCAAACCGCAACTTTCCTGGCAAAGAAGCGCTGAAGCCCCGGATAGAATTGTTACGGAGACAAGTATTGGCTCAAAAGTAAACGATGCGCTTTCTCTTCCGCTTGATCCAAGCCAGGCAGTTTTTGATAATGGAGACTTTACTCCTCTGGCAAATAAAAATGTTGTCGCTTCAGGCATAAATTGGGCTTCCTGGAAACAATATTCGTCGCCGGCGCCAAATCAATGCGGAAATGTATTCGAGCTAAGACATCTCCAGGCCAAATTTAATTTATCTCAAGACTTCAACATTGCAAATGTTGACAAAGTGAAAATTGTCAGTCCCTACTATCCAAACGACCTTCTGCCAATAAACGATAATGCTTACATTTATCTCAATGGGAATTTCATCAAACGAGTCGGAACAAGCTATGGAGCGAGTAATTTTGGGATGAATGGTACTGCACCTTACGCAAACGAAACAGATGGTTGGGCAGGTAATGGCGATTTAGGACAAACAGCTTCTCAATATCTCCATTCAGGACAAAACATTATTGATATAGTTGCCGGCGAATTTTGCCTTTGGGGTGGTATGGGGGAACTGGAATTAATACTCCAACTAAAAGCCCCCCTCGGCCCAACACCATTTCTAGACTTGCCATGGGATTATCAAAGCCAAGGTCAAAGTTTTCAAAATGCCGCAATGGATATTTATTCCTTTTTTGATCATAAGTATCCTTTAATCTTTACAGAACCGGGAGATGCAAAAGGGAAAATAGTAACTTACACCGGAGTCGAGGAGAGTGATCAAGTGAAACGTTACTCTGGCCACAACGGTTATGATTATCCTTTGCCAAATGGCACACCGGTTCTCGCAGCAGCAGGCGGTACTGCTTCATATAAATACGATATCGATGGCGGTGAAACTATTATCGTTTACCATGAGAGTGGCTTCTTTACTTGGTATATGCATCTCCAGAAAGGCACAACAATCACAAATGAACCAGGAAAGACAGTGAATGTTGTTAAAGGCCAACAGATAGCTTTATCTGGTAATACTGGTAGTAATACAACCGGTCCTCACCTACATATTTCAGTGATCAAAGATTTAAATAGTAATGGAGTACTGGATTTCGACACTGATCACCCTAATGGTTTAATTGATCCTTATGGTTGGGAAGGTGATGGTAATAATGGCACCATAAAAGATGACCCTTGGCCACTTTTTGGCGGCATAAAAAGCAGTTACCTTTGGATTAAACCTCTAGACCCGACAACTGGTCCAATTTCACAATCTGGGGGTGAGCTAACTGGGGGACAAGCAAAAGTAATTTTTCCGGAAGATTCTACAAGACCCAATCTTAATCTTAATATTTATGAGCAGCCAGCTTTTAATGCTTCATCAATTCTAAAAGGGATAAGTCACACATTTAACATTAAAGTCGTCGATGTTATTGGAAACCTAATCACCAATTTCAATAAACCGTATAAACTAATCATAGACTACAGCAATTTTGACTTGGTAAATATCATTGAAAACACCCTTTCAATTTACTGGTTTAACCCCATAAGCCAAAACTGGGAAAAAGTGCCTACTGATCTGTCCAATAAAACCGCATCAGCAGAACTTAACCATGCCTCACTTTTTATCTTGATGGGTGAGGTTAAAGATCTAACACCCCCTACTACAACAATAAATTTGAGGGGTGATGAAGGCCAAGATAATTATTTCAGGTCAGATGTTACAGTCTCCTTAAATGCTTCTGATAATGGCGGAGTTGGTGTCAACGAAACTTATTTCAGTATTGGCAATAATATAGATTGGCAACTCTACACCCAGCCACTCAATTTTACCCAAGAAGGGATTTACACAATATTTGTACACTCAATTGATAAAGGCAGAAATGTTGAAACACCACATTCAATAACATTTCATATTGATAAAACCCCGCCGGAAGCGAAAATATTTATAGATCAGGACAAACAAGATTTGGTCATTGCCGGCATAGATGCAAATCAAACAACAGTAACAAGAGCAGACAACCCAACAACCCAAAAGAAAGACGATGCCGTTTATACAATCACGGATATTGCAGGTAACACCCTAAAGCTAGATGTCCGTGAGCGTGACAAAGAAAAACAAGACAGATTTAAAATCTTCTCCGCACAATACAACAATGATCCACCCATTTTAGAACCGAGTAATCATTTCAATGTTTTATATCAAGGCAAAAAAGACAAACTAAATGTTAAGGAGCAAAACTTTGAGATAAAAGACGAAGTAAAAATACGAATTCAATACAATCAAAAGAAAAACCAAAGCACTATTATTACAAAACAAAATGGTCAGGAAAGAATTAAAGAAATAAAACCGGGCCTAGTTCTGTTGCAACTAACAACCAATAAAGGTAATCTAGAATATAGCTACTAAATGAAATTTATACTGCCCATTATTCTCGTACTAGTGCTAATCTCTGGCTACTTTATGTTGTCGAAAAACGGCGCTCCTAGCATTGCTCCTAAATCATCTCAAATACAATCACCAAACCCCACGAGTCAAGCGGAGTTAACCCCAGTGAGGAGCTATATGAATAGTTCATTAAAACTCTCTCTTAATTATCCAGAAAATTGGCAAATTTCAGAATCAGGAACAGACGTAATATTCGCAACAACAAAAGAAAGTTTGGGCAAGGACGAAACAAGGAAAGAGGAACTACGCGTTTTTATTGGAAGGACGCCTTTGCTTCAGGGTCAAAATTTAGAAAAATATATCTCCGATATCGATAAAAGATCCAAACCAAATATTTTTGACCAAAAAAGTATTTTAGTCGACAGAGAAAAAGCAATAAGAAGAGTTACCAGTCTAGGTAATTACGAAGCAATAGTTATTTATGTACAATCTGGAACGAAAATATATACAATATCTGCAACTCCCGCAGATTCTACGTTTATGCCAGCTTTTGACCAAATGCTCCAAAGTTTTAAATTCCTACCTTGACCAAATCGCCCAATCCTTCCGCTACACGCCGTAGCTTTCTAGTGCCTATACTTGTTGCTTATTTTGCTGTGTAATATAATTACCAAATCAATATATGAAAGGCGTAATTTTAGCCGGCGGTCTTGGTACCCGCCTTTATCCCTTAACCCACGCGACCAATAAACATCTACTTCCGGTTTTTGATAAGCCGATGATCTATTACCCCATAAAGACGCTTGTTGATGCCGGCATTGATGAGATTTTAATTATTGTCGGCGGCCCCCACGCCGGAGATTTTATTAGGGTTCTTAAAAACGGTCAGGATTTCGGCGTCAAACATCTGGAATATGCTTATCAGGATTCCGGTGACGGGGGAATAGCCGATGCTCTCCGCCTGGCACGTGATTTTGCGGACCATGATTCAGTTACCGTAATCCTTGGAGATAATTGTACCGATGCGGATATCGGAAAGGAAGTTAAAAATTTTAAAGAAGGCGCAGTTATTTTCTTAAAAGAAGTTCCGGATCCCGAGCGTTTTGGAATTGTCGAGCTTGACCCAAAGGACAAAACAAGGGTGGTTGATATTGCCGAGAAACCCCAGAAACCAAAAACAAATTTAGCTGTTACCGGTCTATATATTTACGACAGCAATGTCTTTCATCATATAGAAACGATTAAACCTTCTGCCCGCGGACAATTGGAAATTACGGATGTAAACAATATTTATGTCAAAGAAGGCAATTTGCGCTGGGCGCCGCTTTCCGGCTTTTGGTCAGACGCCGGAACGTTTGAAAGTCTTTATCGGACTAGTGTTTATTGGGCAAGGAAAAACCTCGGCAAAGAAGAAAAAGAACTAACAACCTTCTAATATGAAACTCCTTATTACCGGTGGCGCCGGATTCTTAGAGTATGGAGTTACTCTGGGTTTTGAAAAAATACCTAGAGTAACGCAACACTCGCAAAACGGAGGAATCAACCAAATGCTTGTAGACAAATCAAAATAAACAATTCATGAGTAAGATTTTAGTAACAGGCGGCGCCGGCTTTATCGGAAGCAACTTTATCTACTATTGGTTAAAAAATCATTCCCAAGACCAAGTAATTAACTACGATAAACTTACCTATTCGGGAAATTTAGAAAATCTCAAAAGCATAGAGTCAAACAAAAATTATTCTTTTATCCACAGTGATATTGCCGATGCTAAAAAAATTGGGGATGCGCTAAAAGGAGTCGATACTGTTGTAAACTTTGCCGCCGAAAGCCACGTTGATAGGTCAATTCTCGATCCGGCATCATTTATCCTGACCAATGTTGTTGGTACGCAAGTTCTTCTTGATGCCGCCCGCGATGCAAAAATTAAAAGGTTTCATCACATCTCAACCGATGAGGTCTTTGGGTCTCTTGATCTTGACTCAAAAGAGAAATTCACGGAAACCACCCCTTATAATCCGAGAAGCCCATATGCCGCTTCCAAAGCCGCCTCCGACCATCTCGTCCGTGCCTACTTTCATACTTATGATTTACCAATTACTATCTCCAATTGCGCCAACAACTTTGGCCCTTACCACTTTCCGGAAAAACTAATCCCCCTTGCCATTACCAATATCCTGGAAGGCAAAAAAGTGCCGGTTTATGGCGACGGCCTTTATGTCCGCGAATGGCTGTATGTCGAAGATCATTGTTCCGGTATCGAAAAAGTCTTGGAAAATGGGAAAATCGGCGAGACTTATCTTATCGGTATAGACATGGATATCCCCAATATTGAAGTCATCAAAAAAATCCTGCGGCTCCTGTCAGCCAGTGATGATCTAATCGAATACGTTAAAGATCGCCCCGGCCATGACCGCCGGTACGCAATCGACTCGGCAAAAATCCGAAAAGAACTTGGTTGGGAACCAAAGTACGATTTTGACGAAGCTCTGGCCCTTACCGTAAAGTGGTATCAGGATAATCAAAATTGGTGGAAGAAACTCAAGGACAAAAGTTATAATGATTATTACAAGAAGCAGTATATAAAAAGATAATGAACTACCAATACCTCAATTTAGAAAACCGGAAAGATTTAATCGACGGTGTGATTGTCCGCAAGCTAATAATCCATAAAGATGAATCAGGCAGTTTAGTTGAAACCTTAAGACGCGATTGGCAGGATGTTTTTAATGACACGAATCTTTCGTTTGCCATGCAATATATGTCTATTACGCCGTCCGGCATTGCGCGCGACGAAGACAAATGGCACGTCCACAAATTTCAAAAAGACCGTTTCATCTGTACTTCCGGGAAAATTGTAACCGCTATTTTCGATCCCCGCGAAGGATCCAAAACAAATGGAAAATTAAATCTTTTTGCAATGAGTCCGAGTAAAGTTGAAGAAATGTATATGGTTGTAATTCCCGAAAATACTTATCATGGTTTTATGGTTGTTTCCAAAGAACCGGCCCATCTTTTAAATTTTCCAACCCAACTTTACAATACTGAAGATGAAGGTCGTATTCCAAATACCCAATTCTCTTGGGTAAAAGCCCGGGAAGATTTTGGGCTGCCATCTCTTTCCCTAAAATAATGATTAAAACTAAAATAGCAGTAATTGGTGCGTCGTCAATGGTTGGTTCACGTTTTTATGAACTGGCGGAAGACGATTTTGATTTAATAAAAGCAGACTTAAATGGGGAAAACCCTATTGATATAACCAACTCAAAATCGGTAGAAGATTTCTTTCAAAATCATGGTTTTGATTTGGCTATTCTTTTTTCGGCTTATACCGATGTCGAAGGGGCCCAAAAACAAAAAGGTGATAAAAATGGTCCCTGTTGGCAAATTAATGTCGAAGGCACCAAAAATGTCGCAGGTGCCTGCCGAAAATTTCATAAGAGACTAATTTTCGTTTCAACCGATTTTGTTTTTGATGGAGTCGAGGGGCCATCGGCAGAAGACAAGCCAACCCAAAAAGATTATGAGAAAATTTCTTGGTATGGCGCCTCAAAAGTTGAAGCGGAAAAAATTATTCAGGAAATATTGCCCGAGTCAGTAATCCTAAGGATCGCCTACCCGTACCGCAGCCGGTACGAGGCCAAAGATGATATTGCCAAAAGGTATCTTAAACTTTACAGGGATCAAAAAATGTATCCGGTTTTTACCGATCAATTAATTACACCGACTTTTATAGACGATTTGGCTCCGGCGATTAAACTACTGGTTGAAAAAGGTGTAAATGGTATATTCCACGTTGCTAGCCCGAAAGTTGTGACACAATACAATTTTGCCAAAAAGACCATAGAAGTTTTCGGTGGCGACCCCAACACTATCCCTAAAGGTTCAATCTTGGAGTTTTTAAAAAATCCCGAAGTAACCCCGCGTCCGATAAATGGCGGCCTAAAAACAGAAAAAATTCAGGCTCTTGGCTTTACTCCCACCAGTTGGGATAAGGGTATTGAAATAATAAACGGACAGTCAAAAGGTAAATTGATTTAATTGACCATTTTTAGCTAAAATGTCCTATACCCGATGCCCATCGGGCTAGTTAATATGACTTTAACAATTGTAGGCGCTGGATATGTTGGTCTTGTCACCGCTGCCGTTTTTTCCGAACTCGGCAATAAAGTTTATTGCATTGATGTCGACAAGAAAAAAGTCGAAGGCCTTAAAAAAGGTAAAGTACCGTTTTTTGAACCCTCTCTCGAAGAATTTATCAAAAGGAACACCCAGGCAAAAAGACTTTTCTTTACCGCAAGTTACGCGGAATCGGTTCCCAAATCCCAGATTGTTTTTATATGCGTCGGCACCCCTCCCAAAGAAAATGGAGAAGCTAATCTTACTTATCTGTTTTCCGCTGTTGAAGAAACCGCCAAAAACCTTTCAGGATATACCCTGATTACCATTAAAAGTACCATTCCCATTGGCCACGAAGGTGACTTGGAAGCAATTGTCAAAAAAAATGCCAAAGCCAAGTTTGAATTTGCCGCCTCGCCGGAATTTTTAAGGGAAGGGACAGCCCTGGAAGACACCCTGCATCCGGACAGGATTGTCATTGGCACTGCCAGCACCAAGGCCCAAAAACTGCTTTTAGAGCTGCATGCTCCCATTTCCGGGGAAAGAATCATTTGTGATATAAGATCCGCCCAGCTTATAAAATATGCTTCAAATTCACTTTTAGCAACGAAGGTTTCCTTTGCAAATGCCCTTGCCACCCTGTGTGAAAAAATGGGAGCAGATGTTAAAAAAGTCTTATTGGGAGTAGGAGCCGACAAGCGCATCGGCCATTCTTTTCTTTATCCGGGCGTAGGCTATGGTGGCTCTTGCCTCCCCAAAGATGTCTTGGCTTTTATTGCTCTTTCTTCTCATTTTGGTTACGACTTTGAACTAATCCGTGCCGTTGATGCCATCAATAATAACCAAATTGAATCTTTTATAGTCAAAATCCAAAATGCTCTTAAAGCAGGAGGCAAAAACGGTAAAACCACGGCGGGTAAAGAATTAGCCGTTTTAGGTTTGGCTTTTAAACCAAATACCGACGACATGCGCGATGCGCCATCGATAAAAATTATTAATCACCTAACTGGCCTTGGTTACAAAGTTACTGCATACGACCCGCAGGCCATGGAAAATGCCAAAAAGGTTCTCCCTGATATTAAATATGCCAAAGATGAGTATCGGGCGGTCGATGGTAAAGATGCTATGATAATCATCACGGAGTGGTCACAATTTGCAAACCTTGACATGGATCGCGTTAAAAAGCTTTTAAGACACCCCATTATTATCGACGGTCGTAATCTCCTGGATCCTGAAAAAATTCAAAGACTTGGATTTAAATACGTTAGCATCGGCAGATGAAAAAAGCCCTAAATTCCGCGCGGAATCAAGGTTCTTCGAAGAAGGTTCTTATTACCGGAGTTGCCGGTTTTGTCGGCAGCCATCTTACAAAATATTTAATCGCCCAAAATTTCAAAGTAGTCGGTTTCTTTCACCCCCTGCATTCAACCGAAAATATAAGTTCTCTAAAAGACAAATTAGAGCTTGTGGCATGTGACATCCTAAACTATAAGCAGGTAGAAGAGGAAATTGCGGGGATAAAACCGGATTATGTTTTCCATCTTGCCGCATTTTCCTCGCCTTCGCAAAGTCTTCAAAATCCCCGCCAGACCTTGGAAAATAATATTTTCGGCCAGATCAACATACTAGATTCACTTGTAAAAATAAAATCCAATGCCAAAATTTTAATTGTCGGATCAGCTGACGAATATGGAAACGTGGATAAAAAAGATTTACCCGTCAAGGAAGATCATCCGCTCTCTCCCGGTTCGCCATATGCCGTTTCAAAGGTTGCACAAGACATGCTTGGTTATCAGTACTTTTTAAATTACGGGTTAAACATCGTTAGGGTTAGACCCTCAAACCATATCGGCCCCCGCCAGGCACCGGTCTTTGTTGTGTCGGCATTTGCTTCTCAGATAGCCGTGCTGGAAAAACAAGGAGGAGGCATTATGAAAGTTGGCAATCTTGAGAGTGAGCGTGATTTTACTGATGTGGGGGATATGGTAAAAGCTTATTTACTGGCTCTTGATAGGGGCAAAATCGGAGAAGTCTACAATATCGGTTCGGGGAAAGTAATCAAAATTGGAAAAATATTAGAAATAATGCTTTCGCAAGTGCATGTAAAAATAACCCCCCAAAAGGATAATGGACTCTTTCGGCCGACAGAGGTTTTTTATAGTGATCCAACAAAATTTAAAAAACAGACCGGTTGGCAGCCAACTATTCCCATCAAGACCACTCTTTTTGATACAATAAACTACGAAAGAGAGAAACTCAAAGTATGAAAAGAGTGCTAATCACCGGTATCACTGGACAAGACGGCTCCTACCTTGCCGAATTTTTGCTCTCCAAAGGTTATAAGGTTTATGGTCTCACCAGAAGGACATCGACTCCCAATTATGAACGCATCAAACACATCCAGGATCAAATTGAACTGCTTCCGGGAGATCTTCTTGACCAGCAGTCGCTAACCTCAGCTGTCGCCAAGGCTAACCCGGACGAAATTTATAACCTCGCCGCCCAAAGTTTTGTCCAGACGTCATGGTCCCAGCCGGTCTTAACCGGAGAATTTACTGCTCTTGGAGCAACAAGAATGTTGGAAGCCCTAAGACAGGCAAAACCGGGGGCCAGATTTTATCAGGCTTCTTCATCAGAAATGTTTGGCAAAGCGCACGAAACGCCGCAGAATGAAAATACCCCATTTCACCCAAGAAGCCCCTATGGCGTTGCCAAAGTCTACGCCCACTGGATTACAATCAACTACAGAGAGTCGTATGACGTTTTTGCTGTTTCCGGGATTCTTTTTAACCATGAATCTCCAAGACGCGGCTTGGAATTTGTCACCAGGAAAATATCCCACTCCGTTGCCAAAATCCACCTTAAAGAGCAGGACCATATTGTCCTGGGAAACCTTGAGGCAAAACGCGATTGGGGTTTTGCCGGCGATTATGTCGAGGCAATGTGGCTAATGCTGCAGCAGTCAAAACCGGATGATTATGTTGTAGCCACAGGTCAAAATCATTCGGTAAAAGAATTCGTCCAAGAAGCATTTAAGGTGATTGGTATTTCCAATTGGCAAAAATACGTTAAAACCTCGAAAGAATTTGTTCGCCCGGCTGAAGTGGATTTTTTAATTGGGGACAGTTCTAAAGCAAGAAAGGTTCTTGGATGGAAGCCGAAAGTAAATTTCCGGCAACTCGTAAGAATGATGGTCGAGTCCGATATCAAGCTTCTTGAGAAAAACCACAGATGAAACTCGTTGTTAACATCCCAACCTACAATGAAAAAGAAAACATTGAATCCTGCATTAAAAATGTCCTTGCCCAGGCGAAAAACCTAAAAGGGCTAGATCTCGAGATTTTGGTTTCCGATAGTCATTCACCGGATGGTACGGGCGAAATTGTTAAAAAAATTTCACGAACCAACCCAAAAGTTCACTATCTGGATGTAAAAGAACGCGGTTTAGGAGTTGGTATCGTCAAGGGCCACAGATACGCTATCGACAAACTAAAAGCGGATATCTTAGCTCAAATGGATGGGGATCTTTCCCACGATCCGGTGACATTACCGCAAATGATTTCTTTCATAAATCAAGGCTACGATTTAGTCAACGGCTCCAGAATGATAAAGGGCGGTAAAAATCTTCTTGGGTGGCATCGCAGGCTTTTTACTAGAGGTTCTGCCTTATTTTGCAAATTGAGTTGGGGGACTTTCAAACTCACAGAATATACTAATTCATACCGGGTTTTCACGAGAGGACTTTTCCAAAAGATTGATTTTTCCAAAGTCCCATGGAAGTCTAAAACTTATATCATCCAGCCGGCTTTTTTATATGCGGCAATTGAAGCCGGGGCAAAAATCAAAGAAGTCCCGATTACTTTTCAAGACAGGAAAAAAGGGTATTCAAAAGCCAAGATTGTTGCTTACACTTTTGACGTTCTAAGGTTTGGTATTAGGGTCCGTCTGGAAAAATCCGCCACTTTCATTAAGTTCTTGATCGTCGGCACGATGAGTTATTTTGTCAATGCCGTTTTATTGGGCCTTTTATTTCGCGGCCAAATCTATTCATTAAAAGTTTTACCCGGTCCGATTCTATCTTTTCTTCCCCTCGGTGGAATGGCGGCAAAAATTTCTATAATTACTCTAGACCGCCTGTTCATTGCTTCAGTAATCGCCGCGGAAGTTTCAATTATCTTCAACTTTTTTTGGCACGAAAATTGGACTTTTAAAAACCGTGAGCATAAAGGTTCAATATTCCTGCGGCTTTTTAAATTTAACTCCTCATCGATAATCAGCCCGATTATCCAAGTTGTGAGCATTCAGGTTTTCTTCCATGTTCTCCACTTGAGTGAGCAAATTGGCCTGGCTGTCGGCGTAATAGTCGGACTGTTCGTAAATTATGCCATCAATATCCTTTGGATTTGGAAAGCCCATCCCCGGCCCGCTAAATAAAATGCGCATTGAAAAAAAGAAATTAGAATTAATTATTATTGCCGCGGTCATTTTGATTGCAGTTTTTTTTCGCTTCTGGCAGATTCGTGATTATGTCGTCTTCTTGGGTGACGAAGGCCGCGATATGCTCGTTATGAGAAATATGATTCTGGAAAAACGTCCGGTTTTTCTTGGCCCGACAGCCTCTGTCGGGGGTTTTTACCTTGGCCCGATTTATTACTGGATGGCAGCTCCGTTTTTGGCACTTTGGCGCTTTGACCCCGTTGGCCCTTCCGTTATGGTTGCCACGTTCGGAGTCGCTACTGTCGTCCTTCTTTATAAGTTTTTAAGAGAAGTGGCAGGATTTTGGCCGGCAACTCTTGCCAGTCTTCTTTATGCCATTGCCCCTTTAATTGTTCGGTACTCCAGGTCATCTTGGAACCCCAACCCTCTACCATTTTTCGCCCTTCTGCAAATCTATTCTGTCTATTTGGCAATTACCAGGAAAAAGCCTTTGCTTTTTTTGGTTTCCGGTTTATGTTTTGGGGTAGCGATCCAACTGCATTATTTGGCGATTTCTCTTATTCCGATCTCGATTGCAATAATCGTCTTAAATTCAAATTTCAAAAGTTGGCCCAAGGCGATTGCCTTGACATTTATCGGTGCTTTTATTACTTTTTCTCCTTTTTTAATATTCGAAGCAAGGCACGGTTTTCCAAACTTTCACACGATTTTAGAATTTGTAACCCGCAAAACGACTCACGGTTATCAAAGTCCGAATATAATCTGGGTTATTTCGAACTTTGGCAATATTTTATTGGAAGATATTGCAAAATTTAGCGGAACCATTCTTACTAAAGTTGCTTTTTGGAGTTTAAGCTTCGGCAGTATATTTATTCTTGCCAAAAATTGGCAAAACGAGAAAAAGCGCCTTATCGGTTCAATTTGTGTCATTTGGTTTTTGGGGGGCTTGGCAGTTCTAAGGTTCTACTCCGGCCAGATATTCGATTACTATTTCGGTTTTATGTTTCCCGCGCCGTTTTTTGCGTTTGGTGTTGTTGTAGGGGAGTATTGGCAAAAGAATACTTTCAAGTTAATTTTTATTTCCTTTACAATTTTTGCATCGGTACTATTTTTAAATAGAGGTTTTTGGCAAAGCCCCCCCAACCGTTTAATTAATCAGACTCAAACTATTGCGGATTATGTAATACAAAAGTCTCAAGGCGAGCCTTTCAATTTCGCTCTAATGTCAGACCATAATAGCGACCACGCGTATCGCTATTTTCTGGAAATCAGAGGGGCAAAACCTGTACAATTAGAAACGATGGTTACAGACCAGCTTCTAATAGTCTGTGAATCAAAAAAATGTTCCCCGCTTGGATATCCAAGCTGGGAGGTAGCCGGTTTTGGTAGAGGAGAAGTAAATGACCAGTGGGAACTGCCAAATTTTGGAATCCGGATTTTTCGTCTGACTCATTGGGCAGGTGCTCCCAACCCGGCCGGTAAACCCGCAGTCAAAGAACAATGAAATTAAAACACATTATATCTTCAAAACAGTTCGAGAAAAGTTTTATCCGATCTATTTTTGAAAAGGCCGATCAGATTAAAAGCGGCAGATATAATAAAAATATTCTTGCCGGTAGAATAATGGCGACACTCTTTTACGAACCCTCAACAAGGACAAGATTTTCTTTCGAGTCGGCGATGCAAAGGCTTGGCGGCAGCGTCATCTCAACCGAAAATGCATACCAGTTCTCTTCCGCTGCCAAAGGGGAAACAATTGAGGATACTATTAGGATTGTAAGCTCCTACAGCGATGTCATTGTCTTGAGGCACGACACGCTCGGCGCTTCCCAAGTAGCGGCAAGTCTTTCAAAAGTCCCCGTTATCAACGCCGGGGACGGAAATGGTGAGCACCCCACACAAGCGCTTCTCGATCTTTATACAATTTTCTCAAAATTCAAAACCCCCGATTTTACAGTTATCATGATTGGTGATCTTCTAAACGGAAGAACAATTCACTCGCTATCGTATCTACTTTCACTTTACCCAAAAATCAAAATTATTTTTGTTTCACCAAAAGCGCTGGCCATTCCCAAAACCTTAAAGAGTCATTTAATTGCTACCAAAATTGATTTTACCGAAACAGAAGATTTTGATTTTGCCTTAAAGAAAGCGGACGTAATTTACCAGACAAGAATTCAAAAAGAAAGGTTTAAAACAAAAAACGATTATAAGAAATATTTTGGAAGGTTCATCATTGATGAAAGTACTTTGCAAAAGATTAAACCAAGAAGTATCATTATGCACCCTCTGCCAAGAATTAACGAAATTGCACCTAGTGTTGATTCTGACCCCCGTGCCCTTTACTTCCAGCAGGCGGCAAATGGCGTTTACATTAGAATGGCCCTTCTGCTTTATCTCCTTGGCCCGAAAAATCAATGATAATTTTCGGGCTTTGACAAAGCAGAGTCCTCAAAGCGATAATTATTCTTACAATGAAACCAAATCCGCTAGGCCCGCAGTCGAGTCTTGACTCGACGAGGACCGCAAGGAAGTTAACCGAAGGAAAACTTCCTTATCTTTCAGTTATCATCCCGGCTTACAATGAAGAACCAAATTTCGAAAAAGGTCTTCTCGAGGCTGTCCCCAAATATTTGGAAAAACAAAATTATTCTTATGAAATCTTAATTGTAGATGATGGCTCGCTCGACCAGACGGCAAAACTTTGCCAGGGCTTTGCCCAAAAACATAAAAATGTCCGGGTCATCAAAAACCCCCATCAGGGGAAAGCTGAAACGGTGAAAAAGGGAGTCCAAGAAGCAGGTGGTGAGTACATACTCTTTACCGATTTTGATCAGGCGACCCCAATTTCCGAAATTGAAAAACTTATGCCTTTTTTTCCACAGTATGATATTGTCATCGGCTCCCGTCAGCTCCCCGGTGCCAAGCGCGAAAAAGAATCATTGCACCGTCATTTAATGGGTTTAGTGTTTAATATGATTGTCCAGACAATCGCCGTTAGGGGGATTTGGGACACTCAAGCCGGTTTTAAATGCTTCAAGAAAGAAGTTGCAAAAGAACTATTTGGACAGCTTAAAGTCTACGGAAAAGGCAAGCAGATCCAAGGGGCTTTAGTTACTGCTTTTGATGTTGAACTTCTTTTTATTGCCAGAAAGAAAGGCTACAAAATAAAAGAAGTACCTATCATGTGGCACGCTGTTGAGACAACGCGGGTCAGCCCGCTTAAAGATTCCGTAAGGATGTTTCGGGACGTCCTCAAAGTCCGCCTAAACGATATTAAGGGTGTCTATAAATAAATTGAATCTCCGATCTTATTCAGTTAGTTCCTAATTTGGCTTTGTCAAAGCAATTTAGGTAGAATTGTCTAAAGTGTCCAAACTCGAAAAAATACTCCTTGCGGCAAACGTCCTTCTATATGGTTTCTTAGCCGTATTCTCCTACGCTTATGTTGATTTGAACCTGACACTTTCCCAAAACCCTGCCGCGCTCGAATTTGTCGGCCTCATGCAGCAGCTTGGCTATTATCACCGCCCCCAGGCGACCTTTATATATGTAATCTTTATAGCTGTCGCCTTCTCTTTTTTCGTCTTGAATTTATTTCTTTTTGCCAAATCAAAAATCAGCCTTAAATATCTCAAGGTTGCCACCGTCGTAAATACGCTGATACTTATCTTTGCCTACCCGTTTTTGTCATCGGACCTTTTTAATTATCTTTTTGACGCCAAAATCATTACCCATTATCACGTCAGTCCATACAATCATCGCGCCTTGGATTTTCCCCAAGACGATTGGATCCGTTTCATGCGCTGGGTTCACCGCTATTCTCCCTATGGCCCGGCCTGGCTTGGGATGTCACTTATTCCCTCATTCCTTGGATTTGGAAAATTCCTATTAACGTTTTTTACTTTCAAAGTTTTTATCGGCATTTTCCATCTGGTTAACAGCAGAATTATCTATAAAGTTTTGGAGAAAGTTAACCCAAAACAAGCTCTTTTTGGCACCGCTTTTTACGCCCTTAATCCGCTGTTTTTAATTGAGGGTATTGCCAATGGCCACAATGATCTCGTTTTTGCCACATTTTTACTTCTCCCGATTTATTTTTCTCTCGCCAAACGGAAAGAAATCTTATTCGCCGCGACTTTTTTAATAGGGGTACTTATTAAATATATTTCAGTTTTAAATCTTCCTTGGTACATAGTGAGGACTTATTTGAAAAAACCAAAAGGCTTTGAAAATTTTGTAATTTTAAATATCCTAACAATGGCCGTCTTTACCTTTTTATACTCGACCTTCAGGATTACCGTCCCATTTGTTTCTTCCGGTAGCACTCAAGTCCAGTTTCAGCCATGGTATCTTTTCTGGACAATACCGCTTATCGCTTTTATTCCCAATCCTTTCTATATGGCAGTCGCAATAATTTTGGTAATTGGATCAATGTTGCGTTATCTTCCGTTTATCTATTTCGGCGACTGGTCCACGCCCGGAACCATCCAGTATATGCGCCTAGTAACTGTTCTGCCTACTTTTATAGCATTATTTGTAGTTGCGGTTCTAAAATTTAGGAAAAGATGAAAAAAACCTATTTTGCCCTTGCAATAATTTTAACAGTTGCAGCACTTTTGAGAATTCCACTAGTTGCCCAGGGCTTTTTTGCTTTTACCTACGACCAGGGAAGGGATTTTCTGGCAGTTAGTCAAATAGTCGAAACTCATAAAATTCCCTTAATCGGCCCTACAACCGGGTTGCAGGGAATTTTCTACGGGCCGTGGTGGTATTATTTCTTAGTCCCATTATTTCTTATAACAAACGGTAATCCCACTGGCATAGCTCTAGCCTTTTCCGTTATTGGCATTATTAATGTTTTTCTTTTTTTCTTTCTCATTAAAAAAATCACCGGCAGCGATCTTGCCGCGCTTGGAGTCGCCGCTATTGCCGCAATGTCTTCGGTTTTTCTGACATCCTCCAGCCAAATTTGGAGTCCGTCTTTGGTTTTACCGCTTATGCTGCTTTATGTTTACTCCCTCGTAAAAATTTTTGAAAAGCACACAAAACTCTGGTTTTTTCTGCTTGGTTTATCATCAGCTTTGGTTATGGAAAGTGGCGCAGCCTTCGGGATAGTACTTATAATTTCAACCTTTATCGCATTTATCTTCTTCTCTAAAGATTTTTTTAGGAAAAATCTAATCTTCTTTTTCTTGGGACTGATGCTGATTTTCTTGCCGAGAATAATTTTTGAATTGCGGCATAACTTTCTTATTACAAAATCCACTGTTGATTGGCTTAGCCATCCGAGGGTTTATCAGGAAAAGTTGAATATCCTCCAAAGGTTTTTTATAAGGATTGATCTTTTCGATTGGAATTTAGCCCAAACATTCACCCGGTCAAATAAAATTTTAACACTTATACCGATACTGGCAATTGTCCTTGGCCTTAAACTTTCAAAGTTTAAACTCCTCAAAAATAAGCTTTTCAAATTTCTTTCAATATTAACCATCATCATACTTTTGGGTTTCACTATTTACCCGGATGCGCTTTGGGATTACTACTTAGTCGGTTTACCGCAAATCGCCCTTACCATTTTTGCCATCAGCATTGCGCATCTATTGTCTTATGCAAAAAAACTTGCCATTTCCATTTTGACTCTGACAATTATCTTGGGGTTTAACACCCAATTACTCTCCCCATTTTTAATTACTTGGCTTGGAGACGGGGCTATATACCGTAACCAAAAGATGGTTATGGACTATATTGCATCCCAAAAGCCGCAAAATTACAGTTTTTACGCTTATACACCGGCCATTTTTGATTACCCTTTCGACTACATTGTCGATTGGTATGCTAGAAGAGGTTTGATAGAAAAGCCCAAAAGCATGCAAAAATCTTTTTACTTGGTGATCAGAGATAAAAGTAATAAAAAGTATTTTAACGAGGGATGGTATGGGGATAAAACCAGGGATAAAACCCAAGTAATTGATAAAAAAGAATTTCCCGGCGATTTACTTTTGGAAAAGCATATCAGAAATGATTAAATCCAAAATCTTTCCTATTATATTTATAACTCTTGTAACGTGTCTTATCTTTTTCAAGATTTTTAGCCGTGGCCTTTATCCAATCCCCGGTGACCTGTTAGTCTCCTTTTATTTCCCTTGGTATTCGGGGAATTGGCAGGGCTATAATCCCTGGACTACCCATAAGGAGCTTCTAAACGCCGATAGTATCCGCCAGATTTATCCCTGGAAAGAATTTGCCGTTCGCGAGTTTAAAAAGGGAAATTTTCCGCTCTGGAATCCTTACACCTTTTCCGGCCAGCCGCTTGCCGCCAATTTTCAGTCCAGCGTCTATTATCCTTTTAATATCTTTTACTTTTTGCTGGACCCCAAAAACGCCTGGATCGTCCTAATTATTATGCAGCCATTTTTGGGCGGCATTTTTATGTATTTGCTCGTAAGGAGTTTCAAACAATCCCGAACCGCTTCACTTTTTGCCTCCGTCGCCTTCATGTTTTCCAGCTACTTAATCACCTGGATGGAAAACGGCAATATTGGGAATAGTTACATTTGGCTGCCGCTTGCCTTTTTTTCAATTATTAAGTATTTCCAACATGCGAAGTTCCGCTATATTTTAATTCTCTCGCTGTCTCTTGCGCTTTCCATATTGGGCGGACATCCGCAAACCGCTATTTATATTTATATAGCAACTTTCCTTTTCTGGATTTACAAATCGAGAGAGGGGAGACGAAAGTATTTTTCAAGCACCTTGATTTTTCTTTTTGCCGCGCTGTCATCACTGCTAGTTAGCTCTATTCAAATCATCCCGACAGCTTATTTTTATAAAGTCTCACCCATATCTTTGCCGTTTTCCAAAGAAGTTTTCGACAGGTCGATTCTCCCTTTTCAAAACCTGGTTACTTTCTTTGCCAGTGATTTTTTTGGTCATCCGGGAAACAATAATTTCTGGAGTTTTTCCTATGGCGATTTCACGCCATATTTCGGAGTAGTTCCGCTTATTTTTTCCCTATGGGCAATTATCAAATTATGGAAAAATAATTTTGTAAAATTTGCGTCCGTTGCATCAGCCTTTTTTATTATCTGCGCAGTCAATGGCCCCATCACGGCGTTTATTAAGGTAGCTAAAATTCCGCTAATCGACTCAACTACCCCCTCCCGCTTCATTTCTATTTCAATTTTTCTCATGGTTATTTTATCGGCTTTCGGCGTAGGCGATTTTCTGAAAAATCTGAAAGATATCAAATACCAAAAAAGGTTTTTAAGGTTTCTTTTCCCGATTCTCGCGCTTTATGCTTTTCTTTGGGTCTTTGCCGTTTTTGGTACCAAATTTCTTCCTCAAACCGAAATTTGGAGCATCAATTTGGCGGTTACCAGAAGGAATTTAATTCTGCCGACTTTAATGTTTCTTTCGATTTTTGGCCTCACTTCCGGTCTTATATTCATAAGCCCGGTAAAAAAATTCGGCTACCTAATTTCCGTCTGTGGAATATTTTTCGTAACCCTTTTAGGAGGAGTTTACTTTAGTAATAAATTCATGCCGACTGCCCCAAAAAGTTTTATCTTTCCGGATCACCCATTGTTTAATTGGTTATCGACGAGTGCCGGGTTGGATAGATTTTACGGCGGGGGAACGGCCCACATTGATTTTAATTTTCCTACCCATTACCAAATTTACGGCGCGGAAGGTTACGATACCTTGAGGCTTGAGCGCTATGCCCAGCTGCTGGCGTCATCGTTCTCGGGCTCTGTTCCCAAAACTTATTTAAGGTCGGACGGAGTATTTCCATCTGCCGAAAACGGGTATAGAAAAAGGTTATTTGAACTCTTGGGTGTTAAATACCTCTTGGACAAAGAAGACAATCCCAAAACAGGCAGCGACTGGCATTACGAAAGATTTTCCGGCGATAGTGTTGAAGGTTTTTGGCAATATGACAAGTTCCAGGTTTATAGAAGGCGGGAAGTTCTACCAAGAATATTTCAAACGACCAAATATTATGTTGCTAAAAATGATAGTGACATAATCCAAAAAATTTACGATCCCAACTATGACCTCCGGCGGATTATTATTGAAAAAGATCCGCCCTTAACAATTACCGAGTCAAGCGGGGATCTCGTTATCCCAAAAGTGGAAAAATATGATTCTGATCAGATTTTAATTTCCACCAGTGATAAGAGTAGTTCACTTCTTTTTCTTTCCGATGCTTATGATAAGGACTGGAATGTATATATCGATAGTCAAAAATCCCAAATTCTTCGTGCCAATTACGCCCTTAGGGCAGTAGCTGTCCCCAGTGGAAATCATCAGGTTGCATTTAAATATCAGCCAAAATCATTTACATTGGGCGCATTGGCAACACTCTTTTCAATTGTAGGTCTTGCTGCCATCTCTGCCTATCTTGTAAAAAAGAAGAAATTCTGATGAAAAAATTATTAGTAATTTTGTTTTTATTTTCACTAGTTTCGATTTGGCCATTTTTTAAAATTGGATACTTTGAAAGCCATGACGGGGAGTGGATGGTCATTCGTTTTACGGCCTTTCACCAAACATTTAGGGCAGGGCAGTTCCCTGTCCGTTTTGTGGATAGATTAAATAGTAATTATGGCTATCCGGTTTTAAACTTCCTTTACCCCCTCCCTTTTTACCTGGCGGAAATTCCAAAGATTCTAGGTTTTAATTTCGTTGACAGCATCAAGGCCGTTTTTGCTATCTCGGCAGTCTTTTCATCTCTGGCCATGTTTTGGGCTCTTCGTCAGAAATTTGACAAATATTCCGCTTTTGCCGGCAGTATCTTATATCTTTTTATCCCTTACAGGTTTGTCGATCTTTATGTCAGGGGTTCATTGGGTGAAAGCCTCGCCTTTGCTTTTGTGCCGCTTTGTTTCGGGGCAATTTTAAAAATCCAAAACGGCAAGAGAATTTATTTCCCTATCCTATCTGCGTCTATCGCT
This sequence comes from Candidatus Curtissbacteria bacterium, assembly GCA_030647775.1. GTDB lineage: Bacteria > Patescibacteriota > Microgenomatia > Curtissbacterales > GWA2-41-24 > JACPKK01. The sequence continues at coordinate 293,211 of JAUSJC010000010.1, forward strand.
CTTTTAATTTTGTCTCATAACGTGATTGCCTTTTTGTTTTTACCATTTTTTTTAATTATCTCCCTAGTCCTTATTAAGAAAAGCCGAATCTTTTTAGTTATGTCATTCTTACTTGGCATACTTATCTCTTCTTTTTTCACAGTCCCGGCACTTTACGATTTGAAGTTTGTGAGGCTTCCTCAAATTAAAATTGGCAATCCCCAAGATCATTTGGCAAATTTGATTGATCTGATTGTTCCTAAATGGGGATATGGACCAACCCCCAATGGCCAAAATGCCTTGCCGGTTCAATTTGGCATAGTGCCGCTATTTATTGCCCTAGCGGCCTTTTATTCACAAATGATTAAAAAAAACAGAAACGTCCTTGTCCAATTTCTTCTTGGCATTTTTGTCTTGATTGCTTTTCTTATGTCAAAATTATCTGCCCTCTTTTGGACCAACTTGCCATTCTCAGACCTTATCCAGTTTCCCTGGAGATTGCTCTCAATAATAGTTTTTATTTCAAGTTTTCTTGCCGCTTACGTTATTGGTATCAGTAAGAATAAAAAAACCCTGACCGCCATTATGGTAGCCGCGAGTATCGCCTCGACCATTCTTTACACAAAACCTGCCGGTTTCACCGACAAAGGAGATGGTTTCTATTCCACCAATGAGGGCACAACAACGGTGCGGGATGAATATTTGCCCCTTTGGGTAAAAAAACAAAACCCGATAAGGGCAAACACCAAGATCCAAATAACCGGAGATAGCCCAGTCGAAGATCTAAACATCCGGCCTACTTCATATACTGCAACAATAAAATCGGATATTGATACGAACGTCCAAGTGAATTCAATTTATTTTCCCGGGTGGCAGGTCAAGATTGATGGTAAAATTACGCCGATAAATTATATGAATGATTTTGGCTTAATAAATTTCCAGTTGCCACGAGGGGAACACAAAGTTATAATCAAATACACGGAAACTCCGGTTCACACTGCCGCTGATTTAGTATCAATAGGTTCACTGTTGGCTGCTGGAATTTCCTTTTTCATTTTATGGCGAAAACAAAATTCTTAGTTACCGGCGGTGCCGGCTTTATCGGGTCAGAGATTGTCAGACAACTTCTTGATGTGGGTTACATGGTTCGAGTTGCTGATAACTTGTCCAAAAAAAACGCTTCCGTCGACAAACGTGCCGAATTTATCAATGTCGATTTAACAGATTCCAGGAAGACAAAAGCAGTTTTTAAAAATATTGATATCTGCATTAATGCCGCAGCAAAAATCGGAGGCATCGGCTACTTTCATAAATTCCCCGCCACAATCCTTTCGGAAAACAATAAAATTTATAGTTCCACTTTTGAGTCAGCTGTTGCCGCCGGTATCAAAAGGCTCGTTTATATTTCCTCTTCAATGGTATTTGAATCGGCGACAAAATTTCCGTCGGAAGAAGAAGACGTCACCAAAATTCCGCCCCCCGTCTCATCGTATGGGTTTTCAAAACTTTCCGGCGAATGGTATTGCCGATCTTTTTGGGACCAATACAGATTGCCATTTTCTATTTGCAGGCCATTTAATGCTTATGGCATCAACGAATTTCCGGAAAGGGAAGTCGGTTACGCGCACGTTATTCCGGACTTAGTCAGAAAAATTGTAGAAGGTCAGTATCCCTTAGAAATGCTCGGAGACGGAAAACAAACCCGCTGCTTTACTCATGTTTCAGATGTTGCCGACGGCATAATAACAGTTGCGCTTCACCCAAATGGCCAAAACCAGGATTTTAATATCGGTTCCGATAAAGAAATAAAAATGATAGATTTGGCAGAGAAGATTTGGGACGTTATGGAAATTAAAAAGCCATTCAAAGTCAAGTTTGTAAAGGGCTTTAAGTATGATATAAGGAAAAGGGTACCAAACGTTCAAAAGGCTAAAAAGCTAATTAACTGGGAACCCAAAGTAAAATTTGATGATGGACTAAAGGAGGTAATAACTTGGCTGCAAGAGAAAAAAGCAGAAGGAAAATTTCAAAGGTAACGGTTTCCGTAATCGGAATAGGCAGAGTTGGTCTTCCGCTTGCGCTATTTCTGGCTGAATCTGGTCATTTCGTTTACGGTCTAGATGTAGACCAGGGAAAGGTGAACACTATTCTAAAGGGGGTAATGCCTTTCTTGGAAGAAGGAGCTCCCGAGCTTCTTAAAAAACATATTTCTAAAAACTTTGTTCCAACGACAAATTTTTCAAGCGTTGCCAAATCCCAAGTCATTATCTTAACTCTGGGAACTCCTGTTGATGAAAACATGAATCCAAGTTTAGTCCAAATTGATAAAACTCTGGAAAATATTAAACCCCACCTTAAAAAAGGCCAACTCTTAATTTTAAGATCAACCGTTTCTCCGGGGACCACGGATTATGTTAATTTTTATCTTAAGGAATTAGGTTTTAAAGTAGGGACAAATTTTTTCCTTGCGTTTTGTCCGGAGAGAATAGCCGAAGGAAAATCCCTTCAGGAACTGGCGCAGCTTCCGCAAATAGTTGGCGGCGTAGAAAGAGTAAGTACGCAAAGAGCCTCTGAATTTTTTCAAAAACTCGGCATTACAGTCAACAAATCCGACGCAGTTTCGGCAGAACTCGCCAAACTGTTTACCAATATGTACCGTTATATTAATTTTGCTATCGCCAACGAATTTATGATCCTTGCCGGTAACAACCACCGTGATATTTACCAAATCGTTGATCTTGTGAACAAAAATTACAAAAGGGGAGGGCTTGCCCTTCCAGGCTTGACCGGCGGTCCATGTCTTTTTAAAGACGGTTTCTTTTTGGTTGGCGACGTTCCGTTTGCCGATCTTATCGTTACCAGTTGGAAAATTAACGAATCAATTCCTCTGTTTCTCATCAAGAAAGTCAGGGAAAGAATAAGGCTGGAAGGTAAAAAAGCTGCCATTCTCGGACTTGCCTTTAAAGCGGAAATCGACGACACTCGCGAATCTTTATCCTTCAAGGTTAAAAAAGCCCTCGAAAGGGAAAGGGCCAAAGTTTTCTTGCATGACCCCTATGTGCCTGGTTATCAAAATGATCTCGATGAAACCTTAAGGGGGGCAGATCTTATCTTTTTGGCAACAAATCATTCATTCTACCGCAAAATGGATATTGCCAAAGTCAAGAAATTAGTTTCCAAAAATTGCATAATTTGTGATGTCTGGAACGTTTTTAAAACCAATAAAATAATTTTCACCATTAAATCACTTGAATTCCATCTCAATAAAAACTCCGAGGAAGGCTTGGGAGATATCTTCTAAAACTTGCAATTTACTCAAAAAGTAATATAAAATTACCAAGACGAAAAAAGCAAAGATTTTCTTTGCAAAATAGAGTGATGCCAGAACTGTTCCTGTATTAGGGGCAAGCGCGGTACTTCCACCGCAATGTAGAGCATCCGCAACCCAGAAGCGAAAGCACGCCGGGTGCCAGGAAGTTTCAATATAATTGACTCGTCCTCTCCGCTTCGAGAGGACTTTTTTGTTCTTCCACAAAAAACGCCCGGTACACGAAAGGAAAAATCAGTGGAATCTGATCGTTTACGCGCACCGAGCGCAACTATTGCCAATATCAAGAATCAAGCCAAAAAAGTAGGGCGACCATTGGCCGCCGCTATTATGGCTTTCTCGGGGCAAGTATATGGCGGAGGCCCTTCCGAAGTCAAGGCCGATGATGATGGCCTTGCCCAACAGACACTTTCCTCGCAGAGTTTGGAGGTAAATCCCTTTGGCCCGACAGGCCCAGACATTGGAATTCCCTTCCATCCCGCTCTTTCCGAGCAGCAAATAAAAGAAGCAGTCTTTGCACTCGAATTCCAAGATGTGATGCGCCGGGCCGAACAAGCTGATTTACCAGCCTTTTTTTCTCCAATTTCCTATGCTGCTAAAAGGGGTCAAGCGCAACTTATGGAAGACCTGAAAGTTTATTATCCCATATATAAAGCGGTAGGAGATAAGTTTGGTCACGATTGGTTTCTCATATGGATTATCCACGAGGTCGAAAGTTTAGCATCCCAACACCCGGATGTGGTAAATGGTACCTCTTATCACATCGGAGCAGGACAACGAGCGCCAGGTTGGTCCGAATCTGTTGTTGACGAAGCTTCCTCGGGTTTAGAATACCTTGCGTTGCTACCTCAAAGACTGCCAAATGACTGGCGGGAGTTGGCTTTTACTGGATGGCATCTTAGAAATGTTACCGAGGATGGTACTGTTCTAGGATCACTTAGGGAATACAGTGCTGCTTGGCATGGAGAATTGCGTTACATAATCTTTTTGGACCTCAAGAAAATCTTTGACGCTCCGATCAATTAGCATTACAATCTATCCATGCGTCTTTCCATCGTTATGCCTGTTTACAATGAAGGGGAAATTATCCCCGAGACAGTAAAACGGATTCATGAACAAGTCAAAACGCCGTTTGAACTCTTAATTGTCTACGATATGGAAGGAGATACCACTGTTGACGCCGTAAAAAAAATCCGGAATAAATACAAAAGTGCAAAGTTAGTCAAAAATATTTATGGCAGGGGAGCATTAAATGCCATTAAAACCGGTTTTACAAAAGCAAAAGGCGATGCCGTTTGTGTCATGATGGCCGATTTAACCGACGACCCGCAAACCTTAAACGAAATGATGAGGAAATTTGACGCAGGTTTTGATATTGTCTCCGGTTCCCGCTATATGCCCGGCGGCAAACAAATCGGAGGTCCTTTTTTGAAGCAGCTTATGTCAAAAACTGCCGGCATTAGTCTCCACTTTCTTGCGGGCATTCCCACGTGGGATCCAACCAACTCTTTCAGGCTCTATTCCAGCAGATTTCTAAAAAAGGCCAAGATCGAATCAAACGGAGGATTCGAACTTGGCATAGAATTAACAGTAAAAGCCTATTTCGGCGGTTATAAAGTTACCGAGGTCCCGACAACCTGGGATTATCTCTCAAAGGAATCAAGATTTCTGCTTAAAAAATGGCTGCCGAAATATTTAAAATGGTATCTCTGGGCGCTTGAAAAAAGATTGCAGGGATATCCGATTTCGAGTTTACGAGAAACAAGCTCTCTTAAAAAAAGTGTAAAATGACACGAAAAAATTGGTGGATCTTTCCATCTATTTTTATTCTTTCCTTAATCATTTTCAGCCAAAGTCTAACCTATTATTTTTTTCAAGATGACTGGTTTGTTCTAAACTGGATAAGGACAGGGAATCTTTTCTCGTTCTTCTCTTTCAGGACAGATATCATTTATTGGCGGCCGCTTTCAATGCCCATTTTTTTCTTCATTGGGAAACAATTGTTTGGTTTAAACCCGCTTGGTTTTCATATACTCGCTTTCCTAATTCACTTTATAAACATTATATTAGTCTATCTCTTAATAAGACAGCTCAAATTTGAAAAAACACTTTCCTATTTTGCAGCTTTCATCTGGGGGACAGCGGCTTTTCATTTTGTACCATTGTCTTGGTTGTCAACTACGTCATACATAATTGGACCTACTTTTATCCTATCTTCAATTATTTTTTTCTTAAAATCAAAAATAAAAACGTCTTTTCTCTTTTTTCTTCTTGGCCTTTTGACAAGCGAATTAACGCTAGTCACGATTCCACTTATTGTTCTTGTCGACGAAAATATTAGGAAAAAGTTTAAAAACCTATTACCGTTTCTAATAGCGGTGGTTCCATATCTTGTGGTTCGATTTTTTATCTTCCCGGTTCCGGCTAGTGGAGCTTATGCTATTGCACCAAGAAAAAAGATTATTTCGAATCTCTTGTGGTATTTTGCCTGGACTTTTAATGTTGCCGAAAGATTTTCGACTATTTTTTACCTCTCAACTGTTAAAAGCGCCGCTGGCTATTTTAAGGATTTTTTTAAACTTTTAATTGGGCCGCTTATTTTGATGCTCACATTTTGGCTGCTAACCTTGTCGCTAAAACCAAACCTTAAAATTCTAGCGAGGGGATTTGGCTGGTTTATTATTGGTTTGTCACCTGTTATTTTTCTGCCCGATCATGCTTATGCCATGTATTTGCCTATAGCGTCTCTGGGCATCATTTATATATTTTGCGCTGCTCTTGAGAAAGCCAAACGGTTCCGGCCCCCAATAATGGCAGTAGTCGCGCTACTGTGGTTTATCTCCTCTTTCTTAACCGTAGACCTGTTAAGATCGAATCACTGGATCGGGAACGAGCAGGCGGCCTCCAGGGCTTATATGGATTTTCTCAAAAAAGAAATAAGGACCCCGCCTCATGGATCAATTTTCATATTTCGAAACCCAGTTGGAAATATCTCCGCAACAAACGGTTTTACCCTCCACGATTCCGAAAGTACTCTTTATCAATCCTTGAATGCTTCTGCAGCGGTCCAAGTATTATATGACGATTCTACACTGACAAGTTTCTTCCCGAAAGCGAACCAAAAAGTTGAATTTAACCAAAATCAGCCGGTTTTTGAAATAGTGCCAAAATAGGGAAATACATTGAGTTTAAGTTTAATATAATAAGGAAGGAGTATCCTTCCTTGCGAGAATTTTGCTACTATTGAAATCGTTGTTTCAGTAGTGCTCCATTCTCTAAGGGAAGGAGTAAACTGTCGGATTAACCTTATGAAAAAGAATCTTATTTTGAACGAAAATCAGAGAACCACGGCCTTTAGACCGTGGGAATCTATTTTTATTATCTTCTTGTTTTTTTTCTCAATTATTATCTCAAGCCCTTTTCTAAAACCCGGATTTTATACGGTGCATGATGATCAGCAATTCGCCAGGCTTTTCGAATTTGATAAATCTCTAAGATCCGGTCAAGTCCCGCCGCGTTGGGTCGAAGACTTAGGCTTTGGTTTTGGCTATCCGCTGTTTGTATTTTATCCGCCGCTTGTCTATTTTTTGGGAGAGGCGTTTCATCTTGCTGGTTGGGGATATATCGATTCGATAAAACTTGTCTTTTTTATATCAGTATTCGGATCGGCAGTTGCCATGTACATTTTGACTAGAGAATTCTGGGGGAAGCTCGAGGCCTTTACCTCCAGCATGTTTTACATCTTCGCTCCTTATAGAGCTCTTGATATCTACGTTAGAGGGGCCTTAGCGGAAAGTTTTTCATTTGTTTGGCTGCCTCTTCTCTTCTGGTCATTTTACAAGCTGCAAAAAACCCAAAAGCCAGTCTATATTATAGCTTCCGGGTCTTTTTTGGCTCTCCTTATGCTCACCCATAATTTAATATTTATTCCTTTCATGCTGATTCTTCCTATTTTCCTCCTTTTCCTTCTTTGGCAATCTAAAAGCAAAAAGCTATTCCTAATTGGAAGTCTTATTTCTTTTATTATTGCTTTTGGAGCCAGTGCCTTTTTTTGGATACCGGCACTTTTGGAAAAAAGATTTACAATCGTTGACCAATTACTTTTAGTTAATCTTGCCGATTTTCGAATGCATTTTGTTTATCCCGAGCAACTCTGGAATTGGCCATGGGGCTTTGGCGGTTCAGCGCCCGGACTAACAGACGGCATCTCTTTCAAAATAGGTAAGCTCCACGTTATTGTCTCACTTCTTGCATTTAGCTTAACAATACTACAGCTTGTCAAAGACAAGATAAAATCAAAACAATCAACTATTTCGAGTCCACGAGAAACAAGCGCTCTTATATTTTTTGCCCTATTCTTATTTTCGGCATTTATGACCACATCTTACTCGCAGTTGATCTGGGATTTTATACCCCCTCTTGCCTATCTTCAATTCCCTTGGCGTTTTCTGACATTTGTTATTCTGACAGGTTCAATCTTGGCAGGTGCCTTTATCTATTTTTTAAGGCTAGAGATTTTAAAAATAGTTTTTTCGGTACTTTTAATCTCTCTTTTAATTTTTCCGAACCTTAAGCTTTTTAAGCCCCAGACCTACAGGGAAAATTTAACGGACAAAATTGTGACCTCAAAGGAGGTCATTAATTGGGATGTTTCATCATCGTCATTTGAGTACGCGCCAAAAGGCGTCGAGCTTTATAAAAATAGCCGGGGAGCCAATGTCATCAAAATTGAAAAATCCCAAATCCCCAAGGAAAAACTAGAAATTTTATCAGGGGTAGCCCAAATTAATTTGTCAAAAAATAATCCGTCGGATTTAGAGTTTGATATCAATGCCAAAGAAGACACTAAACTCAAAGCAAACATTTTTTCCTTTCCGGGATGGCAATTAAAAATTGATGGGAATCTGTCACCAATTAACGACGATAACAACCTTAAGTTGATCACATTCAATATTCCGTCGGGGTTGCACCATGTAGAACTCGCCTTCAAAAACAGCCTGGTCATAAGTCTAGCAAACTTGATAACGCTTATGACACTGGTGGCACTTGTAATAATTATTATGTTTAGGAATAATCAACGAGTTAAAACAAAACTAAAATATGTCAGACCCTGATTTTGAACTGGATATCGAACTTATCACCAAAAGAGCTATTTCCGGAGTTGTTACCTTTACCCTAAGGACATTTTTCCTCCAGATATTCACTTTCTTTGCCACCTTTATTTTAACTATTCTCCTTGAGCCCTCAATTTTCGGAATTTTCTTTGTCGTTTCTGCTCTTTTAAATTTCTTGGTTTACTTTTCGGATATTGGTCTGGCTGCTGCTCTCATTCAGAAAAAAGAAAAGCCGACCGAAGAAGATTTGGCAACAACTTTCACAATTCAACAGGTCATAATTTTAACTCTCGTCACAGTAGGCTTATTGTTCTCTTCCCAAGTAGCCAAGTTCTATAATTTAGACGCGAATGGTCTGCAGCTTTTAAGAGTCCTTATTTTTTCGCTGGTCCTCTCGTCACTGAAAACAATTCCCTCTATTATTCTTGAGCGCCAGTTGAAATTTAGCCGGCTTGTCATTCCCCAAATACTGGAAAACGTTGCCTTTTATACTGTCGCGGTCGTGCTTGCTTATCTCAAATTTGGTATAGCCGCCTTTACTTGGGCAGTTCTGGCAAGGGGTATCACGGGCCTCGTTACGATCTACATTCTTTCCCCGTGGATTCCAAAGCTATCCTTCAATAAAGCCGTTGCAAAAAGTCTCACGTCATTTGGTGTACCTTTCCAGTTAAATAGCATCCTTGCTCTCCTAAAAGATGATTTGCTCACAGTTTTTTTGGGAAAAATCTTGTCATTCACCCAAATCGGTTACATTGGCTGGGCACAAAAATGGGCCTTCATTCCACTGCGATTTTTTATGGACAATGTTAACAAAGTTACCTTCCCCGCTTACTCCCGAATGCAATCACATTCGGAAAAACTCGGCAAAGCCATTGAGAAATCAATATTTTTCGTCACTTATTTTGTCTACCCGTCAGTTTTTGGAATGGCCGCCATTGCTCCAAAAGTCATAGATATAATCCCCAAATATGGCAAATGGGAACCTGCCCTTCCTCTCCTATATCTTTTTGGTGTAAATGCTATTTTCTCGGCAGTTTCTACAACTTTTACTAATGCTCTTTTTGCAACGGGTCGTCCTAAGATAGTCTTAAAATTCATGGTCTTTTGGACAACTTCAACTTGGCTCCTTACTTATCCATTGGTTTCCAAATTTGGGTACGTCGGGGTGGGTATTGCTTCTGCAATCGTCGCCGTAACTTCGATTGCCACGGTTTACTTTGTCAAAAAAGAAATCCCCATTTCTGTCGGCAAAAGCATAATCGGACCACTAGCCATATCCATTACTATGTTCTTAGTAGTTAAATCCCTCCAAAATGTCCTAGTGCCCAACCTACTTGGCTTAATTATTACAATCATAAGCGGAGTCGTTGTCTATATTATTCTCTCGTTCGCGGTTTTCCGCAGACACCTGTTTGAAGATGCTATGATTATTATTAAATCTCTGCTCTCCAAATCTTAAAATGAAAATTTCAGTTGTTATTTCCGCATTCAATGAAGAAAAAATGATCGAGGATTGTTTAAAGTCGGCTAAGCTGGTGGCAGATGAGATAATCTTAGTCGACAATACTTCACAGGATTCAACTGTCGAAATTGCCAAAAAATATACGGATAAGATCTTTATTCGTCCAAACGACCCTGTGATGTTAAATAGGAATAAAAACTTCGGTTTTTCCAAGGCAACAGGCGACTGGATTATTTCCCTTGATGCGGACGAAAGAATTACCGGGCAGTTGGCATCTGAAATTAAAAAAGCAGTTGCTAAAAAAGATTTTAATGGTTGGGAAATCCCCAGAAAAAATATAATCTTTGGGAAATGGATAAGGCACTCAATTTGGTGGCCGGATTATAATTTAAGACTTTTTAGAAGGGGATACGGCAAATTTGCTGAAAAGCACGTTCACGAAAAATTGGACGTTAAAGGAGAAATCGGCCAATTAGAAAATCCTATGACTCATTATAACTATCAAACGGTCTCCCAATTTATCGGGAAGCTTGATAAAACTTATACCGAGTCAGAAGTTGATAATTTTTTGAAAAGCGGCAAAAGCATTTTTTGGTACGATGCCATTCGTTGGCCGGCCAACGATTTTATTAAAACCTTCTTTTTTCAACAAGGCTATAAAGACGGTCTGCACGGCCTGATCCTTTCTCAACTCCAGGCATTTTATGCGCTTATCTTTTTTGCCAAGGTTTGGGAAAGAAAAGAAAACTTTAAAGATCTAACACCTGATAATTTCTTCATGGAATTTCTAAAGGAATTGTCGCAAATTGCCAAAGATATAAAATACTGGATTTATGAAGTACTAATGGAAGAAAATCCTGCTAAAAAAATCCTCTTTAGAATTAAAAGAAGGCTAAATCTTTAGTGGAGTTCGAGAACCGGCGTCTCCTCATTATATCAGCCGCCGAAGACACTACCCTGATATAATTACTCAGTGCATTTCAGAAAGTTAAATCGCCGGCCCAAATCTTAGATAAATAACAACCATGGATCAACTAAAAATAGCGATTGTTGTCTTAAATTATAAAGGCTTGGGAGAAACGCTCGAATGTCTTGAGTCTTTAAGACGCTGTGCAAAAGGAAATTACAATGTCGAAATAATTGTTGTCGAAAACGGGTCGGATGACGGATCGGTTGAAGCGCTTTCCAAAATAAAGGACACACATTTTGTGGCAAATAATAAAAATCTAGGATTCTCAGGAGGGATGAATAGCGGAATAAGATATGCGCTAAAAAGAAACGCCGATTATATTATCATTTTAAATAACGACACCATAGTCGACAAAAATCTCGTCGTAACTCTTGCTAAGTCGGCACAAAGTGCCGATATTGTTGCCCCGAAAATTTATTTCGCCCCGGGTTTTGAATTTCATAAGGATAGATACAAAAAGCAAGACCTTGGCAAAGTTATATGGTATGCCGGAGGTTCTATCGACTGGAAAAATATACTTGGAATACATACGGGAGTTGACGAGATAGACAAAGGCCAATTTGCAAAGTATAAAGAAATTGATTTCGCAACCGGCGCCTGTATGCTTATAAAAAAAGAGGTCTTTGAAAAGATTGGCCTTCTTGACGAAAAATATTTTTTATATCTGGAAGATATGGATTTTTGTGTCAGGGTCAAAAAGGCAGGATTTAAAATAAAATTTTGCCCAGGAGCCATTTTATGGCATAAAAATGCCGTCTCTGCTGGCGGTTCCGGATCAAAACTTCAGGACTACTATATAACCCGCAACAGGCTTCTTTTTGCTTTTAAATACGCAAAGCCAAGGACAAAAATTGCCGTTTTAAAACAAATCATTTTACAATCCGGCGATCCTCTTAAAAGAAAGGCTCTGATTGACTTCTTAACTTTCAAATTTGGAGCAAAACAATTTACATAACATGAATATCTCAGCCCTTGTTCTCGCTAGAAATGAAGAGGAAATGATCAAAGATTGTCTAAGTCAACTAAATTTTGTTGATGAAATAATTATTCTAGACCAGGGCTCAACAGATAAAACCCGCCAAATCGCCAAAAAATATACAAAAAAAATATTTACAACATCCTATGAATCATTTGCGAAAAATCGTGAAATCTTAGCTGCTCACGCAAAAAGTGATTGGCTACTTTACATAGATGTCGACGAAAGGTTTGATAATGAGGTAATTGAAGAAATTAAAGAAGCTATCAGGCAGCAAAAATATCAGGCCTTCTACTTCCCCAGAAAAAACATCATTCTTGGAAAATGGCTCAGGCACGGCGGCTGGTTTCCGGATTACGTGCCGAAGCTTTTTGAAAGAGGTTCCTTAAAAGGTTGGACGGGGCAAGTTCATGAAAGCCCAAAGGTAGACGGGGCATTTGGATATTTCAAAACGCCCATTACGCATTTAACTGCCAGAAATTTAAGTTCGATGCTTGGAAAAACTATTAAATGGGCTAAGGTCGAAGCCGATCTGGCTTATAGTGCCAACCATCCCCGGGTAACAATCACCAGGGTTATTTGGGCAGCCGCCAAGGAATTCTCCGGACGTTATTTTGTAAAACTCGGTCTTCTGGATGGATTTATCGGTTTTATCGAAGCAGTCTATCAGGCCCTCCATCGAGCGATAACCCTCGTCTATTTATGGGAAACACAAAATAATATTCAAGAATTGTTTGAAAAAACCAAGGACAAATTAAATGAATAAGCACAGCTTTTCTTCGAATAAGCACAGCTTTTCTTCGAATAAGCATGGCTTTTCTTCGAATAAGCACTTTCTTTTTTACGACACTTATGAAAGACATAAAAAAATCGGCGGTTTAATCAAAAACGGTGAAACGGTACTGGATGTTGGCGGAGCCGCCAATCACCTGTCACAATTTGCCAAACCACGGAAGATTATCACTGCCAACCTGTCCGGTGGCGAAAATTCCGATGTGATAATTAAGGGAGACAAATTACCTTTTAAAAATAATTCTTTTGACGTTGTTTGTTCAATTGATGTCCTTGAACATCTTCCCAAAAATGATAGAGCGAAATTCATTAAAGAGTTAAAAAGGGTAGCAGCCAAAAGAATTATCTTGTCTTTTCCCATCCAAACCCCCCAGCATGAGGCCTACGAACGCCAAACCCAAGAATGGCTCCAGTCCAAGGGGAAAGATGTCACCTATTTGAAAGAACACATAAAATTTGGACTTCCGGAAAAAGATGAAATCTTAAATATAACAAAGGGCCAAAAAACTGCTATGATTTATTCCGGCAATACCAATGTAAATAAATTCCTTTTCATGCTATTTATATTTGATCCAAGATTAAAATTCATAAGAAAATTAACGTACTGCGCCAAACTTGTCTTTAATTTGGTAACGAACAGGTTGTTTTATGAGATCCTATCCAATAAAAAATTTAGAAAATCGGTAAATCGCGCCTACTTAATCATTGAAAAATGAAATTTGGTTTTTATAGTCCTTATCTTGACACGTTTGGTGGGGGGGAGAGATATATGCTGTCCCTTGCCTCTCATCTTGCCCAAAACCATTTAGTTGATATTTTTTGGGATGATGTAAATATTAAACCTCCACTGGCGCGATTTTTAAAAATAGATCTTACTAAAACGAGGTTTGTTAAAAATATTTTTGCAGAAAGTTTAGCCAAAAGGGCATTTGCAATGCTTGGCTATAATTTAATTTTTGTTCTTTCCGATGGCTCTATTCCCTCCACATTCGCGCCCAAAAATATTCTTCATTTTCAAGTGCCATTTAACTTCCAGGGGACAAGCCTTAGCAATAAGCTGAAATTAAAAAGATATAACTACGTTGTCTGCAACTCCAATTTTACAAAAAAATTTATAGACAAGAGTTTTAATGTTAACTCAATAGTTATATACCCCCCAGTCGATATCCAATCAATAAAACCGGGGAAAAAAGAAAATTTAATAATTTCAGTCGGCCGTTTTAGCGCCCACCAGCTTCATCCCAAAAAGCAGGAAGTATTGATAGAAATATTTAAAGAACTTTCAAAAAAGGCAAAGGGATGGCGTCTTGTTTTGGCAGGGCAGGCAAAAAAAGAAGACGAGAAATATTTACGGCAGCTCAAAAAGGCTTGTCGCGGTTTTGCTATCAGAATAGAAGAAAATATGCCGATTGAGGAATTAGGGAAATTATATTCGCAGGCATCAATCTATTGGCACGCGACTGGATTTGGCGAGGACGAATTAAAAAACCCCGAAAAAATGGAGCACTTCGGAATTTCTACTGTTGAAGCTCAGGCTGGCGGTGCGGTTCCGGTAGTAATCGATAAAGGGGGGCAAAAAGAGATAGTCCAAGAAGGCAAAAATGGTCTTCTTTGGACGACAAAAGCCCAGCTTTATGAACAAACTTTAAGGCTGATTAACTCACCCGATCTCATCGAAAAACTTTCCCTGGCGGCTATTAGAAATAGTAAAAGATTTGACCAGGAAAAATTCTTCCGCAAATATGGAGAGATCATTTTATAATAATATCTTAGGCCTTTTAGTAACCGTCCTTCTTATTTTGGCTTTTTTTCTTCCAGGCGCGTTTAAAGGTAAATTCCCAATCCCTGCAGATGCACTTATCAATCTTTATCATCCCCTAAGAGATATATCCCAAGACGGCTATAGTCCGGGCAGGTTCCCGGCAAAAAATACTCTCATTACCGATCCGGTTCTTCAAACTTATCCATGGAGGTTTACGGCAGTCAGCGATATGAAGTCTGGCAATTTTCCGCTATGGAATCCCTACAATTTTTCCGGCCAGCCGCTTTCAGCCAATATCCAATCCGCGCCCTTTCAAATCACAAACATTTTGTTTCTTGTTCTTCCTTTTAAAATAGCATGGTCAATCCAAATTATTCTTCCAGAAATCCTTTTGGGGGTTTTTATCTATTTTTACTTACGGTTTGGGCTCAATCTTTCTATTATCCCATCGGTTTTTGGCGGTTTTATAGCACCTTTTACCGGTTTTTTTGTTGCTTGGATGACGTGGGGAACTGTGGTTACAACTGCCATGTGGCTGCCCCTAATTTTGCTTTCAATAGAACAAATTTTCAAAAAATCTCCTCTTTGGATAATTATCCTGATTCTTAGTGTCTCTCAAACAATTTTCTCCGGTCATTGGCAAACTGCCCTCTATGTTCTTGGCGCAAGCACCGTCTATATAATTTTTAAAATTGCCCAATTCAAAGATTATAAAAGATTAGGAGAAGTTGTATTTGCGCTAATAGTTTCAGTTTTAATTACAGGCGTTCAAATCCTACCCGCCTTCGAATTTTTAAAATATTCTGCCAGAGGCTTGGATCAAGCCTTTACTTCCGGTAGACAAGATTGGTTTTTACCGCCTCAGCATCTAATCCAAATGATCGCGCCGGATTTTTTTGGTAATCCGGCAACGGGTAATTACTGGGGAATTTGGAATTATGGAGAATTTGTTTCCTTCATTGGCATCGTTCCGTTGTTTTTGGTAATTCTTGCTTTTTTCAAAAGGAATAGGGGAACTTACTTCTTTATCTTTTTAGCTGTAACATCTCTGGTTCTAGCTCTTCCCAATCCGATTTCAAAAATTCCCTATCTCTTAAACCTTCCGCAAATATCCTCCATGCAGCCCTCCAGAATAATTTTTTTATTGGATTTTTCACTAATAATCCTTGCTGCTTTTGGGCTGGAGTTTCTGCTTAAGGAGAAAAAAATCAAAAAGATACTTTTTTCTGCACTCCCAATCATATTTATATCAATAGTTCTCGCTCTTGCACCACTTCTGGCAAAGGGTTTTTTCCCAAATATAAACGGTATAGATCCGATATCAATATCTTCAAGGAACGTAGTGATGCCGCTTTTTACCTCAATCCTATTACTGCTCATTATTTTTGTGAAAAAGATAACCACAAAAAAGCATTATTTGGTTTTAATCATCTTTTTGATAACGGCGTTTGAACTATTCAGGTTCTCTTACAAGTTCACGCCATTTTCAAAACTATCATGGGTTTTCCCCCAGACAAAAACACTGACATATTTAGGGTCTCAGGAAAAACCGTTTAGAATAATTACCACCGACAGAAGAATCCTTCATCCAAACTCATCCGCCGCTTACGGCATCGAGTCGATTGATGGTTATGACCCCCTGTACCTGCTCAAGTATGCAAAATTTATCTCTGCCCTGCAGTCAAATAGCGTCCAGTCAGCCGTGTCTTCTTACAATAGAATCATTACGCCCCAAAAAATAGAATCGAATCTCACCAATCTTCTAAACGTAAAATATATACTTACTTTTAATGAATTTAAAAACCCGGATTTTGTAAAAGTTTTTGAAGAGGGGGAAACAAAAACATATTTGAATAAAAAATCTCTGCCAAGGGCGTTTTTTGTTAGTAGTGTGGAAAAACAATCAACCGACGCAGGAGAGCTTGCAAAGCTTTTGGACAAGAATTTCGATATTGCCTCTCAAGCAACATCGAAGGATTTTTCGTTTCCAAGACAAGTTCTTATCGGTCAAGTAAAAATTAATTCTTATAGCGACTCTTCAATAACCCTAAAAACGTCGCTTGATAAAGAGGCCCCTCTAGTTTTAACAAATATCAATTACCCCGGTTGGAAAGCAGAAATTGACGGGAAAGAAACAAAGATAAATGAAGTTGATTTTATGTTCCAATCGGCATTAATCCCGGCAGGTGAACATATTGTTGATTTCAAATACAAGCCCCAATCCTTCTATAATGGGTTATACTTAACTCTAGCTGGAATAGCGATTTCAATTGCAAGCTTAATCTTTTTATGCCGCAAAAAATATCTGTCGTAATCCCTAACTTCAACGGCGCAAATCTGCTATCTAAAAATTTACCGCAAGTTTTAAAAAACTGTCCCGGATGTCAAATAATTGTTGTCGATGATGCTTCCACCGACAACTCGGTTTCCATTCTCAAAGAAAAGTTTAAAAACATTAAACTGCTCATTAACCCCGAAAACCTCGGTTTTTCGGGAGCAGTCAATCGAGGGATCAAGAACTCCAGTGGTGATTTAGTTTTACTCTTAAACTCCGATGTTTCCCCAAGAATCGGTTTTTTAAAACCCACACTCGACCGCTTTAAAGATAAAAAAGTTTTCGCTGTCGCCCTGAATGATTGCAGTCACGAGGGAGGGAAAATTATTGAGAGAGGGAAGGGAGGAGCCAATTATAAAAAAGGATTCTTAAACCATTTCGCGGCCAGAATCGGAGAAGGGGAAACCCTTTGGGTTTCCGGTGGATCCGGTCTTTTCGTCAGGGAAATCCTAAATAGGCTTGGGGGTTTTGATCCGATTTACTCCCCTTTTTATTGGGAAGACATAGATCTCTCTTTTAGAGCCCGCCAAAACGGATATATTTGCATTTTTGAACCGGCATCAAAAGTTGATCATTACCACGAAGAAGGTGCTATTAAAAAAACGAGAAAACCTTTCGAAATAAAGACTATCTCATATAGGAACCAATTCATTTTCATCTGGAAAAACTTTTCAGATCCTATTTTCCTGGTTCAGCACTTATTATGGTTTCCTTACCATTTGCTAAAAGCGATTATGTCCAAAGACTTTGCTTTTTTCTTGGGTTTTACCAAAGCGCTTGCAAAAATTCCCCAAATAGTTCAAAATCCCCAGTATCGGGTTAGCCCAAAGGCTGTTTCCGACAGGGATGTTATTAAGAAATTCGAAAAACCATAATATTCTTTGGGAATCTTCCAAAAAGCCTAAAATTATCGTTGTTCTGCCTGCATATTTTGCCGAAAAAACCGTCAGAAAAACCTACGACGATCTCCCAAAAGATCTTATATCCGAAATCATCTTAGTCGACGACGCCTCAAAGGATAAAACCGTAGAGGTTGCTAAAAAGCTTGGCCTTTCGGTTTATATCCACCCCAAGAATAAGGGTTATGGTGGAAACCAAAAGACTTGCTACGATCAGGCGCTAAAGAGAAATCCCAGCGTTGTTGTTATGGTCCATCCCGATTATCAGTACGACCCCAAACTTTTAGGAATACTCTGTGAGCCAATCGTCAACGGTAGGGTAGATATAATGTTGGGTTCGCGAATTCAGAGCCGGCGCCAAGCCTTAGCAGGCGGTATGCCGCTTTATAAATATTTTTTCAATAGGTTCCTAACAATGCTGGAAAACATAGTTCTTGGAATAAATCTATCAGAGTTTCATACTGGTTACAGAGCATTTTCCTCCAAATCTTTAAACATGTTACCTTATCACAAATTTTCTGACGACTTCGTCTTCGATCAGGAGATTTTAATTTCGGCAGTCTCTTATGGTTTAACAATTTCAGACACGCCGGTTCCATGCAAGTATTTTCCGGAAGCATCATCAATAAACTTTAAAAGATCAACTACATATGGGATCATGACTCTTTGGACACTTTCTCTTTATGTCATGCACCAGGCAGGTTTAATAAAAAGTAAATTCTTCAAGAAGATCTAAATCTCTCAAGTAATTTCAAGAAGCCTGTTTTTGTTTCCTCCGTTACAGTAATTAGGACCAAGCCTTCGTTGGGTTGTCCGTAAACGATTCGCCACCCAAGCGGCGCCAAAATTGTTGCCGGCAAAACTGCGAGGTCTTCTTCACCAATAATTTCTATGACAGAACCGTCATTCTTATTAGCAATATTTTCCTTTATACTTCTCGAAAGTTTCCGCTTGATTGTCGAAGCTGGATTTTGAATAATCTCAAACTTTTGGTTCTTTGAAAACCCCAAATCCGCAATATCCTCAAAAATCTTTTTTCTCCCGACCTTTAAATCAACAATCGAAAGCCTTGGCACAATTCCCTTTTTCAGAAAATTGAAAGTTGTTTCATCTCCAACAGCGATGACTTTACTTGGTAAGACTCGAGATTTAAGGTCGTCAATATCCCCAAAGAGTTCCCCGTGTGGCACCGAAAGTTCAATACGCAGGTTTTCCGGCAGATAATAATCCTTATTGCCTATTTTTGAAAAGTAACCGCTGCCGTCTCGATCGATTTCCCCAAGACTTATTCTGCTTGAAGAAATAGGTTTATTATCATCTGCCATAACAATTGGGAACACTAAAACTTTCAAAGAGGCAAGCCCCAGCCGTGTTCTTTTCTTGTTAATCAAAGCCGCTCCTTCCTGTGTGAGTTTGGTTACGGCAATCCCATCAATTGTTATATCTGAAACTGTACTGCCGAAGACATCGTCAAGTAAAATCGTTTTTGACCGTTTGTCAAAACCTTTCGCCCTTAAATAATTATTTAGCTCTGCCAACCGCAGCTTGAGAGGCCGGACGTTTAATTTTTCGCTTGATATAAATTTATCGGTTGTAATCCCAATAGAAACAGCCGCCGCTTTGGAAAAGGCAAAATCCAAAAAAGCTTTATGTCCCAGATGTAAATAATCAAAGGTTCCGCCAAGTGCCAAATGATTAAATGGGTACCCCATAAATGTTAATCTTAGCTCCCCCATCTTAAATTTGCTAGAATTAACTCGTGTCCAAGCTTGACAAAATTCTGAAATTACCAGGCTTGGTTGATGTCCATGTTCACCTTCGGGAACCCGGAGCAACCCAAAAAGAAGATTTCCGAACCGGAACCATGGCAGCTGTCGCTGGTGGTTATACCCAGATTTTAGATATGCCCAATAACACACCGCCAACAACAAGTCCTAATGCTCTAAATCAAAAAATTGATTTGGCAAAGGGTAAAATTTGGTGCGATCTAGGTTTTAATTTCGGAGCAACTGCCTCTTCCACAAAATATTTTAGAAAGATTGAGAATAAAGTTTTCGGCCTTAAAGTTTATATGAATCAAACAACCGGACCGCTTCTTGTCGAGAGCGAAGAAGATCGGGATTTGATATTCAAATCATGGCCTTCTTCTTTACCGATTATGGTTCACGCAGAAGGGGAGACCGTGGAAATAGCTATCAAGCTTGCTAAAAAATACCATAAATCACTTCACGTTTGTCATGTAACGGCAGATCAAATTAATGCAATCGAAAACGCAAAAAAGGAAAACGTTTTGATAAGCTGTGAAGTTTGTCCCCATCACCTTTTTTTGAATCAATTTGACATTCAAAAACTGGGGCCGTTTGGTTTAATGAAACCGCCGCTGCTTTCCAAAAAAGATCAAGAAAAACTCTGGAGTAAAATGGATAAAATCGATATGATATCAACCGACCACGCACCTCATACAAAAGAAGAAAAGATGAATCAGCCTGGCCCTAAGTTTGGTGTTCCCGGTCTTGAAACAACGCTCCCGCTTCTTTTAAAAGCCGTTGAAGAAGGCAGAATTTCGCTTGAAAGATTAATCGAAATGACCGCAACAAATCCCAGGAAAATCTTTAAAATTCCAACTCAAAAAAATACTTACGTTCTTATCAATTCAAAAATTACTTATAAAATTTCTAACAAAAATTTATTTACAAAATGCCGCTGGACTCCCTTTGTCGGTATGGAAGGCAGGGGAGAAATACAGAAAGTTATTATCCGCGGCAAAACGGTTTATGAGAATGGTAAATTTATTGGCAGACCCATAGGCAAAGTAATCTATCCTCGTATTTAATGTAGCGATTTTAAAACATCAAAAAACCAGGCCAGTAAACTTTCATTTTTCACCAGCACACTTTTTTCAGCAAGCACTCTTTCTGAGTCAGGAATCGAAAGATCTATGTTTGATTCACCGATCACCGGCCTGCCGATCGAGTTTAAATAGGCAGTTGTGCTACAATTTCAAAAATTGTGAAGTTTTGGCCCAATCCCCATTTTTTATCGATATTTGCTCTCCTTTTTTTCTCAGTCTTCGCGCTTAAAAGCTTGAGTACTTCCGGATTCTATACTAGCCATGATGGAGAAACCCATACGGCCAGAATTGCCCAATACTTTATAGCACTTTCAGACTGGCAAATTCCCCCGCGCCATGCCGCCTCATTCTATAGTGGACTTGGCAGTCCGATTTTTGTCTACATTTATCCTCTTCCGTACCTACTGGGATCGGCAGTCCACGTGCTGGGTTTTTCTTTCGCAAATTCATTCAAGATAATAATGGCACTGGGTTTCGTCATGTCGCAAGTTTTTGCCTATCTTTGGTTTTTCGAGTTTTTTAAAAGCCAAAAAGCAGCTTTTCTGGGGGCTCTATTTTATGTATGGGTACCTTACAGGCTTTCCCTGGTTTATGTTCGGGGGTCTCTTTCCGAACTTCTTGCTTATACTTTTCTGCCTCTGGCATTTTATGCTCTCACAAAATTATCAAAACAAAAAAATCCTCTTTGGATTGCCATAAGCGCCGTTTCTATCTCCTTGATTCTCCTGTCACAAAATCTCGTTGCGGCAATTACACTGCCTGTAATTTTTGCCTACGTCATTATCCTTAGTATTTTTGAAAAATCAATCAAATATTTAGCTTTGGCTTCAATCGCTTTTTTGTGGGGATTGGCGCTGTCGCTAGTTACCTACTTGCCGTCACTTTTTGAAATAAAATTTACGAGATTTAGCGAAACCATTCCGCTTGCCTATGCCAACCACTTTATTACCCTAAAACAGCTCATCAGTTCGCCTTGGGGTTATGGTTTCGACCTGGATGGAAGCGCCGCCGATGCGATGTCTTTTCAGATAGGCCTTGCGCACATCCTGATTTTAGGTACCGCCATTTTTCTGTGTACATACTTTTTTGTCAAAAAATTCCCTTTCGTTAAGAAAATTGGCCGGGTTTTTGTGCGCGAGGTAGAAGCGAAATCCCAAGCTGTTGCCATTTTTTTCATTGCCGCCTTTCTAATCAGCGTCGTTTTGATGCTCGACATTAAAGCGACTAGATCAATCTGGAACGATTTTAAACCACTCCACACAATTGATATCCCCTGGAGATTTTTAGGTATCTCCTCACTCGCCACTGCTTTCTTGGCGGCATTCGTTTCTAAAACCGTTAAAAGCGGATTGATATTTATTTTGGCAATTTTGGCGGTAGTTATTGCAAACAGAAATAACCTAAGAATCAATGAACCGGTTTTTTATAGTGACAGCCATTTTTTAAACTATACCGGGAGTGCCACCCAATACGGTGAATTTACGCCGGTCTGGAGACAGACGACGAGGGTGCCCATCGGCATTGACCCCGGCAGCAAAATTCGTTCAATCCCGCAAACAGTCGATATAATAGGCCTTGTCGCTTCGTCCCAAAAAATCACTTTCGATGCCGATGTTCTTTCCCAAACAGCCGAAGTTAGAATCAATAAGTTCTATTTTCCCGATACCGATGTTAAGGTTGACGGCAAAAAATTAAAGCCGTTTTCGGATTTTTCAATTACCGGTTCGACTAGCTTGGTTATTGATAAGGACGAAGACGGATCAGGCATGCTTCTTATAAAACTGGCAAAAGGCCTCCACCATATCGATGTAGCCTACAAAGAAACTACCCTTAGGTTATTTGCCGACATTCTCTCTCTTGTGGCTTTCGTCGCGGCTCTTTTCGTCATTGTCAAATATGCTAAAAAATAATCTATTACTCGTCATAATTATTGCTCTATCAATAGCCCTTCGTTTTTACCAGCTTGGCCAAAATCCGCCGGCATTGGATTGGGATGAAACCGCTCATGGCTATAACGCTTACAGTCTATTAAAAACAGGCCGCGACGAATATGGTTATAAATTGCCGCTGTCAATAAGGTCATTTGACGACTATAAACCGCCGCTTTATACATACCTCGTAGTTCCGTCGGTTGCCGTCTTCGGCATTAATGATTTCGCTGTCCGCTTTCCGTCTGCTTTTCTTGGGGTTTTGGCAGTCTTTTTCACTTACCTGATGGTTTTTGAACTTTTCAAAAACAAAAATATTGCTCTTCTTGCCGCATTATTCTTAGCTATTTCTCCATGGCACGTTCAATTTTCAAGAGTCGCCTTTGAGACAAATAGTGCAACTTTTTGGTCGGTGCTTGGCACCTGGGCGTATTTAAAAGGCATGGATTCCAAAGGTAAAAAAATCACATTGTGGCTGTCACTAGCGGCAATAGCATTCGGTGCCAATCTCTACATGTACCATAATGCCCGGGTTTTTATACCAATTTACTCACTCGCTCTTGTAATCCTTTTTCGGAAATTTATTCAAAAGAATATAAAATATATTATTCCTCCTCTCTTAATTTTCGCGATATTTATTGTATTTTTGATACCCATCATTTTCTCAATTTCCGGCCAGCTTAGATTCAAAGGTACCACAATTTTTTCCGACGTTTCTCCGCAGTTTCATGCCTCAGGCCTAATCGTCCAGGATGAAAAAGCCGGACTTGGAACCGTTGGCAAAATCTTGCATAACCGCCGCTTTGTCTACGTGCCTATTTTAATTGATAATTACCTTTCACATTTTCGCCCGACATTCCTTTTTATAACTGCCGATATGGAAAGGCATCACGCCCCCCAAATCGGTCTTTTATATTTTTGGGACCTGCCGTTTATTGTTGCCGGTATTTACTTTTTAATAAAAAACAAATTCGTTGCGTCTTCCAAAATTATCGTTTTATGGTGGTTTTTGATTTCTCCGGTAGCAGCCTCCGTAACTTGGGGAGTACCGCATTCTCTAAGGAGCGAGATTTTTCTGCCCACTTTCCAGATCTTTGCGGCAATTGGTGTTTATACCCTTTACACTTACTCAAAAAGGAAAAAACTCTTCGCAATCTTGGCGGCTATTACTCTTTTGGCCAATTTCACCTTTTATCTTCATCAATATTATGTTCATATGCCGTACGATTTTTCTAAATATTGGCTTTATGGCAGAAAAGAAGCAATAGAGTACACCGAAGCAAATAAAAATAAATACCAGCAAGTCATTGTTTCCACCAAGTTGGAACAGCCGCATGAGTTCTGGCTTTATTATTCAAAATACGACCCGGTTAAATATCTTTCAGAAGGTGGAACCGTTTCTGGCGGATTTTTAGAAGATAGAAATAAATTCGATAAATATTTGTTCAAACCTATCGATTTTGCCAAGCAAAATGAAGAAGCAAAAACCCTATTCGTTGGCACGCCCAAAGAATTCCCTCCCGGTGTAAATATCCTAAAGCAAATAAATTATCTAAATGGCGAGCCGGCTATTTATATTATAGGCAATGACTAAAAAATATCTGCTGGTAATAATCATTCTCGCCGCATTTTTGCGATTTTATAAACTTGCCTCCTTTCCTGTTTCTCTTTACTGGGACGAAGCGGCAATCGGCTATAATGCTTTTTCCATTGCCAAAACCGGCCACGATGAGTATGGAAGAAAATTCCCTCTCCTTTTTCAGTCATTCAACGATTACAAACTACCGGGCTATATTTATACCGACTCCATTTTTATAAAAGTTTTCGATTTGTCGGAGTTTTGGGTTAGATTCCCGTCGGCGCTTTTTGGAACGTTTGCCGTTTTGTTAATTTACTTGTTGAATCGTAAAATTTTTAATGAAAATATAGCTCTTGCCTCCGCATTTTTGCTGGCAATTTCCCCTTGGCATTTACAATTTTCCCGGGCCGCTTTTGAAGCAAATGCGGCTTTGACCTTGGTCGTTTTGGGAATCGTCCTAATTTTTTACGGGTTCAGAAATAAAATAGCGGCTATGCTTTCACTGCCAATTTTGTTTTTATCATTTTATTTCTATCATTCTCCAAGAATCTTTGTTCCTGCTATCCTGCTTACGATAGCTTTTTTATACCGCAAAGAAATTGCCAAAAACGCAAAAGCATATATTGTCGGTTTGGTTGTTGGTGCAATATTGATTATCCCGATTTTAGTCCAAATTGTTTCGCCTCAAGGCATGAAGCGGGTAGGAGAGGTAAGCCTTTTTTCAGACCGGTCAATAATCGAACCGTATGTTCTTATCAGAGAATCGGTAAACATCCCTTCATCTGCAATTTTCTTAAACCGCAGAATTCCGCTTGCGTTTGAAATACTTCATAGTTACTTTTCGCATTTTTCACCAGGGTTCTTATTTTTCGGTGACGATCCAAACCCAAGGCAAAAATCGGCCCTCCACGGCAATCTTTATTTGGTTGAAATCCCGCTTCTTTTGGCGGGCTTATGGATGCTGTTAAAACAAAAAGACAACAAATCTAAACTCTTCATCGTCGCTTGGCTTTTAGTTGCTCCTATCCCGGCGGGTTTAGCTAGAGAATTCCCGCATTCCTTGCGCGCGCTTTTAATGCTTCCTGCACTTGTCACCCTATCCGCCATAGGTTTTACCTCTGCCTTCAGGATCAAGTTCGCGAAATTAATAATCCCGATAGTCTTTTCGCTTTCAATAATCAATTATTTATTCACTTATTACGTGGTATCCCCGCAAACGAGTAGCGCCTCTTGGGCATATGGTTATGAGCAAGCCTTTGTCAAAGTCGCCGCACTTGAGGGGGATTACGATCGGGTTATTTTCACCGGCAACTACTGGAAACCATATATTTTCTATCTTTTTTATAATAAAGTTGATCCCGGCATCTTTGCCAAAAGCCGCAGCGAAACGGAATTGGGTAAGTACAGATTCGGCGTGGCCGCTTGGGATGGCGGCAAAAATTTTGACAACACGAGGGTTGAAGAACTCAAATCTGGCAAAACCCTTGTCGTACTTTCGCCCCAGGAGTTTTCAACTCTTATGTCTGGAGAAAAACTTAAATCACTTCAAACGATTTACGATTTCGCCGGTACCAACGAAATATTTAAGATAGGGCAGTGGCAATGACTAAAAACAAGCTTTTTATTCGCAGAAAAGCTCTGCTTATTCGCAGAAAAGCTCTGCTTATTCGCAGAAAAGCTCTGCTTATTCGCAGAAAAGCTCTGCTTATTCGCAGAAAAGCTCTGCTTATTCGCAGAAAAGCTCTGCTTATTCGCAGAAAAGCTTTGCTTAATTCGAGCACCACGAGAATCAAGGTTCTGAGTAAAACTCAGGTTCTTCTTTTTCTCGCAATTGCCATTTTATCCTTTGGTCTAAGATTTTATAATCTTTCGGAAAATCCTCCGGGCCTTTATTGGGATGAGGCGGCCTTTGGTTACAACGCTTATTCAATTTTAAAAACAGGGCACGATGAACATGGGCGCTTTTTGCCATTATTTTTTGAAAGCTTTGGGGACTGGAAACTACCGGGCTATTTCTATCTCCTTGTTCCGTCAATAAAACTTTTTGGCCTGTCAGAATTATCGGTACGCTTCCCTTCTGCCTTACTTGGTTCACTGGCGCCGCTTATTTTCTTTCTGCTTATCAAAAAAATTACCAAAAATACAAACCTGGCCTTGACGAGTATGTTTTTTCTGGCAATTTCCCCCTGGCATATCCAGTTCTCAAGGTCTGGTTTTGAGTCTACTCCAAGTCTTTTCTTCGTTGTTTCTGGCGTCTATCTGATGCTTTTAGGGATCGAGACAAAGAAAATATCAATACTTTCTTTGTCTTTTTTTCTTTTTGTTCTTTCAATCTACACATACCATGCTTCCCGAATTTTTGTTCCGCTTCTGGTTATTTCAATAATTCTTACAAACTTGAAGTGGATTAAGCAAAATATTAAACTTTGGGCTTTTCCAGCCCTCATCGGGCTAATTTTGTTGATTCCGATGATTATATTCACCCTTTCCCCAAATGGTAGAAGCAGGGCAATTTCCGAGTCGGCTTTTAAAGAAGATGATCGCCAAACTGCCCGCCTAAACTTTGACCAGAAGTCCAAAAAACCCTTGCGCTTCTTGTCCGGGTATCTTTTCAATCCTCCTGCTTATTATACGCAAGTTGTGCTTATCGGGTACTTGAATCATTTTTCCCCGACCTTCCTTTTTATAAACGGTGACCAGATAGGCCGCCATTCCCAAGTCGATATGGGGCAAATTTATCTGTTTGATGCTATCTTTTTATTTCTGTCCTTCTCCGCTTATAAAAAACTTAAAGGAGACGGCAAAAAAATAATGCTTTTTTGGCTGCTGCTTGCACCAATTCCGGCTAGCTTTGTCACCCCGACGCCCCATGCTCAAAGAGCCCTTCAGATGTCCATACCCCTGGCTTTTCTCTCAAGCCTCGGGGCTTATTATTTTTTCTCGGCCAAAAAACTAATTGTTATTAAAATTCTTCTTGCCGGAGTTGTGATATTTTCCTTTGCCGTTTTTATCCACCTCTTATTTGTTCACTATCCTAAAAAGTTTGCTGCCGATTGGCAGGACGGCTATAGGCAAATGGTTCAAGAGGTCAAAAAATACCAAGATGACTATCCAAAAGTATACATAACCAATATAAACAATGTCCCCTATATTTATTTACTTCTTTACTTGCCATACGATCCAGAAAAATTTGTCAAAGAAAATAGCACCAAGGGCGCTTTTGGCAAGTATGTTTTTATTGACCCAAATTACAATATATATAATAAAGGAAGAGTTCTTTATGTTGCACCCTCATGGCAAAAAGAAGACGGCGAAAGGCTTTCTACCGTCAATGATTCTTCCGGCAGGCATATTTATTCACTTTGGGATATAGGGGGTAAAAATTAAAAAATTAATTTTCGTCCTTTTAGCACTAACCTTTTTCTTCAGGCTTTGGCAAACAACCGGCTGCGTGCATTTTAACGGTTTTTATTTTAATCCACTCTCTGTCAAGATTAATGTCGAATCCCAAACCGGTCTTGATCCTTCAGGCCAAAAGGTAATATCAAAAATCTTTCATAATAAAATAGTTACCTTTCCGTTTGAGGCCTCAAAGTCTTTTGCAAAAACAATCGATCCGGGATTCCTCTTAGAAGTACTCGGCCCGGCGGGGTTTTTACTGCTGATTCTATCTCCGGTCGAAATTTTTAGGAGAAAAAGAAAACTGGGGTTTATCCACTTAACAGTAGTCCTGGCAGTTCTTATCTTTTCCCTAAGACCAATATCACCCAAAATCGCCTTTTGGGCCGTATCAATATCTTTTTATACCCTTTCTCTTTGGGGCATCGGTGCGGTAGTCAAGAACAAATATATTAGTTTTTTCTTTATCGTATTAATTTTTTACTCGTTGTGGTATTTTGCTATAAATTGGCAAATGCCGGCACTTTGCAATGAAATCTTTTTTAACTAAAAACGTTTTCCTCATTATTATTATGGTAATTGCGGCGGCTTTAAGGTTCTACCAGTTTGGTCAGGATCATCCCAGCCTTTTCGTTGATGAGGTGTCCAATGGCTATAACGCTTACAGCATTTTAAAAACCGGCCGCGATGAATATGGAAATTTCCTCCCGCTGGTAATTAGGTCATTCGGGGACTATAATCCGGCTCTCTCCGCATACCTATTAATCCCCTCGATTGCCGTTTTTGGTTTAAACGAAAGTGGCGTCAGGTTTCCGTCGGCACTTCTGGGCACATTGACTGTTCTTCTGACCTATTTTTTAGTTTTAAAACTCTTAAGAAATAATAAAATCGCCCTGTTTTCAAGTTTTTTTCTGGCTATTTCCCCATGGCACTTACAATTTTCCCGTTATGACCACGAAGCTAATTTTATGGTCTTTTTTGGCGTTTTAGGTATCGTACTTTTCCTGCATTCGTCAAAAAATCTTCGTTTGCTTATTGCTTCAACGCTGTCATTCGGTCTTGCCCTCAATTCTTACCAGGGTGCAAAGATTTGGATTCCTGTTCTTTTGACGGTGATCTTTCTTTTCTACCATAAAGAAGTCCTTGCCTTTAGACATAAGCTCGTTTATCCGTTTATCATCCTGTTAATATTTTGCTTTCCAATCATTTTAAACTTCAAAAGTAGTTTAATCCGCGGCCAATCTGTGGGAATTTTGGGTACTCAAAAACCCCTAGAAACATTTATTACCGGGTATCTTTCCCACTACAATCCCAATTTTCTTTTCACTTCAGGAGACAACATTGGCCGCCATTCGGTTCCTGGTATGGGCGAGCTTTATATTTTTGAAGCACCGTTGATTGTCTTAGGTCTCCTTTTTCTTGTTCGTCAAAAAACACGGGCCCCCAAATTCCTTCTGGCATGGCTTCTGGTTGCCGCTATCCCGCCGGCTACAGCCGTTCCTACACCCCATGCACTGCGGGGACTGACATTCATTCCGATTTGGTCGATAGTTGCCGCCTGCGGCGCAAGTGTCATCTTCTCCGCCAAAATTAAAGGCGGCGCCAAAAAGGGGTTAGTTTTTATTTTGGCAGCTGTTGCCTTTTACAATATCGTTACTTACTTCCATCTCTACTACAAACATTACCCCAAAGAAAAAGCCCCTGATTGGTCGGACGGCTATAAAGAGATGGTACAGGCCGTGGATAAGATTAAAGATGGTTATAGCTCTATCGCTATCTCTTCGTACTACGGCCATCCGTATATTTTTACGCTCTTTTACGGAAAGTACGATCCCGTTAAGTATCAACCCCAGTCTGCTGATCAAACCAAATTTGACAAATTCGAATTTTTTGGCCCTTCATGGAAAAAGACCAAACCAGGCAAGGCTTTGGTCGTTACGCCCGAGTGGCAGGCGCATCCCGATAAAGTTTTAAAACAAATATACTCGATAAACGGCGATCTAAGATTTAATATCTCCGAAACAGAACAATGAAAATCTTTTTACTAATAATATTTTCGGCAGTGATTATTTCAGTTAGGGCAAATGCCAGCCTGCCGATTTGCAATTTGGATACCGCAAAACAAGCTATTCCTCCCCGGATTTTTGCCGAACAAACGATAGACGGTAGAGATCAAAATATCACGCTTACCAGATTTTTACACAATAAAATCGGAATTTACGCTTCGGAGTTTAGCAGGTGCTACGCAAATGTCTTCGACCCCAATTTTATATATCACACCGTTGGGATAGTCGGAATTATCACCTGGCTTTATTTTGTATACCAAATCATCCAAAGAAAATATTATTTTCTGCTTATTGTTCTACTTGCTTTACCTCTTCTGCCGTTTCTAAAATTTTCGCTTCTGCCAATTTTATTTGCCTACAAGCTTTTTGCTATCATAGGACTGGGGTTTCTGCTGTCTAAACTAAAATGAGGAAATATTTACTTCTTGGCATTATCCTTCTGGCCGCAACTTTGAGATTATATAAATTGGCTTCTGTTCCGCCGTCGCTTTATTGGGACGAAGCATCTTTGGGCTACAATGCATATTCAATTTTAAAGACCGCGCATGATGAGCATGGAAAATTTTTACCACTCACCAATTTTGCCGCTTTTGGTGATTACAAACCGCCCGGCTACATCTACGCCGCGGTTCCTTCTATTGCCGTCTTTGGCCTTACCGAATTTGCTATTCGTTTCCCATCGGCGTTTTTTGGAACGCTGACCGTTTTATTAACTTATCTTCTTGCCAAAAAACTTTTTGAAAAAGAAAAAATTGCGCTTCTTTCGGCCTTTTTTCTGGCTATTTCCCCATGGCACTTACAATTTTCCCGGGGTGCCTTTGAGGCGAATCTTGGTTTATTTTTAAGTGTTCTTGGAATTTACTTATTTGTAAAATTTGCAAAAGATAATCAATATTGGATTCTTCTGTCCCTCCTATCGTTTTTAGCCGCCATGTATACCTTTACGGGGCAAAGGTTATTTGTTCCTTTTATTCTGCTTATTCTTTTCATCCAGTTTAAAAATGCAGTTGTCAAAAATCTCAAAGTTGTTATCCCGGGTATAATTATCTTTGCTTTTCTCTTTTGGCCGCTTTATAAATTTGCCACCGGTACCATTGAAGGCAGGCTTCGTTTTAACGAGGTTTCAATTTTCAACGATCTGGCGCCGGCAGACGAGTCAACACGCTTAAGGACGAAAGATAACTTCGCCTGGTGGGCAAATCTAATCCATAACAGGCGCTTAGAGTACGCCCATGAATATCTAGTCCACTATTTCGATGCTTTCAACCCGGCCTTTCTTTTTACAAAAGGGGATGTTAATCCGAGGCTTTCCGTTCAGGAAGTAGGCGAACTATATCTTATCGATTTGCCGCTAATTTTATCCGGCATTTACTTTCTTTTTGCCAAAAAACAAAATTTCAGGTTCTTAATTATCGCCTGGTTACTGGTTTCCCCGCTCGGTCCGGCAACAGCCCGCGAAACTCCCCATGCCTTGCGGATGATTCATATCCTGCCCACATTCCAATTGCTTGCCGCTTTTGGATTTTTTGGCCTTTGGGAAATGATTAAGTACAAAAAAGTCTTCGCCGTTTCTGTTTTCTTACTGCTTGCGGCCAGTTTTATCTATTATCTCAATATGTACTATATTCACTGGCCAATAAATTATTCGGGGGAGTGGCAATACGGCTATAAACAGGCTGTCCAGACAGCTAACTTGCAAAAGTCCGCCAATGTTGTTGTCACCAAAAGCCTTGGGAGGCCCTATATCTATTTCCTTCTCTATTCAAAATATGACCCTGGAGAGTTTTGGGCCACGGGGCAAGTCGTCAGGGATAAATTTTTCTTTCTAGACGTTAACGGTTTTGGTAAATATCACTTTGTTGACGATGTAAATCAAGCAAAAGTCTCCGGCGAAACCGTCTACGTTTCACCTCCCGGGAGTGTTCCAAAAGGAGCCCAAGTAATTGATACGATCTTAAACCTCGATGGCAGCCCGACCTTGGTCATTTCAAAGAAGAACGTGCCGAATCCTCCCGATAATAAAAACTAATGAAATATCTTCGTAAACTAAATTTTTTAGCTCTGGTAGTTCCAGTCTATTTTGCAACAAGGCTTGTTAATTTTTTAATTATCCCGATTTTTACCGATGAGGCAATCTATAGCTATTGGGCCCAAGTCGCCCTTCACGATCCCGCCAATCGGTTTATATCTTTAGAAGACGGGAAACAGCCTCTTTTTATCTGGCTGGCGGCTATCTTTCAGAGATTAATTTCTGATCCTTTGGTGGCAACTCGTCTCGTTTCGGTTTTTGCCGGTCTTGGGTCTTTACTGGGGGTTTACTTTCTAGCCCGTGAATTGTTTGGCACAAAAGTTGCCAAAATTGCCGGCGTTCTTTATATAATTTTACCCTTCACCCTGCTTTATGACCGCATGGCTCTTTTTGATTCGCTCCTAACCATGTTTTGCGTCTGGTCAGTCTTTCTGACTTATAAGATGGCTAAAAGCCCTCGCCTCGACTACGCGCTGCTCAATGGAATTATTTTGGGTCTCGGCTTAATAACCAAATCCTCAATAAGCTTTTTCCTGTATCTTCTTCCGGCATCACTCATAGTTTTTGATTTCAAAAAAGAGCTGTTAATAAAACGTTTATCAAAGTGGCTAGGGTTGTCCGTAATAACTTTTGCCATATCCGAAACAATTTATAATGCACTTCGAGTTTCCCCTCTCTTTTACATGATCGACCGCAAAAACCATGAGTTTATTAGAACTTTTTCCGAGGTTATCAAAAATCCATTCCTGCATTTTTCCGGAAACATCAATAGCATGGCTACATGGTTATTCCAATACAATGGGCCGCTTATTTTGGTAGTTCCGGCCGTGATGATTTATGGATTGGCAAAGAAGGACAAAAGAATAATTCTTCTTTCGGTATACATCTTGGTGCCTTTTTTGGCTAAAGCTCTTTTCAATCAAATTTTATATCCGAGGTTTTCTTTATTCTATTTCCCATTTATTATTATTTTAATTAGTTTTGGTATAAGTTTAACTTTGGCGTCGTTATCAAAATATAAAGGGTTAGTCTGGACTGTGCTTTCGGCTTTAATAATTTTTCCGCTGGTCTCGTCATTTTATTTGCTGACAAATCCCCCCAAAGCTGGTATTGCTGGTTCCGATAAATTCCAATATATAAACGGTTGGTCTTCCGGATATGGAATCCGCCAAATCGTCAATATTTTAAAAACGGGAAACTCCAAAGAGAAAGTTTATGTGGGGACAGAAGGCACTTTTGGTCTTTTACCATTCGCCTTGCAAATCTATTTTTATGGCAACCCGAATATTCAAGTGGTAGGTTATTGGCCTGTCGGAAGCCTTCCAAAACAGGTTTTAGATTCGGCCAAAACCCAAAAAACTTATTTCATCTTTTACCAAAACCAAAATCTCCCGCAAATGGACGATCTTGCTCACTTGAAATTAATTGGCAAATATCAAAAAGGTAACGGTGCAAACTTTATGAGTTTTTACGAAGTTAATGGAAACTAATGAAAGGCAAACTTATCCTTCTGGTTATCATTCTAATTGCAGCACTGCTCAGATTAATTAACCTCGGATCAATACCTGTCGGTTTTAACGATGATGAAGCCGCTTTTGGCTACAATGCTTATTCAATTTTAAAAACGGGTCAAGATGAGTGGGGAAGGAAAATCCCTTTTCCGGTCTTTGAAAGTTTTGGTGACTGGAAGCTAGTCGGTTACTTGTATATGACTGTAGTTTCAGTGAAATTCTTTGGTCTGAACGAATTTGCGACAAGATTCCCTTCAGTGTTATTTGGGATTCTTTCTGTTTTTGCTACCTATCTTTTATCAAAAAAACTTTTCAACAGGGAAATTGCTTACGGTGCGGCCTTTTTGCTTGCAATCTCACCCTGGCACATTGTCGCTTCTAGGAACGCCTTTGAATCAGACGTATTAATATTCTTAATTACAATTTCGGCATATTTCTTTCTATGCGGTTTACAAAAGAGCAAATATTTGCTTCTTTCCTATTTAGGATTTATAGCTAGTTTTTATATCTATAGATCCAGCTGGATTTTCGTACCCCTGTTCATTCTAACTCAAACCTATTTTTTCAGAAGCCGGATTAAAAAAGCGGTTTTAAAACACTCCAAATATTTTATCGCCATAACTTTTTTGATATTACCTTTAATTCCTGTTGTATTAACATTTAAAGGTCAATCTAGGTTTATTCAAGAGAGTTTTATTTCCGGAACTTCTAAAATTGGTATCATAAATAACATTAATGAAAAACGGGGATTGTGCCAAACCAAAATACCGGACATTGTCTGTAGACTTATCCATAATAAATATAGCTATTTTGCAAACACTTACATAAACAACTATTTAGGAAATTTGTCGGGTGTGACATTCTTTAATAAGGCAAACCCGACCGGTTTTCAATCTTTTGCAACAAGAAGCGTTTTTTATATTTTTGAGCTGCCTTTACTAATTGCCGGTCTTATCTTTCTTTTTAAAAATAAAAACCAAGGCGCAAAAATACTAATTCCGTGGTTATTATTAGTCCCGGTCGGAGCATCAATGGTTGGCATTGGAAATTTTGGTCGGATCAACATTATTATGCCGGCTCCTCAGATAATAGAAGCCTTCGGATTTTTTTCCCTTTTCGGTTTCCTAAAAAAAATAGAATTAAGGAAAATGACCTTAATATTTGTAATATTTATTGTTTCGATTTCATTTTTAGAATTTATTTCAGAACTGTTTCTGGTTGAACCCTATACAACCGCAAGAGCCGGAAGATATGGCTACAAAGGGCTTTTTAACTATCTGGAATCCCAGGAAAATAGCTACAGTCAAATTCTTATTTCTAAAAAAATTGATAGTAGTCATCAATACATTCAATACGTCTTCTTTCAAAAGATAAATCCTCAGTATTTTATTGCAAGCGCCAATCGCCCCAAAGCAGATAACGGTTGGGTAGATTTTGAAAGCATAGGCAAGTATGAATTTGTTCACTCAATGCCCGATGTTCCAAAAATTCCCAAAAATACGCTGGGAGTGGTGGGTGAAAATGAAGTTGAATACCCAATTCCTCCAAAATTTATAATACGAGATTTAAGAGGGGACATTTTATTTAAAATCTTCGATATTGACGAAGTAAAAGAAAAGTTGCAGGCGAATATAAATAAAAATTCATAATGTTGAAAAACAAGTTATTTTTAATCATAATTTGTTTGGCACTCGTCTTGAGATTCTATAAGTTAGGGCAAATTCCGCTTTCTCTGGATTGGGATGAGGCCAGTAATGCTTATAATGCCTATTCCATCCTAAAAACCGCCCGTGACGAATACGGTACTTTTCTTCCCCTTACCAACAGGTCGTTTGATGATTACAAACCGCCTCTTTACATGTATCTTAATGTCCCGACAGTCGCTATTTTTGGTTTAACTCCATTTGCCGCAAGGTTCCCATCGGCATTTTTTGGGTTTCTGACGGTACTGGCTATTTATTTTCTGGTCAAGAAATTATTTAACCAGAAGATTATGGCTCTTACCGCTATGTCTCTGCTTACAATTTCCCCATGGCATATCCAGTTTTCCAGAGTAGGTTTTGAGGCCAATGTCGGCCTTTTTACGGCAGTGGCGGCAGTCACGGCGTTCCTTTACGGACTTAAGAACTGGAAATTCTTGATTCTTTCAAGCATTTTTCTGGGGCTTTCCATGTACAGTTACCATACAGAAAGAATGGTTGCACCCCTACTTTTTTTGTCGGCTTTCATAATTTGGAGAAAAGAAGTGTTTTCCCTTTCCAAAAAATACTTAAGCCTGTTTGTAGTAATTTCCGTCTTGATTATCTTACCGCTGGTAATATTCACCCCCCAGAAGGTTATCCTTCAAAGGTTCGAGACAACCACCGCCAATAGCACGCTGGACGATATCAATAAATCGATTAAATTTATTCGACAGGATCAGGATGCCCATTTTCCGCTTGGAAACATTATTGACAATAGAAGGGTTATTATTGCAAAAACTTATCTTACAAATTATTTGTCCCATTTTAGTTTCAACTTCCTCTTTATAAAAGGCGATGATAACTTCAGGCATCACGTTGAAGGTTTTGGTATGCTTTATCTCTTTGAACTGCCCCTTTTAATTCTGGGTGTTATAAGATTAGTTAGAGAGAAAAATAAAGCAAAATATTTTGTTTTTGCTTGGCTGCTTATCTCGCCGATTGCGGCCGCCCCGGCTAGCCCTAGCCCTCATGCCGTAAGGTCACTGCCGGAAGTTATTCCACTGGGAATAATTGCTTCATATGCCGTCTATTATCTTCTTTCCACAAAATTCCGCTTCAGGCACTTTATCATTCCAACGCTTACCCTTTGGGCTGTCTTGTCATTTCTGATATACACGGAAAACTACTGGAGGCATTATCCTTACGACTTCGCTTCTTTCTGGCAGTTTGGTTACAGCCAGGCCGCCGCCGACAGCGAAAAGATAAAAGATAAATACCGGAAAATAAATGTCGACCGCTCCTTGGAACAAGCTTATGTTTTCTGGTTATTTAATACCAAATATGATCCAAGACAATACCAGGGAAATGGTTCCCGCAGTCACTTTGATAAGTATTATTTCGACGCTAAACCCCCCAAGGACAGCGCAGAACTTTTTATAGCAGACGACAAAAATTTCCCGCAGGGTTTTGAGATTATCAAGACAATCAAAAATCCGGATGGAACTCCGGCAGTCCAAATCGGCCACCCAAAATAATCTAGCAGTGCGGCCAGCATCCCGGTGATAGATTTTTCTTAAGAAACTCCCGCAGGCTACCGCCCTTTTTAGGCGGGGATTTTAGCCACCACTCCGCAGTATCATAGTACACTCTCTCCGTACTTCTCTCGTACCAGATGATTTTATTACCGCTCATGGTAGAAATTATGGGTTCCCAGCTTATTTCACTCCCTTCACAAACACCTATCTTTAATCCATGTAGACTATCTCGCCCGTCCCAGTACATTAGAAGCGCCATTGGGTGACTTATTGAGTTGGCGTTAGCCATGCACCCATAAATATTAAAACTTTGCTCCGGATACTTCGAATAAATATCTTCCTTAATGGTGTTGAGCCTTTCAAGCGTTAGCGAGTTCTTGTTAAAGTTGCCAATAGAAACATTGATAGTAAAAATGAAAATTAGAATAAACAAGAAAACACCCAAAACCTTTTTGAATTGATAGAGTTGAAAGATTCCCCAGCCGCTTAAAATAAATATTGGCCCGTGGGCAAAAAAACTATAATATTCGAATCTTTGACCCCGGTAGTATCTATAAAGAATAACTTCGGCCAGAAATGTAAAGGCAATTAAAAAATAATTTATATTCTTTTTAATCTTGGAAAGCGCAAGCAAACTGGAAACAAAAACCACGAAGATAATAAAAATTGATATCCACCTGCTTCCTCCTATAATATCCGCCCAAGCCTTTGGCCAGTAGGAAAAAGCATAGGTTAACCACCTATTTGGAATCCAGGCATTAAATTGATCAATAGCCAAAAAGATAAATAAACTTGTAAAGTTGTACCAATAAAGCTTCGAATCTAACCAAATAAGCGGCACAAATGGAATTAAAAATCCAAGTACCGCAAATGGTATGTACTTTAGGTAATTGCCAAAAGAAGGTTTTATTAAGATCATTGCAGCAATGACTGTCGGCACAGTAAGAAGGCTTTGAAAATGGATAGTTATCGAAAGTCCGGCAAAAAAGCCGAGTAGAAATAAATCAAAAATTTTCCTCCTTTTATAAAACCTCACAAGAAAAATAAGCAGCATCAGGGATAAAATTGGTACAACGGCCGGGTTCCAAACAGTTAGTGAATTAGCTATTTGGGCGGGGGAAATAGCGGCAAATAGTGCTGAAATTGCTCCTACCCATTTTCCACCAACCTCGCGACCCAACCAGAAAACCAAAACGATGAAAAGAAAGCCTACAAATGTAAGTGCATACCAATGGGTTAAAAACCCCAAAGGCATGAAACTGATAATTTCCAAAAACCAAAAATACCAAGGACCATAATAAAATGGTCCGGCAGACGAAAAAGGTCCGGCAAGCGGCAATTTAAAATTGTCAGCGGCAAATCTGGCTATTTGTACGTCTTGAGAATTGTCAGCCTGCAAGTGAATCCGCGCCTGATAATTATAAGTCCTTAGAAATATTGCAAGGGAAATCGTTATCAATATTAAAAGAACATACAGAGGCTCTTTCTTAACGAATCTTACGAATTTGAGACGATTTCCCCGGAGAACTTTTTTTAAATTATCCAAATTGAATAAAAGCACTGGCAAGTTAAATTGTAGTAGAATTAACTCAAAACCTAAGGGTAAAGTCAAACAGTGAAAAAAATCCAAATTTCAGCAGCTCTTGCTACTTTCAATGAAGAAAAAAACGTCGCAGATTGTATCAATTCATTAAAAAGTTTCGCCGATGAAATTATTGTAGTTGATGGCAGCTCGAGCGATAAAACACGCGAGCTGGCTCAAAAACTTGGTGCAAAAGTTTTCAAAACAACTAATAAACAAATGTTCCATATCAATAAAAATATGGCCATAGATAAAACGGCCGGCCCGTGGATTTTTTTAATTGATGCCGACGAGAGAGTAAGTTCTGCTTTAGCTAGGGAAATAAAAGATAAGGTCAAAAGTAGCCCTAATGAAAATGGTTTTTGGGTTAATCGCAGGAACTGGTTCATTGGCAAATTTTTAGAAAAGGGAGGCGCTTACCCGGACAGTGTTATCCGGCTTTTTAAAAAAGGTAAAGGCCGCTTGCCCCAAATAAGCGTTCACGAACAAGTCAAGATAGATGGTAAGGTCGGTCGCCTTAAAAACGATATCCTCCATCTGGCTGACCCTGATTTTGCCAGATACTTAATGCGCGCAGACCGCTACACCGCCCAAACCGCCCGGGAAATCGCCAATTTAAACCCCGGCTTCGGCCTTGGAACTATTCTAAAATATACGGTTTTTAAGCCTATTTACACCTTCATTCTTATTTATTTTAGGCACCTTGGGTTCAAGGACGGTTTCCCCGGTTTTGTCTGGGCGTTTTTCTCCGGCGCACACCACTTTTATGCATATATAAAATACTGGGAAATTGCCGGAAAAAGTACCAAAAAATGAATTTGAACAACTTTGTTTAGCCTATCCTGACAATTTAATCAAATCAAAATAATTTTGCCTACTTGCATTAATTTTAAAAACTTGATTACATTTTTACAGACACATTATTAAGGAAGGAGGGGATAAAATTACATGGCAAAAAAGAAAAAGAAAAAGAAATAACCTGCAAGTCTTAAAAGACTTAACGAAACTGCCCACTTATAAGCTGCTTACATCAGAATGGAAAAAGTTCCTACTGATTAGGAAGTACTTCCTAAACGGAAAGATAGTAGAGGTTTAGAATAATAGCCATAGGTGGGCTAGTTTTTCCCCAAAACATCCCAACTCCGCCAAGCACCACAATTGATATATAATTTAGTTAATGAAAGTAGCGATTGATGCAAGTCCGCTAAATTCTGGTCACAGCGTTAGGGGTATAGGGTCATACACTCAGAAGCTAATTGAAAACCTAAAAACCGTTCCCGGGATCGAATTAATACAGTTTGATAATGGGCATATCCCATCTGCCGACGTAACCCACTACCCGTATTTTGATTTATTTTTCCATACCCTTCCGGTTGCCAAAAAACAAAAGCGTATAGTTACCATCCATGATGTTATTCCATTGATATTCCCCAACCGCTTCCCATCGGGAATCAAAGGCTATATCAGCCTCTTTTTTCAAAAGAGGGGACTCAAAAACACGGATTTTGTCATCTGCGATTCCAAAACTTCAAAAAATGATATTTCCGATAAACTTTCGATTCCAAAGGAAAGAATTGAAGTTATCTATCTTGCCGCATCCGAAAGTTTTAAAAAAATAGATGATGTCAAAAGGCTTAAATCGGTTAAGCGAAAGTTAAAATTGCCCCAAAACTTTGCCCTTTATGTCGGAGACGTTAATTGGAACAAAAACCTCGAAAACTTAATAAATTCTATAAAGATTTCCAAGGTGCCCCTTGTTATGGTTGGAGCTGCCTTGGTTGATAATAAGGTTCCCCAAACCCAAGCGCTCGAGAGGCTCATTAAAAGACTTAATTTAGAAGATAAAATCGTCAAAACCGGATTTGTTGAGGAAGAGGATTTGGTCTCGATATATAATCTTGCCGGCGTAACTATTCTGCCGTCATTTTACGAGGGTTTTGGTCTGCCTGTTTTGGAAAGTATGGCCTGCGGTACTCCTGTAGTTTGTTCTAGTAATTCATCATTAGCCGAAATTGCCGGAAATCTTGCCCGGTTTTGTGACCCGCAAAATCCTGCCGATATTGCCAAAAAAACTTTGAGAGTTTTGAATATGTCAAAAAAAGCAAAGGAAAGCTTATCCCGGAAATTGACTGCCCACGCGTCTACTTTTAGTTGGCAAAAAACCGCTAAGCAGACAATTAATGTTTACAAAAAGGTTTTGGGATGAAAAAAATAGTCATCCTGTTTTTAGTTTGGAGAGCGCTTTTGTTTATAGTCGCCGGCGTC
The DNA here is from genome assembly GCA_030647775.1 of Candidatus Curtissbacteria bacterium. Taxonomy (GTDB): domain Bacteria; phylum Patescibacteriota; class Microgenomatia; order Curtissbacterales; family GWA2-41-24; genus JACPKK01. Next base: position 333,255 of record JAUSJC010000010.1, read on the forward strand.
TCACCAATTTTTATTGATCAGTTTGGGGCGAGGTTTCCTTATTACCAGGAAAGATTAATCGACACAAAACTTCCCCATTTTATTTGGTCCTTTGGCAATTTTGACGGTGTTCACTATCTTGGAATCGCCAAAGATGCCTATGCCGCCCAATACACGCAGGCTTTTTTCCCTTTTTACCCGATTTTAATTAAAGCTGTTTCATTTTTAACTTTTGGCAACTTGCTCGTAAGCGCTCTTTTGATTTCCAATATATTTTTCTTGGCAGCTCTCCTAATTTTCTACAAGCTCGTTTCAAAAACACATAACCAGAAGATTGCTTTCTGGTCTATCCTGTTCCTTTTGTCTTTCCCGACATCGTTTTTCTTCGGAGCAGTTTACACGGAAAGTGTATTTTTTCTTTTGATAGTATCCGCCTTTTACCTGGCAGAGAAAGGAAAGATTTGGCAAGCTTCGCTTCTTGGCCTGTTGGCAAGCGGCACTCGTCTTGTTGGAATCTTTTTAGTTCCGGCCCTTCTTTTCAAAAAGGATAAAAGACACATCTTCCCGCTACTGGCAGTTCCACTTGGTCTAATATCGTATATGATTTTTCTGGGAGTTAAGTTTAACGATCCGTTTTATTTTTTGACGTCCCAACAAATTTTCGGCCAGGAACGGTTATCGAACGGCATTGTCCTTCTGCCCCAAGTATTTTTTAGATATTTCAAAATACTTATCACGACCCATGGCTTGCCGCTTGTAAATGCAGCTTTTGAACTTCTTGCAACCGTATGGGTCGGTGCGGCACTGGCAATGGCATTTAAAAAAGTAAAATTAGAATGGCTAATCTTTAGTTTCCTCGTCGTTATCACGCCAACACTCACCGGGACGCTGGCATCGATGCCCCGTTATATCCTGATAGCCTTTCCTATTTATCTTGTGCCCGCGTATATAAAAAGCACGAAAATCAAAATTATGCTTATTGCAGCCTCGTTGGCCATTCTAGCCATCGCTGAAACCTTTTTTACTCAAGGCTACTGGGTGGCTTAAGGGGAGGCGTCTATTTTCGACTTCAAGAATACCGAGGACTATCAGGCCTCGGATGAATTGAAGAGAAAACATACTTTTGAGCCTGAAAGGCGAATACCGAGGGCTTTTAGCCCTCGGAAGTTTATGTTATTATCTTCCCATGAACTTTGTTCAGCTTCTTCTTACAAGTGTTTGCTTAAATGTGACAGGTAATTTCCTCTTAAAAAAAGGCGTTTTGACAATCGGAGGAATAAGCGGTGAAAAAGTAAAACTTATTCCAGAACTAACTAAAGCCGCCTCGAGCCCCTTCATAATTATTGGTCTCGCCCTCTACGGTCTCTCTTTCCTTATCTGGTTAAGGGTTCTGACAATTAGCGATCTTTCCCGGGCTTACCCTATTTTCGCCACGATAGTTTTTCTCTTAACAACTGTTATATCAATCCTCTTTTTTAAGGAAAACGTTTCTTTGTTACGGTTTATTGGAATCGTAATAATCCTTGTTGGAATTTTTATAGTCGCCCGCAATTAAATCGTGAAGCTCGTAATTGTTGTCCCCGCTTATAACGAATCCCAAGTTATCGAAAAAGTTTTAAAATCACTTCCCAAAAAAATTGATGGCATTGGGAAAATCGAGACTGTCGTTATAGATGACGGATCCCTTGACCAAACAGCTAAAGTTGCCAAAAGGTCAAATATTTTAGTATTGAGTCATGTTCTAAACAGAGGCGCGGGGGCAGCTACCAGAACCGGCATTGATTTTGCCAAGTCCATTGGTGCCGACATTATCGTTACTTTCGATGCCGATGGCCAGCATAATCCGGATGATATTGAAAAAATAGTCCGTCCGATTTTAGAAAACAGAGCCGATCTCGTTATTGGTTCACGTCTTAAAAAAAGGCAAAAAATGCCCATTGACCGCTTTATCTTAAATTGGCTGGGGAATCTAACCACCCTTCTTCTCTTCGGTGCCTTTTCAACCGATACCCAATCCGGCCTGCGGGCGTTTTCCAAAAGTGCCGCCGATCTCATTGATTTTAAATCAGACAGGATGGAATTTTCGTCTGAAATCATCCAAGAGGCAAAAAGGCATAGACTTAAAGTTGAAGAAGTTCCAACTCACGCTATCTATACCCAATATTCAAGACTTAAAGGTCAGAAAAACACGAATGCCCTGCCTGTTTTTACAAGAACCTTAATTAAGTTTTTAAGATGAAAGAGAGAGTTTTAGTAACCGGCGCGGCCGGTTTTGTCGGCAGTCATCTGGTGCCGCTGCTTTTAAAAAAGGGTTACGGGGTAACGGCTCTTGTCAGAGATCATCAGGAGGCTGAAAGAGTAAACCCCAACTGCAAAATAATCATTGCCGATCTTGCAATTAAGGGAAGTTGGCAGAATCAAATTGAAAATGGGTCTATAATCGTTCATCTAGCCGCCGAAATCGCGTCCAAAACTCCCAATGCTTTTAAACTCAATAATACTATTGCCACTAAAAATCTAGTCGTTGCGGCCAAAAGAGCAAAGGCCAAAAAACTTATTCTCTTTTCATCAGCCGCTGTCACATCAATCAGGCTTGATTGGTACGCAAAGACAAAAAAGGATCAGGAAAAAATCGTCTCCTTGTCAAAACTCCCCTACAAAATCCTAAGGCCTTCAATGATCTATGGCCCAGGAGATACAAAAAATATCGGCTGGCTCATTGGCATGGTTAAGAAATTGCCGTTTATACCTCTCCCCGGCGGCGGCAATTTCGGCAGGCAGCCGGTTTATGTTGAGGATATTTGCCAAGTTGTCTTGAAGTTGATTTCTAAAAGCTATCCCAAAAAAATCTACGAAATTCATGGGGCGCAGTATATAACAATGAAGGAAATGGTCAAAATCATCAAAAATGCTCTTCACTCCCAAAAACCGGTGATTGTTGTGCCTCTCTTCGCTTTGGAATGGGCTATTTGGCTTTGGGGCAAAGTCTTGCCAAACCCGAAATTTACTCCCGACCAGATTAAATCGCTCACCAGCGGTGAAAAGTTCTCCGGCGATAAATGGTGGCTGATCTTTGATATAATACCAACTAGATTTGAGGCGGGCGTCGCCCAAATGGTTAAATAAGAAATAAATGCTTACGGCAATCCAAATCTTCCTGCTTGCCCTCGTCCTGTTTTTTATCTCCCGCGTAGTTCTTAGAGCCAGAGAAAAAGTTATTCCCGCCAAAACCGCCGTATTTTGGTCGATAATCTGGTTGTCTGCTCTTATTGGTATTTTACTTCCTAAAACCACAACCCAGCTAGCCGGAATTTTTGGTGTTGGTAGGGGAGTCGATATCATCGTCTACATCTCACTGGTCCTACTTTTTTACCTCGTTTTTCGTGTCTACGTTATGATTGAGGACCTAAGGCGCGATATAACGAGTTTAGTTCGCCAAATTGCCCTCCAAAACGCCTCAATGCCCCCAAAAAGCACTGCCGGGAAGAAATCCGGCAGATAAAAATGAAAATTCTCCTGATAAGCGAATTTTTCCCCACGGGGAAAGACTTTAAATTCTCCGGAGGCGTAGAAGCAAGAACCCTTTATTTAGCCAAATATTTGGCAAAAAAAGGTCATAATATTACGGTTTTGACGTCCCAGCTGGAAAATGCTCCCGGGAAAGAAAAATTGCTGGGTTTTACCGTTCTGCGTGTCGGCAAAAACCGCGATTACAAAGCAACTGCCGGTGATCTTATCAAAAGAGCCAATTTTGCAAAAGAGGCGATTAAAATGGGGAAAAGCATAGATTGCGACATCATAGATGGCAGCAATTTCCTGACCCACTTTATTGCCAGGCAAATCGCAAGCCGCAAAAAAATTCCGGTTGTAGCGTGGTATCCGGATGTTTGGATTGGCAGCTGGATTAAAAACGCCGGTATTGTCGGCATACTAGGTGAGTTTTTAGAAAGGTTTAATTTGATAACCGGCTTCAGCGCGTATATTGCCATTTCCAAAAGTACCGCAGCCAAACTAGCCAAAAAGGTCAGAACAAAAATAACCATAATTCCTTGCGGCATAGACGAAGACGAATTTGGCGGCAAACATCAAAAATCAAATATCTCTACGATAATCTGTGTTTCGCGTCTGGCAAAATACAAAAATATCAAGGATTTAATACTCGCTTTTGCGCTAGTCTCAAAAGAGATCGGTAAAATTAAGCTAATCATTGTCGGCAGCGGCCCGCAGGAAAAAAACCTTAAAAGCCTGACCAAAAATCTCAAATTAGAAAGTCAAGTTCAGTTTTTATCAAATCTCCCGCGCAAAGAGCTGATTAATCTTTACTTTAGTTCGTCAATATTTTGCCTGCCGTCATCTGTTGAAGGTTTTGGTATTTCGACGGTCGAGTCAGCCGCAGCCGGAACACCATATGTGATCTCCGATATCGGAGTTTTTAAAGAAGTTACAAAAAACGGCCAGGGCGGCCTGTTGTTTAAACTTGGCGATATCAAAGACCTCGCCGCCAATTTAGAAAGACTCTTAATAGATAGAAACTTATACAAAAAGAAACAGACAGAAGGTCAAAAGCTGGCCGCCGGTTACCGGTGGCCGGATATCGCTTTAAAAACAGAAAAGCTCTATCTGGAATTAATTAGAAACCATCAATCTAATTCACTACGATGATACGAATCATCGTAGTGGAAAGTTAACATGAAAGTTGCGCTTATTATTGATACTTGGTTTCCAACAGTCGGCGGGGGGCAGACAAACGCTTGGGAAATATCCAAAAGGCTTGCCGGAAATGGCATAAGCATTGATATCATTACCCGCAATACCGGGCCGGACAGTTTCAACCTGCCCAAAAACCTTAATGTCATTAAACTTGGGGCAAAGATCAAATCTTCCGATTATATTTCAAAAATAACTTTCTTATCTAGGTCTTATTTTTTTATTGCTGGGGGAAATTATGATCTGGTTCATGCGCATGCTTTTTTGCCGGGAATAACAGCAAGGCTTATCAGCGTTACAAAAAGTATCCCGGCAGTTTTTACCGTCCACGGCACATCAATTGATACGGATTTAAATAATTTACCCAAAGCATGGCTCGAAAAATTTATATTGACACAAATTTTATATAGCGCTCAAATTACCGTCTCTCGAGATTTCTTAAGAATTAAAAACATTAATAAAAATATTGCATACATTTCAAACGGGGTCGAGATCGAAAATTTCGACAGGGTTAAAGCAAAAAAGGCTGGCAACCCGACGTTATTATTCGTAGGGCGACTTCACCCCCAAAAAAATCTGCCAAATCTCTTTAGGGCTATCAATATCGTTAAAAAAGACATACCAAACATAAAACTCATTATCGTTGGTGACGGAGAACAAAAAGAGTCATTAAAGAAAATAGCAAAAGATCTAGGACTCACGTCGAACATATCTTTCAAAGGGGAAACCCAAGGACAAGAATTGATAAGGTTTTATAAATCAAGTAGCGCCTTTATCCTTCCGTCAATTTACGAAGGCCAGCCATTAACCCTTCTTGAGGCCTGGGCAGCCAAGCTGCCGGTAATTGTAACGGCAACCGGTGATCTGCCATATCTAGTCAGGGATGGTTACAATGGCTATCTTATAAAAAACCACAAAGATGCACAGGGAATTGCCTCTCAAATCAAAAAAGCTCTATCCTCGAAAAATTTAGAGGATTTGGGTCAAAACGGCTATAATCTTGTAACACGTGACTTTTCCTGGGAAAAGTCCGCCCAAAAGACACTGGAAGTATATGAAAGCCTCACAAAAGCCCAAAATTAGCGTTGTTATGGCCGTTTATAACGGCATGCCTTTAGGCTCGCAGTCGGAGACGAGGACCGCAAGCTCTGCTTATCTTAAAGACGCCATCCAAAGTATTCTTGACCAAAGTTACAAAGATTTCGAATTTATCATTATCAACGACGCTTCAACTGACGGGACAGCCAATTATTTAAAGAGTCTTTCGGACAAAAGAATAAAGATCATAATAAATGAGAAAAATCTTGGCCTTGCCTTGTCTCTTAACATTGGTCTCAAAGCTGCCAAAGGGGATTATGTTGCCCGCATGGACGCCGACGACATCAGCCTCCCTCAGCGTTTTGAAAAACAGATTAACTTTTTTAAAGCTCACGAGGATTATATTTTAGTCGGCTCCCAGGTTATGTGGATGGATAAAAATAATAACGTGATATCTGGTTTTGATGTACCGTTAAAAGATGAAGACATAAGAAAAAAACTTATCGCGAGGAATCAGTTTCATCACGCAACGGTAATGTTCAGAAGATACGATATCGAAAAACTTGGCGCATATAGAAATAACCTAAATGGGGTTGAAGATTATGACCTATGGTTCAGGGTCATCAAAAAAGGGAAGGTTGCCAACCTTCCGGAAAGATTAGTCAAAAGAAGGATTCACGAAAAAGCCTTAACCCAGAAAAACCATTTTAAGACAGAACTACTAGCCCTTAAAGTCAGGATCATGAATTTAGCCACTTTGAAATGAGTTTAAAAGGTAGAAAAATTTTAGTTACCGGCGGCATGGGTTTTATTGGGGTAAACCTTGCAACAGAATTAGAACAGCTTGGTGCCGACGTCACAATCTTTGATTTGGAAAAAGGTGACGATATCGAAGACTGTAAGAAATTAGAAAGTACAATCAAGAAAAGATTTGATGCCATTTACCACCTTGCCGGTTTCTCTGGTCCATCCGAAAGCAATAAAGATGTTAAAAAATCCTTCGGCATCAATACTTTTTCCACCGTTGATCTATGCAAGTTAATTCTTAAGCATTCCCCAAAAGCAAAACTTGTTCTTTCTTCATCCAGATTAGAATATGGCAAACCGAAGTATCTGCCGGTTGACGAAGATCATCCCACAAATCCAATTTCCGCCTATGGACTCTCAAAACTTACAGCAACGCAAATGGCCCTCGTTTACAATAACAGATACGGCCTGGACGTAACGATCTTCAGGACATCAAATGTTTATGGCCCCCATAAGAAAAAACAATTTCCTGGTTATAACATCATCAACGACTTTATAGATAAAGCCAAAAGAGGGGAGACGCTGACAATCTACGGCGACGGCAACCAGGGAAGGGATTACATCTATGTTGATGACCTTGTAGAAGCTTTTACGGCAGCTGCCAAAAACCCGAATATCTCCTCCGGGCAAATTTATAATCTTGGCTACGGAAAAGGCATAAAATTCAAAAATATGGTCAGCCTCATATCAAATAAGGCGGGTAAGGGAGAAATAGAATTTGTCCCTTGGCCAAAATCATATAAAGACGTCGAAACCGGAAGCTATATTAGCGATATATCCAAAATTAAGAAGCAGTTAGGTTTTTCGCCCAAAATTGGCTTTGAAGAGGGAATAGTCAAAACTATTCAAGCCCAAAGATGATAATTTTGTCCCCCCAACTCGGACTTTCCCAAAAGTCCATTTTGGGCGGAGAAGTTTTTGATAGGGAAATCCTTCTCGGGCTTGCAAAAAACGGCATAAAGATCGAAATAATTTTGCCTAAGGGTAAACCTCACGATGAAAATATCAAAAACTGGCACGTAACTTGCTTGCCGATATCTCATTTCCCGGCACAATTTTTTAATTTCCTAATAATTCCCCAGCTTCTCAAGTTAAGAAATAAAAACATCCAAATTATAAGACTTCACCAGCCGCAGTTTATGTTTATCGCGGCTATTTTATTCAAATTTTTTAGTCCAAACGTAAAAACTCTTGCAACATATCATAAATTTGAGGAAACAAATTTTGGATTTCTTTCAAAAGCAGTCAACAATTTTTGGGATCATATAATTTGTGATAGCGACACTGTAAAAATCAAGATTGAAGATAAATTTCAAGTCGATCCGGGGAAAATTACCGTCGTTCACAATGGCGTGCCTTCCTATCTAAAACCGGGATCCAAAGATAAAAGTCTTGAAAGAAAACTCAAGCTCGAAGGCAAAATTGTCCTACTTTTTATGGGGCTTTTTATAGAACGCAAAAATCCTCTTTTTATAATTGATGCTCTCGCCAAATTATCAGAGACAAATTCAAATGTAGTTTTGGTTTTTTGGGGTGAAGGTCCTCTGAAAGAAAAAATTGTAAAGAGGGCAGGAGAATTAAATATTGCAGAAAAAATTAGATTTATTGCCCCTGTGTTTGGTCCCAAGAAAAATAAAATCCATAATCTTGCCGATATTTTCGTTCATCCATCTCTGGATGAGGGATTTGCCCTAGCTCCGCTGGAAGCAATGGTCTGCGCAAAACCGGTCGTAATGACAGATGGCTATTCAGCAAGAGAAGCAGTTATTAATGGCTACAATGGTTATCTATGCCGCCCAAACGACATAAAAGATTGGGTAAATAAGCTAAGCCGATTGATCTCAGACAAAAATTTAAGGGCCAAAATGGGCAAGAACTCATATTCTAAAGCAAAAAAAGAATTTAGCTGGAATCAAGCCGTTGAAAAGCACGTAGAGGTTTTAAGGAGCTTAAATGAACATTAAAAAGCTATTCGTTGCTTCCGTGAAAGCGCTAGATCTTGGAAGCGCTTTGGCGGTCAGACTGACTAAATTAACAGGTAAATCAAAAGTCCCGATTCATCCAAAACATCTATTAACCCAAAAACCCTGGTTTACGAAATATCTTAAAAGTTCTGATATTGTTCTGGATCTTGGCTGCGGTAATGGCCAAAATTCTATAAAAGCTTCAAAGATTGTCAAAAAAGTCGTCGGCTTGGAGCTTTCCGGTGAACTGCTAAATCTTGCAAAAGAATCATTTGGATTCAAAAGAATAAAAAATATTAAATTCGAAATGGGAAATCTGGAGGAAAGGTTAAAATATAAAGACCAGGCCTTCGACAAGGTTATTTTCCTTGATGTCTTGGAGCATCTCATAAAAAGGGGTCAGGCTTTATCGGAAGCCAAAAGGGTTCTTAAAAATGGGGGACTGCTTTTCCTCGGAGTTCCAAATTCCGAAACCTCATGGAAGAAACTACAAAGGTCTGTTGGCATAAATTCTTTTTCCGACCCGGACCACAAAATTGAATTCAGAGAGGGCGCAATTAATAATTTGCTCAACAAAGAAGGTTTTGAAATTATAAAATTTGGCTATGGAAAATATGATATCCCGGCAAGGGGTTTGGTTGATATCATTGGCGGGTTTTCGCTTTATCTTTACAGGATAATTGATAATTTGAGGGCAAGTAAAGCGCAGGAAAATCCGAAAGAAGCTTCCGGATTCGAAATCGTCGCAAAGAAAATATGAACATTCTTTTCTTAGCCAAATTCTATACGCCATTCGACAGGGGAGGTTCGGAATGGAGTACCCATGACCTCGCCTATTTATTAACCAAAGATGGTCATAAAGTAACAATCGTTACACTAAACTATGGTGCTAAATCGCAAGAAGAAATTGACGGTATTAATATTATTAGGATTCCATTCCCAATAAAACTTAAAAATAGCAAAGGTTCAATCGCGCCATTTTGGACCAGTAACATCGTCTGGTTTATATATACCACCATTTTCTGTCTGTACCTGGCTATCAAAAATCACTACGAAATTATTCATGTTCAAAATAACGAATTTCTGCCGGCAGGGGTCATCTCGGCAAAATTTTCTGGTAAGAAAACCATGGCGACTTTCCGCGACTACCAAACCGTCTGCAGCCTTGGTTTTTGTCTTTGGCATAAAAATCAATCATGCTCGTTTGAAGAATATTTACAAAACGATTTTGAGTTCTTTTATGATAATTATGTTGCTAATAAAAATATCCTCAAATATTACTTGTTAAAAATAGCGGTTTTAAGGGCATGGGTTATGCAAAAAATACTTTATTTTTTCGCTACCCACGTAGATTACAAAGTTGCTGTTTCCCAAAAAGTTAAAACTGTTTTCGAAACGAATGGCATTAAAAACCTAAAAGTAATCCATAACCCAGTTATTATCGGCAACAAATTAAGCAGTTCTTACACGAACAAAATTATTTATATTGGTAAACTATCAAAAGGTAAGGGGGTCGATATTTTTATCGAAGCCATACCCAAAATAGCATCAAGGTTTCACGATGTGTCATTTGAAATTATCGGGTCTGGGTATCTTAAAGAAAAACTGATAACCTTTGTAAGGTTGGCGGGTCTTCAGTCCAAAGTTAAGTTTGCTGGTCATCTAGGTCACGATGAAGCCCTTAAAAGGGTATCCAAGTCCGCTTTAGTAGTAGTGCCGTCCGTTTGGCCGGAACCCCTTCCAAGAAGTGTTATTGAAACGATTCTTTCCGGTACTCCGGTAGTCGCCACAAATGTTGGTGGCATAAGTGAGATTATCAAAAATAATTATTACGGAGTTTTGGCAAAACCAAGAAAGAATGACTTAGAAAAGGCAATAATTGAAGGGTTTAGTAAAAAGGATGGGCTTAGAAAAAACATTCAAGCAGATATTAATAAACTCAAAAATCATTTTTCAAAAGAAGTTTTAACGAGCTATGAGCGCCTTTATGAGGAGGCTCTTAAATGACACTGGGTTTATTTTTAGCAATCGGTGAAAGCTTGGGCGATTTTAATTCAAAGGGGCAACTAAAAAGGCTCACCGGCTACAACATCAAAAAATACTCGGAGTCCTTCGGCAAAGTCTACATTTTTTCCTATGCGGACGAATACTTCGAATTACCGCAAAATTGTCAGCTTGTTGTCAATAAATACCATCTTCATCGTTACTTGTATGCATTTTTAATGCCAATAATTCATTATCGCCAAGTTAAAGATTGCAATATCTTAAGAGGTCTCCAAATAACCGGAGGTATTCCTGCTCTCGTATCAAAAATTCTCTACGGGAAAAAATTCACTATAAATTATGGATACGACTACTCACAGTTTGCGCTACTGGAAGGTAAACCGATCCAATCTTTATTTTATAAAATTATCAAAACTCCGATCCTGTTTCTTGCAGACTCCATAATTGTTCCCTCCAAAACGATTGCGGGAAGACTCAGGGAAAAATTTCCCAAGAAAATTGTTTACATCCCAAACGGCGTCGACGCGAAATTATTCTATCCATTAAAAACCAAGACTGATAAAAGGAGTATCGATATAGTTTTCGTCGGCAGGCTGGAAAAGCAGAAAAATCTTGAAAGTTTGATAAAAGCGGCTCGGGATTTAAAGATTAATTATAATTTAACATTTTACGGTGAAGGGTCTAAATTGGAAGAACTTCTGAAGCTGGCTAAAAATTTAAATGTCCCGCTTCAAATCAAGAAGCCAGTAGCTTACAAAGAAGTCCCCAAAATCCTAAGGAGTTGTGATATTTTTGTCCTTCCCTCTTATAAAGAAGGAAGCCCCAAAATTCTTTTGGAAGCAATGGCATCCGGTTGCGCCATCGTTGCATCCGGAATTCCCCAGATTACGGAAATCATAACAGATGGAGAAACAGGCGTGTTGACCGGACAAACGCCGCAGGAATTGGCAAATGTCATAGGTAAGTTACGGGATTTCAAAACCAGACAAAAACTTGGACAAAATGCCAGGAAAACGGTAATAGAAAAGTACGAGATCAATAAACTACTGGCAAAAGAAATAACCATTTTAATAAATTTGGCAAAATGAAGAAAAAAATACTTTTTGTATATAGAACTAGACGTGGTCCGGCGCAAGAAAGTTGGCGGAAAGGAACAGGGCCGGACAGTCTGCTTTTTGGTTTTAATTATCTCAAAGAGCTAGGATATCAGGCAGATTTCTTCGATGGCGCATACTCGCCCTTTAATCCTTTTCATCCGATTTTCTATCCACTGGAGCACGCTATTATCAGTAAGGTAGGAATGGGTTTTAAACTCGACCAGGCGATATCCCTTTTACCAAAATTTAATAGCTACGATGTTATAGTCGCAACCGGAGATTCTGCCGGTCTGCCGCTTTTAGCCTTAAAACATTACGGTTTTATCAAAAAACCAATCATTTATATGACTGCCGGTCTTGCCGGAGCCCTAAAAGATAAGAACAAAAATTGGGTGGGGGATTTGTACCGGAAGATTTTGCCGGAAGCCGACGTTTTTACATCATACTCGCAAGTGGAAACGGACTTTTTCGAAGAACAAATGGGGGTTCCGAAAGGTAAAATAAAATTTATGCCGCTTGGTACCGATTGGCAATATTTCTCAAAACCGTCAAAGTTAAAAAGAGAAATAATATCAGCCGTTGGCGTTGATTCCGGCCGCGACTACAAGACTTTATTCGAAGCAGTCAAAGACCTAAACATTAAAGTTGAAGTGGCTTGTCACGCGTCTAACATTCAAGGCCTCAAAATTCCCGATAACGTAATAATCCACTTCAATGTTCCGGTTCAAAAAGTAAAAGAAATTTATGGTAGGTCGCGGGTTTCCATAATTCCCTGCTTCGAAAAAAACCGCTCCGCCGGGCAAATGGTTCTATTGGAATCGGCCTCCGCATCATTGCCTATAATTGCTTCTAAAATAAAAGGCATAACGGGTGCCTTTAATTTCGAAGACAAAAAGCACCTTCTTTTTGTAAAGCCTCAAGATTCGCAGAGTTTGAAAGAAAACATAAATTATCTGTTGAATAATCAAAAAACAGCTACTGCCATTGGTCAAAACGCATCAAAATTTGTAAAAAGTCATTACACAACTTATCATTTGGCAAAGAACATCGCAAAATTTATTGAAGATTTATGAAAAAGTTAACGCAGGAAAGATTACTGCTGTCGCTTTTCATTATTCTTGTCTCCATTATTTACGGGCTTCCACATATAAAAATGATCCATAAATTGGGGTCGAAATATAACCCAATAGGATTGTCAGAGATTGCGTCAATACCCAAAGATAAGGCGTATGCTTACGCACCTTATGTTAACTATATTGCCAAAGGTAATTTCCCGTTAAGAGAAACTTATGTTTATGAATACAAGGATTCTCAAACGCCATATATAGGGGAGACTCTCCCTGCAACACTTTTGGCGATATTATCAAAAGTGACAGGTTCAATACCAATGGGATTCCTTGCGGCTGATTTCATTTTTCCTCCGATTATCTTTGTTATGCTTTACTTAGTAGCGAGGCTTTTCATTAAAAATCATCTATTTGCCCTTAGCGCGGCGTTTTTAGCCGTTATCCTCCGTGATCTCGTGTTCGTCATTCCATATCCTCATGCCACCTTTCAATATTTGACGGATGCCGAGAATCAGCAGCAATTTCTTCATTACTCACGTGCTTTTCACCCGCAAGTATCATTCTTTTTCTTCATTATGTCGGTTTTTTCTCTTCTTAAGTTGGTTTCAAATCCCAATAAAAAAATCGCCGTTTTGTTGGGAATTTTCTTCGGACTGCAATTTTATTCTTACCTTTTTGATTGGACTTATTTTTCGGTTTTCTTCTCGGTAATCTTTATATTCTTCTTGGTAAAAAAAGACTTTAAAATCATTAAATCAATGCTGATTGCCGGCACAGTCGCAGCAATCATAGGATCATTTTACTTTATAAACGGCTATCAATTTTCTAGATTAGATATTGCTCAGGATTTTATTAGAAAAATGACGGGTCAATCAGTACCGTTTCCAATAGCAACCTTAAGATTCCTATTAATCGCAGCCCTTTTCTTTATTTCCAAAAAGCGCAGGGATAACAAATTTATAACGTTATTTTTGTTTTTGCTTACCGGTGTTGCGATGGTCGCGATTTCAAAATTCGTGATAGGCAGGGATTTGGAAACATTTCATTATTTAAGAAGAGCCCTTGTTCCTTTTGCGACAGTCTCTCTCTTTATAATTGTATACAATATAATAGCGCGCAGTAGTAAACGAATTATTTTTACCCTTTCAATTGCGGCCATTGCAATAACATTGTTTACCGGTATTAGGACTCAGGTAATTGCGACAAATGTACTTTCCCCCTGGCTAATTTATGATCATGACCAGGTGAATTTGTTTAGCTTTTTGAAAGAACATACGCCGAAGGATTCCGTTATTGGTACTTTAAATATTGATTTGAATTATTTAATCCCCGTCTATACTAACAACAGAATTTATTTTCCACCCACTCTTAGAACAATTACCCCGACGTATGAAGAAGTCGACAGATATATTATCCTTGCCAATTTACTGGGCCTCGATAGTAAATGGCAAAAGAAAAGCCTCGATACGTATCTTTTTTATATGTTCCACGCCATAGTGTACAGTACCGGAGGAGAGACTTCCAAAGTCAGAAATCAAACTGAGGAAAAGATACAAGAATCAGCGGACAACTGGGTGAACTCTTCAGGAAAGTATAGGCTCGATTATTTAATAGTTACTGCAAGCGACTCTAACATAAAACCGGATTTGAGATTCCTACATCCCCTCACTACAGTGGACAAATATACCATCTTTACGTATTTAACTCCGCGAAAATAAAATTTTTAATCACGGACTCTATTTTACTTTTTCCGCAATAATCATAACCTGAATTGTTCTATTAAAGAGCTTTGCGAGTGATCCAAAAGTTACAAGTACTGGAAAAAAACTTCTAGGAAGCTTCGTGTACTTATACGGAATTTCCACGTTATCTGTATATATCACTTTAAATCCTTCTGATTTCAAAACATTTCTTAAATTTTTACGGCTGAAATGATTAGCGTGATGTATAGGGTATCCTTCTTTCACAAAATAGGTCACACGTCCAAGCGTTAATAATCTAATAACATCAGCGATATAAAATAACCAGGAATCAACGACTGTCGTTAAAATAGCAATCTTGCCGTTTTTGTTAAGAAGATTTCGAGTGGTTTTTAAAAGTAACCTTGTATCTTCGATATTGGCAATCGCTTCCCATAAAGTTATAACGTCGAACCCTTTCTCTTCAAAATTTTTATCAGTAACCTCCCCGCAGTACATCCGCACATTAAATTTACTCCGGGCAATTCCGGAAGCGAATCTCGATATCTCAATACTAACTGTTTGCCAATCTCTTTTCTCGGCTAAATAAGTGAAAGCCCCCGTCCCTGCTCCTATATCCAGGAGACGTATCTTCTTATTTCTACCGAGTAATTTTTCGAGTAAATCAAGCCTTTTGTTAAAATCACGAAGCCTGGATTTGTCCTTTGGATTCGGCGTTAAACAATTTATAAAATATTCTTTTTGAAGATTTAAATAATAATCCTTGTCATACAGTGATTCATCCTCTTTTCTAGATAAAATCCTATCTCTATAAATAAAATGGCACTTTTTGCATTCGAAAATAGAATAGTCTTTGAAATGGTACTTTTCTAAGAAACTATCGTTCCCGCAAATTGAGCATTGGGATCTAATTTTCATTACATTATTATACAGTCAAACATAGCTATAGCAATATCTCACCAATTTATTGATAATTAGCTATTACAACGTTAAATCAATAAATATTTGAATGCGAAAAACAAAGCATTTACTAATTATTATTCTCCTTAGCCTTTCTGCTTTTTTAATTCACGGTTATCAATTTGCCGTTTCCGATCAGGAGATTTTTATTACCTACATTTTAAAATCACAGGACCCCTCACTTTTTCAAAGTGATGCTCTTTTTAATCAAAGCTCTGCTCATCTATCCCTTTTTTATCCTGTTATTGGATTTTTAACAAAATTTGTTGATATTCAGGTAACCTTCGTTATTGGTTATCTGATCTTTCAGTTCGCGTTTTTCGTTGCGCTTTACCGTCTTTCCAGGATTTTATTAAAAGACAATGATCTTGCATACTTTTCTCTTTTACCCTTTTTACTACCAAAATTTATCGGCGGCACTGCGGCTCAAACGTTTGACTTGTTTTTTGGATACAGGTCTATTGGTGTAATCTTTCTTGTGTTCTACCTATCCTTTCTTCTGGAAAAGAAATATATAAAATCAATATTTTTTGCATCAGTAGGTTTTCTATTCCACCCCTTATCTATAATCCCCAATATTTTGCTTTTGCCAGTCCTAGCGATACAAAGTTCCAAGTCAAGGGTTTTTGATTCATTGAAATATATTATCTTACCCATGGTAATCGGATTGACGCTTTTTGCAATATTCGGGCAAAGCTTTACGAACAGTTCCCCCTTAAAGGATAACTTGTGGCTGTCTATTATTAGATTTCGCGATGATTACCTTTTTATCTCCAGTTGGACATTACGAGCATGGGGAGCATTTGCTCTTTATTTTTTTCTAATTGTAATCTTTTTAAAGAAAGTTCAAAAAAGTCTTATTAAGCCAATAATTATAATTAGTTTTGTTTCTCTTATATTATTCTTAATAAACTCATTTGTTTTGGAGACACTTAAGATTCCACTGGTTGCCGAGTTCCAACTAGTCAGGTCGATCAACCCAATTGCCTACATTGGGCTAGCTCTTTCTCCTCTATTTCTAGTCCCCAAAAATTACTTCCAAAGAATCCTAGGAGGCGCGGCTTTCATTTTTCTATGTTTGAACCTTTTCGATCTTTTTTTTGCGACGGCGATCATTTTTACTTTCTGTCTCTTACTCAACAGAAATGAAGAAAAAGTTAAGCCGCGAGTGTTTAACCCCTACGCAATTCCTGTCATCACATTTATTCTTTATATAGCCTTAAATATTCCCTCGTATTTAAATTTCCAAGAGAAGATCCAATTCCCAAAAAAGCAGGATGATTGGATAAACGTACAAAAATGGGCGAGTCAAAATACCGCTAAATCGGCTAAGTTTTTGGTACCACCCGACCAAACCGGCTTTAGGATATTTTCATCAAGGCCAATCGTCGGCGACATAAAAGACGGTGCCGTGGTAATTTATAGCCCGCAATACGCAATCTACTGGTCAAATCTAATGGCTGATACTGCAAATTATCAAAACTTGGAAAGCGGGGACTTTTTAGCTTTAAAACGGAAATACTCTTTCAGCTATTTTGTCACCACAGCTTTGAAAAATCTTCCGCTAGAAGTAGTATTTAAGAACAATTCTTTTATAGTATATAAGTTTTAGTAGTATGAAGATTAAGTCAAAATTGGCGACAGGTAGCAGAAATTGGTAAAATTGCTTAACCTTAGCGAAATTATTTTGTTTAAATAAGATGAAAAGAAATTATCAAATAGGAATAGGGAACATTTCAATTGACGAAAACGCAAAAAGGAATGTCATGGACGTTCTTAATTCTTCAAGGCTTTCTTACGGCGATTATTCTAGACAATTTGAGACAGAAATGGCAAAAATCCATGACAGGAAATATGCGATTTTCTTAAACAGCGGCACAAGCGCTCTCCATATAGCGCTACAAGTCTTAAAAGATAAATACGGCTGGGAAGATAACGACGAAGTCTTAGTTCCCGCCGTTACCTTTGTAGCGACCTCTAATATTGTTTTGCATAACCGGCTTAAACCCATTTTTGTAGATGTCGAAAAAGATTTTTATTGTATAGACCCAAAGAAGGTAGAGGAGAAGATTACAAAAAAAACCAGAGCCATTATCCCTGTTCACCTTTTTGGTCAGAGTAGTGAAATGGTGAAAATAATTGAAATAGCTAAAAAATATCACCTCAAAATTATCGAGGATTCATGCGAAGCAATGTTTGTAGAGTATATGAGCCGCCCCGTAGGGTCTATGGGCGACATTTCCTGCTACTCAACCTATGCCACACATCTGATTACGACCGGAGTAGGGGGTCTGGCAATGACCAATGACGACGATTTGGCAATTCGCCTAAAAAGCTGCGCGAATCACGGACGTGACGGTATTTATCTTTCAATAGATGATGATAAGGGGAAAAATAAAAAGGATTTATTTAACATTGTTGAAAGAAGATTTTCCTTTATTCATCTTGGTCACAGTTTCAGGCTGACGGAAATGGAAGCTGCTATTGGCGTGGCCCAGCTTAAAAATTGGAGGAGCATTATCAAAAAAAGACAGTCAAACGCGAAATATCTGACTGCAAACCTTTCTAAATGGTCTAAATATATGCAGCTGCCCAAGATAAGGGATGGGGCGACACATGCTTTTATGCTTTACCCTATACTAATTCTAGACAGAAAAATAAGCAGAAAAAACCTCACGGAATACTTAGAGATAAACGGGATCGAGACGAGGTATTTAATGCCCCTTTTAAATCAACCGATCTATGTAAAGCTCTTTGGTAATTTAGAAAATCTATATCCGGTTGCCAGGAATATTAACAAAAACGGGTTTCTGATCGGTTGTCATCAGGATTTAAAGAAAGAAGAATTGGATCACGTCATTGGGGTTTTTAATAGTTACTTCTCTAGAATCTAAGCCGGCGGGGAAATGAATTTAAAACATATAAGACTTCCTGGTAATTTCTATATCTTAGCTGTCATTTTCGCTTTCGTTCTAAGGTTTATATTCATGCCATTTTCTGCTCATTCCGACTTTTATGTAATTAATATGTTTCCCAGCTTACTCTGGAGAGAAAATGTAGTTGATATCCTTTCTTATTCTAGACAAGAAGTAAACAGGCCGGGATTTTCTTATTACCCGCCGCTTACATATTTCACCTTAAGCGTTTTTCAATTCTTATATCAACCTTTTTCTAATACCTTCATCCCTTGGGTAGACCAATTGAGAAGCTTATACGTTGGAGGCTTCAGGGGAACGGAGGCAGACTACATCAAGCTAGTTGACAATCCGTTTATTTTTAGAGATATATTTTTGGGGAAAACACCATACCTTATTTTTGATATAGGATGTGTTTTAGCATTAGTAGCTTTTATTAGGCGCAGGTACATAGACAAAAAAATCGTACTACTTTGGCTCTTTAACCCCGTTTTGCTATACGGAGCATACATCTTTGGCCAGTTTGATATCATTCCGGCTTTTTTTATCCTTTTGGGATTTTTATTGATAGATAAAAATCCCTCTCTTGGCCTTTTTACAGTTGGAATCGCTGGTGCTTTCAAAAACTATTCCTTTGTCTTTATTATTCCCTTAGCCGGGATTTATGGAAGATCCTTAAAAGACAAGGCGAAACTCGCTCTAATTGGCTTTGTTCCATCCTTTATTTTCGCAACTCCGACTATTATTAATAGTCCTAGTGATGCTGTATTTGCATTTTTTAATGGAATTATTCTGCAATCTAAAAGACCCTTAGAAGGTTGGCCTCTTTACTCACAGCTCCTGCGTTATACTGCTCTGGCTTTTTCTTACTTTTCCATTACTCTACTGTTTTCGTTAACAACAATAAAAAATAAATGGCGATTGTCTGTAGGAGTCTGCTGCATTGCAATTTTATTGGTCTTAACCCTCGTACCCAGGACGTCATTCCATTATTTGTTTTGGGCATTCCCGCTAATTATTTTATGGTTCAGGGGTTTTAAGGTTTGCACTTCTATACTTTTAATCCAAACAATAAGTTTTGCTTCATATAAAATACTTGCCCCGCAACTGCAAGCCGGGCTTTTTGTTCCGATAAACCCGGATTACTTTCATTCCCTTCCGACATTCAATTACTTACTTGGGCAAATTATTCCCTATAGAATAATAAGTACGGCAGGGTTCCTTATTTTTCTAAGCCTAAACCTTTATTTGATAGCAAGGATAATTTACGAAATTACGTTTAAATCCGAAGTTAGTTTGCGGAAGTTAGGCCGAAGATAACGAAGTTATTATTCTCTACTAGAGTCTTATATTTACTATACATATAATTTGCAAAACCCGGATTACTCAATAATCGCTTTTTGTCAGCCGATGCAAAAATAACTGCCCCCCTCGATCTTAAATACTCAAGGTATTCTTCCGATTTTAGTCTGTAACCGTTAACTGGCGGATTATTTTTCCCTTCTATGTCAAAACTCCAGCCATTGCGATTGGAATAATAAATGACTGTCGGGCCGGAATCCATTGATCCGATTGTTAGATCATCCTGCTTCGTTAGCCTTTGTACTTCTTTCCCTGTTTCAGTTACAAATCTAAATCTGTCGATAGGCCGATATGCCTTAGTAAAAATTTGCGGCAAAGCACTTATACCAATCATCAAAAATATGAACGAATATACAAACCAATTATGCCTAAAATTCTTTGCTGCTTTCATGGTTCCTAGTGCGATAAATATTGAGGCAACCGGCAAAAAAGGCAGATTATAATATTCATGTACCATTGAATGCCTATTGAAGATGAAAAAATAAATTGCTATGCCAAGAAGCCAAAAGTAAATAAATTTCATTTTTTTATATTTGCTCGCAGAACACCATAGACTATCTGTCCATAGATAAATGCGAGAGCGAATACATACTTCCGAGTACCAGGAGTTTTCTGCTCGCTCATGTAAACTTGAAAGAGAATACCGAGGGTTTTTAGCCCTCGGAAGTTTATAGCCGGTAAAAAGACCAACCACGAAAAGGACTAGGCCGATGGGAAGAATAACTTGGTTGTAATTCCATCCAAAAACAGTTGCATAATATTTGTAATCTAAAAATAAAGCAGGCCGAAACCAATTAGAAAGGGAGAAATTTTCTTGGTTGACCAAAATGTTCGTCTTGGCTACAAAATAGGCATATTGATACCATATTAGGGACGGTAAAAATGAAATTAATACATAAAGCAGTGAATAAGAAAATCTGTGCGCCGTTTTTTGGTGTAAAATTAACAAGAGTATGGGGATAACAGTGAAGATAAACGCCGGGATTTTTAAAAGGGAAGCAACAGAGGCAAGAAGGGCTGAAATAATAAGATAAATCAATTTCTTCTTTTCGTTCCAGATCAAAGCATAAAAAATTGATCCGAGAGATAGAGTAATCATCCATTGATCGGGCTGAAAACTTCTCGACACCAAAACGGACATGGGGGATAGGCTATAGAACACAACCGTTATCAAGGAAAGCTTCTCCCCGATTAACTTTTTAGATATTCTATATAAGAATAAAAAGGAAATGATCCACCCTAAAACAGAAAAAAGTCTTCCGAGTGTTTCATCAACGCCACCGTTTAAGAGATATAAAAAAGCAACAGCTGTATTTAAACCGGGGAATTCCAATATATACAAGACTTCTTTTGGTCCATAAAAATTGACCGCAGGCTGCAGGATGTTAAATCCTCCGCGGAAAAGGTTTCTAGTAATTTCTGCTGTTTGTACCTGTCTTGACGGCTCAAATTCAAGGAGCGGAATGTTTATTCTCCATAAACGCAGAGAAAGACCTAATATTAAAATTATTGCAAGAACAACATAATCTTTATTCTGAGCGAAAAAACTCCTGAATTTATGCCGGAGATGAAGCGAATTTTGAGCGAAATTCAGAGAACTACGACCCTTAGGCCGTGGGAATCTATTTATTTTCATACGTTCTCAATATATTTATCAGTTTGTTTAGTTTCCTTACGTTGCCTTTTCCAAAGTATTCTTTAGCGAATCTTATTTTGTCCCGAGAAACAAAGTCCAGCCGCGTTTCTTTTAAAAATGCTACCAATCCGAGCTGTAAATCATTTTCTGATAATACGGAGAATGATCTATCAAATTTTCCAACACCGAACATGTCCGTTTTATTGTAAGGATTGAAAAATACGGTAGGCTTCCCTGATAGCAAAGAATACACACCCGCTGTGGTATTTTCAAATATTATGACGTCTGCATCTTTAAGTGCTTCATTCAAAGAATTAAAATCGGAGAATTTGCATTTTTGAGGATATTTATTAACTAAAGCAGTAAAATTTCTTCTATTTTGGAATGGGTGGAGACGGATAGAAATTTCAACGTTAATGTCCGAGTTTAAAAGTAAAGAAAAAAGCCTTTTTTCCCAGTAAATTGTTAACCCCGGATCAAAGTAATGGATAGTAGCGAGAAATAATATTTTAATTTTGTCAGGCTTTTGGCTTTTGGAATTAACTTCAATGTTGGTGTCAAAAGGGGATTCCCCAATCAATACCTTTTTTTTACCAAGAGGCCTTCCGTCATTCGTGTAAAAGTTTGAAAAAAAAAGTTCACTTGTCTTCTTGCTCCATAAAATATGTTTATTGCTTAGAGGTAAAGGGTAGGGGATAGGTGCAAGACTTCCTCCATGTTCAATGGATATCGTTTCTACTCCTGCCTCTTTTGCCCCGGAGATAAAAGTTAAGCATTTAGTATCAGGATCGGTAAAAGTTACTAATAAATTTATCCCGGATCCTGTTATTATTTTTCTAGCTAGAATTATATCCGCGCCGATTTCTCTGAATTCATTTCTTATTACTTGTGAAATTTTAGCCTTTATAAATTTACTTGCGAATTTATCTTCGTCAAATCTAGGGTGAGAAAATTTATTCCAAGCATGCTCTTTTATCAGATGGGATTCTATAATTTTTGATTCTTCCCAAATCTCTTTATCGTAAAGTCTTTCTTTTTCCCAAAACTCACAAGTGAAACTTTTTAACACTTTTCTTTGAGAAAAAGTAAGTCCATATGTTAAAAAAATAACGTCCAGTCCTGATTTTTTAATGTCACTTATAAATTCCTCCATTTCTAAAAATTTTGAAGGTGGAATAAGCATTAGGATTTTCCCGTTTCTAATCTTGTTTCTCTTAAGCCCATTGAGGAATTTATAGATGTTACCGACAGATTGTCTCAACTTAAATTCTCTTCTACTATTAATTGATATTTTTCTATATTTTATATTTTTCTTTCTACTAAGAAGAAAAAAGGCATGGGGAATTAAAGTGCCGTTATTAATACTATACCCGGGGTAATCTTCCAATCCAAAAGTAATTATTTTTTTTGGTTTAAAATAGTTAATTACTTTTTCACCAAAATCATAACTTCTTTCGAAATCTTGTAAAAAAAATCCTATTCTGTCTCTTACGTATTTATAATATTCATTACCAAGTTCACTATAAACGATTTTAAAATTATCTATGAAATATTTGGCGCCGCCGCTATAACCGTCCTTTGATATGAATTTATATAAGGGATTTTTCCACCCGGGGATATTTTTTTCAAGATAAAACTCAGCTTCTAGGGAAATAGCAAGATATATTTTATTTTGAGCGAAAATCAAAGAACCGCGGCCGAAAGATCGTGGGAATCTATTGTTACCAACCAGCGAAAGAGCCGTCCTTGCTTCTTCTTCGGTGCTTACTATTATTAACGTACCCATCCGTGGTTTAAATTTTAATGCCGAAAAGGTCGCAAAAGTCTTTCTTAAGCACGCCGTATTTCAATATATCGGCATATGACCCATGCTTGTAGAGTTGTTCTTTCAGTCGACCTTCCTCTTTCATTCCTAAGAATTTCGCCAATTTCTGCATCCCGATATTATGCTGTGAAGTTCCACAGTAGATTCTGTGCAGATTCATTTCAGAAAACCCGTGTTTCACAAGCAGTAAAGAAGCTTCCTTTGAGTAGCCTTTATTCCAGTAATCTTGCTCCCCGACTATAATGGCAAATTCTGCGTTCTTATTAGTATAGTCAATACCCTGAAGCGCGATATTCCCTATGTGAATTTCCTTCCCTTTCAAAATGATTGCCAACACTATTGCATCCCTAGTTTTTTTTGAGGCATTTATATATGCGAGCCCTTCCGCCACAGAATAAGGGAAAACATGGTGAGAATTAAATTCGCACACTTTTTCATCATTCAACCATGAAACGTAATTGCCTTTTAAATCTTCCTCCGTTAGTCCTCTTAAATAAATATGTTCACCTTCTAAAAATACGTTTTTCACTTAAGTTCCTCTTTGTATTTCCAGACTTTTTCAAAGGCCCTAACTACGTCGTCAAGGTCGTCTCTCGTCATGGGCGGTTTAAAAAGCTCATTATTTATAAGAACATTATCATAACAACTTTCAGCAACCGGACAAATACCTTTGTCGTATTTTACTCCACTTTTGTTCCAAGGACTGTTCCATGGCCATCCCGCCGATCCAATCGCAATCTTATTTTGAAAAAGAGGCAACAGATGGATTGGTTTTATGTAGCCTTTACCGAGTGTTACACCTTCGTCAGTCCTTTTTTCGTACGGCAGAAGTTCTGCCTTAACCGCATCTACAAAAACATCCCTGTGAACTCCCGCAATTTCCGAAGAGTACTGCAGTGGTTGGTAATAATAGCTGTGCGTACAATCCTTTCTTACTTTTCCTAATTTTATGCATGGAATATTTTTTAAACCCTGGGAAAGATATTCCACATTAGTCCGCCTTTCTTCTACAAGTGGCTTGACCTTTTTTAATTGTTCTTTGCCAATAGCAGCCGTAATTTCAGTCATTCGGAAATTAAAACCAACCATATTTACTAAAGTCTCAAAGCCGCCTCTCCCATCGATTACAGCTTCTGCATGATTCCTTATCATTCTTGCTCTTTCGGCAAATAAATCGTTATCGGTTACTATTACGCCTCCCTCTCCTGTATGGATATGTTTGTGGAAATTCAAGGAATGAATGCCTATGTCTCCAAGTGTACCGGCGTATTTCTTTCCATAGTTTGCAAAAATCGCCTGTGCAGCATCCTCAATCACAACGAGTCCACGCTCTTTAGCAAGCTTATTGATATTTTTGGAATCGTAAGGAAGACCAAAAAGGTCAACAACTATAATTGCTCGGGTGTTTTTTGTAATTCTTTCTTCAATTGATTTGGCGGAAAGACAAAAAAAATCTTCTTCTATGTCAGCAAAAACCGGAATAGCTCCATAAAAGAGTGGAGCCGTAGCGGAGCAGCTCATAGAGTAGGGAGTTACAATTATTTCGTCGCCAGGGCTTGTGCCGATAGCCCCGACAGCGCATATTAATCCTGACGTAGCTGAATTAACTACGATTGCATGTTTTACTCCGAAATACTTTGACCATTCGGTCTCAAAAGATTTGGCCTCTTCGCCGCCATAGAATCTCGCGTGTTGGGCACCGATATATCCGGAAAGCCTGCCGGATTTGAAAACACGCAAAACTGCCTTTTCTTCCTCCGTCCCAAAATTGTTATATGCCGGAAAGTTTTTGTTCCTGATTTTCCTTCCGCCATTAATCGCTAGTTTTGCCATTTTTGGTTTTCGATGTATTTTACAATATTTTCAATTGGGCTCCTAATATAATCAAATTTGGATAATCCAAGCGTACCGTTTAAAGCCGCTGCAAGTTCTTTCTCAAGTTCCAGCCGATTTACAACCGGTTTGATCAGCCCTTTTTTAACAAGCAAAAAAGGGCTATCTCCTCTTAAACCTATTTGCACACAGATGACCGGCTTTTTAAGAATTATTGCTTCCAAAATAAGCATGGATGAAATTGATATCACCGCGTCACTTTGTGTGATCTGCTCCCATGAATTCGATCCTCTCACAATTTTTATCTTCAAATTTTTACTCAAATACTGCTTTTTGATGGGTTCGTATTTTCTCCTCTTATCTTTGGGATGAAGTTTGATAATAAATTCGATATCCTTTCTGGTGGATATGCTTATTTTACTAATAATCTCAAGCAACAGCCCCGTTATTTTCAGTTCATTGTAGATTAAAAATTTATCCAAGACCGCTTTACCTTTGAAAAAATCGAAAAGAGGCTCCGAAGCAAATAACAACCTAACTTTGCTATCGCCAAATCTTTGATTTACCACCTTTTGCAAAGACTTCTTTTCAAGAAACTCAAAATATGGCTGGCCCATTACTTCAATTAAATTCGAGGGAATACCTTCTTTTGCCATCTCTTCACTCGTCGTCTCATCCATAACAAAAATTTTAGTAGGGAAGAAAATGAGAGCTTTATTTTTTTTGTATTTCCCAATTGACCTAAGAGTATATTTTGAAAAACGGATCCCCAAATTTGTCCAATGATCGAGTATTGCAATGGAAGGTATTCCTAAAGAAGCGCTTACTCTCCAAAAATATTTTTCACTAAATTCCTCCGAATTAGTACCGGTAATCACCAAGAAAGGCTTCTTCCCGATTAGGAATTTTTTTAAACTGGCTTCGTTAACTGGTCCTATGGATTTTGTTATATCTCGGCAGACAATACCTAATTTTTTAAAACCACGAGTAGCAAAATCTTTTCCGTAGACTTCGACCTTGTAGTTACTTTTAGTAAGGGCCGAATATAAAGGTGCAATAGCGTTTGCGCCGCCGGTATCCCTAGCAAACAACAACACCTTTTTCATTATTTAAACTTGAAGCAAGACTGAAGAGTTTTGTAAGCTTCCTCTCCGGTACATTTAAGCTGACTATTTCCCTTTAAAAACTCGTAAATGTTTTTAGAGGCAAATAGCATCGACTTATCTTGCGAGGTGTTGATCTCTTCCGACTTTGTTAAGTTTTTATAACCGCTAAATACCGAATTTTCTTTTATACCAAATTCTTCGATCATAAATTTGGAGTCGTCTATTTTAATCCTTCCTTTTTCAAATAACAGATCCATTTCAAATATCGTGTAGAGTCGGCAGTCAAGTGCGCAAATCGCAAAATTTGATCCGCTTTCGAGCTTTAAAATACCGGACAAGCTTGGATCTTTTACACTGTAGTCAAAAATCCTCTCATACACAGTAATGTCTACAATTTCACCTACAAGATACCTTAGTAAATCAATCATATGGGAACCGTTATGGATAAGCCCTTTTCCATAAATGCCCGTCCCTTTTACAAATTTCCCGAAGCGCGGAATCCGCAATTTTAAAAACTCAAATTCCGGGATGTATCTGCGCGTATAATTGACAGCAATCGGGGTGCCCCTCTTTTTGTAAAGATCGAGAATTTTTTTCGCTTGAACGTCTGATGACGCAAGTGGTTTTTCTGCAAAAACTAACTTAAAATTGTAAGGTAGAAGTTCTTTGAGTACTTCAAAATGATATTCGTCATCTACGGCCTCACAAACAACGTCTATTTTATTTTTGTTAAAAGCCTCACCAATTGTTTTGAACGCCAATCCTCCCCAAATTGAACTTGCTTTCCTGGCCTTTTCAAAATCCCGGTCGACAAAACCTACAAGATTAAATCCGTTTTGAGAAAATCCGTGCGCATGTGAAAGAATATTTTTACTTTTGGGGTCATCAATGAAAGCACCGATTCTACCTGATCCAACGATTAAAACATTAAAATTCTTTGACATAAATTTTATCTGGCTGATCTTTGTACAACATTTTTATTGATAGCGGCAATTTCGGGATGTGTATCCAAATATTTTATTACGTCGAGTGACGTAAAATTCTTATTCTTCATATAAAAATGCTTGTAAATTGCACAGATAAACTCGTAGTCCTGTTCAGTGTCCATCGTCCATCTTAAATCGGGACGGCAAAGTTCTGGTTCGGAAAGCAAATTAAATAATTTAAACTTTTTGGGATTTTCGTAAACACTTAAGAAGAGATGCTCGTGCTGTGGTTTGTCTTTGGCAATCATTAGCGACTCCCGCAAGACATCAAGAGATGCTACCTGTACATCAAGTCCAATCGGGTAAGAACGTACAAGTTTATTAGAAATGTAATCAATGTCATTTGCCAGATAAATTTTTACCATGCGATCAATTATTTGAGGATCGAGAAGAGGATTATCTCCCGTAAGCTGTACCACGATATCGGCATTTTCCGCCGTCATCGCCTTCGTTACCCGCGAAACGACATCTTCTTCACTTCCCCGGAAATACCCGATGCCTAGTTTTTTTGCACATTCGACAATTACATCATCAGTCCTGTTTTCAGTAGTTGCCACAACGATCTTATGGATAACTTTGCTTCTTTTAACCCTTTCCACCAA
Source organism: Candidatus Curtissbacteria bacterium (assembly GCA_030647775.1). Lineage (GTDB taxonomy): Bacteria > Patescibacteriota > Microgenomatia > Curtissbacterales > GWA2-41-24 > JACPKK01. The sequence continues at coordinate 360,843 of JAUSJC010000010.1, forward strand.
AAGTTCTAATATGGGTTTACCTACACAAGGCAACAAAACCTTACCAGGTAGCCTGGTTGATGTCATTCTGGCTTCAATTGAAGCGACTACTTTTTTGATCATGACTAGGCTCATAATTATTAATATGGTAATATTACCATATTGGCAAATGGCTATGATATCAGATTGGGACATAGGGATAAAGGCACAATCAGTTTTAGAAAAGCAGGTTAATATGCTTTTACCCCCCCTTTTTCCTTTAAACAGAAGTATCAGCGGTTCCGGCCTCAGGAAAACTCTAAATACTCTTAAAAAAATAACCGACTTCGATATTATAGAAATTCCATCGGGTACCAAATGTTTCGATTGGACGATTCCCGAGGAGTGGAACGTAAAAGAAGCGTATATTGAGGATTTAAAAGGTGAAAAAATTATAGATTTCAAAAAAAATAATCTTCATTTAGTAAATTACAGCACTGCTCAAGATAACATTTATACTTTCGATCAGCTTAAAAAGCATCTTCATACTTTACCCAATATGCCGGACGCCATACCTTATAGAACATCTTACTACCAGAAATCATGGGGTTTTTGCTTTGCCTACGATGATTTAAAGAAATTCAAAAAGACCCAAAAATATCATGTCAAAATTGATGCCTCTTTTAGAAATGGCAGTATTACCATGGGAGAAAAAAAAATATGTGGAAAATCAAAAAAAACATTTTTGATAACAACATACGCCTGCCATCCTTCAATGGCCAATGATAATCTCTCCGGATTAATACTTTGGATTCTGCTTTTGAAAACACTATCTTCCAGGAAAACTCATTATTCTTATAAATTTATAATTGGACCAGAAACAATTGGAGCAATTGCGTTTCTTTCAAAAAATAAGAAATTACTAAAAGACGTTATTGGTGGTTTTGTCCTAGCTACTCTTGGAGGATCGGGCAAATTCGGCTACAAGCAAACGTATTTGGGCGACCATCTTATTGATTCTGTCATCAAGAAATCCTTTAAGGATCTAAATGTCGATTTTATTACATACCCCTTTGATTTAAACGGCAGTGACGAAAGACAATACTCTTCACCATTCTTCCGTATTCCTATGGCAAGCGTAACCAAGGATAAATATTATGAATACCCTGCTTATCACACGTCAAAAGACGACTTATCATTTGTAAAATCTTCTCACATAATAAGCAGTTTAAAAATATACTTAAAAATAATTGAAAATTTGGAAAACAGCAAAATATATATAAGTACCCAGCCAAAATGCGAACCAATGCTCTCAAAACGTGGGCTTTATCCTAAAATTGGGGGATCATTTAACCCAAAAGGGATAAAAGGTAATACTATATACGGATATGACGTGAAGGAGATAAACACAATTCGCGCCTTATTATTTTGGTCGGACGGCGAAAGCTCTCTGGAGCAAATCTCGCAAAAAACTGGAGTACCAATCACTCGTTTGTTTGAAGCGACTAAAAAGCTGGAAAATATTAATCTCTTAAAAGAAGTAAAATGAAAATCCTTTTTATCGGAGGCAACCAAATAAGGCATTTATATGTAGCAAATGCAATTAACTCCGAAATAACTCTGTCAGGAGCGATTTTGCAACAAAGAGGTAGCTTGATACCAAAAACACCAGATGGACTGGAAGATATAGACAGAAAAAACTTCATAAGGCATTTTAAAGAGAGGGAAGAGTGTGAGTTACGATATTTCCAAAAACAAAAAACCTTACCTTGTCCCACAATCACAATCGACGACATCAGTAAAAATTCGGGAAAATTACTAAATTTCTATGAAAAAATTAAGCCCGATGTAGTTTTTATTTTTGGGTCCGGAATGATAGGCAACCCTCTTTTTTCAAAGCTCCCCCGAAAAACTATCAACATGCATCTAGGGCTTTCACCAAGATACAGGGGTTCTGCTACTTTATTTTGGCCTTTTTATTTCTTGGAACCCACTTATGCCGGTAGCACGTTTCATTTTATTAACCAAGAGCCGGACGCCGGTGACGTAATTCATCAAGTCCGGCCTTTCCTTGAAAAAGGCGACGGAATCCATGACGTCGCTTGCAAAGTAGTTCTAAAGTCGGCAGAGGAAGCGATTAAGCTTCTAAAAAAAATGGAGGGGAAAGATATAAAAGGCGTAAGACAAAAAAATACAGGTAAAAAATTTTTAACAACGGATTTTAGACCCGAACACTTAAGAGTGATCTATAACCTATTTGAAAATAAAATTGTTGACTATTACCTTGAAGGTAAATTAAGATGCCGTACTCCTAAGTTGGTTGAAACAATTTTTGCCTAAATTCTCTTCAAATTAAATCCCAAGTAATGGTAGTGTCTGCGGGAATATCTGCTTTTGCTTTGCGCCCGACAACGATGTCGATAAATTTTGGAGGAATACCCATTCCCGGCCTTTTACCAATTAGCATGTCTTTCGTTATTTTAGTATCTTTCTTAATATCGACGAGCGATGTTACAGATCTCCTTGCAAATCTTTGAGCTTCCATCTCAGATTCTACCGGCTCTTTCAACCCTTTCCCAAGGCTTTCTTCGGCGAGCCGGACCGCATCAACCAGCTGCTTCATTTCGGCCGGATCAACCCCCAATTGGTGGTCAGGACTGTCAGGCAAAGTCTTATCTGTTGTAAAGTGTTTCTCAACTATTCTTGCGCCTCTCATTACCGCAAAAGCTGGAGTCAGAGGGCTAAAGGTATGGTCGGAAAATCCAATTGGAATCTCCGGAAACAAACCCCGGAGTGAATCTATCATCAGGAGATTTGCATCATCGGCAGCCGTCGGGTAGCTTAAGATACAATGAAGAAGGATAATTTGGTCGTTCCCGCATTTTTTAATAAAATTCACCGCTTCTTCTATCTCACCAATTGTCGCCGCTCCTGTCGACATAATAATCGGTTTACCCGTTTTCGCTACTTTCGAAAGAAGTGGGAAGTAAATAATATCAGCCGAAGCGATTTTATAGGCAGGAACATTAATATCTTCAAGTAGATCAACGGCTTCAAGCTCAAATGGAGTTGAAAATAAGATGATGCCAATTTCTTTCGCATAATCCATCATCTTCTGGTAATTATTTTCCGGCAATTCATCCAAAACGGAAAAGGTTTCATATTGGGTCTTGCCGTCATTAGGCCCTACGTGCCAATATTTTGGCGCTTTTTTGGTAACAAGTCTCTCCGCAGTATAATTCTGGAATTTAATAGCATCGCATCCAGCCTCTTTGGCAAGCCGAATATGGTCTTTTGCTCTTTCCAGTTCCCCGTTGTGGTTAACTCCGGCCTCCGCAACTATAAAAACCGGTTCATTTCCCCCGATCTTCTTACCGCCAATTTTTATAGTCTTCATAAAAGCTGTGGAATTTTGCTAATCATCTTACTTATCTCGCCATCGCTTAGTAAGTCAACTGAATCTGATGTGAATTCTTTTGCCTTTAAAATTTTCTTAAAGGTTGGGTACTCAAAACTTTTGAAATCATTAATATCCGAAAGCAGTATAAACATCTTTTCATTTTCAAGGGCACTAGCAGCTTCATTGCCAGTTAGAAGGCTTTCATGTATTTTTTCGCCTGGCTGTAAGCCGATATAACTATACTTAATATTTTTATTGATTTTATTTTTTTTGCAAAATGCTGAAACAAATACTTTTATAAGATTCTCAATTCTAACGCTAGGCATTTTTAAGATAAAAACTTCCCCTCCCTGCATGATTTGCACTGACTCAAATATTAACCTGACGGCCTCATCAATAGACATCACAAAACGGGTCATGTTTTTATCGGTGATTGTTACTGGCTTGCCGTTTTCAATCTGGCTCTTCACTCTAGGCAAAATAGAGTTTCGCGATCCAAGTACATTCCCAAACCTTACGGATGCCAATCTTATCCTCTTATTCCCCCTGTAAAAATTCCCTGCCGCCGTTAATCTTTCCGCGAGCAGTTTTGTTGCACCAAGTGTACTATTGGGTTGGGTTGCTTTGTCGGTTGAAATTGTAATAACTCTCTCGACATTTTTTTCAAGAGCGACATCAATGATATTTTGGGTCCCGATAACATTAGTTTTAACGGCTTCAAACGGGTTATATTCGCAAAAAGTTACGTGTTTAAGCGCAGCGGCATTAAAAACGATATCGACATCATCCATGGCAAGCCTCAATCTTTCCTTATCTCTGATGTCACCAATCAAGGGTCTGACATTATTTGGAAAGTCGATAGAAAAGAGAAGGTCCTGCAATTTTGTCTCGTCGCGGCCGAGTACCCTTAAATGCTTCGGTTTATGCGCTAAAGCTTGCCTAACAATTTCGGACCCAATTGATCCCGTTCCGCCGCAAACCAAAATGTTTTTCCCTTCAAGTATATTTGTCATATCTGATTGATTCTACACGAAAAACTCGAATTTTTAAAATCTATGACCAAAAATTGTCCTAAGTCCGCGGGTAAGCGTTATCTTTGGAGTCCAGTTAAACTTTCTTTCGGCTTTCTCAAAACTTCCAACAAAATATCCTAAATCTGTACTTTTTGCCTCAATAAATTTTGTCTTGAGTTTTTTCCCGCTTACTCTCTCTACCATTGAGACCACCTCATTAATGCTTACTCCCCGGCCCGAACAAATATTATAAATACTGGTTTTTTCAGTAGAGTTTTTTAATATCACGGCCAACACTGCACTCGCCGCATCACCCACATGCAAAAAATCCCTAATTTGCCAACCGTCACCGGTAATTACTAGCGTTGAACCTTCTTTAAGTGCTGTCAGAATATGGGTAATCAGAGAATTATCTTTTGGGTTGACGTTTTTACCATAAACGTTGGCAAATCTCAAAAGCGTTGCTTTTAAGTCGGTTTTTGGAATTTCGCGAGTTAGATATTCTTCACATAATAGCTTTGACTCGCCATAGGCATTTCTTGGTTCCAAATCAAAATCTTCACTAACGACTTGGTTTTTTAACGGAGGTTTGTAAACAGCGAACGAGGAAGGAAAAATAATATGTGCGGAAGGCGAAAATTTGTTCGCTGCCTGAATAATGATCCTTAGGCTTTCAATGTTGAATTTCAATTGAACGGGGTCATTAGATTTCTCTCCAGCCAAATGGACAATAAAGTCCGCCTTTTTGATAAGCGGCATTAAACTATTTATTGATCCAAAATTGTGAATGTTCCTATCAAAAAGCCGCACTTCAAAATTCATACTTTTGACAAGCTTACAGAAATTATTTCCAATAAGCCCATTTGCCCCGGTAACCACAATTATTTTAGCTTTATTCATTGATTAAACTTTTTCAAAATATTTACGTATTTTATCCTTTTCGAGAAGTACTAACTCACTGGGAATGTAACGCGGTTCGGCAGTTATAAAAACCGTTCTTCCCAGCCAGTCTTTTCTGAAAATGGTTCTAGCATATAAGATGACTCTAGGCATGTGATAAGCGTCAGTTAAGATAACTAACTTACCCTTTGCCGGCCATTTCCGGGCTGGAAACTTTTTAAACTGGTCTATGGTATTTTTAATATGTTCTTTCCCGCCCACGGCAATTTTCGTATCTGGAAAACCAAACCGGCTTTTAAAATGATTTTCGCCCTTTAATTTTTGAAGTACTATGTTTTGCTCGTCATAGCCGCTAATGTAAATTCCAGGTGCCCATTTTTTTATCTCGCCGAATCCGAGATCACGCCGTCCCGACTTTAAAGACGCGATCTTAAGCGCAACAAGAATTCCGGTTCTCAGTCTCCTTTTCATTTCAATATCATCACTGTTTTTGAAATCGTCAATCGAAAATTTTGCGCCGGTCAGTACCCATATCAAATTCCAGTCTGGATCAGGACTGGTACTGTGGCTGGTACTAGCCTTGTCAAACTCGTCTTCTATATATTTATCTAAAAATTTCTTGGAGTATCTTTTTAATATCATTCCGTTTTTCCTATGACAGCGACCTATTATTGCGATTATAATAATCCCCGAAGGGAATTATTTTTGACAGTACTTTATGTTGCATAATTCTTATTCTAAGCTTTTGATAAGCTCTCTTCAAACAATTACCCAAATATACTTTACACCTCATAAAATGTAGAATTGCAACTATAAATCATGGAACCGGAAATAACTCGTCTTTACAGGTTACGTTTTGATAAAGATCTTAAGAAGAGAAACGAAATTTGGAAAATTCTTTGCAGGGATTTTTTCCAAAAATACATAAAACCTTCCGATACCGTTTGCGATCTTGGCGCGGGGTATTGTGAATTCATAAACAACATTAAAGCAAAAATCAGAATTGCCATCGACATTAACCCGGAAACCAAAAAATTTGCAAACAAAGGACTAGCAACTTTAATTACCTCAAGTACCAATTTACCTAAAAATTTGTATAACAAAGTTGACGTCGTTTTTGCCAGTAATTTTTTTGAACATTTATCCACGAAAGAAGAATTGGCAAAAACGCTGGTGGAAATTAATAAAATATTAAAAACAGGCGGGAAAATTATTGTTCTTATGCCAAACATCCGATATATTGGGGCGGCTTACTGGGATTTTTTGGATCACCAGCTTCCGTTAACGGAAAAAAGCATGGTTGAAGCCCTAACCTTAAATGGTTGCAGGATAATAGAAAAAAGAAACAGATTTCTACCATATACGACAAAAAGTCGCTTACCGAAAATGGGATTTTTGGTTAGACTTTATTTAAAACTAACCCCACTGCATCTACTTTTTGGGAAGCAATCGTTAATCATTGCCCAAAAACTACCACTTAAATGACTCAAGGATTTATTTCGAGCGAAAAAACTCCGGAGATGAAACGAATTTTGAGCGAAAATCAGAGAACCACAACCTTCAGGCTGTGGGGATCTATTTCTAAAAATAAATTGGTAATCTCTTTTATTTTTGCCATTACTGCGATCAGCTTTTTCTTAAGGTTATATCAATTAGGTAATGTTCCAAACGGGCTGTCAGCAGATGAAGCAGATATGGCATATAATGCTTTTTCTATTCTTAAAACCGGTAAGGATGTTTATGGAAGGCATCTTCCCATATTTTTTCAGTCTCTTGATGGTTTTGTCCCGGGTTTCGGGATATACGCGTCTATTCCGACAATTTACATATTTGGCTTAAACGATTTTGCTATTAGGCTTTTACCTGCCGCGATTGGCGCGCTTACGCCGCTTCTAATGTATTTTCTAGCTAAAATTCTTTATCCCAAGAAGAAATATTTACCTATAATTTGTGCAATTTTAACAACTTTTGCCCCTTGGAATATAGCTATTTCTAGGGCACTCTGGCTGTACATTGAACTTATTTTTTTCTATATCTTATTTCTTATCATTTTTTTACTGGGTATTCAAAAAAATTTTAAATTAATTATTTTAAGTGCATTAGTGCTCGTTTTGACTCAATATATTTATCTTGCGGCAATTCTTTATCTTCCGCTAATAGTTATTACTGTCACAATTATTTATAGAAAAAACTTTTCCAAAAATTTAAAAATAAGTCTTCTGGCATTATCTTTATTAATTATTTTATCTTTACCGAGTATTGTTTACTACTTAAATCAAAGCTCAAGGGGACGATTAAACTCGATTTCGATTTTTCAGAATGATGTAACGCTTCCGATATCAATATCAGAAAAGCAACAGGATATTAAAAATAACGATAACTTTAGTGCTTTATTGCATAATCGCAGACTGGTATATTTAATCGATTCGGTAGAAAACTATTTCAAATACATAAATTTTAGTGCCCTTTTCGTTAATAGTAGTGGTATTCGGCTGTTTTATGTAAACTACGTTGGATTATTTTATCTTATTGAACTGCCTTTTTTCCTATTTGGATTCTTATATCTTATAAATGATATTAGGAAAGAGCACAATCTTCTTGTCGCAAGTTTATTTCTGATCGGGCCCATACCCGCTATATTTATACTCGGAGCCACTTTTTTTCATAGATCTATTTTATTTTTACTGGCAATTCAAATTATTTCAGCAGTCGGGATTAACAATTTTTATGAACAAATAAAGAAAACTAAAGTTAAATATTGGTTACATATTGTTATCTTTCTTGTCCTTGTGTATATGTCAAGCATATATTTCTTTTTGCACCAGTATTTTATCCATTCACCAAACGAGTTTACTTCTGAAGATGATAATGGGGCGTGGTTTTCTACGGTAAAAAATGCTATTCCAATAGTTAATGAAAATAAAACAAAATACGAGAAAATAGTTTTCACTTGGTCTAAGAGCAAACTTATTCCCCCCGTTTACTTTCTTTTTTACAACAAAGTTGATCCTTCTGTAATGCAAAAAAAGGCTTCCGGTTGGACGAACGAACCGCCCTCTTATAAACAGATCTACAATCAAATTGACAATATTGAATTTAGGTCAATTAACTGGCTTCAAGACAAAAATCTCAAAAGCGCTCTTTTTATTGGGTACCCGAGCGATTTTCCGGAGGACGTAAAAAACGTAGTTGCAAAAACGTATCTGCCAAACGGCGAGGTTCATTTTCTTGTTGTTAAAAATCCCTAACAAAATACCGGGTTTCCCTTGCGCTTATCCGGCCGTACACTTATTCATAATCTCTTGTAGTATCATTGATCTTGCTCGTGTTTACAATTTAAATAGCACCTAAATTATAAGATGAAAATAAATTCTTCCAGAAAGTGTCCAAACTGCAGTTCGGCGGAAAAAACCACATTATTATATCCGTCCGTAAACAAGTTTAAAATTTTCATTTGTCATAACTGTCGAAACGGTTATACTTACCCGGTTCCGAGTAATATTTCCAAATACTACCATTCGAACTACTGGATAACTCCCGGCATATTAGGAAAGATAAAAAATCTAGTATTTAAGGTATTTCAAGCAAGAAGGGATAAATGGTTGAAAAAATATTTGATTAAAGGGCGTATTTTGGAAATAGGTTCAGGTGAAGGCAATTTCGCCAACGCATTAAAAGGGAATTATGAAATTACTTGTATAGAACATCCTGGTGCAAAAATAAATAACAGGAAAGTATTGAAAGTCGACTTCTTGAAATGGAAAACACACAAAAAATTTGATGGTGTATTTTTTTGGGAGAGTTTAGAGCATGTTCCCACACCCGTTGAATATTTAAAAAAATCATTTAATTTATTAACAGATAATGGGTTTTTATTTATAGAATTACCCCGGTTTGACTGTTTAGAATCACGTATTTTTAAAAAACATTGGTTTCACCTTGATCCACCTAGACACTTAGTCCATATCACAAGTTCCGGTTTGGACGGCTTGTTTTCACGGTCTGGTTTTATGAAAATCGAGAAAAAAGATGTTTTTGCCGTTGAATACGTACTTTGGGGTTTTCTTGAAAGCTTCTTGGATATAATCGGAATAAAATCTACTGACTATTTCAAAAAAAGTAAGTTTCCGTTCTTTTTATTATTCCTTTTTCCTATTCTGGCGTTTGCCACAGTAGCAGAATTATTTTTCTTTCTCATAAAGGAGTCGCCAATAAATTTTGTTGTAGCAAGGAAGCGTAATGGTTAAGAAAAAGAAAGTCATTGCAATATTAATAGCTTACAATGCCGAGGGAACTCTTAAAGAATTTTATAAGAGTCTTCCGAAACATTTGTTTGACGAAATTCTTCTTTTCGATGATGCATCACAAGATGACACTTCGAAAATTTCACAAAGTCTTGGCATTTTGACATATAAAAATAAATTTAATCTAGGATATGGAGGAAATCTTAAAAAGGCATTAGTTACCGCTCTCTCAAAAGGCGCAGATATAATTGTGGATATACACCCGGATAATGAATACAAATCGACAGCAATCGCAGGTGCACTGGAAGAAGTTCAAAAAGGGTCAGAACTGGTTGTAGGTAACCGTTTCTCGAGCCTAAGTTACATAGCCCAAAAAAGCGGAATGTTTATCTGGAAAATAATTCCAATTCTTCTGCTTAACACAATTTCCGGATTTTTCTTAAAAATAAATATAAATGATTTTCATCAAGGGTTTAGGGTGTATACAAAATCCTTACTAAAAAAAATAAACTTCGAAGAAAATTCAAACAACTATATTTTCAGCTTCGAATTAATAACCCAAGCCCAGATGGTAAATGCTGTCATTTCTGAAGTACCAGTCGAAACATCGTATGTCGGGAAAAAGCGGGGAGCCGGGTTTACGAGCAGTGTTAATTACACTTTAAGCACGTTTAAGGTCATTTTTATGTATTTAACGGCAGGCTTAGGAGCAAAATACAAAATATTCAAAAGGCCGGATCAAAACCTAAATCACCGGATAACTAAACTCACAAAACAATATAATTTGTGAAAAGAGATGAAAAATAGGGTGGTAACAAAACACCAGCCAGAAATTTGTGAAATGCCTACACAAAAAATCTTATCTTGATTATATAAAACAATATAAAGACCGCTCTCTTGACGAAATAAGAGGCCGTTTTCGCTTGAGTTTTTTTCTTCTTAGCTACAAAATGAACAGGAATCTCTATAAATCTCGTTTTATTTTTGACAATAAGAAGCAGCCATTCGGTCAAAAACATCTCGCTGTCGCACTTAAAATATTTTTGCACCCCTTTCCACGCCTTTCTGTTTGTAAGTCTTAATGTACATCCGACATCAGTAAGCGGTGAACTCAAAAAAAGAACACTTGTAATTTTTCCGAATAAATCATCTACCAGTCGTCTGGCAAAGGTCATTCCGGAGCTTTTAGCTATCAGTGGCACATGTGTGCGGCTTCCAAATACGACATCGAAGTCATCGCTATAAGAGAGAAGTTTAAGTATATCTCTCCCGATAAATGTCCCATCTGCCTCAGTGATAATAACCAAATCCGCCCCGGTTTTGTTCACCCCTTCCCTAATGGCAATGCCCAGACCGGGTTTTGATTGTTTAACATATCTTGCTCTTGTTCGCGCTAGTGAATCTCCAAGCCTTGAATCTGCTTCCTCCCCAACCACAATAACCTCATCAACATAGCCGGTTGAATCGTAATCCTGGACGACTGACAATGCCAAACTATTATTCGCAATCGGAATTATTACTGCAACTGTTTTTTTGCCCCACATAAATATAGTCTACACGATTTTTATTTTAGGAATGGGAATTATAAACTTTCCGCCATTTTTTTTAAACTCTCGTTCTTTCTCAATAATTTCGTCAGCAAAATTCCAGGCGAGAATGAGTATATAATCTGGTCTGTCTTTTGCTATTCTACTTTCCCCATAAACCGGGATATGAACACCGGGGGTAAATAACCCTTGTTTATATGGAGTGGAATCGACAATGTAGTCTAAAATGTTAGTGCCAATACCAAAATAATTAGTCAAAACATTGCCCTTTGCGGCAGCGCCATACCCAATAATTTTTTTTCTCTTTTTCTTCAAATCGGTCAACAGTTCCATAAGCTCAACTTTTAAATTTTCAATTCTTCTGGCAAAATCGATCAAAGCCTTTGTTGAATATAAGCCTTGGTTTTCTTCAACAGAAAGCAAATATTTCACGGTATTTAAGGCCTTATTGCTTTTACGGCTTTTTTTTCTGTGAATCAAACGGATAGAACCGCCATGTATCAAAAGTCGCTGGACACCTATTATCTCAAAACCATATAGGCTGATCAATTTAATCCAAGGCTTGAGTGAAAAATATGACAGATGTTCATGATAAATAGTATCGAATTCATTTTTTTTAATAAGGTCTACCAAATATGGAAATTCTGTAACAAATACACCGTCTTTTGCCAGCAAACTCGCTACACCCTCAAAGACCTGATGCAGATTATCAATATGGGCAATTACGTTAGTCGCGGTTATTACATCTGCTTTCCCATATTTTTTCACTATTTGTTTCGCGTTTCGAGCGTTAAAAAATTTTACTTCCGTAGGTATTCCTTTCATCTCTGCAAGCTTCGCTAAATTTTTTGCAGGATCAATTCCAAGAACTTTAACTTCAAAATTTTTGAAAAAGGTCAATAGGCTTCCATCATTAGATCCAATATCTACTACCAGTGAAGATTTATTCAATTTGAACTCCTTGTATATTTGAAAAGCAAGATTGCCAAAGTTATTCATCATAACCTTGGCCATAGAAGGGATGTAAACATAGTTTTTGAACATCAGTGCGGGGTTAACAACAATAGAAAGTTGTACCAAACAACAGTCTTCACAAAATAAACATGCAAGTTCAAATTTCTGCTCGGAAGTTTTTAATTTATCTCTTTCTAAGAAGCCATTCGGTATCGGCATAGACCCTAAATCGAGAAATTTAAAAAGCCGCCTGCTATGACAAATTCTGCATTTTTCCACATCTCTATAAGCTTTTTTCATAGAGTTAATAATAGGGCTATCGGAGATTATTAATCAAGTTCAAGATTATGAGTCGAATTGGTGAAGACTTATTCTGAGCGAAAATCAGAGAACCACGGCCTTAGTTCGCAAGCTCACGTTTTTGCTTCGCAAAAAGAGGCCGTGGGAATCTATTTAAACTTTAAAATATCAAAATATGGCCCGGTACGTTCTAGGCTATACATTGAAAACGTCTCCCCATTATCATAGCTCTCAAAATTAGAAGCGGCTTCGTATAATGCTTCTGGTAGTATTCCACGATATGCAAGCCCGCTTTTCAAAGGGCTAAAGGTGGCTACCTTTTTCAGCAAATTAGGGTTTTGTGAATAAATACTGTCTTTCGGGTAGTAGTAGTAGTCTATGACATAAGAAATAGGATAATCGCCTGTTGCGTTGTTAAGTTTTTCCATTTTCGTTTTGCCGCCCGCGGGTGCCGTGTAGACAATGTTTCTCATATTAGGCAAGTAGTTACCGCTAAGCACAGTTGCTTCCTGATAATAATTAGGCTGGAATTTTTGTCCATTTAAAATTGCTTCTTTTGAAGGAACGAAAGTTTGATATCTTCCTCCTAAATAAGCAATAGGTTCTCGCGGGTTAATATTTCGAGCGATCCAATCTCTTGCCTGAATGAAAGTCGGTTCTTTCAAAAAAATATAATTCCAGTAAAAAGAATTAAAACCTGCAACAAAAAAAATTACCGTCAGGGTAAAAAATTTCAAAGGCCAGCTATTTTCCAATAAGCGCCATTTAAGGCCATTCCAAGTGGCAAAAGCCGCAAAAGGGATGAGTAGAAAAATTGCAATATTAAAATAATGCAAAACGGGGTAAAGAAAAAACAATGCAAAAACAAAATTAGCAATGAGGAAATAAAATACGAGCCTTGCTTGTTTGCTAAAGGTTCTAAAACCAAAGACGCTAAGTGTTCCAAATAATAATATTACAAAATCTGTCTTTGCAAAACTTCTGATGATAAAAAACAAGTTGGGATTGGTCAAATTATTGATAAGTTTCGCCAATATACCGCTTTCATGTCTGAATAACGCGCCAATAAAGGAATCGGGTCGTAGTTTTAAAAGAGCGTCCTCAAATCCTGAATGTAAGACTAATCTGCTTAAAATCAAAACAGAAAATGCACTTAGCAAAAGACCGATTATAAATTGGCGTAAATACTTTTTTTCAAAGAAGAGAAATATCAGGGGGAAGCTGAAAATCCCAATTTGTAGAAAACCATAAGAAACAATTGCACAAATAAATGCCCATAAAAATTGTCTCTTTAAACAAAAATATAAAGCCAACAGCAAAAAAAACATTGCTTCGGGCCATGGTCTTGCAAAATGAGACATGTGAACCAAATTGAATGAAAAAGAGGCAAGCAGTGCAGCCAGCATAGCGATCCGTTTATTCTCGAATAAAAGCTTTGTCAAGTGATAAATTAAAAGAATTGTTAGAGTACCAAAGAATGCCGAGTAAAATCTCGGTATAAATAAAAAGTAACCCTCATGTGTAATTACAAATTGCCTAAACTCATCAATATTATGGATATTACCCATTGTCTTCATATATAGATAAGAAAAGCCAATAAAAGGAATTTGGATGTAGGCACTAAGAGGCGTGTAATAAGATTGAGACTTTATCGTTTTTTGTGCAATCATCGTATAAGCTGATATTTGCGTAATTGCCTCATCGTTAGAGACATAAAGCGATGGGGAACCAAAATTTAAACCCAAAAAACGTAGTCCTACACCAACCAAGACAATTAAAATTAAAAATTTACTTTTGAATAACGACATTTAACAATTAATTTATCATTCACCCTAGAGTATACATTTAAAAGTTCCTGTGCTACAATTTTTTTTTAATGAAAACGATACAAAAATTTGATGAGAAATTTATCGAGTTCAACAAGAGTTATTATAAAGATATAGAAGATTACGATTGGGTGGAGGTAACCGACAAATTAAAGGGCTTGGAATCTTTTTTCCATAAACTTAGGGAATACTGGGTCCTAAGACTTATTAATAAGAACCTTCGAGGTACCGTAATTTTAGACGCTGGTTGCGGAACCGGCCTAATATTAAGACACCTGCCTCATGGTTCTTATGGGGTCGATATTAACCCCAGAAACATAAAAAGGGCAAAAGTTCACGCACCGAAAGCGCAAATCGTCAAAGCCGATATTGAAAAACTTCCGTTTAAAGATAATTTTTTTTCCACAATAGTTTGCACGGAAGTCATAGAACACCAGCCGGATCCCAATCCGACCATCAAAGAATTTATAAGGGTGCTTCAAAAAGGGGGAGTTTTAATTGGCAGTGTTCCAAGCGATTCCCCGATATGGTTTTTAAGGTTCCTCTCCAGTACTTGTCCGCGAGGCGAACCTTTTCATAAAAATTTTAAATGTAAAGAATTAAAAAGTTTGTTTAGGGAATTTAAAATCCTTCACCTTGCCAGGTCTGTTTTGGGGATGAGCTACTTCTTCGTTCTAGAAAAATAATTATAACCATATGATTGAAAAAAGCAGTAGAGTGAACCTTTACTTAAAATCTCTTTTAGTAATAGCGGCTATTTTAATAGGCCTCGCTGTTTTCGAGATTTTTACGAGGTTTATCATTTTTTCTAAGAGCAACCCTACAACCCAAATAATCGGGACATGTAAAAAGAAAGATACTTATCTTTATACGGCATTTATTCCAAATAGTAGGTGTTCATATAAAACTAAAGAGTGGTCGGCAACTTACGTAATTAATTCACTCGGATTTAGAGATTTTGAATACAGCCTAGATAAACCAAATAATACCTACAGAATTTTAATCATGGGGGATTCTTTCTTTGAAGGAGTTGGGGTGGATATTGAAAATACGGCAGGTAAAATATTAGAGAGGAAAATTAAACAGAATTCAAAATTGCCGGTAGAAGTTATTCAAGTAGGAACCGCCGGGTGGTCTCCTCTTTTAGAGTATCTCTATTTGGTAAAATTTGGAATTAAATTCCATCCTGATTTGGTGATTCAAACCATCAATGCAACGGATTTTAAAGACGAATATTTTTTCGATAGCCATCTTACTCCTGAGGCGAAAAAAATTCTTCAAAGCGAAGAATCCTCAGATTTAATAACTGCACCAAATCTAAAAGTCTTTGACGTATCAGATTCATCTAGCCAAAGCACTAACAAGCAGTCGGAAGTAGCGAAAATTAAATCATTCCTTACAAGTCACTTCATTCTGTTCAAGAATTTGGAAACGCTGAAAAACGCATATTCCCGTAGGTTTCAAAAGGACAAAATTAGTGATAATCTGTTTGCTATAACCGAGCTGCAAAAGCCCAAAGATTACAATGATGCATTCAAAAGGCCTGAAAAGTACATTTTGAAAAATCGGGAGCTACTGGATAAAAACGGAACCGATTTTCTGTTAGTAGTTTTCCCTCATGGGCAAGTCTTAAATGGTCAGGAATGGAAAGATGGAAGGCTTGACTACGGCTTTAAAAGAGGAGTGACATATTCGAATAGGGCACTCGATGATTTAATCAGCTGGTCCCATGACGTTGGGATAGATGCACTAGATTTGACAAGCGATATGAGACAGGCAAGTGGATCCAGGAAACTTTTCTTCGACCAGGATGGTCACTGGAATGAAAATGGGCATAGAGTGTTTGCCGATTTATTGGCAGACCAAATATTTAAAAAAACTTATATAAAATAGCCAGTTAATCATGCATCTAAAAATATTAGAAACCAGCATGGGATACGATCTCAGCCAAAAGTTACTTGCACACTTTTTTTCGAAGCAATCTGCACAGGATTTGTCAAAGAAATTAAAGAGAATGTCAGCAAACAGTGTTCTGGATGTTGGTTGTGCAACCGCTTTTTACAGGGACAATATTCCTGTGGACCACTTTGTTGGAATAGACGTAAACAAAAATTTTATAGAATCAGCAAAGAAACGCTTCCCAAATGATAAGTTCTTCGTAATGGATGCAGTCAGCCTCAAGTTTCCTGATAGTGCTTTTGACGCGGTTATCTCAAAAGGGGTTCTCCATCATTTATCGGAAACCGGACTTATCAAGGCTCTCAAAGAGTCACTAAGAGTTTGTCGAAAAAATGGTCAAGTTATTGTCTGGGATGCAATCCAGCCTACAAGCAGGTGGAACATACTGGGAAAGTTTTTAAGGAATTTAGATCAGGGTCAGCACATACGGGAACAGGAGCAGTACAAGGCGCTACTCGAAAATAATTTTGTTCTTGATGAATTTAAAATATATTCGAGCTTTCCCTATGAAGCTTGCGCCTATACCATTTCAAAATCTAAAAATTAGAATTCTCCTTTTAACAATTGCCAATACTTTAAATTGAAAAGCGGAGCTCTTTAATGATATTCTTCACTAGCACTTATCAATTGAATCCAAATAATGTTAATTAGAACAATTGAGGAAAAAGATATCCCGCAAATAGCCAGTATTCATTTCAGGTACCTTAAAGTGGGCATCCTCTCCGCGCTTGGTGAAAGCTTTCTGGGAATATTTTACAAATCATTTATGGGGAATAGCAACACCTTCACGTTAGTTGTTGTCGATGACTCTAAAATTGTCGGTTTCGCAAGCGGCGCAACAAACCTAAAGACGATTCTCAAAGCAACAATTTTAAGTCTCTGGTTTCCAGTAATGATTACCGTTATCAAAAAACCAAATATTTTTGCAAAACTTGCTCAAACACCTTTTTATCCAAGCTTCAAATCGGGGCAAAATTTTGGCGAGATTTTTTCCCTTGCCGTCGTTCCCAGCGCAAGAGGGAAGGGGATCGGAACAAAACTTATAAAAGCCTGCCAAATAGAGTTTAAAAAAAGAGGCTATAACCACTTCCGGCTGTCAGTTAGGGAGAAGATGCAAGAAGCCAATATTTTTTATCAGAAGCTAAAACTTAAAAAGAAAGGTTCAGCGAGATTTTTAAACGAGAAAATTATTTTCTACGGCAACTAAAATCATTCTGCAATTTCATAAACCTTTATTTTGACTTCCCTCTTTGCCGTCAAAAACTGTCTTGAAAAGTCAAGTTTACCCAAAGGAATAAGTTTTTTTTGAATATCTTCCTCTGTTAGCCAAGGCCCTTTATCAATGCGCTGGTTGTCAAAAACGTCAGGTACCAGTAAGATTTTGGGATTGAATTCTAAATAATTTTGGTTAAGCCCCGAAACAAAATTAAGTCGGGGAGCGAAGTAAATTACCTTAGACCGATTTTGAATTGCAAGTTCATGGCCGAGGAATCCGATGACAACAGAGTTATCGGCATATTTACCAAGCTCTCTGCTTGCATTATAAAGATTAAAACTCGGATGCAAAAAGATTGTCACTAAGCCAAAAACTGAAAAAATTAAATATAACGTAGAAAAAAAGATTATAGATTTATTAAAAATAGCCCTGTATGAAAAGATACTCAAAATTATAATCACAGCAGTTATAATTTCCAGAATTGTGATTTCTGTGCGACTCAATACCGCTACTTTAAACATGGTCATAAGACCAGCCATAGTTGGAACAAAAGAAATTGCAGGAAGAGCAATCAAAAGGATGGCATTAAATTTTATTAAGAAATCCCAAGCTTTCTTTTTGTAAAAAAAATTAAATGTGGTTCCTAAAGCAAAAACTAGCAAAATAGAGGCAATTGGTAACTGATAGACGATTTGTTCATCCTCCAAGACTCTCTTGGCAATTGCAAGCAAAAATTTTCCTATCAAAACCGAAAGAGGATAAAATAGCAAAAAAATTAACAAACTTTTTGTTACTCCACTAATATTTTTTACTTGAATATCTTTTATTTTTAAGAAATATTTCTTATGCAGAATTATAGTTTGCGCTGATAAAATGGAGAGCGGCACTAAAAGTGGAAGGAGTCGAGCATTTGTAACCTGGGACATAAAAGGAGTTAAAATAAATGCTCCAAAAAGCCAATAGAATGATACTCTTTGGCAGTAGCCAGTTTCTAATTTTTTAAAATACGTGGCGAATATATTGACCAAAGACAAAATTACCAGCGGGAAAACAAATGGCGATCCCCAAAAAGGATGGGTAAAAAAGTTGATTACATTTGTCCATAATGCCGTGCTATTCCCGGGGTAATACCATTTAGCAAATGTTGAATATATTAAAATTACTTTATTTCCCCAAATAACCGAAATCGGTATAGCGATTAAAAGAAAGACGAGTATGCTTCCGGCCAAGAATTTAACAACATCTTTACTCCCGATTTTCTTGGAAAAGTAATCAATTATTATAATTGCTGTCATTGATGGCAGAAATAAAAATGCTGTTGTTTTGGAAAGAAGCGCAAGCGAGGTTGCTGCGCCGGCAACAAGGTATTTTTCCCCAGTCCAGAGCCAAACTGCCAAGGCCATAAAAAGAATCGAAAGCGACTCCGGTACAGCGAGCCTGTTATGCAAAAGAAGGGCTGTATTGATGGATATTAAAAAGGTTGCAACTAGCGCAATTTTTTCACCCATAGGCCGGGCGATTTTATAGGTAATAAGAACTATGAAAAATCCGGATAAGGCACTAAGAATTCTAGCCTGCCAGAAGCCAACACCAAAGAAAGAAAAACTTAAAAACGAAACAGCACTAAAAAGGGGAGCAGCCGCAAAATCATGGTAAAACTCGTCAGGAGCTAAATGGCCGAATGTTTTTAAATTCCTTGCGTTGTAAAGCCAGTAACCTTCATCACCGACCTGGCCGCTATCAAGGAGTATTGAAGGGTCGACCCTTAGATTGAAAAATCGTACGCAAAAGGCCAAAACCAAAATCAAAAAAAATAAAACTATGAAATTTTTATCTTTCAAATTTGTTCCTCGGTTGCTTCTTTTAAGTAGTCTTTAATAACCACATCCGGTGAACCGATTTTCTTAATTTTGCCTTTTTCTAAATAAATAACCTTAGAGCAAATACTTTTGATGGCTTCCAGATTATGTGAAACGAAAATAATCGATTTTTCCTTTGTAAAAGAAAGCATTTTAGAAAGGCATTTTTCTTGAAAATTAATATCTCCCACCGCCAAAACTTCGTCGACCAAAAGTATATCCGGATCGCAAAAAGCACAAACGGAAAACCCCAAGCGGGAATACATTCCGGAGGAATATTTTTTAATGGGGATATCCAGAAACCTTTTAATTTCCGCAAAATCGACAATTTCGTCAAATTTTTTCTCAATCTCTTTCTTCTTCATTCCCAAAATTGCTCCATATAGAAAAATATTTTCCCTTCCCGAAAGTTCGGGATGAAGCCCGGCCCCAAGTTCTATAAATGCGCCAATCCTGCCGCGGGCTTCAATTTCTCCGCCGTCAGGGTAAGTAATTTTTGAAATTAATTTTAGAATAGTCGATTTTCCAGCCCCATTTTTCCCAATGATCCCTAGTGTTTCGCCTCTCTCCACGGAAAATGAAACATTTTTTAAAGCAACAATTCTTTCCTCTTTTAATTTCCTCCCGATTATTCTATTTAGGTTTCCCCCCAGGGCCTGGGTTAGGAGACCATATCTCCCTTTTGCGGGATTGTAAGTTTTAGTTACGTTTTTAAATTCAATCTGCTTCATTGCTTGGAGATATTTCTTTCATTAAATGACATCGGCAAATATACTTTCCTTACTTTTAAAAAACCAGTAGCCCAAAAAGAAGACCGCTAGGGAAACAACAAGTGAAAACACTGTTAAATTCAAATCCGGCATTTTACCTAAAACCGTTACATCCCGAAAACCTTGAATAAGTCCGACAAGCGGGTTTAGAGAAATTAAAACGCGGTACTTTTCAGGAATTTGCCCAAAGGAATAAATTACAGGTGTTAGATAAAGCCAAACCTGAAGCACAAGCGGTACCACGAATCGGATATCCCTAAAAAGCACGTTAATAGCCGAAAGAAAAAAAGAAATACCTATTGCAAAAAGTAACGTTGCAGGTATTAAAATAAAAACGAAGAGGATATTCAAAGTTATCGGGATTTTATAAATAAACATCATCAGGATAAATATCAAAGATGCCATGAGAAAATCAAAAAAAGCTGCTCCTATGGCCGAAAGCGGCAGCACTTCCTTAGGGAAATAAATTTTAGTAACCAGGCCGCTGTTATTAACGACAGAAAGTGCCCCGAAAGAAACCGCAGTGGAGAAGAAAGTCCAAGGCAAAAGAGCGCTATAGGCAAAAATCGGGTAAGGGATATTTTCTGAATGAACTTTCAAAAAAAGACCGAAAATTACAGTAAATATTATAGTAAGCGCAGCCGGTTGTAATATTGCCCAGGCAACTCCTAGAATTGTTTGTTTATAACGGATCTTAATTTCCTTTAATGTAAAAACCCAAAGGAGTTCACGAAATTTCCAAAGTTCCAAAAACCACTTTTTCATACTGTCTTAAAAAATTCTTTTATGCTTTTGATAATATAATCGCAATCGCCGTCGCTAAGCGATGGGTAGAGCGGGATAGACAGCACCTGCCCACTCAATTTATCCGTCACCGGAGTTTTAAATTTTGGAAATTCCATAAACGCCTTTTGGCTGTAAACCGCATAAGGGTAATAAATATCCGTGGTAATATCTTTCTTTAGTAAAAATTCCTTTAAACGGTCTCTCAAAGGAGTCAGTACTACAAATTGGTGCCAGCAGGAGAAAGCGCCAGTCAATACTTCTTGAAACTTAAGCGGCAAATTACCCAGCTCCCGGACGTATTTTCCCGCCAGACCCGCCCTTTTTCTATTATCTTCTTTAAGATACGCTAATTTCTCTTCAAGTATCGCCGCCTGCATTTCATCGAGCCTGCTGTTAATTCCCGCGTATTCATGCCAAAATCTTTTCGTTTGTCCGCCGTGCCTAAGTACCCTGATCATCTCGGCAGTCTCTCCGCTAGCGGTTGTTACCATACCGCCGTCACCCATACCCCCAAGATTCTTTGTTGGATAGAAACTAAAAGCAGCAGCATCCCCAAAAGTTCCGGTCATTTTTGAACCGATGCTCGCTCCAACCGCCTGACAGGCGTCTTCAATAACGACAAGGTTATTCTTTTTCGCAAACTCTAAAATAACATCCATGTTGCAGGGGTTGCCATATATATGAACCGGCATAATTGCCTTAATATGGCTATCCAATTTACCCTCGATACTTTTAACGTCCAATGTCCATGTTTCGGGATCAATATCGCAAAAAACCGGCATAGCCCCTTCCTCTAAAATGGCAATTGCGGTAAATGGTGAGGTAAAACCGACTGTCAAAACCATGTCGCCGGCTCCTACTCCCAAAGCCCTAAGGCAAAGCCGCAGTGCATCTGTTCCGCTTCCAACTCCAACCGCGTCTTCGGCTCCGATAAAACCTGTGAACTTTTTCTCAAAGCTTTTCAGCCTCTCGCCCAAGATATAATTTTTTGAATCGATGACATCACATACGGTAGCCTTAATTTTTGCCGTTAATTTTTTATCAGTCGATAAATCTACAAGTGGGATCATTTACCAGTAATATTTTTTATATCTCTTATAATAGCCGAAGGTTTTTTTGATGGCTTCATCAATTGACGTTTTTGGTTCCCATCCTAAATCTTTCGTTATTTTCTTATAGTCGGCGATATAATCACCAACTTCGATATTCTTTCTGTCTTTTGGAAAATCAATATTTCGGGTATTGCCGCGCCCCAAGATATTAATTGCCTTTTTGCTAAATTCCAAAAGGGAAAGCGCGCTCCCGCCCAAATTATACACTTGGCCGTTTGCGTTTTTAGAAGCCCCCGCCAAAATCAGAGCGCGAACGACGTCATCGATATAATTAATATCCCTGATTTGCCCTCCGCCACCCATGAGTTTTATTGTTTCGCCATCTATAATTTGTCTTAAGAACCAATTCAAAACCCCCTGCTTTGAATGCTTCATCTGGTGCCGTGGCCCAAAGGTATTTGTCATCCTGAGTGAAACCGCTCCTATTCCGTACACCTTGTCATACATCAGATGGTATTTTTCTCCGGCTATCGCGTTAACGCCGTTAATATCTGTCGGTTCCAGCGGATGGTTTTCGTCAACCGGTAGATACTTTGCCTTCCCATATTGGTTCCTTGTTCCCGCATAAATAATTTTCACCCCTCTGTTTAATTTCTTACAAGCTTCAAGCAGCTGGAGTTGCGCGCGGCAGTTAATATCGAGGTCCGAAAATGGGTTTTCCATACTGTCGATATGGGAAAGGGTTCCGGCAAGGTTAAAAATAATGTCTTTGCCGCGGACTGCCTTAGCAATTTTCCCTTCGTCCCTTAAATCGCCGATTGTTACTTTAACATCTTTTTTAACCGGTTCAATGTTAAATTTATTGCCCCCCATATCAGGTATCAGAGCATCAAAAATTTCAACATCCGCCCCAAGTTTTACAAGTCTAATGGCAAGATTACTGCCGATGAATCCCAGCCCGCCCGTTACAAGTGTCCTTTTGTCTGTGTAAAGGTTAGTCATATTGCTTTAAGATTATTAATTTCCACCACAGCACAGTTTGCTCCGCTAAAGTTTTAGAAACGCGTCTTATATTGAAAAACTGTGATTGCCCGTGAAGTCGCGGAAAATGGTGTACGCCAATTTCCGAAAACCTGGCACCCTTCTTTTGCAATTTTTTAACAAGCTCCACGCAAATCACACCGCTATCATAATGCAGCGTAATCCCATCCATCGCCTTTTTCCTGATTAGTCTAAAGTCGCAGTCGATGTCCTTTACTTTAATATTAAAAACTATTCTTGAAAAGTGATGATAAAGAGTTCCGATAATCATTCTGTAAAACGGGTCATGCCGCTTTAGCTTGTATCCCTGAACAACATCAATACCATCGGCTATTCTTGGAAGTAGCTTTTCAATCTCTCTTACATCATATTGCCCGTCACCGTCCGTATAAAACACTAGCTCTTTTGTCGCATTTCTGAAACCGGATTTCAAGGCGCCGCCATAACCGCGGTTCTTTTCATGAAAGACAATCTTCAGTTTTGGATTATTTTTCGCCAAAGCTTTAAGGATTTTGCGGCTATTGTCGCTGGAACCATCGTCAACAACAATCACTTCCCAGTCTTCGGCAATCCTTCTCAAAACCGCGCTGGCATCGTTAACCAATTTAGCAATTGAGCCCTCGTCGTTATAGCAGGGGAAAAATACCGAAATCGAAGGTTTTGCTGTTAGTTTTTTTGTAGCCATTTGATATATCGTTCCAGTCCTTCGTCCAAATCGGTTTGCGGTTGCCATCCAAGTAGTTTTTTCGCTTTTTCAATATTCGCCCATGTTTTTTGCGCATCACCGACCCGCGTCTCAACAGACTTTATATTTGCTTTTTTACCGGTTATCTTTTCAATTTTTGCAATAAAACTGCTTAGATTGATTGGATTACTATTGCCGAGATTGATAATTTCAAACCCTAAACCGCTTTCAAGCGCTTTTAGTATTCCATCAACAATATCGCCGACATAAGTATAATCCCGCATGCTCCCGCCGTCACCAAAGCGGCTAATCGGCTGATCTTCCAAGATAGCATTGGTAAAAAGAGTTGGTGCCATGTCGGGCCTGCCCCGCTCTCCGTAAACCGTAAAGAACCTTAAGCAAACAACTTTCAAACCGAAATTTTGGTGAAAACTTTCGGCAAAAAACTCCGCCGCACGCTTTGTTGCCCCATATGGCGAGATAATATTTTGGCAAAGATCATCTTCTTTAAACGGAATCTTGGGTGAATTGCCATATACCGAAGATGAGGATCCAAAAATAAACATTTTGACGCCGAAGTCTGAAGCGAGTTTTAAAAGGTTAAGTGTGCCATCAACATTTACTTTTGTGTAAAACAAAGGGTCGGCAATCGAAGGCCGCACCCCAGCTCTTGCGGCCAGATGTACAATTTTATCCGGCTTTTCTTTTTTAAAGATATCAGACACCTTTGGAAAATTAAGGATATCTTCCCTGTATAATTTGAAATTGGTGCTCGCGAGTACCTTACTTATATTACCTTCCTTAATTCTCGGATCGTAATAATCGTTAAAATTGTCAACCCCAATAACCTCGTAACCTTCATCAAGTAAACGATCAGTCAAATTTGAACCAATAAACCCCGCACACCCCGTAACTAAGATTTTTGAAGCCATTGGTTTACTATACCCAAAATAATTCAATTTGCATCTATTAAAAGTATTTTGGGTACATAATTGGTTAACGAGAGTTGCCAGCTCGTATCGATACGCGAAGCGTTTCGGGCGGGCAAACTCGAGTTAAACAAGTATATTTTAGCTTAATACTGCTTACTTTTAAACAAGTCTCGAAAAAATGTGTTCTCTCCTAGATACGTTACAATAATTTCTCCGGCCAGTTTATGCCCCGATTCGCGCCAGTGACCATCATATTTAAAGTATAAAGGGAAGATATTGCTGGCTTTAAATCCGGGTAACAAATTAATAACAGGCGTATTAATATCTTCGAGTCTTCTGGCTAGTTCGTCCTCGAATGGTGGTCTTGTGTCCGCTAGATGATTGTCAAACCCCAAAGCTTTTCTCCCCGGCCATTCTTGGTCGGAGACCTGCATTGCATCCGGTATCGCCATAACCACAAAGGGAATTTTGCTTTGGTCCAAAAGCGATTTCATCATGGCAATGTGTTTTACGGGTAGCTCCCAAAGTTTTGAATAGCTTTCGTCACTTAATTTACTGCCCCTTTCAATCGCCAGTATATCGCGGTCAATATCTCCTTCGTTTACGCTGTCCTGCTGCACCGGCATACTTCTTTTCTTAACGAAATCAACAATTGTCTTATAAGTTCTTAAATTTGAGCTAAGCCATGTTTTAATTTGGTAAGAGATGCCGGGCAGGTAAATTTTTTGCTGTGGCCAATTACCGGGAGATTTATTGATTTTGCTAAAGTCGAATTTAGCTTCTCCCTTACTTACTAATTCTTCGATTTTTCGCGCGTTGAGGTTGGGATATGAAAGTTTTAGCTCGGAAAATCTTTGCCTATCATCCCAAAAATCGGTCTGGTTGAATGCCAAAATTACGAGATCCGGGTTAAACGCGAGACCCTTTTCCTTGAGGTATAAATACTCTAAAAGCGGCGAATATCCGAGCACTCCGGCGCCGGTAACCTCAACCTTCTTTGAAAAATCTTGGGAATTTAATTCTTTTTCCAGGATTTTGGGGAAAGAATTCTCAAACTCAACACCATAACCCTGCACGAAGGAATCACCAAGTACCAAGACCCGAAAAGTGTCAGCCGGTTTTTTGGAACTTATATCATCGCCTCGAAGCCCAACGCCGTTAATCTTATAGATGATGTCCCACTCATCGGTCTTCGAGCGGCAAATACTATTTTGAACCATTACGTGGTGAAAATTTTCATCCAGGCTTTGGCAGGGGGAAAGGTCATAAATTTTCTTCTCGAAAACTCTTAAGCCAATTTCCAAAATAATTATGGCTGCGATTATTGCGGTAAACACAATACCTGCCCTGATTAGAAATCGCTGGATTCTTTTCTTTGGGAAGATTAAAATAGCCCTAACATGTTTAAAAACTCTATTTTTATTGCTCTTTCCTATTTCCTTTTTACCTTTGGTTACATCGTCAGTAATGGTTTTTATCATGTCGGTGAATTAATTATTCTTTTACTCGTGACATCTGCAGTAACTGCCTTTTATTTCTACAAACAGATTTTGGCAAAGATCAGTATACCAAATGATAAAAACTCTTTGATTTTCTTAATAAAAATAATTTTGCTGGTCAATGTGGCGCTTGTGGGGGCTAAATTGGGGGATTCGGCACAAACAAACTGGATGATTTTTTCCATGGTAAACAGATTTTTAGCGGCTATTGCCTTGATACTTGCGATGTCTTTTTTTATCCATAAGATTAAATATTTCGAGAGGTATCGTTTCCTAATCCTGTTGGCAATCGCAATATTTATTAGGATATTTGCTGTTCTTTCCGCTCCCAGCCCAACAATCGATGTATTTTACATACTAAGAGATGGTTCAAAGCTTCTCCTTCAGGGGGGAAATCCTTACGAGCTGTTTTATCCGGCACCATATGGAGTTTATATCCCAAATATCGTTTTTCATTACGGACCGCTGACTCCCTTTTTATTCTCGCCGTCTGTTTTTATGTTTAATGACCCAAGGCCAACCCTAATTTTGGCTGAAATAGGATCTGCCTTTTTAATTTATATGATTGCCAAAAAGCGTAATCTGGATGAAAACATTGCAATGCTACTGGTTCTTATTTTTATGTTTCATCCCGTTTTTTCCTTTATGGTTGAACACTCTTGGCCGGACACCTTAATAACATTTTTATTCCTCTTGGCAATTTACTTTGTAAATCAAACAAAAAGATCATTGGTTCCAGGATTTGCACTTGGTTCAATTCTTGCCATAAAAAGCGTTTATTTTCTACCGCTTTTTACCTTTTTAGTTAGCACAAAAAGCCGAATGTCCAATATTCTTATCATGTTTTCGATACCGGTTGTACTTTCCTTGCCGTTTTTGTATGCCGACCCAAAGCTTTTTTGGGAAAGAACTCAAATTTATGTAACAAACCCTGAAAGACTTGCAACCGTGCTGGCGCCGACGAATATCTCACTAAGCATCTCGGCCGTGATACTCAAATATACCAAAATCGTTCTCCCAAGTTATATTGCGGCAATTCCGGCTTTTTTGATGGCAGCTCTCTTATTGGTTAAAAACCCAAAAATCTTTGCGTTCTCCCTGCTCTCGACCTTTTTGGTATTTATGTTTCTTTTTATGTTCGGCCCTTATGCGTTTCTTTATAACTTTGCAATGATGGGGAATATCTTGTTATTTTCTCTTTTATTTTTGATACCCGGGAGGGATTAATTTTTTAGACGGTTTTTTGTTTGAGAGATACTTTTGATATGAAAACTCCACCAGGCCCAATTGCAATTGTAATCCCAACTTATAACGAGGCTTTAAATATCAAAAACCTTATTTCTGCCGTAAGAAAAGAGGTAAAGAGGAACGACAAAATAATTATTGTAGACGATAGCACCGGTGATAATACCGCCCAAATTGTCAAAAAAATCGCCAAAAGTGATAAGAATGTTTTTGCAATCGAGAGGAAAATTAAAAAGGGTCGGGGCTCTGCCATTTTCGAAGGTTTTCGCTTTGCCCAAAAATTCAAGCCCGCGTATTTTATCGAGATGGACGCGGATTTTTCCCACGACCCGCAAGCTATCCCCGAACTGTTGGCCCAAATAAAAAAAGGGAGTGATGTTGTTATTGGTTCGAGGTACCTTGCCCAGAGTAAAATTTTGAACTGGCCTCTCTCAAGAAAAATATTCAGTAGGTTCTCCAACCTGTATGCAAAGTTCCTGCTGGGAGTTCCTATTTCGGATTTTACAAACGGCTATAGAATTTATAACGCTAAATCGGTTAAATTTCTTCTTGGCGAAGATCTAAGGTCAACCGGCTATATCATGCTTTCCGAAACGGCGTATAAGCTCAAAAAAGCGAAGTTTAAATTTGCTGAAATTCCCATTACCTTTATAAACAGGAAAAGGGGTAAATCCAATACTAACTTCTCAGAAATAAAGAATGCTTTTATAGGAATCTTAAGGATTCGTTTTACTAAATAAATTTCGGTAGTCAGGTTTTTCCTTGAGGAAGTCAGCAATAATATGCGCGGCTAAATCATGACCAGCTGTTTTCCAGTGAGCATCATAGTCAAAATAAAGCTTGGAAGAATCAACGTCTTTGAATTTGTCTAGTAGATCGATAAAAGCGATATTTTTCGAAGTCAAAAATTCCTCCAGCTTTTTATTAACTCCGGTCGTTTCTCCCTCGGTGAGCTTTTCCCATCCGCAACAAAGGCTTTCGGCAGCTTGCTCTTTTGTCGGTATAATTAAAACCAAAAATTTCGTACCATTTTTATTGAGCAAATCGCCTGTTGCGCCAATTACCTTTCTCACTTTTTGCCATTCGTTTTCATATTTAGGGAAACAGCTTTCAATGAAAATACATTCATCATAAATTGAAGTAGCCTCCTTTTCCGGGTCAAAATTGGAATTTTTATCAAACCCAGTGATTAATCTGTCAAAAAAAGACGATTTATAAGAATAAATTAACTGAAAAAGATGGGAGTTTCTTAGAATTGGAATTTGAAATCTCTTTCTCGGCTTAACAAATTGTAAATGTCCAAAGTTATCAACGGTTCGTAGTCTAGACTCAATTCTCTTTGGCAAACCGCCAGTGTCAACATCTACCCACTGAGTTTCAGCCAAGTCCGAAATATCATTCCATACAAAAAACCCCATCACTACCAAATCCGGTTTAAGAGCTAGACCCTTTTCTTTCAGAAACAAATAGTAACTATCAGGAGAAAATCCTGATGCATACCCGCCATTAATAATCTCGACGTTTTCACCTTGATCTCGTAGAATATTTTCCAGAACTGCAGAGTAAGTTTGCTCGTCAGAAACACCATGTCCGAAGGTGAAAGAATCGCCAACGGTTAAAATTCTAAGAGTTTCAGCTGGTTTTTCCTTTTCAAGCTCTTTTCCTCTAAAACCTTGGCTATTGATTCTAACCGAATGAGAAAATTCTTCCTGCCGAAAGTAGCAAGTTGTATCCTTCTTAAGTTCGAATGGCAAAAGATCACTTTTGGCAAAGCATGCAGGTGATTGGCCGATGTCGAAGTTCAATGTTTCTTGGGGATGAAACTTTGCTAAAACCATTTCGCCAGTCGCGATCGCCGCCATTATCGACAGAATCGAAATTAATAAAAAACGCCACTGCCAACTCATCTATAGAGATTTAAAATATTCAATAGTGGCTAAAAGTCCATCCTCAAGTTTAAATTTTGGTTTCCAGCCAAGCACTTTTTTTGCTTTTGAAATATCAGGATTTCTAAAAAATGGGTCATCCGTGGGAAGAGGCTGCGAAAATACGATTTCACTATCGCTTCCTGATAGTTCTTTAATCATTTGCGCAAATTCCAAAATCGTCCGCTCATCCGGGTTGCCCATATTGTAAACCTCACCGGTCTTGCCTTCTTCCATAGCAAGAATTTGTCCCTCAATCTGGTCATCAATAAAGCAAAACGAACGGGTCTGCTTGCCGTCGCCATAAATAGTAATCGGTTCATTTTTTATTGCCTGATTAATGAAGTTAACAACCGCTCTTCCTTCCAGCGGGTTCATTCTTGGACCATAGGTATTAAAAATTCTTGTAATCCTCGCGTCTAGTCTTTTTTCGCGTACAAACGAAGAAACAATTGTTTCTCCAAACCTTTTCGCTTCATCGTAAACCGATCGTGGTCCAGTCGTCGAGACGTTGCCTCGGTAATTTTCGCTTTGCGGGGAAACTTGCGGGTCACCATATATTTCCGAAGTGGAAGAAAAAGAAAGTTTCGCCTTATGTTTTAGCGCCAGCTCACACATATTCCATGTTCCGATTGTATTAACCTGCATCGTTTCAAAAGGATGTGCCAAGTAAGAAAAAGGGGAGTGGATATTCGGATCGGCAGGCGATGCGAGATGGTAAATCTCATCAATCTTATTAAACTTTTTACTTTTAAACGGTTTAATTACGTCATGGTTTATAAAGGTAAAATTTTTACGGGAAAGCAGATGGACGATATTTTTCTGCGAACCCGTCAAAAGGTTATCCAAGCAAATTACAGTGTCGCCCCCTTCAACAAGCTTCTCGCACAAATTGGAGCCGATGAATCCGGCACCACCGGTAATTAAAATCACTTTGTTCATAAATAACAAATTACAATTAACAAAAAACAAACAATATCAAAATTCTAATACAAAAACTCTAAACTACTTACTCTTTTCAATTATAGAACTAAAGATTTTAAGTAGCTCTGTGGATTCTATTATAAGCAATTTCCTTTTTTCCTCTAAATCTTTGCTATCACCTGTATTGCATAATCTAAGCCAAAGACGGCTTTCTTTTACTTCTTTGCGACAGATTTTGGTTCTCATCACAAAATCTTTTTTACTTAGTGATTCATTTGCTTCAATATAATTAGCCGCTTGAGACCCTGACGATCGAACCAATTGTTTGCTATATTCATTGTTCGCAATAGACCTTGGAAGTTCTGTTGTAAAGTTTTTGCAATTTTCAGCAAATTTAAATGTCCTTTCCTCTAAATCGTACCTTTTAGAGTTTTGAACATTGGTCATTGTTTGTGTTTTGGTGCTTGTTATTTGAATTTTCCTAGAAAAGGTTACACTACCTTTTCTAGTACGGCAGCAATAAAATCCATTTCTGATTTTTTAAGTTGCGGGTACATTGGAAGCCTTATCAAAGTCGCCGCCACTTCTTCCGTGACCGGCAGGTCTCCCGCCTTGTAGCCAAGCTTTTTGCCCATCGTTGAGCTGTGCAGCGGCAAATAGTGGAATGAGGCTTCAATGCCAAAAGACCTTAAATCAGAAATTACTTTGTCTCGTATAATCCGGGGCACGCGTATCGCAAATATATGCCAATTCGCCTCCGACCCTTCGCTTTTTGTCGGCAGAATAATTTTTGAAGATAGTTTCTCAAGCTTTTCCAAAAAGTACTCGGCATTTTGGCATCGAAGTTGGGTAATTTGGTCAAGTTTCTTAATCTGTTCCAGGGCAATTGCCGAAAGGATATCGGAAAGCACCAGGCTTCTGCCGACACCTACCCATGAATATTTCTTCCTTTCCCCTCTCATGAAAGAAGACCTGTCCGTGCCTTTTTCACGGATTATCTCGGCTAGCTTGTTTGCCTTTTTATCGTTTGTTATAAATGCCCCGCCCTCCCCACTGGCTGCGTTTTTTGTTCCATGAAATGAATAGCAGCCAATATCGCTGATAGTTCCTAGATACTGGCCCTTATATTTTGCTCCAAGGGCATGCGCCGCGTCCTCGACAACATAAAGGTTATACTTTTGTGCGATTTTACTGATAGTTTCCATGTCGCAGGCGAGCCCAGCGTAGTGGACGACCATGACTGCCCGCGTTTTAGGAGTTATAAGTTTTTCAATTTCAGCTGGATTTATATTGTAAGTTTTTATATCGATGTCGCAAAACACCGGTTTTGCTCCAGAAAGGAGTATTGCGTTAGCGCAGGACGCAAAAGTAAAACTGGGCAAAATTACCTCATCACCCTGTTTTAAAAGGCAACTGCAGGCAAGCTCTAGCGCCGCCGTTCCGGAGTTTGTCGGCAGTACATACTGCACGGAGAATTTTTGAGCCATAGTTTGAGCGAGAAGCTCGCTATAAGAAAGATCGCCAACCCCTGTTCCTGTCCTCATCGCGTCTATTGCCGCGTGCTCTTCTTCTTTTCCCCAAAACGGTTTATGTAGAGGGATTTTAAATTTCGCCAGGTGTGCGCTAGTCATTTAATTTGTTAATCATATCTTTATACTTCCCTCTAAAAGCAAGCAGCTTCCTGAAGTAATTAGCGCTGTCCGGTATAAGCCTGACTGTCGATTTTTTATCCTCTCGCCTTATAAAAAGAACCGGAACCTGACTTATTTTGAGTCCCCCGAAGTGGGCAAGCATACAAATTTCCGTATCAAAGAACCAGCCATCGTCACGTGATTTGGCAATGATTGGTAAAATTTTGGCCTTTCTAAAGAACTTAAACCCTGCTTCTGTGTCGGTGAATGGAGCCTTAAGGAGCATCGAAACGACAAAAGAATATGCTTTTGAAGATACCGTTCTGGCGATTGCATGCGGTTGGTTTTCATAAAATCGGGTCGCAATCGCCACATCATTCCCTTTTTTTATTTCCTCAATGAAAATCGGAACATAAGACGGTGAAATTTCGCAGTCAACATCGATAAACCCACAAATCTCGCCATCGGCGACCAAAATACCGTCCCGCACCGATTTGCCGCGTCCTTCATTAATCTTATGCAAAATGAGCTTGGAGTTTTTGATTTGCCTACAAATTCTTTCAAGAGTTTCCAATGTCGAGTCGCTGCTTTTATCCTCAACAAAAATAACTTCCCATGTTCCCTTGAGTTTTTTTAATTCTCCTACAATTTTCCCGACATTATCCTCAAAAGTCGGCCCCTCGTTGTAACAGGCAAGAATCAGTGAGAAGTCACAAGTCTTAGGTACCATTTTCCTTTGCGTATATTCTAAGGCAAAGAATAGAACTTCTCAATTATCAGCTTCTTTTGGTATTGCAAAGGAATTCGTTTTTACACTATTATTACCGGGATATGGCCGCCGGTTCCGTTGAAGCTCAGGAACTTACTAAATACCCGCTCACAAAATCGGTTCTGGATATAGGCTGCGGCTTTGGGGAATTTCGGTGGGTTAATATTTACCATTCCAAATTATGCTTATAATCGCCAAGCCTATGATCAACATACGTAAATATCTTCATCCTGCCACGCTTTTTGCAATAACCTTCATTACAGCCCTTGTTTTTCCACTCTATCAATTCATCCATTCAGGAGATTTCTTAACTCACGACAGGGCAGTTCATGCGTTTAGGACCAGTGAATATTATAGTGCTTTGGTTGCAGGGCATATCCCACCCCGTCTTGCACCCTACTTTTTAGGTGGATCTGGTTATCCGCTATTTTTGATGAATTACCAGCTGCCTTATCTCGTGGGTTCAGCGTTTCTTGCAATAGGATTATCTGCCGAAATCACAGTCAGGATACTTACAGTGTTTAGCTACATATTATATGCCGCTGGTGGATTTCTGTTTTTTAAAACAATCGCCTCCCGTAAAATTGCCGCCCTGGCAACTTTAAACCTTGTCTATACTCCTTACCTTTTTGCAAACATCTTTATTCGAGGCGCTCTACCGGAATTTATGGCCTCTGCGATACTGATGTGGATCCTATATGCTATTTCAAGTCATAAACAAAAAAACTTTCCTACGCTTGTTGTGGGTTGTCTTTTAGGCCTCCAGCTGTTGACACAAACAACAGTAGCGCTAATAGGTCTACCACTGGTCATTATGGTAACATCCCTTTCCGGAGGTAAGAGATGGCTTTCGTGGTGTGCTTCTGCCATGTTTGCTTACGCAATCGGTGGCCTACTGGCGTCTTTCATATTGATTCCAGCCGTCTTTGAACGACATTACTTTCAGTTTGATACCCAAACCCACACTTTCATTAACAATCATTTTATTCCCTTGACCCAGCTGATTAAGCTGCCTTTTTTCCATACAACTGACAGTGCGCTAGAGTTAAGCTTTACGCAGACTTTTTTGATGATCGCATCTCTCGTTTTGCTGCCTTTTGGGAGAAAATTAGCAAGTTTTTGGGCTTTTGGTCTCCTTGCTCTTTCATGGTGTTTTCTCTACCTAATTACGCCCCAGGCCGGTTTTTTGTGGAATAATGTCTCCATTATTCAGGCAGTAGTGTTTCCATGGCGTCTACTTACACCCATATCCATTACCGTAAGTATCCTACTTATTTACCTTATAAAACTGCACAGGCGCTTGTTTGTACCGGCTGTAGTTTTAACTCTTATGTCTATGTTTCTGACCAGACATTTCATTAAACCCGTAGAGTTTAGTGCCCAGTTCGTTCAAATTTCAGACCAATATGTTACAGGAACAACCGATGGAGTATTCACACCCATTGGAGCGCGAACAGATAAAACACTAATTACTCTGCCCTCTGTAAGAATACTAAGTGGTAGGGCGCAAGTATTGCAAAATGAACAATCAGTTGGCAGATGGATTGCCCGTGTCATAGTAGATGAAGCTGCCACTGTCCAGGCAAAAGTACTCTATTTCCCAGGGTGGCGCTTCTTTGTCAATGGGCATGAGCAGCTCATCCCATATCCGATTGTTACACATTATCCAAATAGTTATCCCGGACTTCCGGAAATAGGCTTATCTACCGGTGTTTATACATTAGAGTTTCGTTATGTGGAAACAACTTTACGGAAAGTAGGGAATATTTTAAGCTTAAGTACCTTTTTAATGCTATCAATTTGTCTACTTAAAAAAAGTAAAATATTGAAATTTATGCCGATTTGTAGAGGACGCCGTAATCGAGAAACATAATATCCCAGCTGTAGCAATTAACGGATGTAATTTAAAATTATAAGAGATTGGAAAGAACAATTGTAGTAAAATTAGAAAATTGGATTTTATCTTAATTCTAAATTTTAATCTCATAAAAATCGTTCCCGTCTTTTGCGCATTTTTGATAGAAGACGGAACAGTTTTTAAAGCGCCATAAAATTCTTCTGTTCTCATCGCATGGATAATTGAGTCTTAAGTTGTAAAATCGCCAAAATTAAAGAAACGATAAAGGGGAATATGAGAACCCCGATAAAAATGATTCCAAATAGCATGGATTGCTTACTCGAATGGTAGTAGTTCATTTCAGACATTGTTGATACCAAGTGAAACAAACATTGTAATTCTTTTCCGGGAACCAAAAACCTATTGCCTCTCCTGTCCCCAAAGCATAGTAAGCATCAAGAGAAGTTGAAATTCCATTATCACCTAAAATAAGCCTTGTACCAGGAGGGGGATTATCCGTTTCTATTTTTGTTAAATATATTTTTGCTAAATCGCTTCTTTTGATAACCCAACTGTTCTCTTGTAAAGTAACAACACCGAAAGCGTTAACTACAACAATTGCCATGATTAAAAGATAAGCGACATATTTAGGGGTTTGAGCAAGTGTTAGGCCGATGAGCATTGCCAGTCCCCATAAAGAAATATTCATGTAGTGGGGTGAAAGGTGGTTTGGAATTAAAACAAATGGGAGAAGGCCAATAAATATTACGAAAGCCGCGAAGATAAAAATTCTCTTGTCCGCTTTTTTCATAAGTTCGTGTGTGGTAAATACACCGACTGTCAAAAGCCATAGCGCCAGCACCCCCGAAAGGATATTTAAATCTGTGCCCTCAACAAAACCGGGGATTCTCAAAAGATAATACTTCAAAGCTGTCAAAATACTTGGCGAAATTTCGATCTTGTAGGCATCAACCGCTGCGCTCGGAAACAAAAAGACAAGTTGGATGAAAGCAAAAATCGCGGAAACTACGCCGGTCAAAATTATCGGTTTTCCGATTCTCAACTTCCCACTTTCCAAAAAGTCCCATGCCAAAAATATTCCCGCACCGATAACCATTGCCTCGGATGCTAGTAGCGAAGTGATAAATAAGCCTACAGAAAGGGCAAACTTTTTTGAGAGGTAAAAATAAAATGAGGCAATTAAAAATGTAAAGCCGATTAATGTTGCCCCGCCGGAAATCCAATAAAGTGAAACAAAGTGTACGGGGGAGATTAAATAAAACACGGCAGAGCAAATTGCCGTTAGCCTATTTCTGGTGATTTTTATCATGGTTTTATAAATCAAAAAACCGCCGGTGATATGGATAATGAAAGTCAGAAGGTGATAGCCGAAATAATTTTTGCCAAATAGGCTATCACTTACAAAAAAGTAAAGGTTATGGATTGGCCGCCAGTGGGTGACGGTTGGTGCCCCAAAAACATTCCTTAAATTCGTTAAGAATCCATTTTGAGAAAAATGATTGATTAAAATAAAATCATCCTGGGCAAAGAAATTGAAAAACGATTTATAAAAAACAAGTGCGCCGCCAGCCGCCAAAAGCAGAAAAACTAAAATATCTTTCCTCACTGTTTCCATTTTAGCACCTGCGTTGTCGCTAGGGACTTGCCCTATATATAATAGGGAAGTGAGATTATTAAAAATCCTGCTTGTAACCGCCTTCCTAAATGCCCTAGTCTGGATTATTATTGTTCCCGTCTGGCAATACCCCGACGAGCAAGCCCATTTTGCCCAGGTTCAATATTTGGCGGAAAACGGCAGGACACTTCACGACAGCAAGGCCTTCGATACTTCTTACGAAATAGCTCTGTCAGAAAAAATTCTTGGGACTGAAAGGGACATAGGCGGTAATAACAAATTCATTTACCATCCTGAATTTAAAATCGGCTATTCTAAAACTTTAACTGGACCAAATGAGGGAAAAATTGCCAATTTACCCAAATCCGCCCGCTCTCGATTCGTAAAAAATGAGGCCACCCAAAATCCGCCGCTTTACTATTACCTTGGATCGGTTGTCAACAAGATATTCTCTTTTGGCGACCTTTTTACAAGGGTTTATGCCATAAGGGTAATGTCAGCACTTATTTTTACTGGAACAATAATAGTTGCTTACAAAATAGGCGGGTTGATATTTGCCGGAGAAATTTTACCCCTGACGTTAGCAGCTATTATCGCATTCAAGCCAATGCTGGTTTTTTCTTCAACAGGCGTTTTACCGGATACCCTAACTAATTTTCTGTTCAGCCTTTTTATATTTTTATCTCTTAAAATAATCAAATTTGGCATCTCGCCATCTAAAATTTTGGCCGTCTTGTTAATTATCGCGGCTGGCGCCGCGACTCGACAAAATTTTCTAATTACCCTGTTCATTTTCCCTTTGGTAATTTTACATCAATTAATCTTCAATAAAAAATCAAGACAGAAAGTAGTCTTTTTAATTATTTTCTGCGGTTTTCTGCTTTATGCGGCGAGCTTTTTCATTCCCGGAATGGATTTTATTCACCGCTTTGATTTCCCTGAATCCACAAGCCATAACCAATCGAACCCGCTGTTCCATATGGGGTTTGTTGACCACTTTAAGTGGACGCTAAACCATACATTTAGGGAGGTTTGGCCTTGGTATTGGGGAATTTATAAATGGTTATCACTTCCTCTGCCTCACATAATTTACCAAATCATAAATAGGCTAACCCTTTTGTCGCTAGTTGGGCTTATTGTTTGGACAGTCCAACTAGCGAGAAGAAGGGAAGCGAAAAAAGAAATCCCGCTGATTTTTACTGTATCCACCGCTGTCATTTACTTCATGATGATAACTGTTTTCGACTATTTTTTTAGAAAAAATAATGGCTATTCTTTCGGTATTCAGGGGAGATATTTTTTCCCGGTAGTAATTCCCCAAATGGCAATCCTTTTAACCGGTTTTTGGGTCTTATTTGTTGTAATTCTTAGAAAATACGCAAGAATCGGAATTTTTATTATTTTAATTCTGGTCTTCATTTTTAATTCCATTTCGCTATTCGTCGTAGCTTCTTCGTATTACGATACCGGCAATTTACAAACGTTTATTAGGGAGGCGAGCCAATATAAACCATTAATTTTTAAAGGCAATATTATTATTTTAGTAATAGTTCTTTCCTTTGTCTCACAACTCTTTTTCCTCTTTAACTACGTAAGGGATATAATAAAAGAAAAATGAAGGCACTTGATGAAATCGGCGGCAAAAAAACCATAAGATTTATTCTCTTTGCCTTGGCGCAGGTTATCTATCATCGCCTTATCCTGCATTTATTTTTCTTCCCGCCGGCAAGAAAACTCTTCCTGCAGATTTTAGGAGCAAAAGTTGGCAAAAACTCAATTCTTATGGAAGTTAAATTTTTCAACTGGTATCATCGTGGTCCATCCGGCCTTAAGATCGGCAATGATTGTTTTATTGGCGATGAAACCCTAATCGATCTCTACGATGAGGTCGTTTTGGAAAATCAGGTAACACTTGCCCCGAGGGTGACGGTTCTAACCCACATGAATGTCGGTTACAGCGACCATCCGCTTCAAAAAGCGTTCCCAAAAATGTCCAAGCCGGTTATTTTCAAAAGTGGTTGCGTCGTTGGTGCCGCCAGTACCATCCTGCCGGGGATCACGATTGGCGAAGGATCTTTTGTCGCTGCTGGCAGCGTAGTTACTAAAGATGTTCCTTCCGGTTGTCTTTACGCCGGTAACCCCGCAAAGCTTCTTAGGAAAATTAAGTAAAGATGTGTCTCTATAACAAGTTAAGATATCTAATATTGCCTATCAGGCAAATAGATAGCGCTCTACCGTCAAGTGGCCAAATCGTCGACCTTGGCTGTGGTCAGGGTATCCTGGCCGCTTATCTGGCGAGGAGAAAAGAGCGCAATGTCATAGGCGTAGATCTCGACGCAGCTAGGTTGCCAAACAAAGAGTTGGCAAACCTTAAATTTATAAAGGCCGATATCACTAAATACAATCTAAAAAACGTCGACGGTATTGTCATTTCCGACGTCCTTCACCATATAAGCCGTGTCGACCAAAGTGAACTTCTTGCCAAAATCGCCAAAGGTTTAAAGAGAGGGGGTATCCTTGTTATCAAAGAAATAGATTCGAAAGAATTTATCAGAAGCAAGCTTACCAGGCTCTGGGATTTTATTCTCTACCCCCATGATGAAATTTCTTTCTCGAATTCCCAAACACTCACGCGAAATCTAAAAAGGTTAGGTTTTAATGTTAACGTCCAAAGGGTGGTTACATGGTTTCCCGGCTCAACCACTCTCTACATATGTACAAAAAGATAAGCAGAGCTTTTCCGCGAATAAGCGAAGCTTTTCTACGAATAAGCAGAGCTTTTCTACGAATAAGCAGAGCTTTTCTACGAATAAGCAGAGCTTTTCATCAAATAATAAAATTTTGGCCAATTGCTACTCTTCTTTTAATAACCCTTATTTCAAGAATCATAAATTTAGAAAAACTTTTCTATTTTACCTACGATGAATCAATCCCGGCTTTTGTCGGCCGCCGCCTCATTCTTTGGTATCACATTCCCTTAATCGGCGGCGCCACGCCGTTTGGTTTTCACCTTGGCCCTTATTTTTACTGGTTTTACGCCGCGCTTCTTGCCGTCGGCCGTCTTAACCCGCTTGTCTGGGGATATGCCGCTACAGTCATTTCAGTATTTACTACCTTATTAATGTATATTGTCGGCAAGAACTTCGGCGGCAAAAAAGTCGGTATTACCGCGGCAGTGTTCTGGACGTTTTCGTACCTTGCTAATATCTACGACCGCCATCTCTGGGCGCTTTTCTGGGGCCCGCTAACTAGCCTTTTAGTTTTGTTTTTCTTAGAAAAAATAATTTCCGGCCGTCAAAAATTCATTTATCTGCTTGCCTTAACAATTGGTCTTTCCATTCATGCCGATCCGTCGAATATTATCTTTGTCATTCTTGCCGTTTTTGCTTTCGCCTACTGGAAGGTGTCTATCAAGAAGAATCTATCGATTCTTTTTGCGGCCATTATTCTTTTTACCCTTCCGCTTGTTGCTTTTGACCTTCGCCACGATTTTGCCAATATCCGCCCGACTGCAGGTTTCATCAAGGCCGGCGCAAACACCCCGGCAATCCGTACCCAAAAATTCGTTACCAATTCGCTTCTGTTCCCGCAGGCGGCAACACGCCTTGTCTATACTTTTGGGGATAACCAAGTTGCTAAACAGTATTCCTATTGCAAAAACTTCGTCGCCGAAAAGTTTGCCGCCACTGCTCAAATCTTTGTTTTCTTATCCGCCTTTGCCATTCTTGCTTTCATCCTCTGGTCTTTCAAAAACCGCCAAAGTTTATGGTTTCTTGTTTCCAGTTTATTGTTGCTCTACTTCCTCGGCATCCAAATTTATGGCACGATTCTCGGCGGTGACATTTTTGAGCACTACATCACTGGCCTTTTCCCGGCGTTTTTACTAATTACCGCCTTTTTTGTAAGCAAATTACCCAAAAAACTTTGGCTTGTTGCCCTTGGCATTTTTGTCGCCGCCAATCTTTATAAATTATCGCTTGCTCAAAACAGTCAGGGGCTGACCGAAAAAAGAGAAGCAATTGAATATACAATGCGGCAGGTGGGGGATAAACCATTTTCGCTTGACTCCCTGTCAACCTGCTGGAAGTTGAATGGCTACCGCTATCTTTTTGCCGTTTACGGTAGGGAGCCGGTCAAAAGTTATGTCGACCCAAATTTTGCCTACCTTTATGGTACTACCCCGGTCTGGGATCATCATCCGGCGACTGTCGTCGCCTTTGTGGTTCACGACTACGCCCCCGAAACTCAAGCCTTTTACCAACGCTACGCCCTTTTAAAATCCCACCAAATTTCCTCATCCAAATTTGGCTCCATTGAGGTAATCGTAATGGATAACTCAACAGGCTGGTTTGATAAATAGCGTTGTAACCCTAAAACCACTAAACTATACTTAAATTCAAATGCCAAAACGGCTCCTTAATTTGCTTTATACAGACACTGGCCGCGACACTTCTATTGTCTTTATCGGTACACTTATGAACGTAGTCGCGGGCGGTTTATTCTTCATCTTTGTCCCGCGGCTTTTAGGTCCCGCCAACTATGGTCTTTTCTCCGTTGTTATCTCTACGTGTATTATGGTTGCAGCAATTGCTAATTTTGGACTAGATACAGGAATATTGCGCTTTGCCAAAAAAGAAAATACGCTGCTTGGTTTTGCTTTTAAATCTTATCTACTGCTAGGTTTGGCAACTGCAGTTCTGGGGTTTATTGCTGCTCCTTATATCGCACAACTTTTGGGCTATATTGAAGTTACCGCTCTGCTTCGGATCGGTTTTATTGGAGTTATTTTTATCCTGCTGACAAATTTTTTTGTGGCAGCTCTTCAAAGCAGGGGAGAATTCAAAAAAGCATCCATTGTTAATATTTCGTCGAACCTTTCGCGTCTTCTAATCCTGGCTATTGCTTATTATTTCTTTACTGTTAATTTAACTTTCTTAACTGCCCTCTTTTTTCTTATTACGGCAGTATCTGTCGTCATTGGAGCCGTTTATCAACCAATCAGTTTTAAAAAAACTACGCAAAATAAAAAAGAATTTTTTAAATACAACTTCTGGATCGCGTCTGCGCTTATTATTTCTTCAGTCCCTTTCGACAGCTTCATTCTTCTTAAACTTGCCGGTCCCGTAGCAACCGGCCTCTATGCCGCCCCATTCAAGATTCTAACCTTTGCCTATCAATTCGGCGGTAATTTCACAAGAGTCTTGTCCAGCCGTTATTCAAGCTTCGATACTGCTGATAAGGCCATAAAGTTTTCAAAAAAATCCTTAGCGTTTCCGTTGGTCTTTTCCGCAGGACTGGCATTTTTAGTTCTGTTGGCACCTTTCATAACAATTCTTTTTGGAGAGAACTTCGGCCCGGCCATCCCAGTTATGAGAATTCTCTCCGTAGGTTTTATATTCTTTTTCATCTCGACCATTCCCTCGTCCATTATTCTTTACTACTTGGGAAAATCAAACGTTTCTTTCTGGATCACGGTTATTCGCTATCTAGTGTTTATAATCCTTCTTATTACCCTTGTTCCCCGGTTGCAAGCCATCGGGGGTGCCTGGGCGTTTACAATCACCGAGCTGATATCACTCGTTCTAATGTCGGCATATGCAATCTACAAGTTGCAAGCAAAATGAACATCAAGCTTTCGGTTATTGTTCCTGTTTATAACGAAGAGAAACGCCTCAAGGGCGGTTTTGAGCATTACTACTCATATCTTAAAAAGCAGAAGTATCCGTGGGAACTGATTTTTGTCAACGACGGTTCGCGTGATAACACTCTTGACCTTTTAAATAAAACCGCCAAAGGCAAAACAAATATCCGGATCATTTCTTACGGACAAAACCGGGGGAAAGGTTATGCCATCGTTCAGGGCATTAAAAATGCCAATGGTGAGATTGTTTTATTTACCGACCTAGACCATTCTGTTCCCGTTGAAACTGTCGAAAACTTTTTCCCATATTTTGAAAAAGGATACTCGGTTGTTATTGGTTCGCGCCGTGTAAAAGGCGCCAAAATCGCCGTCCACCAAAAACCATTAAGAGAGTTTTTAGGCCGGGGCTTTACGGCAATCGTTAATTTTTTTATCTACTGGGGGATAGCCGACGCCACTTGCGGGTTTAAAGCATTTGAAAATAAAATCGCCCAAAAGATTTTTAGCAAAATTACCGTTTTCGATTGGGCTTTTGATGCCGAAATCCTTTATATTTGCAAAAAGAATAAAATTAAAATTGCCCAGGCGCCCGTTACCTGGAGCGATGCTCGTGGTTCCAAAGTTTCCTTAAAAAAGGATATTGTAAGGTCAATGAGCGGTATTTTTAAAATCCGCCTAAACGACCTTCAAGGAAAATACTCACTATGATATTCAAGCCATCAATCCGACTTTTGTTACCTTTGTCACTCCTCTCTCATTTGATACTTTTATTTTTTACCCGTTTTACTCTTTGGCCGGAAATGGTCGTTTACCCCTATCTTTTAAACCACGGCTTTTTACTTTACCGCGACATCATTAATCCTTACCCGCCGCTTTTAGCTTTCAAGTTATCCATTTTCGCGACTATTTTTGGTTACCAGCCCGCGCCGTATCAGATCCTGGCGTGGCTGTTAATTTTAATAACGGATGTTGCAATTTTCCTCGCCGCGGCAAAAATCACAAAGAGCCCCAAAAAGGCGCTGGCGGTGACCCTCTTTTTTATCGTTTTATCAATACCCTTTGGGGTAAACGGTCTTTGGTACGATCTTGTCCAGACGCCTTTTATAATCGTTGCCGTCTACTTTTTTGGCAGGTACCTTGAGAAGAAAATCGATAATGTCGATCTTCTAGTCAGCGCCGTTTCTCTTGCCGTTGCTTTTTTTATCAAGCAGCAAGCGCTTTGGCTCATTCTTTGGTTCCTGGCCGTTTTGGTTTACAGAAAATGGAAAGATAAAAAAAATCTTCTCCGGGCAGTCTTTATAATGGTTGCCCCAATTTTAATAGGTCTCGGTTTGGAAATTTTATATGTCGTGCAGAAAGGTATTTTTCAAGACTTTGTGACATGGACTGTCTACCTACCGTTTTTCAAAGCTTCTCAAATGCCCGGTTATGTCCTTTTACCAACTTTACGTCAGGCGGCAACTGTTGCTCTTCTGTTTTTAATTTTTACTCCGGTGGTTTTAAAAAGAAATTTCCCTCAGATATTTTATCTATCAACTGCAGTTGTCCTGCTTTTATTTGCTTACCCGCGCTTTGATTTCTTTCACCTAATCCCGTCACTATCAATCCTTGCACTCGTTTTTGCTTTAAGCATCAATGATTTCCAAAAACAAAAATCGTTGGGGGCGATCATTTCTTTAGGGGCTTTGGTATTTTTTTCATTAGTCACCGCAAGTTATCTCAAAAGCAACTGGACGCGCGAAGTGCGTTTTTTTGAAAAAGATGTTTCCAAAGCTGCCGATGTCTTGCAAAAAGTTAACCCGAAAGGTAAACCTATTTTTCTCCAAAACGTTTCAGGCCAAATCTTGGTTATTTCCCAGACTTTACCTACTAAACCTTGGGCAGATAGCTTCCCATGGTATCTTGAAATGCCTGCTGTGCAGGCAAATATTATCGGGGGCA
Organism: Candidatus Curtissbacteria bacterium; assembly: GCA_030647775.1. Taxonomy (GTDB): domain Bacteria; phylum Patescibacteriota; class Microgenomatia; order Curtissbacterales; family GWA2-41-24; genus JACPKK01. The sequence continues at coordinate 404,333 of JAUSJC010000010.1, forward strand.
TTTTGAATGAAAAACCGGATATCGTGGTCTACAAACCTTACACCGGCATGGGGAAGTATCAAATCGCTTCTTACCGTCCGCAAAAAGTTGCTGATTTCCTGGACCAAAATTATAAAGAAGTGCTAAAAATTGATGGGAATCTTCAACTCAAAGCCCGGCTCTTTAAATGAAGACAAAGTTTTACCCGGCAATAATTTTTACCATCATATTGGCTTTCTTCCTGCCGTTTATTTTCAGGCCCGAGCTTTTGACAATTCGCGATAACGATCTGGGCAGGACTTATATTCCGCTTTTTAGTTTCTTTAAAGATTCGATTGGTTTAAACCGTCAGTTTCCCCTTTGGCGTCCCAGCCAGATGATGGGGGAGACATTAATTGGTAATCCGCTTTGGTCACCAATCTATCCTCTCAATGTTATTTTTGTTCTTTTACCAACCGGTTTAGGAAGTATTATCTATCTGCTTTTTCATTTCGAGCTTGCGGGTCTTTCAACCTATTTTCTTGGCAGGTCATTCAGATTATCTAGTATCGCGTCGGCCTCAGCCGCCTTTTTTTATGCATTCTCCGTAAAAATGCTTCTTCATCTTTCGGCCGGCCACGTTACTATGATAGCTGCTGCCAGCTTCATCCCCATGGCGTTTCTATCTGTTAGGCAGTTGATCATCAAGCCGTCTTTTTCATGGACTGTCGCCGGATCAATATCTCTGGCCGCGATGTATATTACCTACCCGACAATTTTTTATTACACCATTATTTTCCTGGCCATTTATTATCTATATAAATATCCGCCAAAGTTAATCAAAAATTTCGACGTTTTAAAATCGGCGAAATACTTTTGGCCATTTATTATTTTGATGTTTGTAACTCTCGGTCTTGCCGCCGCCGCCATTCTGCCGCAGCTGGAATTTGCCCCGTTTTCTACAAGAAGCTCATTGGGCTTTAGCGATGTTGCCCAGCCGCTTTGGAATTTAAAACGCTTCGCCACAAGTCTCTTTTTCCCTTATTTAAAGTTTTCAAGCTTTGACCATGAGTCATTTCTATATCTAGGGGTAGTGCCGACGCTCCTTGCCGCCTTTGGCTTCATGCACCTTCCCAAAACTCGCAAAATAACTGTCGGCTTGTTTGGCTTACTCACTGCCGCCTTTGCTGCCGGCGCCTCAACTCCGGTTTTTAGGCTTGCCTACGAATTTCTCCCCGTACTTAAGTATTCACGAATCACAACCCGCCCGTGGTTTATCGTTGCTCTAATCGTTGCGCTCCTTGCCGCCTTTGGCATTTCTAAAATAAAAAGTAAATTGATCATTTTCCTACTTTTAATATTTTTTCTCGCGGAGAATTTATTTATCGGTTACAAAAAAATTCTATCGATTCCCAACCTTTCGTTTAGCAACGAGAGCTTTTATCAGTATTTAGCAAATGACCGCGACATTTTTAGGGTTTACTGCACGACTTATTGTTTTAACCCCCAGCTGCTTGCAAAATATAATATAAAAATACTTGCCGGAGAGACGCCGATTCAGGAAAAAAGCGTTGTTGATTTTCTAGAGAAGGCGGGGAACTATAAATACCAACACTTTGCCGTCATATTCCCTCCGTACCAAGTCTGGCAGGTACCTAACCCTCCTCAGCCAAACCCATCGCTTCTAGCACAAGCGAACGTCAAGTATGTAGCCTCTACTTACAAGCTTGGGGATGAAAACTTTAAATTCGTGGGTCAGTTCCAAAACATCTTACTTTATATAAACCGGTTTAAGTCCGAGCGCGCGCTAATTGATATTAGTTACCATCCTAAAAGTTTTATTACCGGATTGATAGTTTCAGCCTTAACAATTCTTGCCCTAATTTTATGGTATATTCGCACACGTAAGTTTCCTAAATGAAAAATATCGCCATTTTAAGTTTTTACTCTGGAGTTGTTGAAAGGGGGGTGGAGACTTTTACTTTGGAAATCTCCAAACGGCTTGCCAAAAATTACAATGTAACAATTTTTACGGCAGGCCCCGTTCTCCAGCAGAAATTTAAAGTTAAAGAGATAAAGGCTTTTGCCAAACCGCCCAAGTCTTCAAAGGGTATTTTGGGGAAATTTTATCTCGATTGGCAATCATTAAAAATTCTGCTTTTTACCCTGCGGGTTCTGCCGGTAATTTTCAAAAACAAATATCAAGTGATTATACCTTTAAACGGCGGTTGGCAAATTGCGGTCTTGAGAACCTTCTCAAAACTTTCAGGCAGCAAAATTTTAGTTTCCGGCCATGCCGGCATCGGTTCGGACGACGCATGGAATTTATTTTTCAGGCCCGAAGTCTTTGTTGCTTTAACAAAAACCCAAAGTGGCTGGGCCAAGAAACTCGTTCCAGAAGTAAAAACGGTTGTTATCCCAAACGGCGTGGATCTTTCCCGTTTTAATCCTAAAGTTAAGCCCCAGGACGTTTCGCTTCCCAAGCCGATTATCATTTGTGCTTCTGCCCTTGTCCCTTATAAAAGAATTGATCTGACTATCAAAGCCGTTGCCAAAACAAAAAACTTGAGCCTTCTGGTTTTAGGTGATGGTGAAGAAAAAGGCGCTATCGATACGCTTGGCAAAAGACTGCTTGGCAAAAGATACTTAAGAATATGTGCCCCATACGAAAAGATGCCGGGTTATTATCGTGCCGGAAAAGTTTTTTCCCTGGCGTCAAAAACGGAAGCGTTTGGAATCGCCTACGTCGAGGCAATGGCCTGCAATCTGCCCGTTGTTACCACTAACGATTCGTCCCGCGCCGAAATCATAGGGGATGTCGGTATCCTTACTAACCCTTCCGATTCCACTCAGTACGCCAAGGATCTGGAAATAACCGCAAAGGCAAATTACGGCAATAAACCCTATGCCCAAGCCCTAAATTTTAGCTGGAATAATGTAGCCAAAAAATATGCAGACTTAATAGAAAAGATGCTCACAAAATGACTAGGATAAAAAAGTTTTTGATCGAAAATTACGCCATCTTTTTAATTCTAATTTTTGGAGCAGTATTGCTTTCCATAAACATCAATAAGCCTTTTATCGGCCACCATGATTTCAATAGCGCCTGCTTTTCTCAAATTGCCCACAATCTGACAAGGTACAGCATTTTTGACACCAAACTTGGGCTTGTTTCCGGTTCGGGGCCGCTTGATCCAAACCATCTTTCATTTTCATCTTGCACCCATAATGTCCCCCTTTATCCTTGGCTTTTGGCTCTATCTTTCTATCTTTTTGGCCAAGGCGAATTCCAAGCCCGCATTATTTCGGTTGTTGCAAGTCTTGGAATCCTCCTTTTTGTCTATAAAATAACCGAAAAACTATTCGCAGAAAAGCTTGGCTTATTTTCCAAACCCGCCGCTGTTTTAGCCGCCATTCTTTTTGTAACGTCCCCCATGATTATTTATTTTGGGTCCAATGTTTTCCCCGAACCGCAAGCGATATTCTTTTCGCTGGCTAGTTTTTACTTCTTTATCCTTTGGCTCGAAAAAAAACGTACGAGAGATTTTTGTATCTTACTCATTACAAGTTCGCTTTCAATGTTCACTGTTTGGGGGTCATACTTCCTACCTCCTCTTTTAGTTTTATATTATTTAATTTTTGAAAAGAAGAAAGATTTTAAAAAAATATTAGCTTTTGGGCTTCTCCCAATTTTTATATTCGGTCTTTTCTTGGTCCACCTTTTTATATTACAGGGAGCGAATTTTGTGCCGGGCCTGTCATTTGCTTTTTCCTCCCGACTCAATGTGTCTCTTCCTAAGAGCCCGGAAACTCTTTCAGCAAAATTATTTTTTATTGAGGAATCTCACCGTACAATTGCTTACTATTCAAAAACAACGATCCTGCTTTCTTTTGGCTGGCTTTTGTTGCAGGTAAAGGCAATGGCGAAAGGACGCCATGACAAAAAAAGCTTTTTACTCGTGACACTAATGCTTTGGGGTCTGGCCTATCCTTTATTTTTCCAAAAGGCTGCCGATATACATGATTACTTCTTAATATATCTCGCACCCTTCATTGCCATATCCGCCTCTGTTCTTGGCTTGCAAATTGCCGGAGCGGTAAAATCCAAAAATATCTCGCGGCTAATTCTTATCCTTCTCGTTTTAGGCTTACCCTTAGTTCAAATCCTTCAGACGAAAAATTTTACCTACACCCTTTTGACAACCAGTGGGAATAAACCAGGCATGGAACTTGGAAATTTGGTCTCAAAAAACACTGCCTTCCCCGATAAAATCCTTGTCCTTTCGGGGCAGTTTGGTGCGTTTTTTGGTGTTTTTACAAATTACTATGGAGATAGGACAATTACTTACAGTGACTATTCACTTTCCGATTTCAAAAAAGAGCAGGTTGACAAAAAGTATGATTACGTAGTCTACATTGATGGCAGAGATACAAAAGAAGATGTTGCTAACTACCTGACGAATGATTACCCGTTTATGAAAAAAGACATCTTTACGGTCTTTAAAACCAAAAAATGAAAGATAAACCTTTGGTCTCCATAGTCATCCCAGTTTATAACGAAGAAAAAGTTATAACTGACTGCCTTAAATCGCTAAAAGAACAGTCATGGCAAAATCCGGAAATTATTATTGTCGACGACGGATCGACAGATGAATCCCCTCAAATCGTAAAAGCCTTCGGTGTTACTCTGTTGAAACAAAATCATAAAGGCCCGGGCCCGGCGCGCAACTTGGGAGCCAAAAGAGCAAAAGGCCAGGTCTTGGTCTTTGTCGATGCCGATATGACTTTTGAAAAAAATTTCGTTAAGGATTTGGTATCGCCCGTTATAAAAGGCCAAACCATTGGCACTTTTTCAAAAAACGAAATGGTAAAAAACCAGGATAATATTTGGTCCCGCTGTTGGAACATTAACAAAAACCTTCCCGAAGATAGGATGATCCCGCAAGATTATCCTAGTCACGCCCCCGTTTTCCGGGCCATTTTAAAAACGGAATTCGATAGTGTCGGCGGTTTTGAAGTTTCCGGTCAGTATACGGATGACTGGAGCCTTTCGCGAAAACTCGGCAAAGACTCGACCCTTGCGCCGGGCGCCTATTATTACCACGCTAACCCATCATCTCTTGGCGAGGTTTGGAAGCAGGCCCGCTGGATTGGTAAAAACGAATTTATTTCCGGTTCATTACTCCGACAAATTAGATCGCTTATTTTTTACTCTTTATCGGTCTCTCTGCTAGTAGGGATTTATAAATCAATTATTCGAAACAAAACCCAATTCATAGTTTTTAAATTGATCTACGATTTTGGAATTTGGGTATCGGTTATAAAATCTTTTTTTGGGGAAAGAAAGGCTAAGTAACTAAACCCCTTCTCTTTCAAATATTGGCTTCATCCAGTCGATGTTGTAATAGATAGGATTTTGGAAGTCAGAAATATCACCGTTTTTTATATGACTTGCAATTTTCTCCACGGATTGGGGAATTGACATTTTTGCTTCAAATTTCAAGACTTTCCTAGCTTTATCATTTGAAACCCTATACGATCTAATCTTTCCAGAGGCTTTGATAAATTCAATCTTTGTTTTTACCCCGAAGTTTTTATCGAGAGTTGTCTGAATGGTAGTGGCAATGTCCTTAACTTGAAAATTATCCAAAGAAATATTAAATACCTGTCTGTTAACTAAATCAGAATTCGCTTCGACACAAACACAATAAGCCTCTGCTGCATTTTCAACATCAACAAGTGGTCTCCAGTGAAGGCCTTCGTCTACTACATTAATCGTCTTTTTCGAAAAAGCATCCTTGACCATCGTATTGACCACTAGGTCAAAGCGCATTCTTGGAGAATAGCCAAAGACAGTACCTTTTCTAAGTATTACAACGCAGAAATTGTCATCTGCCAACTCCTTTAGTTTATTTTCCGCTTTATACTTGGAAAGAGAATATGGTAGGACTGGATCAACGAAATCGTCTTCAGTTTTAACACTATCTTTGCTATTTAAAAAATCATAAATGGAACAACTAGAAGCAAAAATAAATCGTTTTATTCCTTTTTCTTTAGCTAGCTTTGCTATTTTTACCGAAGCCTCTGTATTTATCTGGTAATTTGCTTCGGGGTTAAATTCAGCTGTCGGATCGTTGGAAAGTCCGGCAAGATAAATAATCGTCTCGACTTCCCCGAGAACGTTTTCGGGAAAACTCCTTACATCACCTCGAACAATATCTACTTTATTAGAAAACGAAGAGATTGATTTTTCGCCGAAGTAAAATCGATCAAAAATTCGAATCTGCTGTCCTCGGTCTAGAAGTTTTTGTACCAAGACCGAGCCGACATAACCGGCCCCGCCGGTAACCAGAATCATTTCGTTTCAGTTCCCCAATTTTCACCAAAGGCTCCGATTGGTTTCCTCTCCTCATCTGGGTTTTTGAGGTCATACTTTTCGGAAATGTAATAGGAGAGAATTGTTTCTCCCGGAGAAAGACACCTCCAACCATGCCAAATCCCCGGAGGGATTACAAGCGTTTGTCTATCTTGGCCGTGAAGGTAAACCCACTCCAAAGTTTTTGTCTTTTCATCATAAAGTCCAACCTTTAGTGATCCTTTGATTACAAACCAATGATCGGTTTGTTTTGCGTGTCTATGCCAAGCCGCAATTGCGCCGGAATAGATCACGCTATAATTTATGTCTCCTGATGGCGTATGAAAAACATCAAAAGTGCCTCGTCTTCTATCGTCATCGTGAACCCTTGGTTTAAAAGTTTTAGCAAGCATTTTACTCGTCTTTGCCTCTTGAGTATAAGGGAGCCAGGAAGAAAGTGTCAATCCTCTCTGGGATTTTAAAGTAATTTTCCATCTGCAGGAATCATTTTTCATGCTAAAATAGCCAAGTTGGATGATTTTTCTAATTGGACTTGTTGCGTTTGCGCTAAGGCTTATTTCTCTCAACCAAAGCCTTTGGCTGGATGAAGGGATTAACGTTAATGTCGCGCGCGGTCTATCGTTTGGGGACTTAGTCACTCGCTATTCTCTGAGCGATTTTCATCCTCCTCTTTATCATGTCATTCTAAAAACATGGATTACGTTTTTCGGCTCTTCCGAAATTGCCGTCAGGATTCCCTCGGTTATTTTAGGAGTAGGAACCGTTTTTGTTGTTTATCTAATTGCCAAAAAACTTTTTGAAGAAAAAACTGCATTAATTGCCGCCACGCTAATTGCTACCGCCCCTCTTCATATCTACTATTCCCAGGAAGCCAGGATGTACATGCTGGCAGCTTTCTTGGCCACGCTTTCCGTCTACTTTTTCATTTCCATTTTAGAGCGCGACAGGCTTTTGAATTGGCTGGGTTTCATAGTCTCAACAACCCTGATGCTTTATAGCGATTATCTCCCGTACTTGCTTTTGCCAACCTTCTTTATATATATAGTGGTGAATCGCAAGAGAATCCCCAAGTCAACGATCAGAACTTTTATACCTTCGCTAGTTCTTATATTCGCCCTGCTTTTCCCATGGCTTCTGTTTCTGCCACAACAACTTTCCGGCGGCCTTTCCACCGCTGTTGCCTCACCTGCCTGGGCACAGGTTGTTGGCGGCGGTAGTTTCAAAAATCTCGCCGTTACTTTTATAAAGTTTACAATTGGCAGAATTTCTCACGATAATAACCTAATATATGCCCTGCTATTTGCACCCGCTGGCACCTTCTTTGCTTTTCTCTTTGGCCTTTCACTCTTTCGCCTTTCCCCCAAAAGATCAATCCTCTGGTATTGGCTCGCAGCCCCAATCATTTTAGGTTTTGCAATTTCCTTTTTTATTCCCATCTATTCATACTTCAGGTTAATTTTTACCCTTGGCGCTTTCTACATCATTATGGCCTCGGCCATCAATACTGTTAATTGGCAGGCGCTGACAAGAACACTTTTGGCAGTAGCTCTTGCCATTAACCTTGTCTCGGCAACCATTTATCTTTCCAACCCAAAGTTTCAGAGAGAAAACTGGCGGGGAGCAGTGGATTATATCGAGCGGAACTTTACCTCCAAAAGCATTGTTCTATTTGAGTCCGATTTCACAACCGGCCCCTTCGATTACTATAATGCCGGCCGCTTAAAAGCCGAAGGCGCCCTTGGTGGTTTTGAGGCCAAAAACCCCCAAGTGGAAGACAAGGTTAAAAAGTTAACTTCCGGCAAAAACAAGGTTTTTCTTTTTCAATACCTTTCGCAGATTACCGACCCCGGGGGTTTAGTCTTTGAGGCTCTTTCCAAGGAAGGTTTTAATAATACCTCCACAAAAGATTTCGATGGTGTCGGCTTCCTCTACGAATTTGAAAAATGAGTACAATTCAAAAAATCGCCAAGAGATTCTTCGATAAATACTATAAAAACATGCATCCGGAGGCGGCCTTGCGCTACTTTCCGGTTGTTCAAAAGCTTAAAGACCTTAAGCTTGAGGGTTCCAAAATCCTCGAAATTGGCTCGGGTTCGCTTGGAATCACGCCTTACTTAAAAAAGCCGGTCGATGGTATCGATATCGATTTTTCCGGTCCCGAGACTCCGCTTGTTAATAAAATAAAGGCCGGCGGTGTCATATTGCCGTTTCATAAAAATTCTTACGATGTAGTTATTGCCGTTGATGTTCTGGAGCATATTGAGCCGTATCTGCGCGCCAAGGCAATTTCCGAGTGGTTAAAGGTTGCCAAAAAGCTGGTTATTATTGTTGTTCCCATCGGCCAGTTTTCCGAAAAGCAGGATAGGGAACTTGATCTCTATTGGCAAAAAGTATTTAAAGATAAAAATCTGTTCTTAACGGAGCATGTCAAGAATGGCTTGCCTCAGGCGGAAGAAATTCTAGTCAATATCGATAAATTGGCAAGACAGCTTGGCAAAAAAGCAAAAGTTAACTCCAGGCCTCTTTTAAACCTTGGGGTACGTAAGTTTTTAATGAAGACCTGGATTTCTAAAAATAAATATAAATACTATCTTTACCTCAAAGGGTATTTGCTTCTTTTGCCCCTGCTAAAATATGCCAACTTCGGAAAATGCTATAGGCGTATTTTTGTGGTAGAATTTGTCTCACCCGCCGAAGATCGCTCTTCGAGCCGCGCTACCAGTAGTAGGTAAGGCGAGAAGTAAGATCGGGCGGGGGCAACAGATGAAAATAGGTATAGATATTTCTCAAGTCGTCTACGGCACGGGTGTTTCTAACTATACTGCCTACCTTGTCGAAAACCTTGTTAAAATTGATACCAAAAATAAGTATGTACTTTTTGGTTCTTCTCTTCGCGATGGCAAAAAACTTAAGGAATTTACCGCGCAATTTGAAGGCAGGCCTAATGTTGAAGTAAAGCTTTTCCACTTTCCGCCGCTGCTTTTGGATTTTCTCTGGAATAGGCTTCACGTTTTCCCGATCGAAAAATTGATCGGCGAAGTTAACGTTTTCCATTCGTCCGACTGGCTCCAGCCGCCATTTATAAATCCCAACACCAAAAAGGTCACTACCGTCCATGATATGGTTGCCTATCTTTTCCCGGCATCTACTCACCCGAAAATTCTAAAAACCCAAAAAAGGCGCCTGTCCCGTGTTAAAACGGAGGTGGATGCTATAATTGCCGACTCGGCAACCACCAAAGAAGATTTAATAAAATTCTTAGAGGTTGATGAAGCTAAGGTCCATATTATTTATCTGGCGCCGTCTGCCGACTTTAAACCCCAGGACGACGATAAAGTAAACGAAGTTCTGGCAAAATATAAAATAAAAAAGCCCTATATTCTTTCCGTGGCAACGCAGGAGCCCAGAAAAAACATTCAGAAGCTTTTGGATGTTTTTAACCTAATTGGTACTCGCCGCGACCAGTTTAGCCTGGTCTTAACCGGGAAATACGGCTGGGGTCCCGGTTTCCATACGCCCGAAGACGTTAACTGGACGGGTTATGTCCCAAAACAAGATTTGATTGCTCTTTACAGCGGTTGCCGCGTTTTTGTTTACCCTTCGCTTTATGAAGGTTTCGGCCTGCCGATTTTAGAGGCCATGGCTTGCGGCGCGCCAACCGTAACATCTAATAATTCTTCAATGGCTGAAATTGCCAAGGACGCGGCGATTCTGGTAGATCCGCGCAGCGAACCGCAATTAACCCGGGCTATCGAAATGGTTCTGGATTTAAATTTGGAAAATTACCAGAAAATGGTTAGGGCATCGATGGACCGCGCCCGCAAATACACTTGGGCCAAGACCGCCCGCCAAACCCTTGATATTTACGAAAATCTTTATGGATCAATGGATCAAAAAATTGAGGAGCCAAAGGTAGTGGAAGAGGCCGGGCAAAACGAAGAGAGCCGCCAAGACATTGAGGAGCCTGCACAAAACGGTCAACTGTTAGATAATGAGAGTTAAATATGCTAATCGGTGTAGATGGTAACGAAGCCAATGTTAAAAATAGGGTAGGATCGGGTCAGTACACCTTTGAACTCCTCAAACAATTCGCCCTCCTCTCCCGTCATCCTGAACCGATTCGGCCTGAGGGCTCACGGCCTCGAAGGCTTGTTTCAGGATCTGATTTAAAGTTTGTTATCTATTTAAAAGACAAACCGCTGCCTGATTTTCCAAAAAATCTGGACTATAAAGTGTTTGGACCCAAAAAATTCTGGACTCAATTTGCCCTGCCTTTAAATTTAACGTTCGGGCAAAAACCGGACGTTTTTCTCTCTCCTGCCCATTACGGTCCGAGATTCTCGCGGGTTCCATACATAGTAACGATTCATGACCTTTCGTATCTCCACTTCCCCGAGCTTTTCAAGAAAAACGACCTTTATCAATTAACTTCTTGGTCAAAATACTCGATTGAAAATTCTGCCCATATCATCGCCGTTTCCCAAAGTACCAAAGACGATATTATCAAAAACTACGACGTTCAACCGTCAAAAATAACCGTAACCTACGAAGGCTACGATAAAGGCCGTTTTAAGCCCCAGCCAAGAAACGCTATCGATAAAATTAAAAAGAAATACAAAATAGCAGGGGACTATGTAATTTTTGTTGGCACTCTTCAGCCGCGCAAAAACATCGAGCGCCTAATCAAAGCCTTTGCGTCTGTAAACTGTCAACCGTCAACTGATAACTTGTCTTTGGTCGTCGTCGGCAAAAAGGGCTGGATGTACGATGAAATCCTAAAAAAATCAGAAGTCCTTGGGATCGAAAAAAAAGTTATCTTCACTGATTTCGTGCCGGACGAAGACCTACCCGCTTTAATTTCCGGTGCAAAGATATACGTCAATCCGTCACTCTGGGAGGGCTTTGGGATTCCGGTTATCGAAGCCCAGGCTTGTGGTGTTCCTGTTGTCGTTTCCAATACCTCGAGTCTGCCGGAAATAGTAGGAGAGAGTGGGTTGCTTGTCGATCCGGCAAGTGTTGATTCAATTGCGCGGGGCATCGGAAAAGTTATATCGGATAAAAAACTCCGCGATAAGTTAGTGGAAAAAGGTTTTCAAAACATTAAGCGCTTTTCCTGGGAAAATTGTGCGGCCGAGACCTTAAAAGTTCTCGAGCGCGCAAACTCCAAATTATAGTAAAATATACTGTATGAAAGACCGCATGGGCCGCGAATTATCGACAAAAGAGGTTACCCAAAAAGCTATGAATAGGGGAGTCAATATCCTCTTGGATCTTGAGCTGTTGGTCCTAAGTCTCGTCTCGTCGATCGTCCCGTCTCACCTGCTGCGTAAACTCATTTTCCAATCAGCCGGTATCAAGATCGGCAAAAAGTCCTACGTCCACATGGGTGTCAGGTTTTATCTTCCGTCCGGGGTAACAATCGGTGACGGCACCATAGTTGGCGACCATTGCTTTTTGGATGGCCGCGCGCCGCTTAAAATTGGTCATCATGTTGATATTGCTTCCCAGGTTTTAATCTACAATTCCGAACACGATGTTAATTCCGAGGGCTTTGATCCGATCGAGGAATCCGTAGAAATAGGGGACTATGTTTTTATCGGTCCTCGCGCAGTAATTTTGCCCGGTGTCAAAATCGGCCGTGGTGCCGTTGTTGCTGCCGGAGCCGTTGTTACCCAAAACGTCAAAGACTTTGAAATCGTCGGCGGCGTTCCGGCCAAAGTAATCGGGGAGCGCAAAAATAAAGACCCGCACTATCGTCTTGGCCGCGCCAGGCTTTTTCAATAAATGGTACATAAATCGTATAATATAGTGCTTTTGCCGTCCAAAAGCACCGCTAACCTTACGATCTCACAAAGCAAAAAACTAGGTAAGGAATTCCCTGTTAATTTCACGCTGGAGTCAGGTAAGCGAAACCCACACGTTACACTCTATCAACTAGAACTTCCTGTTGATAACGTTGAAAAGGTAGTTGACGTTCTCTCAAAAATTACTGACTCAACCATAAAACTCAAAGTAAAGCTTAACAAAAAAACCAATCACCAGAATTTCATATTTTGGGCTTGCCAAAAAACAAAAGACCTGCAAAAACTTCATGAAGAAATCGTCAAAGCAGTAAATCCCCTTCGTCAAAATCTGCTTTTACCGGAACTAAAAAATACAAGGGGATTAAACGCAAAAATGAAAAAGATGGTTAAAGATTATGGCTACACGCTAGTTTACGATGAATTTCTACCTCACATCACTATATCCAATGTAAAAAATATTGGAGATATACCTTCAATTATGAAATCCTTAAAACTGGAAGAGCGAGAGGAAATTTTTGATACGCTTGCGCTTACAACCCTCGGTCCTTTTGGTACTGTCCCCAAAATCTTAAAGAAATTTAAATTATCATAATGGACGTCTCATTCATCATCGTTAACTGGAATACCAAAAAGCTTTTGGAACAAGCGATTGCTTCCTTATATAAATACGCCACAGGTTTCACTTTTGAAATCATTGTTGTCGATAACGCGTCCGAAGACGGCAGTCCCGGGATGGTTTCCAAAAAATTCCCTAAAGTAAAACTGATCAAAAATTCCGATAACGTTGGTTTTGCCAAAGGTAATAATGTCGGCATAAAAGCAGCCTGTGGGGAGTTCATTTTCCTTTTCAACTCCGATGCTTATTTAATCAATGACTCTATTGCAAATCTCGTCAAAAGGGCACGGGAGATTCCAAACCTCGGTGCCATCGCGCCGCAAATCTTAAATGAAGACAGGACTATTCAGCAGTCTGTAGGTTTTATGCCGGATCTCGCGCGGGTCATCCTTTGGATGAGTTTTATCGACGATCTGCCTTTCGGGGATTATCTTAAACCATATCACGTTGACCACGCTCGCTTTTACAAGAGGGAGCGCAGAGTCGATTGGCTCACCGGCGCCGCTTTCATGATTCCCAGAAAGGTAATCGCCAAAGTTGGCCCGCTGGATGCCAATATTTTTATGTACGGTGAAGATGTTGATTGGTGCCTTAGAATCAAAAAGGCCGGATTTGAAATTTATTATTCCCCGGTTGCCAAACTTGTTCACATCGGCAGAGGTTCGGCTGGTAAAATTTCCAAAAACGCGATTTTAGGCGAGTACAAAGGCTTAATCTACGTTTACGCTAAACACAAGAGTAAATTCTCTTTGCAAATGCTTCGGCTGTTACTTAAAATAGGAGCATTGGCCCGCATTATCATCTTTAGTGTGTTAGGCAGAAAGGAAACGGCAAAATTTTATGTTGAAGCTCTTAAAATGGCTTGATAATCATATATTAGAATATCTAGCTTTAGCGCTCCTAATCGCTATTCCCCTATATCCGAAGATTCCCTTGGCCGATTTAATCCCCGGCTATATCGTAAGGTTAAGACTGGATGATGTTTTAGTAGGCACCGCGTTTTTTATCTGGTTTGTGTGGCTTCTAAGAAAAAAAGTCACATTAAAAGATAACCCACTACTACTTCCCATTTTGATTTATATTATCGTAGGGTTCCTGTCATCTCTTGCCGCAATTTTCATCACCAAAACAGTACCCTTGTCCGATGTCCATATCTCTAAACTGTTCTTCAATTGGGCCAGACGCATCGAATACTTTTCGGTCTTTTTTGTATTTTTTTCACAGGTAAAATCTCTGGCGCAAGTTAAAAAATATATTTATCTCGCCGCCCTTGTTCTTATTGCAGTATCTCTCTATGGTTTTGGCCAAAAGTATCTTTACTTTCCGGCATTTTCTACGATGAACCGCGAATTTTCCAAAGGAGTAAAACTTTATCTTACCCAGCACGCCAGAGTGCTTTCCACCTTTGGTGGCCATTACGATTTGGCCGCTTATTTAATGATCGTACTGACGCTCTTTATCCCGATTGCTTTCGTGGTGAAAAAATCCCTTCATAAAATATTTTTCTTTGTTACCTCGCTGGCCGCGTTTTGGCTTTTAATCCTTACCGTTTCCCGAACTTCCTTCATTGCGTACCTTGTTGCTGTCACAATCGCCTTCTTTCTTCTTGCGACCAAAAAAGGTTGGCTCTGGGCATCTGTCCGCTGGTTCGTGGTCGTTGCCATTTCCATTTCCATCATGCTTTCGTTTGGCGATCTTTCAGATAGGTTTGCTCATCTTCTTAAGCTCGATGGTCTCAAAAACTCTTTTGTTCTGAAGCCATTCAAAAAGGAACCGCCCAAAGGTCCGGGGGTTGCATATCTTGACGTGGGGACAAAATCCGATACGCCTCCGACAACCAGCAAACCCACTTCTGTAACGACTGCTCAACCGGCCGATGTATACGATAATATTCCGGAGTTTGGTACCGGTACAGGCCTCCCCGCGACTCTTGCCGCCCGCCCGAGGGTCTACTCTCAGGCCGCCGTGCAATACGATCTTTCAACCGGCATTCGGCTAGATTACACTTGGCCCCATGCCATAAAAGGCTTTGAAAGAAATATCCTTCTTGGTTCCGGCTACTCAACATTGACCAAGAAAAATATTGAAGATTTCACGGAAGCCGAATCCACCGATAATGATTTCCTGCGGGCTCTTGGGGAAACCGGGCTTTTGGGTCTTTTGTCATTTTTTGGAATTATTATCTATACGCTGTATCTCGCGCTTAGAAATTTCGCCAAAATCCAAGACCCATTTTTTGCTACCGTTGTTGCCGGTTTATCAGCGGGTATTTTTGGCTTACTCGTAAATGCTATATATATTGATGTTTTTGAAGCATCGAAGGTTGCCTATACCTTCTGGATAATGACCGCAATATTACTGGGGACTGTAAATCTTTCTGTCAAAAAGAAATCATTGTGAAAAGGTTTGAATTTTTTATTCGTAGAAAAGATCTACTTATCCTTCTTTTAATTTTGTCTCTCGCTTTTATTCTGCGGCTCTATAAAATTAATCGTCCGATTGGCGATTGGCATTCCTGGCGTCAGGCCGATACCGCCGCCGTTGCCAGAAATTTTATCAAAGAGGGTTTTAACCCTTTCATTCCCAAATATGATGATATGAGCTCGCAGACTAATGGTCTTGATAATCCTAACCGTTACCGTTTTGTCGAATTCCCAATTTACAATAGTTTGATTGCCGCCGTTTGGTCTTTTACCGGCGTGAATGTTACTTACGCAAGACTGGTCACGGTAGTTATTTCTTTAGGGTCAACTTTCCTTCTTTATCTTTTAGTCCGCAAATTTTCGGGTAAAATAGTTGCCGTTCTGGCCGCCTTTTTCTTTGCAACCATTCCCTATAACGTTTTTTATTCGTCTGCAATTCTCCCCGGCCCACTTATGGTATTTGCCCTCCTTGGTCTTTACTTGTCATTTGCCAAATGGATGGATAATGATAGTAATTGGTTTTGGGTTCTATCCTCAATACTTTTTGCCAATATCGCCATCCTAACCTGGCCGGTTGCTTTATTTTTTATGGTTCCGATTCTTTATCTTGCGTTTGATAAATATGGTTTCCAAGTTTTTAAAAAGACACCGCTTTATCTTTTTGCGCTTTTATCTCTCGTCCCATTCATCGCCTGGCGTATCTGGGAAACCCGTTTTCCCGAAGGGATCCCCAACTGGAATTTTTTAATAAACGAAGGCAATATTCGTTTTAAGGGCGCATTTTTCCGTTGGCTTGTCGTAGAGCGCATGGGCAAGCTTATTCTAACCGTCGGCGGATTTTTCTTATTCATCTTAGGCATTTTAAAAAAGCCCGGCCGCGAGAAATTATTTTATTTAAGTCTCCTTGCCTCTGTCCTCCTTTACTTTTCGGTTTTTGCCTCCGGCAATGTCCGCCACGATTATTATCAGGTACCTGCTATTCCCGTCTTTGCTATCTTTATGGCCTTGGGAACCAAAGCGCTTTTCAAATTACCCCGCGAATCTTTTAATCGGTTTATTGGTCCGCTTGTCGCCGTTTCCGCAATTCTGGCAATTTTTGCTTTTGGTTTCTACGAAGTCCAGGGTTACTGGTGGGTTAATAAACCGCAAATTGTTGAAGCAGGCAAAGCCGTCGACAGGCTTCTCCCCAAAGACGCGACCGTTGTCGCTCCTTACAATGGGGATACCGCTTTTCTTTACCAGACAAATCGCTATGGCTATCCAATAACGGATAGATCCCTCGAAAAATTTATTGACCAGGGTACAAAATACTTGGTCTCCGTCGACCCAAATGATGCCGGCATCCAAAACCTGGCCGCACATTGCAAAGTCGTCGACCAGACGAAAGATTACGTTATCGTCGAAATGTTTAAAGACTGCATCGGCAAATAGATGAAAATTTTAATGATAACGCCATATTTGCCGTACCCGCTGGTTTCCGGCGGCCAAATCCGGACTTATAATCTTCTCAAAAACCTGGCGCCAAAACATCAAATCACACTTGTCTCTTTTATCCGTGATAGGGAAGAGGAAAAGTACCTAAAAAATCTCCGGCCATATTGCCAAAAGGTTATTGTCTTTAAACGCCGCCGCGCTTGGTCGCCTGTCAATATTCTGCTTTCTGCCCTGACGCCTTTTCCGTTTTTGGTCTGCATTTATTTTGATATCAAGGTCAGGGCGGGCATCAAAAAAGAACTGGAAAGCCAAAGTTATGATTTAATCCACGCCGAAACTTTTTATGTTATGCCCAATATTCCCAAAACAAAAACCCCAATTTTTCTCGTTGAGCAGGTTATCGAATATCTTGTCTACCAGAGGTTTGTGAAAGGCCTTCCGGGTTTTCTATTTTTCTTAAAGCCTCTTTTACTGCTCGATGTTTTTAAAATTAAATGGTGGGAAAGGCATTACTGGAAAAAAGCAAAACGTTTGGCGGCTATGTCGGGGGAAGACCGGGAATTCATCGAAGGATTGGATAAAAAACTTAAAGTCGATGTTATCGCCAACGGTGTCGATATTGAATATTTTTCCAAAACAAAAAAAGCGCTGCCCAAATTCCCAACAGTTCTTTTTATTGGGAACTTTAAATGGCTGCCAAATCGTGATGCCACCAAATTTTTGGTACGTGACATTTGGCCAAAGATTAAAAACCAAATTAAAGATGCTCGTCTGTGGATTGTTGGCAGAAATCCGCCAGAAGATATCCTAAAACTCGCTTCGCCGGAAGACATTCAAATCGATGGCTCAGTCGAGGACATTAGATCGGCTTACGGTGGCGCCCATGTGCTTCTTGCGCCAATCAGAAACGGCCGCGGCACTAAATATAAAATTCTGGAAGCAATGGCTACCAAAACTCCAATCGTCGGCACCAAACTGGCCATTGAGGGCATCAACATTAAAAACGGCAAAGAGGCTCTGGTTGGCGAAAGTGCCCAAAGTCTCGCCGACCAAACCGTTAAAGTTTTAAAAACACCAACTCTCGGAAAATCTTTGGCGACATCCGCTTATCGTCTGGTTGCGAAAGACTATAATTGGAAGAAAATTTCATCAGAGCTCGATCGGGTTTACCGGGAGGTTGCAACAAAATAATGGATCTTTCGGTTGTCATCGTTTCTTACAACACCAAAGAGCTCCTTGTTGATTGTTTAAAATCGGTCAAGGTCGCCTCCGGTAATTTAAAGGCCGAAGTTTTTGTTGTCGATAATAATTCTCGTGATAGTTCGGCCCTTATGGTCAAAAAAGATTTCCCTTGGGTCAAATTAATTGCCAACGCCGATAACCGCGGTTTTTCCAAAGCCAATAACCAGGCGATTAAACTTGCCCGCGGAAAATATGTTTTAATTCTCAACCCTGATACAAGGATTCTAGTAGATACTTTCACCAAAATGATCCAGTTCATGGATGAAAATCCCGGTGTTGGTGTTGCCACTTGCCGTGTCGAATTTCCAAACGGAAACTTGGATGTCGATTGCCGCCGCCATTTTCCAACCCCTTGGCGTGCCTTCACCCACTTTTCGGGTCTTGCTAAAGTTTTCAAAGGATCCAGATTATTCGACCAATATAATTATGGATATTTACCGGATGGCCGGGAGCATGAAATTGATGCCTGTGTCGGGGCGTTTATGATCATTCCCAAAAAAGCGATTCAAAAAGTCGGGATGTTTGACGAAGACTTTTTCTTTTACGGTGAAGATCTTGATTGGTGTTGGCGCTTTAGAGAAAACGGTTACAAAATTGTCTATACCCCGATTACCAAAATAATCCACTATAAAGGTGCTTCCTCCGGTATCAAAAAGTCATCGCAAGAAGTTACAAAGGCTACTGCCGAATCTAAAAAAATGGTCATGCGCCAATCCGTTAGGGCAATGAGAATTTTTTACAAAAAGCATTTTGAAAATAAATATCCCTTTTTTATCAACTGGCTTATGTACTCATCAATGTGGCTTCTCGAGAAATATCGCCTAAGCCGCGTCTAGCAGTGTTGTGAAAATGAATTATCGACAATCAACAATAACCTACCTATTCTTTGCTTGTCATCCTGAACTCGTTTCAGAATCTTTCTCAATATACAATTTAACAATTCAACAATTTAACAATTCAACAATTTATTTATGAGAATTGGCATTGACGCCCGCTTTGTCGGCCCCCAGGGAACCGGTCTTGGTAAATACACCGAAAAATTAATTTTAAACCTCACCAAAATCGACTCCCAAAATCAGTACCGCATATTTTTAAAAAAAGATAACTGGGACTTTTTAAAACTACCAAAAAACTTTCAAAAGGTACAAGCAGATATCCCCTGGTATTCTATTGCCGAACAGCTAAAAATGCCTGGGATTTTTAGAAATGAAAACCTGGATGTTTTACACGTTCCGCATTTCAATGTGCCGATTTTTTACAGAAGAAAATTTATCGTTACCATCCACGATCTTATCCACCATGATTTTAAAAACGATACTGCCACAACACATAACCCCGTCATGTTTAAATTAAAAAGGCTCGCTTACAAAAAAGTAATTGAAAACGCCATTTATAAATCGGCAAAAATTATTACCCCATCAAATTTTGTAAAAGATGAAATCGCCGGAAAGTTTTCAATCGACCCCACAAAAATCGTCGTCACTTACGAGGCGGCAGAAGAAGAATACTTCGATAAAAATTCAAAATTCTTTTTTGGAACAAAAACGTCTCAAATTCAAAATTCAAAATTAACAGAAAAGAACCCTTTTCTGCTCTATGTCGGCAATGCTTACCCCCATAAAAACCTTGAGAAATTACTGGAAGCGTTCAAAATCTTACTTTCTGAAAGAAACGCGGAGCATACCATTTACAAAATCCGCGACTTGAATTTAGTTATAGTTTGTTCACGGGATGTATTTTGGCAAAGATTAACTGAAGAAATTAGGGAAAAGGGTTTACAAAATAGGGTTGTTACAACCGGCTATTTAAATTCCTCTGATTTAAGAATTATTTTCAAAGAAGCAGATGCTTACATTTTCCCTTCCCTTGCCGAAGGCTTTGGAATTCCGGGATTAAATGCCATGGCATCCGGCCTCCCGGTTATTGCGTCGGGAATTCCCACCTTGAAAGAAATTTACGGCGATGCCGCTTTGTATTTTGACCCTCAAGACGCGGGTGATATAGCCGCCAAAATTGTTAAACTTACGGGGTCGCCGAAACTAAAAGCCGATCTTGTTAAAAAAGGGAAAGCGCAAGTCAAAAAATACTCCTGGCAAAAAATGGCCAGCCAAACTCTAAAAGTATACAGTTCGATTGTCTAATTAGTCGCGAGTGCTATTCAAAACTTTTAATCCTTTCGACTATAATTGAGTTAATCCATGAACTGGTATCAAAAAACTGTCGAAGCTTCCCTCGAAGAACTTGAAGTAGACTTGTCAAAAGGCTTATCGCAAGCTCAAGTCCAGGATCGATTAAAAACAATTGGCCCCAACGTTCTCGCTTCTAAAAGAAAAGAAACGCTGCTTGGTATTTTTGCCAAACAGTTCAAAAGTCCCTTAATCTATATCCTCATTTTGGCCGCTATTTTAGTTATTTTTTTAGGCCAGGGAACTGATGCGGTTGTTATTATTGCTGTGCTTGTCATAAATGCCTTAATTGGAACGATCCAGGAAGGAAAAGCCAGAAACTCACTGGAAAAGCTAAAAAGCTTAACAAAGCACAGGGCGCTTGTGCGGCGTGATGGTCAGGAGACCTTAATTTCTGCCGATGAAGTAGTGCCGGGCGACATCATAATTCTCCACGAGGGCGATAGAGTGGTAGCCGATGCCCGCATAGTAGAATCCCAAAGTCTTACCGTCGACGAGTCGATTCTCACCGGTGAAGCCTATACTGTTTCCAAGACTCATGGCAATATTGCCAAAGACGGTCTGGTTGTCGGTGACCAAAAAAATATGGTCTTTTCCGGCACGAGCATTTCTTCAGGGTTTGCCCAGGCCGTGGTTGTTTCAACAGGGTTATCATCAGAGCTTGGTAAAATCTCAAAAGATATTCTGGAAACGTCAAATATCCCCTTACCGCTTGAGAAAAAAGTTACCAAGCTAAGCCACCTAATCGCTTTTTCCGTTGCCATAATTGCCTCGGTAATTTTCATAATTGGTGTTCTGCGGGGTATCCCGACACGCGAAATATTTACTGCCGTCGTTGGTCTTTCCGTTTCCATCGTTCCGGAGGGCCTCCCGGTGGCGGTTACGATTGTGCTCGCTAGGGGTGTTTGGCGTATGGTTAAGATAAAAGCAATTGTGAGGCAAATGGCAGCAGTCGAAGCTATGGGATCGGCCGATACACTCCTTGTTGATAAGACCGGAACCATCACGACAGGCAATATGCTCATCAAACAAATTGTGCTTGACGGCAAGACGCTGACCGTAGGAGGAGACGGCTATACTCCCGAAGGAGAAATTAAGGGTGGTAAATCCACGCAAATGGACAAACTAAAAACTATTCTTGGCCTAACATACCTCTCTTTAAAGGCCGACGTTATTAAAGAAGACGGTCAGTGGAAACCAACCGGAGACCCAACCGAAGCCGCCATCGCCGTACTTTGCCAAAAAGCCGGCCTTTCTCGAGCAAAACTTTTGGAAGAATACGAAACCATCCAGGCAAAGCCTTTCGATGCCGAGAAAAGATATATTGAGGCAACTTTTGCCAAAGGCAAGCAAAAATGGGATGTATTTGTTGGGGCGCCCGATTTTCTAAGCAGGGATTTAAAAATAGACCACGGGTTAAACAGGGAGTACGAAGCGCTTACGGCCGCCGGTATGCGGGTTGTGGGCATTGCGATTTACTCGCCGCCCAAAAAACTATTTGGATATACCCTATTGGCGATCGATGAAGAAATAAGGTCAGGCGTTGACCAGTCTGTTAAAGAAGCCAAAAAAGCAGGGTTCAAAATAGCCATGATGACCGGTGACTTTCCGGCAACCGCCAAATCAATAGCCGGGGAAGTTGGAATTTTTATCTCTGGTGATAAAGTTCTCACAGGGGAAGAGGTAGAAAAAATGTCCGAAGAGGAACTGGCCGGCCAAATTGGCAAAGTTTCTGTTTTTGCCAGAATTACACCCCAGCATAAGCTAAAAATCGTCAAAGCCTTCAAAACGAAAGGTCACATAGTAGCCATGACCGGTGACGGCGTTAATGATGCTCCCGCCTTGCAGGCAGCCAATTTAGGTATAGGAATTGGATCCGGAACGCAGGTTGCCAAAGATGCTTCCGATATTATTTTAGTAGATAGTAATTTTTCCACAATTACTGCGGCAATTGCGGAGGGCAGGGGGATCTATCAAACCCTGAAAAAAGTGATCCTTTACCTTTTCTCCACAGGGCTGGGTGAGGTATTAGCAATAGCCTCCGCAATCGCCATCGGCCTGCCGTTGCCGGTAGTTGCTGTCCAAATTATCTGGCTTAACTTTGTAACGGATGGTTTCCTGGTAGTTGCCCTTGCCCAGGACCCCCCCCAAACTAGTCTCACACGGGATAGATCCCAAAACCTGATCGACAGGCAGATGGCGGGAAGAATTTTTCTGATGGGCGCCACAATGCTTGCCGTAACCCTCCCGATATTTTATTTTTACCAAGCACACTCGTCACTAACCGCAGCACGCAGCATGGCGCTCGTGGTTCTATCGCTGACACAATGGTTTAACGCCTTAAACGTTCGTTCAAAGGAAAGATCTATATTTAAATCGTCGATCACGAACAATTGGTTTTTAATCGGAGCTTTTGCCATTGTCATTGCTCTTGACTTATTTGCCGTTCAGACACCCCTGGGCAACAACTTGCTTCATACGACGCCTCTGACACTCGACGATTGGCTACTGGCACTGGGCGCAAGCTCCATAATTATCATCGTGGAGGAAATTCGAAAGTTACTTGCAAGATCAAAAAATTCGGCCCGCCAGACACTCTCGGTTTACTCCGCTGTTTGATATATAATCTCCTCCTACTAGGTTTTTTGTTTGGGCTATGGAGATAAGACAAACTCAACTGTACTCTGACCAAATTTTGATGTCGTCCAAGAGGCATTAAAAGTGTACCCTGGTTTGGATAATGACGAATTTCTTGAGTACAGGGCAGGACTCCTGGCGCATTTAGGCGCTGCGCAAATAAAAGCAGGGCGAAAATAATTATTTAAGAGCAACTCCAGGAAAAATCGGGTAGGAGTGCGAACACAACAATTTCTACCAATAATTAATACTAAGATTGATACTCGCTTAAGTGTTTAACAAAGGGCAGATTTACTTTCTTAACAAATTTAGAGTCTGCTGTGAATAAGTCACAACTTTTTTCTTTCGCCAGAATAGCATACGTGGCATCATAGACAGAAACATGATAATCACTTGCAAATTTTGCTATTTTTTTTAACTCTTCCATTGTCGGATGAATTATAAGTAATTTCAACTTATCAAGTTGTGCTAATGATCTAATTATTTTTGCTAGGGGAATGGCGGTTTTAGTAACAAAGGTATTGGCAACTTCGTAGAAAAGGAGATCGGGGACTAATATTTCCTCGGATTTTAGAATATGTCTTTGAATAATTCCTTGTGCAGTATTGTGACCTTCCTCGTTTGGCAAGAAGAGTTTATTGATCACCGAGGCATCAATTATTACCATTTGCTAGCGATATCGAATTTCTCTTAGAGCTTTGACTGAATCGAAGTCTTTTGTGTATTTAGCATTTTCGCGAGCTAATTTATTCAACTCGGCCATAAATTTGGCAACTTCAGCCTTAGAGCTAGTTTTTTCTTTAGCGCCTATTTTTTCTCTAACTACAGCAGACAAACTTTGTCTTTTCTTGGCAGCTTCAGCCTTAAGCCTTAAATAATCTTCTTCGGGAATCCGAATATTTGTAGTAACGTAATTGCTCATATAATACAATTGTATCATTGTATTAATAATTGTCAAGTTATCGAGCAACGCATATAATCCAAGTGATGAAGATTGCGCTGATCCACGATGACTTCAATCTACTAGTATTTTACTTTGGGCTATGGAGATAAGACAAACTCAACCATACACGAACCAATTTTTGATGTCAATAAACAAAACGAACCACAAATTGGTAGAATCCTAATCATGGCTAACATCAATGCTCCAAAAGTTGAGTATTTTGAGAGCTTTGCTCAAGAAGTGCAAAGCAAGTTTCGTAGGATTAAAGAATTAACTGCAAATAAAGTTGCCTCGGGCGATTATCACGAAGAAGTGATAAGAACAATACTAAGGAATTTTTTAACTAAACGATTTTCAGTTAAAACCGGATTCATTTTTAGGAATGATCAAGAGGTAAGTAATCAGATAGACATAATAGTAATTGATGAAAGCTCGCCCGCTGCCTACTTATTTCAAGAAGGTGATTTTGCCATAGTGCTTCCGGAGGCTGTAATTGCAGTTATTGAGGTAAAAACATCACTAAAAGCAGGGGACTTTGACCAGGCAATCCGGAATGTTGCGTCAGTCAAAGCATTGTCTACAACAATAAAGGGCATAGTATTCGGTTACGACGGAACGAGCCCATTAAATAAAAATTTGCATAATTGGTTTACCAGAGAAGCTGCGGCAGAACTTAAAGGTAAAGAATCATTAGGCCCTGATGCAATTTTCTTTTTTGACGCAGGCTCTTTACTCATGAGGTTTGACGAAGAGGGTAGGCCGGCCGTTGGCGGTCTCTATTACAAGAGACTCTATAGGGACGAGTCGGGTGAAAGAGGGGCAAGTGATACTGGATGGCAACTCTCAATAATACTAGCAATAATCCTAGGAGCTTGCGAAGGAGCGGATTTTAGAAAAACACATTATTTCTCTGATACCATTGCGGACAAGTTAATCCAAATGGAGGGAGCCTCGGCAAGCCTTGACAGGTTTTCTTTTGGAGATGGGTTATCGGCAAACAAACTACAAGACGAACTATAAGATAGGTTAAAAAACCACTTGAAGCTAAATTGATATATCAACCAATTTTTACATCTCAAAATTTATAGCTAATTGAAGCTAAGAAAAACACGTCGTAGTACATTGATTCTGCGACGCATAAATACCACAGAGCCATTTATTTTTAGGGTTAGTAAGGATGATATACTATGCTCCCTTAGCAACTATGCTCAAGGGGCAAAAAATGATCGGCCATCCTGTATTTATAAAAATACCCAATGATAAGTTTGTTGTAAAAAAAGATTCTTTTGAGGATTTAGAAATTCACCCCACGCCAAGCGACGATAGTTTCTACTATTTTTACAACAAAAAAACTAGAAACCTAGTAAAGCAATTCACCCTGTCTGAGCAAGAGCAAGTCGAATATCAATGTCAAGTTATTCTAATTAAGAAGGGCGAAAAATTTACTCCCCGACTGGCATTCTCCATACGAAATAAAGCAGGTGAAATTCAAAAGGTACCCGCAACGGCTGACTCAAGAGACTTAAAAGCAAATGTGAATCTAGATAAGTGCCATGATCAATTCTGGCAGTTAATATCATTTCTTCAATCAATAAGAACTATCGAAATTCCTAAGGAAAATTTCTCATTAAAAACACAAGAAGAAAGCGAGATAATTAACGCTTTAAATGTTAGAGATCCAGCTAGCATTCTAAGCATCGTCAAGAAGTTATCTTTAACCGAAGGTGTAAACATAACCGAAGCAGATATAAACCAACTTTTAAAGCGCAAGGAGAAACTAAAAACCTTTAAAGCTTCCATGGGTACAAAACAGTTAGAAGAAAAATGGTGGCAAGATTTTTTTGAAGAAAATAAATGGATCTTTGGATATGGATTAAATTATCAGATACTAAAACAGACTCAACCACAAGCCACTTACGGGGGCGTAAGTTTCGATGGCAAAGGAGCAAAGAAAGGAGACTATCTTACTCACACAGTTGGAAATCTTAAATTCACTGTGTTAGTAGAAATAAAAGCACCCGATACTCCCTTACTTCAAGGAACTTCAGAAGTTAGAAACGGAGCATGGAGCTTATCCAAGCATCTTGCGGACGCAGTTTCTCAAATATCTGCTGATATTGCTACTTGGGAAAATGAGGGGTCGCAACAAGAGGATAACAAGGACAGGCTAGAAAATAATAATATTTTTACTGTTAAACCTAAAGGGATAATTGTTATAGGTAACCTGGGTCAATTTAGTGATATTAGAAGTAAAAGAGGAACATTCCAGAGATTTAGGCAGTCAATTCACGGAATTGAAATACTTACATTCGACGAATTATTTGAAAGAGCTACATATATTGTTGATGAAAAAGAGGAAGAAAAGGGAAAAGCCTGATTTTATTTAAAGATCTTGCAATTTTAACTCGCCCCGAGGTATTCTAAACTCACCTTTTGATGACCAAAGAATGGCAAATCTATTCTTCGGGAGTAATTGTTAATTTGAATCTGAAAGAGATAGACGACTTAGGAATCCCCACGTTATCAACTCTCCGGATGTTTATTGTCCAATGTTAGAAAAATAGGAACGACTGGAATGTCTCGTGGTCTTTCAGGTATTGGGCTCTTATTTATTGGGTGTTCGTCCGCGAGTGGCCTCAAATCACCGGCAACCAACTTAACGTATTTCAAATGGGTTGCGAAGTTTGTATGCCCCGCATATTTCATAATCATTGTAGTATTCATACCGGCTCTTACGGCTTCGGTGATCCAATATCTCCGGAATGTGTGCGAAGTAAAAACGCCTTTAATGTTCAAGGCTTCGAGTCTTTTTTTAAGTTCATCGGTAAAAACGGCAGCGCCACAAATAGTTCCGGTACGACTTTGGAAAACCCAATCGTTAGGCTTCGCTTCACGTTCCTCGAACCATCCATGAAGATCACCGCGTAAAAGTTTAGGCAAGGGGAGTGTTCGGACGTAGGAGCCTTTACCAATAATCCGGATTTCATCATTGGTAAAATCTATATCCTTAATCTTCAAGTTCAAAGCCTCGAACCGCCTCAACGCCAGCCATGCGAGCAGTTTAAAGAAAAGGTCATACTTTCGCCGATCAATCCAGCTATGGTACTTACTAGTTGTTTCGGGGCAGTTTATGACTGACTGGACCTGTTCTGTCGTGGGGATGAAAGGGTTAAAAGGTTCTCCTTTAACGGATCGTAAGAAGTAGTACAGTTCGTATTTTATCTTACCTGTTTCGTATAAAAACCTAAGGAGCAGCTTCAGGGTGCAAATTGCCGAATTTACCGTGTTAGGCTTATGATTTTTTTGGTAATAGGTAACAAAGTTTTCCAGGTTCTCGCGGTTTATATGTTTACTCCGCAAATAAGCCCGGAAGTATTTAAGGTTTTGAGCATGCCTCTCGCTTGTTTTAGGTGATAAACCTCGTCGGCTGAGACTTTCAAGAAACTTGTCAATAGTATTTCTGTACAGCTTCATATTAAGTAAATATATTTAGAAATTGCTGGATCGCTAAAAGCATCTAAAGCAAAAAGCAAATCGTGACTATTCTCATAAATACCTTCATTTTGAAAACCAGGACCATAACGCACCTTTAAATAAACGTTAAAATCTGCATTCTGCCATTTAATCGTGGCTAGGTGGTTTTTAAAACGGCGGATAGAGGGGGATTGATACCTTTGTACTGTTCTCCCTGCAATCATTACTTTGTATGAGTAATTAGTTTTTGCCATTAAAAAAAGCGCTGGCCTTTTCGACCAAGCGTTCGGTTGTATCGGGGTTCGTAAGTCTTGCGGATTCTACTCTTTAGTTCCTTGTTAAGCCAAGATTCATTTACCTGTTCTATTTTATTTTCCATTTTTCTTAATCTCCGTCTGGATTTTTTGTTATCTGATGTCCATTTTGAGCTAATCGAAAAGGGATGAAAATAAAATAACCAGGGACAGTTGAAGCTAGATTTAGACTAAAATAGGGATATTAAGGGATGTTGAGAGATACAATCTTCTAAAGCATTACTACTTCGTAATCGATTACATAGCCATTGGGGGTAGATATAATTACTTCCTTACCTAGTTTGTTTCTTATAGCTTTAATTTTGTCTATCACTCTTTGTTTTGGGTCTGCATCACCGATGGACATTCTTGCGTCTTTTAATACGTCCGTAAGTTTAGATGTGCTAAATTGCACACCTTTGTTTTGCGCAAGATGGGAAAGTATTCGGAACTCGCTAGTGTTTTTTTTAAATGTATCTTCACGTTTTTCTCCGTTTAAATTTATATAGGCAACAGTATCTTTTGTTGAATCGAAAACTAGTCTTATTCTAGATACTTCTTCTTCCCATTCACCGCGATTAACAAGCTTTCCTATTTTTTTCGTATATAGTTTGTAGAACTCATCAAACCTTGCTAAAGCCTCGAAATGGTGACCTTCATAACATTCGAAACTAGGGGTTCCTTCTATACCGCCCCTAATATCATCCGGTTCACCTATTTCTTTAATTATTTTTTCAGCTTTCAAAAATTGGATAGCATCGTACTCCATACCATAAAGAAAATTAGCCCTATGCTTTACGTTTATATTCACTCTGTAGTAGTAAACTCTTTTATTGGGATAAGGCCGTCTTTGTTTCTGGATCTGGTTAAGAACGTACCAAACTGCGTGGTCAAATTGTCCATCAGCCGTAAGAATGTCCATCTTAATTTACTCCACAATTATATCTCAATAATCTTCCATGTGAGTTTTGTTGATATTATTTCCCATAAATTGACGTTTTTTAGCTTTGGGCTATTGGGAAAAACTAGTAATTAGAGTTTTTTTGTACGTTATTGGCATTTTACCTGAAACCAATTGCGTGGATTGCCATGAAGTGATATAAATTAGCTACAATTAGTTGCCTAAACCCTACAGAGATGTAGGGCATGGCAGAAAAGCCTACACAAGGGACGAGAACTCCTCGTCATGTATACCTTGTGTAGGTCGTCACTCGAAAGAGTGGTGGGTGGTTCCGTAAGGGCTATCAGCGTGGCGGGGAGTTTTTGCGTCTCTGCCGGGGAATGTAAATGAATATGAACATCATAACCATAATTCTGGTAGTTTTAATCGCCTTTTTTGTTTTATCTTTTATTCTGGGAGTTGTGCTAGCTCCAATTTTAGGCTCAGGTAAAAAAAGGCGCGCCAGGGCCCTGGTATTACTTTCCCAAATGACGGAAGAACAGATAACGGCCTTAAAGGATATTTTTATTGCATACAAGGCAAATGATATTGAAAAGGCAAATAGAGTATCCGGGGAGGCGTCTCCTGAGATAATAAGTTCCCTTGTTGATTTCTTTGACTACAATAATCGTCCAGTAGGATACTCCTCAGGAAAAGCCGGTAGGCATGTTTGGGTGTCCTTTGAAAGCAAATTAAATAAATTAGGTTACTCAGAGGTCGTATCCAAGATTATTCCGGTTGTAGTTATGGATAACTATAACGAGGTATTGCAACAACTGGCCGATAACCAATCAAAACAAAAGGCATGAATGGCATTATGTTGAAAAAAATTAAAAGTCAGTATATTCACCTAATAATTTCTCTGGTTTGTTTAGTTATTGTCCTCTATTTTGGAATCCTTATTTACAAAGAGTTTAAACCACAAAGTTACGATGCGAAGTATATGCATTGCCTAGAACTTCGAAACGATTTGGGGTTGGGGTTATGCCTTAAGCAATTAGGCTCGAAAAAATAAAGAGGATTATTTCTCCAAATTAATTACGGATGTTATGGACAGAAACGGTGATTATTCAGATTATTTAACAATTATTAAGTTTGCTGTAGAAAATATTTCTAAAGTAAAAAGTGTTGATGGGATAATATCATGTTTTCAAAACTCAATTGAAGACATCACAGACAGAGATGAATTACATATGGCTCAACTTATATCAATGAATATCCCTGGACATGAAAACTATTTATTCAAGTTCAAAGAAAATTGCAGCTCATTTGGTGAATTTAGTGTGGATTTTATTCCTACTAATCCGGAGGAGTTTACGAGAAATGGGATACGAGCTCTAGGGGGTCTAACTACTGAACCTTTATTTGATCAAAAGCAACTCGCAAACTTTCGAGTTCAATTATTTGCAGACGGTTTATTGTCATTTACAAAACTAAGATGTAAAGTGATATTTGACTACATTATTAAGCAGTTTGGTGAACCTAACCAATCTCCAATAGCAAAAGAGCACGCAAAGTTTTTAGAAGAAACCTGTGGAACTGAAATTAACTGCTGGCATTTTCAAAAAGAAGAAAAAGATTACTTAATAACATTCTACTTTTTTAGGGATCCTAATAATATTAGGTCTTATGCTTCATTTTCAATATCGCTAGTCTTTCAAAATAAAGATAGATACTAATTAAGCTCTGCTTTGAATTTTGGACTAAAATGATAAAAGATTAAGATAAAGATGGACAAAACTTCTAAAACTCCCCTCCAGTACTTCGCTTTTACTAAAAATAACAAGCCCGATGGGAAATACTTGGCTATTGAAGTTTGGCCAGATGGATCTCCGAATAGAGTGAAAGGACGATACCTAGAGATAGATGCAAACACTTTTTCTACAGACGAGACGAAATTAGACAGCCTCATTGCATATTGGGAAAAGGTAGCAAGTGATGAGGGATTTGAAAAGCCAATGATTACCATTCAGGCAGACTTTGGAATTGGCAGTGAGCTTGCCTACGCTTATACGGACGGTAGAGAAGAAGTGCCGCCAAATGCTAAGTCATATACTATCAAACCCCGATTTGACAAAAATATCTTTCTGATGAGAACCGGAGGAGACGGTAAATCTCTTGTATACAGCAGCCCGCTCGACTCACCGACCATACGGGAAGAAATCTCTAACTTCAACAAATTATTGGTGCAGTTTTTCAATGGAGCCTTTTATGAGGTGCTTACGGAATACTCGGACAGAGATATGGGGTGGGAACTGCTTAATGATCTTGTGATTGATAACGCAAAACTTAGATCACCCAAATAATGAACCCCAATCGTAGTAATAGTCCGGGGGAAATCTCCTTTAGGTATTCTGGACGATCTATTCCAAGTATTGAGCATCCGGACCGGAATGAAGATTCAATCGCTTATGATCCTGAAGGAAGCTGGGCGGCTGTACTGGATGGTTTAGGTGGGACAAAGGCGGGTAAAGAAGCTAGCAACAAGGCACTGGAGGTAATAAAACTTAGACTCGAAGGCTGGAAACTAGAGGATGACCTTAAGGTTGAAGAGAACCTCAAAACAATGGTTAAAAAGGCTTCTTTGGCAGTAAGTAGGCAAGTTCCGGATGGATTAACTACAGCAGTTATTACCAAAATAGTTAGCCTTGAGGGTCAGAAGATCTTTTTTATATCCAGCGTTGGTGACTCTAGGGTTTATTTATTTAGGAAAGGAACTCTGATCAAAATTACTCACGATGACAGTATTGTTCCCAACCGGATAGCCCAAAAACTCGAAAATGCTACTTCTGCTGACGAACTAAGCGAATTGGAAGGTAAGGCATTTTTGCTACGAAGCATTGTTACTCAATCTGTCGGTCAACTTGAAGAATTGGAAGTTCATGGTTATTCGGTAATTGCGATGATCGGCGATAAGTTGATCCTGACTTCTGATGGCATCCACGATAACTTAACCTTTAACGAAATAGAAGAAGTCGTTGGACACAGCGGTGATGTGGCTAAATTACTGGTTGAGGCGGCAAGCAAAAGATCCAAAGAAAATCATTTCAGGTCAAAGCCTGATGATATATCAGCCATTGTTATTGAGGCGTATTAAATCCTCCGGGTCATGGAATTTCATTTTGATTCCGGAAGGATTTCATTCAGACGGGCTAGTGCTGCCTCTACCGCCTCATTAAGACTATCGTTGACCTTTTCTGCCTTATATCTACCTCTAAGTTTATAAGTCATATCAATCGCATCTTTTCTGACTTTATTATTGGGAAGGCTAAAATAGGCTCTAGCCGATTGTTGGTTACGTTGGATTTGAATTAACTTTGCATCGGGGATTTTCCTTACTACGAACTCGATTTCTTTGTCTGTCATATCATTGGGAAAAATAAATTTGTCTATCTCCGAAGAATTAAGAAGTTGCCCATGTTTTTTAAGCACATCTTCTTCCGGTAAGTATTTTTCCATCAACGGCTGCCATCCTTTACTTCTGGTTAATTTCTGGGGGTTTTTAGCACTCGCCTTGGAATATCCGGCGTCGATCATAGATTTGCTGACATTTCCACCATTTTCCACCAATTTTGTAGCTGCTAATTTTTGCTTGGTGGTCATTTTTTGCGATTCTTTCCGATAAAAAAAGCGACTCACATAAAGATTCGATCTACATCTTCATATGAACCGCGCCGGTTTTTCCGTTAAGCGATACGATTTAATTATAACATTGGCTCTGGCAATTTCCTTACCATTTTTTCAATTTCAGCTACAACTTCATCGGCAAACTTGTCTAAAAACTGATAGTCTTTAAGAATTGCCCTTTTAACTCCTCTTTGCTTCGCCTGTTCGTTAAATTCCGGCACAGATGAAATTGCAATAACTTTGTCTCCTCCAAACCTTTCTATATCAAAAACGTGGAACGAGCCGCCGAGCTTACAATCTCTGTCCAAAAGGACAATATCAAATTCAGCTTTGGGGTTACTGTTGACATAATTTTCGACTTGGGTGTAGTCAGACAAGCTAATTATGCAGAACTCGTACGGCTGGTCGCCTTCGAGCCGTGAGAGCCTCCCCAAGAGCTTTGAAAGGGTCAGTAGGTCATCTTCTAAGATCAGAACCTTTTTACTTAATATCATGGAAAAATACAAACGTTTGCTCCATAGATTTGAAAGATTACTTATTTTTCTAGTTCTTCTATACGTGACTTACTAAGTTTCCAAAGTTTTTTATCAACTAGATAGCCGTTTTGCATTTGAGTTTCTTGATAGTCTTTAAGAGTGAGAATCCTTGCCTCTCGCCATTTTTTGTTGCTAAATTTTGTTAAAGCTTCTTTGATCGCTTCATCATCGCTTGGGTATTGGATGAGCATAATTTCAGTTTCCTCAAGAAGTTTCACGTTATCATGCAATCCTTGTTCATAATAGTAGGCTTCCATTTTGTTAAGTGCCCCCTGCAATATACCTTTAGGGTATGGCAATATTGATTCAGGAATATTTATGTCAAAAAGCATTCTTACCCCTCCACTATGTTCAAGATGCACTCCCCATATTGAGACAATATTTTGTGCTTCTTCTAGGGTTAACTTTTCAGCAATATGCTTTGATCGCATTTCGTCAAGTTCTTCTGCTCTTTTCATTAAATCGACACTCATATTTTCACTATTGCATAGTAGTTACAGCAAGACAAGTTGCTTTCTAATATTATCTATTACTCAACATTTTTGAAACTTTAGGATTCTTTGAGATGGACTATTTTCGTGTCTAGCCGGTTTTCATTATAAGTGGGTTGTGTGTTCAGTGGGTGGGATTCGATTACACCTTTTAAATCATCCACGACCAAATGAGTATATTTTAAAGTGGTATTTAGGTTCGAATGTCCATCAATTCTCGCCAGCCTTTACTTTCAGTCAATTTTTGAGGGGTTTTAGCAGTATTTTTAGAATAACCGGCAGACTTCATCGCTTCACCGATATTTCCACCATTTTCCACCAATTTTGAAGCTGCCAATTTTTGTTTAAAAGTAGCCATATCTTTATTATCCCACAGTCCACGGTTATTAGATAAGTTTACCTGGTGATATAATTTCCAGGCGAAGTAGCGGAATAAATTTATGAAAATTAGAAGTCTCACAATATCGCACTTTCGAGGAATACAAAGCCTGGAATGGAAACCAGCTAAGGATCTGATTTGTTTGATAGGCCCCGGCAACAGCACTAAAACAACCGTTCTCGACGCTATAAGCATGGCTCTCACTCCTCACTTCTCGGTTAATTTAACAGATGCCGATTTCTTCAACTGTGATGTCTCCCAAGGAATACAAATCGACGTAGTATTATCCAATATACCTGACGAGCTTCTTAGTTTCGACAATTTAGGTGGCATGATTTGTGGTGTGAAAGACAATGGTGAGGTTGTTCCAGACCCAATTCAGAACACAGAAAAGGCGATAATAGTGCGATTTAGGGCTGATTCGAGTTTAGAGCCAGTTTGGGAAGCATACAAACCAGACTCAGAGCTGCCTCCTCTTAGGCTTAGTTCTAGCATGCGAGCAAGCTTTGGACTATTTAGATTGGACGAACGGGTAGATGTGCATATGCGTTGGAGTCGAGGGTCTGCACTAGCATTGCTTACAAGCGGTACGGATGCAACGGCTTCTGTAATCGCCCAGGCAAGACGGGCAGCACGAGCAGCAGTTTTTGGTATCAGTGACGAAGGACTTCGGTCGACAACTCAAATTGTGACAGAAGCAGCTCGTAAATTTGGTGCTACTAATTACACAGAACTTCGTCCTGGAATAGATCCAGCAAGCTTGAATAATGGCTATGGCTTGACACTCCATGATGGTGAAATTCCGGTGACGAATGAAGGGCTCGGGGTTCGACGACTAACAAGCTTAGCTATCCAAGATGCAGGAGCGACCAACGCCTCAATTGTTTTAATTGACGAAATAGAGCTAGGTTTAGAGCCTCATCGTCTATTGCACTTGATAAACATTTTAAGAAAAAAGGTTGATGGGAACTGCCAAGTTATTTTAACCAGCCATTCCCCGCTAGTAGTGGAATCCTTAGGGACAAATATAGCAAGGGTAATGAGTCAAGGCTCTACAACGACAATTAAAGAAATTCCAGAAGAAGTTGCCAGTCTGGACTCTGACGCCATGCAAAAGATGATCAGATCAGGACCATCAGCCATGCTTGCAACAAGAGTAATTGTGGTCGAGGGGACGACAGAAATGGGCATAATGCGAGCCTATTGTAGGGACTGGGATCGGGAACGAGAGCAAAACAATCGGAACCCGCTAGCAATTATTGGAACTGCTATTAGGAACGGGCAAGGTGATGATGTATGTCTCAAAAGAGCAGAAAGTCTTGCAAAGCTGGAATATGCGGTCATGGCAGTCTTGGATAGTGACAAGCCCCTCCTAGCTGAGGAGCAGGCAGCGATAAGTGCAGGAGCCTCTGTCGTAAGGTGGGGGAATGGAATGGCTATAGAAGAAAAAATTGCAAGTGAAATTCCTGAAGACAAGCTCTCCGACCTGGTTACGCTCGCAGTTCAATTCAATACTACAGAAAACCCTTCAGAATCAGTGTTGGGAGCAATATCTGCCCAAATGCCAGGTAGTCCTACTCTTAGTAGTGCTAACCCAACAGACTGGACTGCTCCAATGGCCGACATCCGGGAAGCAATTGGAAAGGCTGCAAAAAGAAACAAGTGGTTTAAAGTCGAGGATAAGGGAGAAAAATTGGGCGAATTGCTTATTGAATCAATGGCTGATATGCAGGGAACAGATTTGGCAAAAAAGATGAACCTCATACGAAATTTTGCCTACACAGAAGTAGACCCACAGGAAGCAGAGGGCGAGGATGGATGAAGATTCTGGGCCAAACCCAAGCAGACTCCTATCAGACCTGCCTTGGTCTATTGTGCTACCCGCTGGTTGTGGTAAGACTCAACTAATTGTTGGAATTGCCGCTGCGACACCTACGGGCTCTAAGCCTCTTTTAATATTAACGCACACTAACGCAGGAGTTGATGCTCTTCGCAGCCGATTACGGAGACTAGGTGTTGAGCCCAAAAAGTATGATTTGCTCACTATAGATAGTTGGGCCAAATTTCTTTCTGGCCACTTCCGTGTTTTGGCAACTAGTAACGACTCCTTAGCGGTAAATGAGGGCGATTGGTCATCAATACGTGCAGGAGCCTTAAAAGTTATCGAGTCTGAACATATAGCAGATTTAATAAGAGCAAGCTATTCAGCTTCAATAGTAGATGAGTATCAAGATTGCGATCCAAGCCAACATGCCATAATTTCCAAGCTAAAAGAATATATACCAGTTGGTGTGCTTGGAGACCCCCTTCAGGGGATCTTTGAATTTGGCAGTTCAAGTGTGGTGGATTGGGACGCGGTAGAAGCTATTTTTCCAACAAAAAGCCTAGAGATAAAACCCTATCGCTGGATTGAGCGTAATCCTGAGTTAGGAGAGAGTCTGCTCGCAATACGAAAAAGATTATTGAAATCACAGCCAATCGATTTGTCACAGGAGGAAAAAATAAATTGGATTGAGGCCTCACCGAAGAACCAAAGAGATGTCTGCTTTGAGGCTCTTCATCGAGAAGGAAAGGTGATCGCCCTCCATCAGCAAGCCAATCAATGTTATAGCTTAGGAAGAAACCTCAAAGGGTGTTTTGGAGTAATGGAGGAGATTCAGTGCAGGATTGTAAGAGATTTTATAAAAATAGTTGATGAAGGAGACTCTGGCAAAATTGCATCAGCAACATTAAAGTTTGCTCGTGATTGTTGCATAGGTATTGGCAATCCTCTTGATAAAAAGTGCGAAACGGATTATTCAAATAAAATAAAAAGGAAATTTCAAAAAGGAAGTAAGCCAAGCGCCTCCATATCTGCCTTGAACGACATAGTTGACAATCCTAGCACGAGAAACATACGCATAGCCCTCAAAGCTTTAAGAGACATAGGGGAAGTTTTTCGCCGCGAAGCCTGGGTTATCTGCGTTAAAGTGCTTGAAGCGATGGAATTAAATCCGGAGAAAACTGGAATGGAAATATTAGACAAAATCCGAGGGCGAACTCGATTTATCGGGCGCTTTGAAAGGAAACGATTACTTTCCAGAACTTTACTCGTAAAAGGTCTAGAATATGACGAATGTATTGTTTTGAATGCCGATGGAATGAACGCCCGTAATTTGTATGTTGCTCTAACACGGGGCATAGATAAGGTTACAGTGCTTAGTTCTAGCCCAGTCATCACACCCACAGGCTTCTAAGTTTTTGTCTTGATTAAACTTTGTCAAACACTAGTTAATCGTAAAATCGGGAACTTGCAGATTTTCCGCGCTCTCTGGCTTTTTAGCCACATTTAGAGGATGGTTTTCCATTACCCCTTTTAAATCATCAACCACCAAGTGTGTATATTTTAAAGTGGTATTAAGGCTCGAGTGGCCAACAATCCTTGCTACCTTTAGTGCCGGAGCTTCTGCTCTTATCAATTCCGTAATAAAACAGTGGCG
This sequence comes from Candidatus Curtissbacteria bacterium, assembly GCA_030647775.1. Lineage (GTDB taxonomy): Bacteria > Patescibacteriota > Microgenomatia > Curtissbacterales > GWA2-41-24 > JACPKK01. The sequence goes on from JAUSJC010000010.1 coordinate 441,171, forward strand.
CAGAAGGTGTAAATGTACCCGTTTCTTAATACCAAGGATTTTTGCCCGTGTTTTAAGTTCGTTTATGAAGGAGTGGGCAGCAATACGTTTGCTATCCTTAAAAAATGATTTGAAAAGGGGATCTTCCGGTTTAGCCTTTCTTATACTAAGCCACTCTTCTAACCTTAAGCCTAAATCGGTAGGTAGGGGCACTAGTCTTGGTTTATTAAATTTGGCGTGTCGTATACGGATAACCATGTCGCCAAAATCAACATCCCCGACATCAATAGCCACGGCTTCTGACCGTCTAAGCCCAGTACACGCCACCAACTCAATAAAAAAGTCGTAATATGCCCGATCAAGATACATGTGGCATTTATCATAGTTTCGTGGGCAGTTAATAATAGCCCTAATTTCATCTACAGTTAGCAGATCCGGGAAGAACGGATCGCTTCTGTTAGCTTTAATACAATATGAAATGTCGTCCGGCAAAAATCCCTCTTCCAGCCACAACCAACGCAAAAACTGCTTTGTGGATGAAATAATCGAGTTCACCGAAGCCGTAGTAAGACCCTTTTTCTTTCCCAAGCCGTTGGTTGATTTAGATTTCTGGTCTTTGCAAAAAAGGATGTAATCTCTGGCGGTATCTTTGTTTATTGGTTTCCCATCTATAAAAATAGGAAATCGGCGCAAATTGTACCAATTTCGTTGGATTGTCTTTTCTGAAAGCCCTCTATAGCGGTAAAAATCGCCAAATTTGGCAAGAAATCGCTCCATTTGGGATTTTTTTACTATTTTGCCCCTTTTACTTGTGTATGACATATAATAAACCAAGCATTTTGGCCACTTTTGCAGACCAAAACGTTTTAATTAGTATGTCCTATCAACCCAAAGTAGCATTAGTACATGATGATTTCGTCCAGCAAGGCGGAGCGGAAAATCTGTTTGCCGAGATCGCCCAAATCTATCCAAATGCCCCAATTTATACATCACTGGTCGATTGGAATAAACCGCCTATGGGAATAGACCGAAATAGGGTCCGACCCTCTTTTATGCAGAGAATCCCCTTTGCCGCAAAATTTTATAAATTACTTTTGTCTCTCTACCCTTTGGCATTTGAAAGTTTCAATCTTTCCGCCTTTGACGTGGTTATTTCATCAACCACCCGTTTTGCCAAAGGCGTTGTAACCCCGCCAGATACGATCCATATTTGTTACCTAAACTCCATTCCCAGGTTTCTTTGGCATACCGACCATAAGAAAAGTTATTTGCCGTCCTCTCTCGAATCTATTTTTCGGCCCATCATAAATTGGCTAAAGCGCTGGGATATGGCTGCTGCTTCACGGGTAGATTTTTTTATTGCCAACTCCCAAAATGTTAAAACCCAAATCAAAAAAGTCTATAACCGAAATTCCCAAGTTATCTATCCATTTGCCGATACAGATTTTTTTAAGCCCCCCAAAATTCATAACTGGAGACTGAAGAGTCAAAAATATTATCTTATTGTTTCGCGCCTGGTTCGCTGGAAGAAAATCGAAATCGCCATTCGTGCCGCCAATAATTTAGGAATCAACCTTTTTGTTATTGGTGAAGGGCCGGACAGGAGTCGACTGAAGCACTTTGCGGGGAAGAGCACTAAATTTATAGGCAAAATTTCAAAAGAGGAGCTGCGTCAACTCTATCAAAACGCCCAAGCGCTAATTGTTACCCAAGAAGAAGATTTTGGTATAGTAACTGTTGAGGCTCAAGCATGTGGCCTTCCTGTTATTGCTTATGACCATGGCGGCCAAAAAGAAATTATCAAAAATGGCCTTACTGGTTTATTTTTCCCCTCGCAAAGCACCAAGGCTCTGGAAGATGCAATTAATGCGTCAAGTGCGGTAAAATGGAATTTAGCCGAAATTGTAAAGAACGGTCAAAGGTTCTCAAAGAAACAGTTTGTCAAAAATTTAAAAGCGAAAGTAAAAGAGTATGCCAGCCAAAAATAATCAGCGAGATTTAAAAATCGTCCTTTTCTGTGGAGGCTCCGGGACGCGCATGTGGCCGGCCAGCCGCAAAGAAAAACCCAAGCAATTCCAACCCCTGGTGGGCGATACTTCGATGTTCCAGCAGGCAATGGCCCGCATCAAAAAGGGTTTTCCCATAAGAGACGTTTTCGTTATCACCGGCAGGCAATATGTCGGCCTTGTTGTTCAGCAGGAACCGGATCTGCCCTTAGAAAACGTCATTATCGAACCGGAAATGAGGGATACCCTAGCCGCCGTCGGTTTTGCCGCCGCAGTCCTGGATAAAAAATTTGATAACCCTATCGTTGCTTCCCTTTGGGCAGCCGACCACTTGGTCAAAAATGATGACCAGTTTATTAAATCCTTAAAAGCCGCTTATGAATATGTTAAAGATACCGGCAAAATGGTCTCAATTGACGTCAAACCGACATACCCCAATATCCATGTTGGCTACATCCAGATCGGTAAAATGATTAAAAAAGTTAACGGTCATGCTTTCTTTGAATACGTAAAACAAATCGAAAAACCGGATCTGGCAACCGCCAAAAAATACGCTGCCTCGTGGGAATACCTCTGGCACGCCGGTTACAAAGTCTGGCATACCCAGAAAATGCTTTCTCAGTTTAAAAAATTTACACCCAAAGTTGCCAGCGGACTTGAGACTATCCAAAAATCATGGGGGAGCGATAACCAGGATGAAGTTGTCAGGCGTGTTTATCCGGATTTTGAAAAGCAATCAATCGATTATGCAATTTTTGAAAAGATGGATCCGGATGACCTCGTCGTTTTACCGGCCGATATTGGTTGGTCTGATATCGGTGCCTGGAATATTCTAAAAGAAGAGCTTGCCCAAAACCAGACGGATAATGTTGTTTCCGGTGACGTTATTGATTTTGATTGTGAAGACTGTTTAATTTACAACAAAAGCGAAAATAAAATTGTGGCCACAATCGGTCTCAAGGGTTTAATCGTCGTCGATACCCCGGATGGCCTCTTGGTCTGTGATAAAGATAAAATTTCCCAAGTCAAAAAAGTCATAGAGAAAATCAAAGAGACAAAGCAAGATAAATTTCTCTAAAACCCCAAAGTGCTATACGATTTATTAAAACGCACGATCGATATTATTGGCAGCCTCATAATTTTGGCCGTCTTTTCTCCTGTTATCTTAATTACTGCCGTTTTAATTAAGATTAGTTCCCCCGGGCCGGCCATTTATACCCCCCTGCGTGTCGGCAGGGACGGCAATCTTTTCAAGATGCTTAAGTTCCGCAGTATGTACATGTATAAAATTAACGGCAAATTTGTGCATGCTAAAAAATACCTTGAGAAAAATCCCAAACTTATGCGCGAGTACCGGGAAAATAGTTTTAAGCTTGCTCACGACCCGCGGGTTACGCAGATTGGCAAATTCATTCGTAAGTTTTCCATCGATGAACTGCCGCAGCTTATTAATGTCGCCAAAGGCGATATGTCGCTTGTCGGCCCTCGGGCTTACCAGGAGGATGAGCTTACCCATCAGCAAAGGGTCTATCCGCATACCAAAAAATATGTAAAAGTTATTTTAGAAGCAAGGCCCGGCGCATCCGGCCCCTGGCAGGTTTCCGGCCGTTCTTTTATTAATTTTGATAAAAGGGTCATAATGGATGCTAAGTATGTCGAGAGGAGATCAATCTTATATGATCTTTGGATCATGATGAAAACTCCAATTGCCATGATTACCGGCAGAGGAGCGGTATGAGAAAAAGAATCATCTTCATTTTAATAGCAATCGTTATCATATACGTCATCTTTGGCGTTCTTACGGCTCTTTCCATCAAAAAGGCAATTGGTACTATAAACAGTGCGTCCTCCGCTATCAAAGTCCAGGATTTGGATAAGGCAAAAGCAGATCTAAAGACCGCTAAAGGGGAGTTCCAAACCTCCCAGAAGATAATGGTAGTTTTTGCCCCAATTCGTGTTATTCCGCTTCTTGGCTGGTATGTTGCCGATGCCCAGAGGGGCGTCGCGGCCGCCGTTTCCGGGCTTGATGCCGCCTCAACCGCGGCCGACGCAATTACTCCTTACGCTGATGTCCTTGGCTTAAAAGGTAAAGGTACTTTCTTAGGCGGTACTGCCCAAGAAAGGTTAGCAAAAGCAATCGAAGCACTTTCCAAAGTTGGCCCCCAGCTTGACGAGGTCGGTGCAAGTCTTGCTTCAACCAGGAAAGATGTCGACCAAATAGAGTCTTGGCGCTATCCAAATTTTTTGCCCGGCAGTCCGGGCGCCAAAATCGACAATATTAAAAAAGCCGTCGACCAATTTGAATCACTAATCGTTGATTCGCGCCCCCTGCTTTTGGTTCTTCCCCAAATCATGGGTCAGGACAAAGAGCGAAAGTATCTCGTCCTTTTCCAAAACGACAAAGAGCTTCGCCCCACCGGCGGGTTTATTACCGCTTACGCTGTTTTTCGGGTCAACAAGGGTGTTATTTCCTCAGAGGGATCCGATGATATTTACCGTCTGGACAGTACGCTCTTGAAAAAGGTCTCGGCACCCGCTCCAATGGTTAAGTATTTAAATGTTTCAAACCTTAACATGCGGGATTCCAATTTTTCACCTGATTACCTTGCCTCAATGAAAACCTTTGAAGACCTTTATCAGTCTTCATCCGGCAAAAAAGATATTGATGGCATCATCTCTTTAGATACCCAATTTGTTCTTTCGATGATGCAAGTTTTAGGCCCTGTCGATGCTTACGGCACCAAGTTTACCATTGATAAAGTTGATGCCTGCTCCTGTCCGCAGATAATTTATGAACTCGAAAGATACGCCGATCAAATCGTCGCTTATGAAAAAGGTTCCCGAAAAGATATTATCGGCGTTTTAATGCAAAGCCTGATGGCCAAAGCTTTCAATGCGCCAAAAGGCCAGTGGCCAAGCCTCCTTGAGGCAATCGTCAATGACCTTCGCCAAAAACATTTGCTTCTCTATTTCCATGATCCCCCAAGCCAGGCCGCCGCTGAAAAAATTAATTTCGCCGGCAGAATTTACAACTACGACGGTGATTATTTGCACATTAACGAAGCCAATCTTGGAGGCGCCAAATCCAACCTTTATGTTCAGGAGAAAGTGAGCCAGGTTGTTAAAAAGGCCAAAGACGGCAATTTGGATAAAACGGTTACGATTAGTTACAAATATCCGAAGGAAATGGATAATTGCAATTTGGAGCGTAAAACCGGCCTTTGTCTTGCCGGAATCTACCAGGATTATATAAGAATTTATGTTCCCAAGGGATCAAAGCTGATTAAATCCTCCGGAGCCGAAGTTGCCTTCACAGCCTCCGAAGACCTGGATAAAACGGTATTTGAAGCTTTCTTTACGGTCCGCCCTCAGGGCACGGCCAAAATCGAGCTCGAATACTCTGTTCCTATCAAAGTTACAAACCAGTACAAGCTCCTAATCCAAAAACAGCCGGGCACGGAAGGCATCATGTACGATATCGATGCCCTCGGCCACCGCCAAAAAGCTTTCCCGCTCACAAACGACAAGGAATTGATCGTTAAGCTTTAAAGTGGGAAAACCTCAACGTGAAGAGACAATGAAATCCCCAAATCACGCTTGGCTTTTCGATGTCGATGGCGTCATAACTCACCCGGAGAAAAAGCAAGTTGTACGCAAGGGAATTTTTACCGAGATTATCAAGCGTTTAAAATTAGGAGAACCCGTGGCGCTCGTCACTGGACGGGCGCTTTCTTGGGTCATGGAGCGCGTCGTTAATCCGCTTTCAAGCGAGATCGATGACAAAACTGTTCTTGATAGACTTTTTGTATCAGGCGAGTTTGGCGCGTCGCGAATTCAATGGAAGAATGGAAAACCATTTCACGGTATAGATTCTTCAATTTCTCTTCCAAAGAAACTTGCAGAAGAAGCACGCAAAGCTGCGGAAGCCTATAAAGATACTCAACACATCGACCCTGATAAAGAGACAATGGTCTCAATTGAAATGAACGATGGGCTAACAGTTGATGAATTCAGACGTAATCAATTGCCTTTGGCAAAAAGACTGAATGAAATTCTCGCAAGCCAAAATGCAGAGCGAAAATTTGAAGTTCATGTTGACAGAATTGCGACCAACGTCAGGCATAAAGCTATAAATAAACACTATGCCGCACAACAAGTAATTCGCTGGCTTTCAAAAATAGGGCTTTCGCCTAAGCAATTTTTTGCGTTTGGCGATAGCGCCGGAGACCGTGAAATGGCAGATGAGTTACACCGAGAAGGGAAAGCGGTAACATTTGTCTTTGTAGGACATAAAGAAGAGCTAGGTTCAAAAGGGAAAGGGTATAAAACAGTTATTACAGAAGAACAATGTGATGACGGAACAGTAGAATTTCTTAAAAGTAAAGAGAGCTAAGCCTTCTTATTACTGGTTGATTTAAGATATTCTTTAATGTCACTGCGAAAAAATTTAGCATACTTTTTCGGGGAAAAGGAAATCTTCCTTAAAAGAGTTTCCCATTCTACCCATTCGGGTTTTTCTTCCGACTCTCTATTAGTAAAGGATTCACCGTCAAGAATAATTTCAAAGAGATAAGCAATTTCGTGGTTATTAGGCAAGTCATTATTAAAGAAAGACAAAAGTCTCTTAATCTTAATGCCGTCAGGCAATGATCGGCCGCCAAACAGCTCTTCTTGCAATTCACGCATGATCGCCTCATCCGGCGTCTCATCGGAGAGGATGTGACCAGCAACCGAGGCTTCATACAAACTCGCTCCTTGTACGGCGTTTTTGCTTCTTTTTTGTACCAAAACCCTTGTCTTTTGTTCGTCACTAAAGACTAATGCATGAGCGCATTGATGGAGAAGCCCTTTTGTATGGCATTGCGTCCAAGTAGCGGTACCGATTTTATTGCCCTTTTTATCTACAACGTCGTATATTTCGTCAGCCATTTAAAAGTTAGTATCAGGCAATGACCGTTAAAAGATCAGCAAAATTTTCTACAGTCGCATCAGGTTTATCGGCCGAAACTGAATAATCACGCCAGCGTTTTGTAGATCTGTATTTTTCCGGAGGAACGTATAATATAGCCTTTGCCCCAGCCTTATGTGCGCACTCGACATCACGGATAGGGTCATCACCGACATAGATAATATCTGAAATAGGCCGGCCAAACCTCTCGGACGCAACTTCGAAAACTCTCGGGTCCGGTTTTTCAATTCCAATTTCCTCACTTGTTAAAAAATGATCAAAAAGATCGGCTACACCAAGCCAAGCCAGCGTTGATTGTGGAGTAAAACTTCTATCGTTGGAAATTACAGCTAAATGTTTCCCGCGATCCCGCAACCCTCGTAAGGTTACTCTAAGTTCTTCTTTTCTTGGATTATTCTCGAGTAACTCTTTAAAACTCTTACGATACTCTGCAAGAATCAGCGGACCAAGAAGGAACCTGATTTCTGCCGGAACATTTGCTTCGTGAAGCCCTGCTTGTATAAATGGTTCTTCTTGTGAAAAATGAGAAGCAAACTGAAAGTTTAAATTACTGTTTGCTTGGCTCCAAGATTCTACAAATAAATTCTCATCTAACTGAAAACCAAAACTGCCCTTTGCTATCTCGACAGCTTTTTGGCCAACCTCATTCTTTAAATCATCAAATGGGTCCAAAACCAACGTATTACCCCAATCAAATACAATGCTATTCCCTTGCAACCTCTCAGATTCTGCCACTTCCACCATATTGATATTCTACAGTAGTGCTTGTACTAGTTCCACCCATACTTGATCCAAGCTCCCGGATACGACATACTTAATATATGTACTTTGCAACCGAAGGAGTAATCCTAGCCCGCAAAAATTTCGGTGAAGCCGACAGGCTCCTGACAATCTACACCAAGGACCATGGCAAAATCTCCGCCATTGCCAAGGGCGTGCGCCGTCCACGTTCCAAAAAGGCCGGGCATTTGGAACTTGGCAACTGGTGCAAGGTTTTTGTGGCCAAAGGTAAAAACATTGATCTCTTAACGGAAGTGGAGGTTAAACGCGCCTTTGGCATCGCCGAGTTCGGCGAGAAAAAGGCCAATAAAATCTATCATCTTTTGGAAATTGTCGATATTCTTACTCCTCATAATCAGAAAAATCTTCGCGTTTTTTCGCTTCTCGTCAGTTTTTTGAAAAAAACATCAAATGGTGAAGATTTTAATCTTGTTTCCAGCGCTTTTAAGACCAAACTTCTCTCCGCACTTGGTTTTTTCTCAAGCCACAACTTAAAAGACTCCAAAGCCAAAGACGTCTTATTAGTTTTAGAAAACGAGGACTTCTCCGTTGTCGCGGGGAAGTTAAATCTAACCGACTCATCGTATTTGAAACTCTTATCGTTTCTTGATAGCATGATAGAAAGTATCGCCGGCCAAAAATTAAAAACTGCCCGCTTCCTGACTTAATTGGATGGATCAATCTAAGAAAAATACATACGTTATTGCCGCAGTAGTCTTTGTCGCACTCCTCGTCGGCATTTATTTTTTATTCATCTTTAAAAAAGGTCCAAGTCAAATTAAATCTCAAGACAACCAGGCGACTGATGTTAAGCAAATTACCGATATCGAGCTTGCCAAGCGCCCATATATAACCCTAACCCCGACTTCCGACGGTGCCGAGGTCATTATTTCCATTGAAAATATGGGTGCTTTCGACCGCATAGAATACGAACTTACTTATCAGGCCGATAACCCGACTTCTCCGGGAACAAAAATCGAAAGGGGTGCAACCGGTACGGATATTAATACCAAGGATCCCAAGTACAAAAAAGATATTCTCCTTGGAACCGCTTCCCGCGGCGTTAGGAATCCCGATACCGGTGTTACCGAAGGCAAACTTGCTCTCCATATGTTTAAAGGCGATACCCAGTACGATTCTCAAACTCCATGGGATCTGGTTAGTGCCGGTCTGGCTGCTGCCTCCATTTCGGATAGGGGGAATAATATTACCCTCAAGCTTCCGGCTCTCGGCAAGAATTACTGGATAATTTTGGCAGATACTTTGGGTATTCCGAAAGGCGGTACTTTTGACGTTAAAAACGTTACTCTTCCCGTTTATGGTGCCTTTTCTATTGCCCCAACTTTCCCGTCACCGGTAAATCTTACGCTAAAATCAGGTGCCGCCAGCCCGACACTTTTTGCCTACAATCTTGCGGATCAGACGTGGCAAAAAGTAGACTCAACTTATGCGTCCGCTAGCAAAACTTTAACCGCCACTATCAATAATTTTGCTACTTTTGTTGTCACCGGCTCCAAATGATCATTTCAAATATTCTTCGAGCGCAGCGAGAAGTCCTAAATTTCTTATATAATAGTTCTCGATAAGAGCGCTTGTTTTTTGAAGACTCAAAATAAACTCGAACAATATGGTTAATCTAGAAAAGCTTGTTTCCCTAGCAAAACGAAGAGGTTTTATCTATCCCGGCTCCGAAATCTACGGCGGCCTTACCGGCACTTGGGATTATGGCCCTTTGGGCGTGGAGCTTAAAAACAATATTAAAAAAGAGTTCTGGAAAAGCATGGTCTACGACCGCGATGACGTTGTCGGTCTTGATGCGGCAATCCTTATGAACCCCAAAGTTTGGGAAGCCTCCGGCCACGTTCAGGCTTTCACGGACCCCCTTGTCGAATGCAAAGTTTGTCATGCTAGGTTGCGCGCTGATCAAAAAGAAGAAATCGAAACACACGAAAACTCGCACAAGGGCCAGAAGGTTGTCTGGACCGAACCCAAGAGATTTAATCTTCTGGTTGAGGCCAAACTGGGTGTTTTGGAAGATGCCAAGCAAAAAGTTTATCTGCGCGGTGAGATTACCCAGGGTGTCCATGTTAATTTTAAAAACGTCATCGATTCTTCCCGTATGCAAATTCCCTTTGGTATTGCCCAAATAGGCAAAGCTTTTAGAAACGAAATTACACCCGGCAATTTTACTTTTCGCTCCCGCGAGTTTGAACAGATGGAACTGCAATTTTATGTAAAGGCTGACCTAAAAGAAGCAGAAAAATGGTTTTTGTATTGGAAAGAAGAACGGATGAAATGGTATGTCTCGCTTGGCATCGATAAATCAAAACTCCGTTTCCGCCAACACGAAGAAAACGAACGGGCCCATTATGCCAAAGATGCGTGGGACATTGAATACGATTCGCCGTTTGGCTGGAAAGAATTTGAAGGTATCCATAATCGCGGTGATTGGGATCTTTCCCAGCACCAAAAACATTCCGGCCAGGATCTTACGTACTTTGATCAGGAGGAAAATAAACATTATCTGCCGTGGGTTATCGAGACTTCCGGCGGCGTTGACCGCGCCACATTATTTTTCCTTGCCGATGCTTATACCCAAGATGGGGATCGGACTGTTTTAAAACTTCACCCGAAACTGGCGCCATACAAAGTAGCGGTTTTCCCTCTTCTTGCCAACAAACCCGATCTTGTTAAAAAAGCCCGCTCTGTCTATGAACTATTAACTATGAACCATCAACTTGCTCCTGTCGTTTGGGATGATAGGGGCAATATCGGCAAGCGCTATTTATCTCAAGATGAAATAGGTACGCCTTACTGTATAACAATTGATTTTGAGACATTGGAAGATGATACCGTTACCATCCGCGACCGTGATACGACCAAACAGGAAAGGGTCAAATCCGAAAAATTATCTGAAATCCTGATAGGGAAAATTGCCGCTGGTTGACAATAAATTCCAAAAGAAGTCATACTGAAAGTAATCCGCCTGTTTCATCGATATGTTTCAAGACTTGGACTTTGATAATAAGCCCCATGATCACTGTGGCGTTGCCGGTTGTCTTGCGCCCAAAAATGTAAACGCTTCGAGCGTTGTTATAGAAATGGGCAAAGCCCTCCAGCATCGCGGTCAAAACGGGGGCGGTATTGCCACCAAAGCCCACGGTAAAAACCTTAAGGTCTACAAAAAGGCCCAAGCATTCAATGAAATTTTCCGCTCGACAGGAATTATCGATGAAAATTCTCTGCGCGGTGAAGTTGCTATAGCCCATCTTCGCTATCCAACAGAGGGGAATTTGAGGCGGGATTGTGATACACAACCGTTTTTTGCCTCTTATAAAGGTTGGGAGCTGGCACTTGGCCATAACGGTAGTATTGTTGATCTGGCAAGACACAGGAAAAAGCTTGAAAAGTTCGGGATCGAACTGGAATCTGATTCCGATTCCGAGATTCTGACTTGGCTCATTGTTACCGCCCAGGGCGCCAACTGGAGACAAAAAATCTCAAATGCCTTTTTGGACGTTAAAGGCGCTTATTCGCTTGTTATGCTAACTGGCGATGACAAGCTTATGGCTCTTCGTGATCCCTGGGGTGTTAGGCCGCTTGTTTGGAGCCAGGATAATGGTCACGTTTTCGCCGCCTCGGAAACTTGTGCCCTTGATAGAATCGATGTCCGTCATAGCCAAAGAATAGAACGGGGGCAGCTTTTAGTGGCAGATCAGGATGGCGTTTCAATTTCAAGCTTTATAAAACCTGCCAAAAGGAGTTTTTGCGTTTTTGAAAAACTCTACTTTTCGCACGAGACCTCACTTTGGGATGGTGTCATTGGGGAAAATAGGGAAAGCTTGGGTCGCCAACTGGCGAAAGAAGAGATTGAAAGAATTAAAAGCGGCGAGTTAAAAGCAGAAATCATCCAAAAAATAGATTATGTAGTTGCCGTTCCCGATACCGCGTCCCCCGGAGCGCATGCTTTTTGTGAAACTTTGATAAATGAATCCGCAGTAGGCGGCTTAAAACTTAAATACAAAAGGGGGCTTGTTAAAGAAAGGTACGATTATGCCAAAAGGACATTTATTGAAGACGATCCTTATCTTCGTCAAAAAAACATCGAAAAAAAGTTTTTCATCTCTCCTAGCATTATCGGTAAATCAATCTATCTGGTTGATGACACGGCTGTTCGCTTGAATACCTTCAAAATCCTTGTTGCTTATCTTCTGCGGGTAGGCGTTCGGGAGATCCATTGCCGCTTTTTAGCTCCCCGTTTCCTAAATCCCTGCTTTTTAGGTGTTAGTATCGGTTCTCGGGATGAGCTTGGGGCCGTCAGAACCACCAAGTCGGGTAAATACGAAGCGCTGGAAGAAGACGAAATAAAAAACAAGCTTAAGGTCAGCTCATTGCACTATTTGAGTATCTATGGCATGGCCGCATCCCTTGGTATGAATTTGGATGAACTAAAAACAACTCATTGCACCGGCTGTCTCGACTACAACAACCCCTTCGATATGCGCCCCTTCGACCCCGAGTTTCGAAAAACCACATACCTCACCAAATAGATCCCACGGCCTAGGGCCGTGGTTCTCTGGTCTTCGCTCAAAATCCGCCACGTCAGACGTGGCTTGTCGAGTCTGACTCGACGCTTCACCTCTGTTCTTAAGGCGGAGTTTTTCGTTCAGAATAAACTTTTTCAAGTAAAGAGAGATTAAATTGATCTTCTTTTAGGGGGTTGACAACGTATACGGTTATGGTGAAAAATGGTAATAGATGGTGATAAATGGTGATCTGCCAGCTGGCGGAACCACCTACTCCTGATAGCATATCGCTGCCCGGGAGAAAAGTCCGCTAAATGCGGCGAGGATGTAAGGGACCCTCCTTCACATAAAGTTTCGGAGGGTTAAAAAAAATGTTTCTGGGCAGCTACAAACCTTCATTTGATCTAAAATCACGAAGAATTGCTTTACCGAAAAAAATACGTGGCTATCTTGCGACAAGTGAAATCATATTGTCTTACGGTTTCGAGAAGTGCATTTTTGGCTTTGACACCAAGACTTGGGAAAAACAATCTGCTAAACAGCTGGAGGAATCTATTAACACGAGAAGCGCACGTGATATCAGGCGCTTCTTTTTCGCCTCTGCAGCTAGCAGTCCACTCGACGATCAGGGTAGGTTTATTATCCCTGGCAATTTACTGGAATACGCAAAAATTACGTCTCCAGTAATAATCGGTGCGGGTGATCATTTCGAGATTTGGGAAGACTCTGTTTGGGAGAAGTTAAGAAGAGGTCTGGAGGAGAAGATGAAATGATCTATCACGCGCCAGTACTTTTACATGCCTGTTTAGATTTCATAGACCCAAAACCGGGCGATTTGATAATAGACGCGACGATTGGGGGTGGGGGACACACAGAGGAGATTTTAAAAAAGGGTGCAAAAGTTTTAGGCATAGACAGAGATCCGGACGCGATCGAGCACATTAAGCGTGAATTGGAAATTGCAGAAAATTTACGCTTGGCAAAAGGCAACTTTAGCGACCTCGGTCAAATAGCACGGGAGAATGGATTTGACAAAGTCGATGGAATAATTTTCGACTTGGGCGTTTCATCTCATCAACTGGATGAACCGTCAAGGGGTTTTAGTTTCAGGCGCGATGGGCCCTTAGATATGCGCATGGACCCATCCTTAACTTTAAGGGCAAAAGATATAATCAATAATTTTCCAGAAAGGAAGCTCGATGAAATCTTTAAAACGTATGGTCAAGAAAAGTTTAGTCGGGCAATTGCTCATGCTGCTTGTATCTCCCGTCAAATAAAACCGGTAGAGACAACGGGGGAGTTGGCAGAAATTATTAGGGAGGTGTATGTCAAAAGACACGTTAGGGAAAAAATCGATCCGGCGACAAGAACTTTTCAGGCTTTAAGGATAGTTGTAAATAGTGAACTTTTAAATCTAGAAGAAAGTTTACCGCAGACTGAGGAACTTTTAAAAATAGGCGGCCGATTGGTAATAATAAGTTTTCATTCGCTTGAAGATGGCATAGTCAAACGTTTCTTCAAACAAAGTAGAAGCTTTATGGTTTTAACCAAAAAACCAATCGGCCCGCAAGATGAAGAAATGCGCGCAAACCCGCGCAGCAGGAGCGCCAAACTGCGCGCCGCCGAAAAAGTGTAAGGGGGCTATTAAAAAAAATTGGGCAGCAAGTAAATTTCCGCATATAAGGAGAAAACTTTGTTGTCACAAGTAGACTTTAGAGTCAAACAAGAATATTACAAGCCTGTTTTTACAATCAGTGGCGCCGCGTCCCAGCGAAGCCGGTTATTTGATTGGGGATCAATCGGAAAAATAAAATTAAGAGTGCTCATAACTTTTAGTATTCTTTTAACTTGTTTATTTTTAACTCAATTGGTTTTTGCCGCCAACCTTTCAACGGATGGCCAAAAGTTAGCAATTGCCCAGGAGGCTATCGCCAAATATGAATCGGAAAACGCCGACATAAGAGCCCAAATTGCCCGGCAGTCTTCTCTTACAAATCTTTCCCAAAAAGCCGAAGCTCTCGGCTTTAGCGCCAATCCAAAGATAATTAACCCCTGAACTGCTAAACTAAAATAGTGATAGACAGGCTTAATATTTTTAAGTTCCTAATTTTCGTTTTTGCCCTGGCTATTGTCGCCAGGCTTTTTTATTGGCAATTCCTTTCCACTTATAGCGGACGGAATGTCTATAGCCAGGAGAATGAAATTCCGCCTACCCGCGGTGAAATCTTTGCCTCCGACAATTTCCCTCTTGTTACAAACCAGGAGGCGTTTTTAATCTATGCCAAGCCAAAGGAATTAAAAGAGGATCCGGCCGCACTTGCCAAAAAGATTGCCCCTTTTTTAATTTCTGAAAAATACGCCCGCCCGCCATCGACTGAAGCCCCGCCTGACTTCGAGTTGACGAAGTCAAGTCGGGCAGGCGTAGGCTCTGTCGGGCAGGCTACGAATTCTGCCGCTCTTTCCCCCGAAGAGCAAAAACAAAAAGACGGCGAAATTAAAAATATAGAGGCAGATCTGACCAAAAAGCTTTCGGATAAAAATCTTTTTTGGGTACAAATTGCCAGAAAAATTACGAAGGATATTAAACAAAAAATAGAAGATCTTAAAATCGCAGGGTTTGGTTTTGAATCTGACGATAAACGCCTCTACCCCGAAGCCTCTATGGCCGCCCAGCTTTTAGGTTTTGTCGGTTCGGATAAATTTGGTAAGGATATAGGTTACTTCGGTTTGGAAGGTTATTATGACAAGCAAATACGCGGCAAACCCGGAAGGATTGGTAGTGAAAAAGACCCATTCGGCTTCCCGATTCTTGTTGGTAAATACCGCGAGGTTAAACCCCAAAAAGGCGCCTCGCTTTACACGACTCTTGATAGAGTAGTCCAGTTTATTGTTGAGCAGAAGTTAGCCCAAGCCGTCGAAAGGTACGGCGCCAAAGACGGTAGTGTCATAGTTGTTGATCCAAAAACCGGCCATATTTTGGCAATGGCGACTTACCCGAATTATAATCCGGCATTTTTTTCTGAATTTGACCCCAAACTTTATAGGAATCCTGTTGTAGCCGATACTTATGAACCGGGTTCGACGTTTAAACTGGTCACCATGTCGGCCGCCCTTGAACTTTCTGTTGTCGGGCCCGAGACGCGCTGTAATGTTTGTTCCGGCCCGCGGCAGATTGGCGGTTTTGAAATTTCAACCTGGAATAAGAAATATTATCCCGATACGACAATGACCGAAGTTATTCAGCATTCCGATAATATTGGTATGACCTTTGTTGCGGATAAATTGGGGCTAGATCGTCTTTATAGTTACATTAATAAGTTCGGGTTTGGCCGAAAAACAGGAATTGATCTTCAGGAAGAAACCCCGGCCCCAATAAGGGCGAAGGATGATTGGCGCAAAATCGATCTTGCCACTGCCTCGTTCGGTCAAGGTATCGCCGTTACTCCAATTCAAATGCTTGAAGCCGTCGGTGCTATTGCCAATGGGGGCAAATTAATTTCCCCAAAGGTCGTCGCTAAAATTGTTGATAGAGGACAGGAAGAATTGATCAGGCCGGATCTTGAAAAGCAGATAATATCGCCAAAAACGGCAGCGCAAATAACCGAAATGATGGTTAATGCCGTCGACCACGGAGAAGCGCAGGCATTTAAACCGCAGGGCTTCAGAATTGCAGGCAAAACCGGTACGGCGCAAATTCCCCTTGCCGGTCATTACGATCCTAATAAAACAATTGCTTCGTTTGTTGGTTTTGCACCCGCCGACGATCCTAAATTTGTCATGATTGTTCGCTTCACGGAACCAACTTCGTCGCCCTTTGGCTCTGAAACTGCCGCTCCCACTTTCTTCGCGATCGCCAAAGACCTTTTCAATTATTATGGTATCCCTCAAAATCGCTAGTGGTGACATGTGCAGCCGTAAAGTGTACAATTATTCTTGATGGATAACTTTTTTGGGGGTATGAATCTACAGGGGAATTACGCACTCAATATACTTTTTGCTTTAAGCTTTGTTTGGTCAACTGCTTGGAAAGGGCTTGGGCTCTGGAATGCCGCTAAGAATAAACAGCAGTACTGGTTTGTGGCGATGCTGATTATAAATACGCTGGGTATTCTCGAAATCGTTTATCTTTTCCGCTTTGCCACAAAAAGGCTAACTATAAAAGAGCTTTTAAGCCTCGTCAAAAGGGGATAATCCCCAAAAATAGCCCGTCCTCTTCAGATTGTAATATCCCATAATAAATGGTACAATTTAGCTTCGGGACGGGATATAATATAAATACATGTGGCAAAGAATTAAAAACTATTACCACCTAGCCCAAGCTTTTTTAGCAGCAGTCATTTTTAATTTTCCCTCAAATAAAATTAAGGTAATCGGCGTTACGGGAACAGACGGCAAGACAACGACCGTCCATATGATTTATGAAATTATAAAAGCATCGGGGCAAAAAGTATCCATGATTTCCTCGGTGGGAGCCGCCATTGGATCTAAAGCTTTCGATACAGGTTTCCATGTTACAACTCCATCAAGCTGGCAGGTTCAAAAATATCTAAGAAAAGCGGCCGACAGCGGACATAAGTATTTCGTCCTGGAAACCACTTCCCACGGCCTTGATCAAAACCGCCTGGCCTATGTGCACTTCGAAATTGGAGTCCTGACCAATATCACTCACGACCACCTTGATTACCACGGTACTTGGGAGAACTATGCCGCCTCCAAAGCAAAACTTTTCAAAAACGTTGCTTATTCAATTTTGAATTACGATGACCATAAATCATTCTCTTTTCTCCAAAATAAAGCAGCAGGTCAAGTTATTCCCTATGGAATCAAAAGTGGTGCCGATATCAATACAAAAAATTTTCCGCTTAAGCTCAAAATTAAAGGGGACTACAATTTAGAAAATGCCTTAGCATCGGCCGCCGCAACCAAAGCGCTAGGTGTTTCAAAGCAAAAAATCGTGAGAGCCCTCGCCAAGTTTTCAAAGGTTCCGGGTAGGATGGAAGAAATAAACCTTGGTCAGGGCTTTAACGTTATTGTTGATTTTGCCCATACCCCAAATGCCCTGTCCCAAGCCCTCAGAACCCTAAAACCCAAAAGGCCGGGCCGTCTCATGGCCGTTTTTGGAGCAGCGGGAGAGAGGGATAAACTCAAAAGGCCGATTATGGGCAGAGTTGCCGATGAGAATGCCGATATCATTATCCTGACTGCCGAAGATCCAAGAAACGAAAAGGTTTTAGATATCGCCAGCCAGATTAAAAAGGGTATTAAAAATAAAACCGAAGGCAAAAGTCTTTTTGTAATTGAGGACAGGGAAAAAGCTATCGGGTATGCCATAAATCTGGCTGCCAAAAATGATATTGTCGGAATTTTTGGCAAGGGTCACGAGAAGAGTATGTGTTTCGGCAAGAAGGAATCGCCTTGGGACGAATTCCATGTTACTGCAACCGCTATTAGAAGGAGGGTAAATGGCAAGTAAAAATAATTTCGCGGCAGTGGTGCTTGCGGCGGGTGTCGGCAAAAGGATGAAGTCCAAGACCTCAAAAGTTTTGCACGAAGTCGCCGGCAAACCAATAATTACACGCACCGTGGGGATCGTTGCATCCCTAAACCCCAGCCAAATAGTTATCGTTGCCAGTTCGCAAAATGCTAAAGACGTAAAAAGAATATTAAACGAAAAACCGGCCATCGCAATTCAAAAAGAGGCCCTAGGTACTGCTGATGCGACGAAGGCGGGATTGACAAAAATTAAAGAAGGCATAAAAGATATTGCGGTTCTCTATGGTGATGACACCGCCTTTTACAAGCCGCAGACTATCCTAAACGTCTTTGCGCTTCACCGAAAAACTTCTGCAAAAATTACTTTCGTCACTTTAGAAAAAGAAAATCCGTCTGGTCTTGGCAGAATCGTCAGAGAGAATGGTAAGCTTATCGGCATTGTCGAGGAAAAGGACGCGACAAAAAAAGAAAGGCAAATCAAAGAAATAAATGACGGTTTATATTTTTTCAGCAAAGACTGGCTTTTACAAAATCTTTCCAAACTTTTACCCTCTCCAGTAACAGGAGAATATTACTTGACCGATCTTATCAAAATTGCCCTTTCCCAAAATCAAAAGGTCGAAACCTATAAATTAAAAGATCCCGGCCAGTGGCACGGAATAAATACCCCCGAAGAGTTGGAAGAAGCCAACAGCAAACTCAAAAACAAAATCCATATTATGGGAATCGTCGGTGCCGGTGCAGCGGCCGTTGCCGGAATTGCCAAAGCATACGGTTTTAAAGTTTCTGGATGCGATATTTCGCCGCAGTCGGCTTACTCAAAAGGGTTAGGTATTAAGGTCCAAAAAGGCCATGACTCCGGCCATTTGAAAGCAGCCGACATGCTTATAATCTCTCCGGCCGTCTTAAAACTAGATCCCAAAAACCGGGAGGTGGCAAAAGCAAAAAGTTTAAAAATCCCCGTTTCAACATGGCAGGAATTTCAGGGGGAATATTTACAAGAAGGTAAATTTGTTATTGCCGTGGCGGGAGCTTATGGGAAATCAACGACAACCGCCATGGTTTCTCAAATATTAATCGATGCTGGTCTCGACCCGACATGTGAAGTTGGTGCAAAAGTCCTTTCATGGGATAAAAACTTTAGAGTCGGCAAGTCAAAATACTTCGTCTGCGAGGCGGACGAATACAATAATAACTTTTTAAATTACTCGCCGGATATTGCCGTCATCTTAAATATCGTCTGGGAGCATCCGGACTTTTTCAAGTCCGAAAAGGATATCACCGCATCGTATCAAAAATTTATTGATAATATCAAACCCGGCGGCACCCTAATCACAGGGTCCGACCCTCTGATACTTAAGCACAGAAAAAACGTCAAAACAGAGAAAATAGGGTCCGACCCTAACATTACTAACATTAAACTTTCAATAATCGGTAATTTCCGAAAAGAAAACGCCGCCGCCGCGCTTTCCGTCGCCAAAGCGCTAAACCTTGATCTCCAAAAAGCCAAAAAATCGATAGAAAATTTCAAAGGCTTGGGGCGCCGTTTGGAGTTAAAAGGGGAGATAGACGGCGTCAAATTTTACGATGATTATGCCGTTCAGCCTTATACGGTCAAAACTACCGCGGACGCGTTAAAAGAAGAATTTAAAGATAAAAAAGTTTTGCTCGTTTTTGAACCACATACTTTTTCTCGCATCGAAACTTTTTTTGGCGATTTTGTCTCTGCGCTTAAAAAATCAAATGTCGATAAAATCTATATAACAGAAGTTTTTACGGCTAGGGAAAAAGGCAACAAAAAAACACTCGCTAAAAAACTGGCTAAAAAGGTAGGGAAAAAGGCAAAATTTACCGGATCGCTTGCCCAAACAGCGCAAGAAGTTAAAGATAATCTCGGGAAGTTTGAGATTGTCCTCTCGATGGGCGCCGGCGATATTTATAAGTTATACGATTTTTTTAAATAAAATGCCAAATTACGAAGAATTAAAAAATATTCTAGGGCCACTAAGGGTTTTTGAAAATGAACCACTGGCAAACCATACCTATTTTAAAATCGGCGGCCCGGCGCGGCTTTTTTTCGAGGCTAAAAGCTTGGATGATCTCAAGCTGGCCATAACAACAGCCAAAGAAAATAAAATCCCATTTGTTATTCTTGGCGGCGGCGCTAACGTACTTGTATCGGATAAAGGCTTTAACGGACTGGTTATTAAAAACAGGGCGGATGGTATAAAACTGGTTGGTTTAAAAGGGACAATCGACAAAACCGGGACCGGGATCAAAAACGCTCTTGTTTGGGCTTCATCTGGTACGCCGATGAATCAGCTTGCCCGCTTTACCATTGATCAAGGCTTGGAGGGGTTGGAATTTTTACTGTCTGTCCCCGGAACTATTGGCGGCGGGCTTAAAATTAATGCCCATTTCGAAGTTGAGAAAGGCGATTTTATCGGCAGCCGGTTAGTTTCCGCGCTACTCTTTAACACAAAAACCAACCAAATAAAAAACGTAGACCAGACTTATTTCGAATTTTCTTACGACTATTCCAAAATCCAACAAACCGGTGAAATAGTTCTAGAAGCCGTTTTTCGGCTGGACAGAGCCCAAGATTCCCAAGGCCTTTGGCAAAGAGCGATGGATAATGTCAAAAGAAGAAATGACCAGCAGCCGGTCGGAATTGCCTGCTCCGGTTGTGTCTTCCGCAACATTTCACACGAGGATGCAGTTCATCTGGCCACTCCTAACCTGACAACATCAACCGGCTACATTATCGATAGCCTTGGCCTTAAAGGTACCAAAATTGGAGGCGCCGAAATTTCTACCCACCACGCCAATTTTATCTTAAATACCGGAGGCGCCATGGCCCAAGATGTTATAGAATTGATTAACCTGATCAAGGCCAAAGCTAAAGAAACATACGGTTTGGATTTAAAAGAAGAAATATTTTTGATCGGAGATTTTTTATGATTACTTATGAGATAACTGGCGGCACAAAACTTTCAGGCAAAATCAAAGTTGCCGGTAATAAAAACTCAATTCTGCCCATTATGGCCGCTTGTCTTCTAACAGAAGACACTTGTACCATCAAAAACGTTCCCCAAATTTCCGATGTGGATGTGATGAAAAAGCTGCTCGAGCTAACCGGAGCAAAAATTGAGTGGAAGGATAAATCAACGCTTGTTATAAGCGCCAAAGAAGTAAAACCAGTAGATTTTCCCCAAGAATTGACACAAAAGCTAAGAGCGGCTGTCCTCCTCATGGGGCCGATGTTGGCTAGATGCGGTGAAGTTAAAATGGGCCACCCGGGAGGAGATATTATTGGCAGAAGACCTCTAGATACCCATATCCAATCACTTATTGCCCTCGGTGCCAAAATAAAAGAAGGCGATTTTTATGAAGGCTCGACCAAAGGCTTTAAGGGTACAGGTATCTTTTTAGAAGAGGCCTCTGTTACTGCTACCGAAAACGTCATTATGGCATCTGTTTTAGCAAGCGGTACAACCACGATCAGGAGAGCTGCTTCAGAGCCACACGTTATCGACCTATGCCAGTTTTTAAACAAAATGGGGGCACAAATCTCCGGTATCGGCTCAAACGTTCTAACAATTGTCGGCGTAAAACGTCTAAAAGGTACAACTTTCAAAGTCCGCCCCGATCATATTGAAGTTGGTACTTTTGCGATTTTGGCACTAGTTACCGCTACCAAGTTGGAAATAGCCCCTGTCATCAAAGAAGATGTCGAAATGATACTTCTTACTCTTTCAAAGTTCGGAGCCAAATATAAGCTGGGGAAAGAAACGCTTACTGTTTTCGGCAGTAAGCTTAAAGCCATAGAAAAAGTAGTAACTGGCGTCTGGCCGGGTTTTCCGACTGACCTAATTGCACCAATGATTGTTTTGGCAACCCAGGCCAAGGGCGTGACTATTATTCACGATTGGATGTACGAATCGCGGATGTTTTTTGTCGACAAACTTCTTTCGATGGGTGCTAAAGTTGAAATTGCTGATCCTCACAGAGTGCTTGTGTACGGCCCAACGAAGCTTTTCGGCCAAAGGCTGGACACTCCCGATATTAGGGCCGGTATCGCCATTGTTATCGCCGCACTTTCTGCAACAGGTAAGAGCCAAATCGATAAAGCCGAGCTTATCGAGAGAGGTTATGAAAATATAGTGGAAAGACTTTTAGCTCTCGGTGCCCAAATAACCCGTAGGCAGTCATAAATGTCCAAGAAATTAAAAGTTGGTGTTCTTTTTGGCGGCAAATCACCCGAGCACGAGATTTCAAAAATTTCCGGCAGGGAAGTCATCAAAAATCTGAATAAGGATAAATACGAAATAATCCCAATTTATATTGACAAAGACGGCAATTTTGATTCCCCCGCAAAAGTAGGATCGCTAAAAAAGCTAATCGATATTGCTTTCATTGCCATGCATGGTCCGTTAGGGGAAGATGGCACGATTCAGGGACTCCTTGAGTTTTTAGGAATCCCATATACCGGTTCCAGAGTTCTAGCATCGGCTTTGGGCATGGACAAAATTTCCTCGCTCGCAATATTTGCTCAAGAAGGTTTAAAAATACCCAAATATGTGGTTGTCGACAATCCCCATGTAGATATTAAAGATTTCAAACTGCCAGTTTTTGTCAAACCGGCAAATCATGGATCTTCAGTCGGCGTCTCAAAAGTTATACATAAAAATCAGCTCAAGCAAGCAATCACTCTCGCCCTAAAATACAGTCCAGAAGTTCTCGTACAGGAATTTATTGATGGGGTAGAGGTAACCTGCGCAATCCTTGGGAATGACAAGCCAAAAGCTCTACCTCTTGTTGAAATCGTTCCCAAAAAAGAATTTTTCGATTATGAAGCCAAATATGATGCAAATCTTACCGACGAAATCGTTCCGGCAAGAATCAGCAAGTCTCTAACAAAAAAAGCTCAAGAAGCCGCCTTAAAAGCTTACAGAGCGATCGGTTGCAAAGATTTTGGACGGGTAGACATGATCATTCGCGGCAAAGATATCTATGCCCTCGAGATCAACACAATTCCCGGACTTACACCCGTTTCTCTTTTCCCCAAAGCCGCCAAGGCTGCCGGCATCTCATACGAAAAACTGCTGGATAAAATTATTTCCCTCTCGCAAGAAAATTAACTCCAGTTCTTTGAATTAAGTGCCCAAAAAAGATATAATAGCAGATTGATGATGTTTAATACCGATATTTTTGAAGAGGTCAGATCATGGAAAAAACCTCTCCATAAATCAAGGAATTATATTGCCAAAAATTACCTCAAACTTCTTCCGGAAGTCGAGGTAATCGGTATTACCGGTAGCGTTGGTAAAACCCTAACCCAAAACGCAATTTATTCGGTACTTTCCCAAAAATTTAACGTCGCCACCGGCGGCGAAAATCTTGATCCTACATTTCGTATTCCCCAAACGATTCTTGCAACCAAGCCGTGGAATCAAAAAGTAGTCCTCGAATATGGAGTCGAAAAACCCGGCAATATGGATCATTACCTTTCTATCGTCAAACCTAAAATTGCGGTTGTTACGACTATCTCCCCGACCCACACAAAATATTTTAAAGATATCGAGGGTATCTATAGTGAAAAGGTTAAGTTGGTAAAGGCTCTTGGTAAAAGCGGCTATGCAGTCTTAAACGCCGATGATCCAAACGTCACGAAAATGGCAAATGAAACCGAAGCCAGAATTTATTGGTACGGTAAAAAGGCAGCCGACGGCGTAAAAATATCGCATTTTTCGCAAAGTCTTACCGGGTCAACCTTTCGTTTGCACTACAAAAGCCAAAAAGCTACTGTCAGCTGGAAGGCAGTGGGCGAACATCAATTAACTTCGGCATATGCCGCTGCAGCCGTCGGTCTTTTGGAGGGTTTGACTTTAAAACAAATCGCCAAGGGGCTTTCCCAAGTGAAATTGCCCGTGCACCGTCTGACTCCGCTTGTTACCAAAAACTTCAATATTATCGACGATACTTATAATTCTTCTCCAAAAGCGGCTCTTGAAGCCTTGAAAACGTTCCTCAAATTATCGAAAAATTTGCATAAAATAATTGTCCTCGGTCCGATGAAGGACTTGGGTCATTTATCCCTCGAAGAACACAAAAAACTTGGGTCAGCCATTGCCAAATCTAAAATTAATGTTCTTATCACATACGAAAAGGTTGCCGAAATTATCGGCAAATCAGCCAAAAAATACGGCTTTGTCGGTAGAGTTCTAAATTCCGATTCAACGCAAGAAATTATAAAAGAAATTAAAAAACTCAAAAAGGCAAACAGCGTAATTCTAATTAAGGGCTCCCGCCATGCCCACCTGGAAAGAGTCGTTAATGGGCTTTTAGGAAAATCGACAAAGCTAAACTGTTACCACTGTGGTAATCTTAAATAACTGCTCAAAATTAATTTAGATGGTTCAAATTTTAGGCTTACTGCTATTATCATTTTTTACAATCAGTATTCTCCTGGTTCCGTTTATAAACGCCCTCTATAAAATAAGATTTCAAAGACGCAGTCAAAAAACTCGCGACATCTTTGAGGCTAGGACTCCAATTTTTGATAAACTTCATGGCCATAAAGTCGGCACTCCGGTAGGCGGTGGAGCCCTGGTAATTTTAGTTGTGACTGCCCTTTATCTGGTTATTGTAAGTCTTGCCCCGCAGTTGGGGATTGAAAGAACCGCCGTCTACCCTTACAAAAAAGAAGTCCAAGTTCTCCTCTTCACTTTTCTCTCATTTGGTCTTTTAGGTGCATACGATGATCTTAGAAAAACTTTCGGTTTTACAAAAAATAAATTCTGGGGGATGCGCTTTCGCCATAAATTCGCTGTCCAGTGGGCCTTAGCACTGGCAGTTGCCTGTTTTCTTTATTTTGGCTTGGGAATTCACATTGTTAACGTCAGATTTTTTGATGTTTTTGACCTCGGCCTTTTATATATCCCTTTTGCCGCTTTTGTCATCGTTTCTTTTGCCAACGCCGTCAATATTTCAGATGGTCTTGACGGCCTGGCAACGGGGCTTCTCTTAATTTGCCTCCTAGCCTTCTTAATAATATCCCGCACGATTTTAGATACCACTCTTTCAACATTTTTGGGCCTTTGGATCGGCGCCCTTATCGCTTTTCTTTATTTCAACATTTGGCCCGCCAGGATTTGGCTTGGCGATGTCGGTGCTCTCTCCTTCGGCGCCACTCTTGCCGTTATCGGTCTTATTTTAGGAAAGTCAATTGCCCTTCCGGTTATTGGCGGCATGTTTATTGTTGAAGTTGCCTCCTCGCTCGCGCAAATAGTTTCTAAAAAAATCAGGCATAAAAAACTTTTCGAGGTTGCCCCGATTCATCTCTGGCTCCAGAATAAAGGCTGGGAAGAATCAAAAATAGTTTTCCGGTTTTGGCTGGCTCAAATTATGTTCGCCGTATTTGGCCTCTGGCTCTCCTTTTTCTAATTTTATGAGCGAAAACGAAGAAAATAAGCTCTCTTAAGATGCAAGATAAACGACCAATAGGACTTTTTGATTCCGGTGTTGGCGGCCTCTCCGTTCTTTTGGAAATTGCCAAAATCCTCCCCAACGAAAACTTCATTTTTCTGGCTGATCAGCTAAACGTTCCCTATGGCGGCAAAACTAAAAGGGAACTGGAAGACCTAACTGAACGAATCACTTACTTCTTAATGAAGAAAAAAATAAAAGCTCTGGTGGTTGCCTGTAACACGGCAACTTGTTACGCCTTGGATTATTTAAGGTTCAATTTCGATATTCCCATAGTCGGCGTCGTTCCGGCCGTTAAGCCCTCCGCCAAACTTACCAAAACCGGGAAAATTGCCATTATGTCCACACCAGCCACAGCCAAAAGCGCCTATTTGGCTTCTCTAATAGTAGAATTCGGTAAGCATAAAAATTTCCTTAAACTAGGATGCGATGGTTTAGAAGATGCTGTCGAGACCTTAGATACAAATGCACTTGAGAAGCTTTTAGATAAATATTGCGCACAGATTAAAAAATTTGGTGCGGATGTTGTGATCTTAGGTTGTACCCACTTCCCATTTCTAAAAGAAGATATTAAAAAAAGGCTTGGCCCCAATGTGAAAGTTATTGATTCAGGCCAAGCAATTGCTAGGCGTGTTAAGTATCTTCTCAAGAGGAAAGACATTCTTTCTTCATCAAAAGATAGCGACCTTTTTTTTACTACGGGTGACGAGAAAGAATTTTCGCGCGTTGCTTCCCAACTTTTAGAATCTATTATCAAGTCCCAAAAAGCAGAGATCTAAAATGAATAGAAACAGCGGCGTGAAGATTCTAAGAGAAAAATATCCAGTATTTGAATACTCAAGTTTTTCTTATAAGAAAAAGGCTAAATCACTTGTTATCTCTTTTCTTTTTAAGATCCGTCCGGATATTGTATTTGAACCCGTTTTAGAAATTAAAAATGTTGATAATTTTGAAAATATAGAAAACTTTATTTTCCATTTAGGGTTAATTGAAATGTTGAGCTATTGGAAAGTCACCTGCTCTCCACTCATAAAAATAAAAGCTGGGTCATTAAACCAAAAACAAATAAATTGGTGGAAAAACTTACTTATAAAAGGTCTTGGAGAATTCTTCTATCAAAATGATATCGACTTTAAAGAAGAAGATTTTGTGAGAATTGAAAGTGCTGGCAAAAAACTTTTTCAATATGACAAAGTCGGCCATAAAGATCGTTATTTAATTCTAAATGGAGGGGGAAGGGATTCTGTTGTCTCATTAGAATTTTTAAAAGAGCTTAAAAAACAAACAAAAATTTTAATGCTCAACCCTACCCAAGCCCAATTAGCTGTAACCAGAGTTTCTGGCGTAGATAATCCGATCATTGTTAAAAGAGAAATTGATAAAAGATTACTAGATCTAAACCAGAAAGGATATTTAAATGGCCATACTCCATTCTCGGCATATTTATCTTTCCTTTCTATTCTATGTTCTAAACTTTTTGACTATAAATACATTATTTCTTCAAATGAAAGAAGCTCTAACGAAGGAAACCTTGAATTTAAAGGCGAGAAGATTAATCACCAATATTCCAAAAGCTTCGAATTCGAGAAATCTTTTAGACAATATGCAAAAGAGAATCTATCAGATGACATAGAATATTTAAGTTTATTAAGGCCGCTTTACGAAATTCAAATTTCCAGGATATTTTCGAATTACAAACAATATTTCGGTGCATTTAAAAGCTGCAATAGGGGGCAAAAAACCAACAGCTGGTGTGGGAAATGCCCAAAGTGTCTTTCAATTTTTATTTCCTTATATCCATTCGTAGGTGAAGGTCAGGCAGAAATAATCTTCGGGAAAAACTTATATAAAGACACAGATCTCGTTGGTCTTCTCGGAGAAATCAGCGGTGAGGGCGAGAACAAACCTTTTGAGTGCGTAGGAACTTTTGAAGAAATTTTAACAGGTCTTTATCTAAGCTCAAAAAAGGCCGGAGAACAATTAAAAGAACTTCCTCTTTTGGAATTTGCGGTTTCTGAAATTTTACCTAAATATAATATGGAAGAAATTCAAGAAAGAATCATTAATGGTTGGGACGACGAAAATTTTCTGCCGGGAAAAATTGTTACTACACTCAAAAATAATGTTTGAAGAATTCAAAGATAAAAATATTTTGATTCTGGGAGCAGGTCGGGAAGGGTTTTCTGCTTTAAAGTTGCTAAGAAAGATTTTCCCACGGAAAAGATTAACTATCTGCGATGAGAAAAATTTAGAGAAACTTGATAAAGAAATTCAGGAAATCGTCAGGGGTGATAAAAATTTAGAAGCAAATTTTGGCAAACACTATTTAGATTTTCCTGGAAATATCGATCTTATAATTAAATCTCCTGGTATCCCGCGAAAAAAATTGGGAAAAATATCTGCGCAGATAACATCAGCAACGAAAATATTCTTCAAATACTGCAAAGGGACCATAATTGGTATCACCGGAACTAAAGGCAAAAGCACTACATCGTCACTTGTTTATAAGATTCTCAAAGACAATGGTTTTAATGTTGAACTGGTAGGTAATATTGGTAAACCGGCAATTATATATCTTGACGCAAAAACAGAAGACAAAATTTTTATTTATGAACTATCAAGTTTCCAGCTTGAAGATCTACGTCAAAGCCCGCATATTGGGGTTATTTTGAATATCTATGAGGAACATCTGGATTATCACGAAAGCTTCGAAGATTATAAAAAAAGTAAAGTAAATATTACCCGGTGGCAAAAACCTAATGATTTTTTAATTTATAATTTTAATGCAGACTTAAAAGCGGTAATTATTTCCCAGACAAAGGCACAAAAAATCCCCTTTAGTATTTCAGAAGCAATAAATGACGGCTATTCTATTGAAAACGACTGGATAGTTAACGCAACGGACGGAAAGAAAGAAAAAATAATGTCGCTTGATAATATAAATCTTATCGGAAAATTTAATTTGAATAATGTAATTGCTTCTATTGCAGTTACTAAAATTTTTGGGATCGAGAACAGAAAAATAGAAAAATCCGTTAAATCATTTAAACCGCTGGAGCATCGTCTTCAGCTTGTAGGCACTTTCAGAGGCATTACATTTTATAATGATTCTATAGCCACAAATCCGGGGGCAACGATAGCAGCAATGGATGCTCTTGGGGATAATTTGCAAACGATAATCCTTGGCGGATACGAACGGGGATTAAATTTCGATAATCTGGCAACGGAGTTAATCAACAGCAAGGTTGAAAACACTATTCTCTTTCCCGTAACCGGCAAGAGAATAAAGGAAGCAATACTTACACAAAAGCCGGACTGCAAGATTCATTTCTATGATGCTAGTAATATGTCAGAAGCCGTGGCACTTGCTTGCTCAAATACGCAAGAGGGCAAAATTTGTTTACTCTCCCCAGCTTCGCCGAGTTTTAACATGTTCAAAAATTACGAGGACCGCGGCAGGCAGTTTGCCGCCGAAGTTAATAAACTAACGTGAGAAATTATTTGGTCAGGTCAAAACAAAAGGCACTGGACCTGCCTTTTATTACTGCCACTGTCCTTATGGTTATACTTGGTCTCGTCATCATCTATGATGCCACGCCGGTTGCCGCCTTTCATGATTTTGGCGACAAGCTTTACTACTTCAAAAACCAGCTCATTTGGGCAACATTAGGTTCTTTTGCCCTCATCTTCTTTAGTTTTTTTGATTACCATAAGCTCTTGAAATTTGCTTACCCGCTCCTTTCGGCAAGCGTTCTTCTTTTATTGGCAGTTCTTGTGCCCGGTATCGGTTCTAAAATTTACGGGGCCCGCCGTTGGATTTCTATTGCCGGTTTTTCTTTTCAACCTTCGGAAATTGCCAAACTGGCGCTAATTTTCTACGAAACTGCGGTTATCTCCAAATTTGAAAACTTTAAAATTTCTTTTAAAGATGCTTTTTTAGTAATCTTTCTGCCGGCGTTTGCCGTTACCGGTCTTGTCCTAGTCCAGCCGGACCTGGGAACAGCCTTAATTTTGGCTAGCCTTACTTTAACAATTTACTTTGTAGGCGGTGGTCCACTTAAACATCTTGTTTTGGCCCTTTCTGCCATAATTGTTGCGGGAGTTGGTGCAATAATTCTTGAACCATACCGTTTTGCTAGGTTCAAATCGTTCCTCGACCCCGCTCACGACCCGCAAGGTGCTTCTTACCAGATAAACCAAATATTAATCGCTCTTTCCCAAGGCGGGCTTTTCGGTGTCGGGCTTGGAGGCTCCCGCAGCAAGTTTGACTTCATCCCCGAAGTTCAGGGAGACGCAATTTTTGCCGTTTTTGTTGAAGAACTGGGCTTTATTGGTGCCGTACTTTTAATTGCGCTTTTCCTTTTTATCATCTCCAGGGGCATCGCCATTGCCAGAAATGCCCCGGACCCGACCGGCAAAATTTTGGCAATCGGACTGGTTGGCTTAATTGCCGTCCAGGCGCTTTTTAATCTGGCTTCTGTCGTTGCCCTTGTCCCCCTAACCGGTGTACCGCTTCCGTTTATTTCCTATGGTGGTTCGTCGCTTTTTGTTATAGTTGCCGCGATTGGTATTCTTATTAATATTGAAAGGCAATCGCAAAAAGCATGAAAAAGATTGTAATCACAGGGGGACATCTAACGCCGGCACTGGCCGTGGTAGAAGCCTTAGCAAATAAAAAAGAATACAAAATAATCTTCTTCGGCCGCAAGATTGCCACGGACGGATCCGATAGCGTGTCGGCCGAATTCCGGGAAATCGGCAAAAGGAATATTACTTTTGTAGATATCGTCTCGGGGAGGCTTACCCGAAAATTTACAAAATACTCAATTCCTTCGCTGCTCAAGATTCCGCTGGGGGTTTTAATGTCATTTCTTTATCTCGCCAAATACAGACCTTCTCTTGTTGTTTCTTTCGGCGGATACTTATCTACTCCCGTAGTCTTTTGCGCCTGGCTTTTGGGAATCGACTGCCTAACTCACGAGCAGGCGGTGGTTCCCGGTTTTGCCAACAGGCTGAATAGTCTTTTTGTTAAAAAAATCTTTTTGTCTTGGGAGCAGACAAAAAATTACTTTCCCAAAGAAAAATACCAGGTAATCGGAACCCCTCAACCCCAATCGTTATTGGAAAAATCCGCGGGCGAAAAAAAGGTCAAAGCAATTCTTGAAAGAATTGGGGACATGGTCGTGGTAGCCGGCGGTTCCCAGGGTTCACACATCATCAATAACCTGGTTTTTGAAAATCTTGATCTTTTCGCGAGAAACTTGGTTTTTCACCAGATAGGTACTGCCAATTATAAAAACGACCACGCCAAAGCGGCCAAAATCAGGAAAAATAATTATTTCGCCATTGACTACGTAAGCCCCGAAGATATTGGTGCCGTATTTTCTCGCGCCAAGTTCGTTATCTCACGCTCCGGCGCCAACACCGTTTGGGATCTGGCAATGCTTGCCAAACCGGCCATTTTAATCCCCTTGGCCATTGCCGCGGGGGATGAACAAACCAAAAACGCCCAAATTCTCGAAACCGCCGGTTCGGCAATTATCCTCAGCCAAAATAGCCTTTCCCGCGCCTCCTTAAAAGAAGCAATCAAAAAAATGGAAGACAATCTCTCTGAATTTGAAAAATCTGCCCGCGCCTTCCAAAAAACTCTACCCCAAAATTCAACCGAAAAACTCGTTCAGTATATTTATCAAATCCTCTAATCCCCACCGCTACCACCTACATCCCAACTAAGATTAGACCCGAGCGTTTGCGAGGGTCGCATGGTACTGTATTAGATTTGTTTAACAAATCGCATGGCACTGTATATACTTAAATCATGCGCAAGATTTTGTGGGCTGTTTTTACTATACTCTTGGCAGGACTGATTTTTTTTGGGCTGACTAAAATCTCCAAAAATTTCAGCTTTAAAAAATCTGCCGCTGTTCAAAGTGTAAACGTTGAGCCGGTTGTCCAAATCGAAGGTACCGATCTTTATCTTGCCGAAAACGGAGAAGTAGTTGCCAGATCTGGTTCTAAAAAGCCGCTTCTATATCTGGACAAAAATATAAAATTCGCGGCCGGTCAAAAAATTACCCAGGGGCAGATTTTATTTGCCGCCAAAATCGCCGCCGGTTTAATAAAATCGGATTTCACAGTTGCCACTATCAGGCTTTTGGATTCTCGCGATATCGCCGTTTATAATCCCCAGGACGCGATTGCCGTTTTTTCCAGCAATAAAGACGCGAATTTGCAGATTGACTCTTTACAGCAGGTCCTGGCCAAAGCTAAAATAGATGCGACAAAAATTGTAAAAATCGATTTGCGTTTTGATAAGCCTGTTATCGCCTTTAAATAATCTCTATGCCTAAAGATAAAATTATAACTGGAATCGATATCGGTTCATCCAAAATTACCACCATCATCGCCCAGGCCACGGAAGCTTCAAAGCTCAATATTATCGGCGTCTCGTCTGTCGGGGCCCGCGGCTTAAAAAAGGGCCAGGTCGTCGATATCGAAGAGGCTGTAAAGGCAATTACCCAGTCTCTGGAATCGGCAGAGAGGATGGCCGGTTACTCCGTCGGCAGCGCCTTTATTTCAACAGATGGTACCCACATTGAGTCACAAAACAGTAAAGGAGTTGTCGCCGTTTCTAGCCCCAGCGGGGAAATATCCGAGGAAGACGTCATCCGCGTTGTCGAAGCCGCCCGCGCCATTTCCCTTCCCTCATCAAAAGAAATTCTTCACGTAATCCCCAGGTTTTTCATCATCGATTCCCAAAGCGGCATCAAAGACCCGATCGGCATGACCGGTGTCCGGCTGGAGGTTGAAACCCACATTATAACCGGCGCCACCACAGCCCTCAGGAATATCGCCAAGTGCGCCAGCCTTGTCGGCATCGACGTAGATGGGTTGGTTTTTTCCGGGCTGGCGGGTGCTTACTCGGTTCTTACCGATACCGAGCGGGAACTCGGGGTAATTTTGGTCGATTTCGGAGGCGGAACTACCGATATTACCATTTTCACCGACGGTGCCCCGGTTCATAGCGCTGTTTTGCCAATCGGTGCCAAAAATGTCACCAACGATTTGGCAATCGGCCTTCGTGTTTCTTTGGAATCCGCCGAAAAAATCAAGCTGGCGCTTTCATCTGCCCCAAAAATAGCCGTAGAAATGGACGAAGAAGGTAACGCGCAAGACAAAAAGGAATCCGATAAATTGGACCTTGCCGGCCTTGGCATCGAAGAAGATTTAAGAAACATTTCCAAAAAAACCTTAACCGACGGCATTATCAAGCCGCGCCTGCGCGAAATCATCAATATGGTTAAACTCGAAATCCAAAAATCCAACTACGCGGGCCTCACGCCCTCGGGCGTCGTTTTAACGGGCGGCGGTGCCCAAACTACCGGCATGATGGATCTTGCCCGTCAGGAACTCGGTATGCCGGTTCGAATTGGCAGCCCTATGGGTGCCACCGGCTTAGTCGAAGAAGTTTCCTCGCCCGCCAGTGCTGCCAGCCTTGGTCTTGTCGTCTATGGCAGCCAGTTCCAAACCGATGACGTCCGCCTGCCCCTGGTCGGCCGTATCCAGATTAAAGGCGCCGTCACCCGCGGCCTCGGCTGGATCAAATCTTTATTACCTTAACTCTATATTTTAATCCTGAGCGAAGTCGAAGGACCTCCTCCCTTAACACAAACTGTCATCCTGAACTCGATTGCAAATTTATGAGTAATAAGCTCTCTTATTCAGGATCTGGTGTTGGTTCAGGATCTTTTTTAGATTCCGGATCAGGTCCGGAATGACGATGAGGTGCGGGTTGCAAACAGCCTCAGATTATGTTGTTTAGGGAGTGCTATTGAAACAACGATTTCAATAGCTTTCGTACTAACATCCGGACGAAGTCGGAATAAATTCGCGCACGATAATTACTTCCTCGGTGACTGTTGCAAATAGGGTTGTATTGTGCTTAAATGCCGCTTGCAAATGTTAATCAAGCCCGACGTCAATCGTTTTGCCAAAATTAAAGTCCTCGGCGTTGGCGGGGGCGGCGTAAACGCCCTCAATTCCATGGTTGCCAATTCTCAAATTCAAGGTGTCGATTTTGTGGCCGTCAATACCGACCAACAGCATCTTTTGGCCTCCATTGCCCAAACCAAAGTCCAAATCGGGGACGGCATCACCAAAGGTTTAGGTGCCGGTGCCGACCCGGAAATTGGCAAAAAAGCGGCCGAAGAATCTCTCGAGCGCATTAAACAGGTAATCTCCGGTGCCGACATGGTTTTTATTACTTATGGCGCCGGCGGCGGAACCGGAACCGGTGCCGGTCCGGTAATTGCCGATCTGGCGCGCAAAATGGGGATTCTGACAGTTGCCGTTGTCACCAAGCCTTTCGGTTTTGAAGGCACCCGCCGAATCGTTGTTGCCGACGAGGGCATAGAAAACCTCCGCGACCGCGTGGATACTTTAATCGTTATCCCAAACCAAAAACTTTTGGAAGTTGTCGATAAAACCGTTTCCCTTCTGGAAGCTTTCAAGCTTGCCGATTCCATTCTTTCACAAGGAGTTCAGGGGATTTCCGATATCATTGTCATGCCGGGCCTGATCAATGTTGATTTTGCCGACGTTAAGACCATTATGACCAATGCCGGCACAACCCTGATGGGTGTTGGTGTCGCCTCCGGCGAAAACCGCGCCGCCACAGCCGCCCGCGCCGCTATTGTCTCACCGCTTCTGGACTCTTCCATCGAAGGCGCCCGCGGAGTCCTATTTAACATTACCGGCGGTACCGATATGACCATGAACGAAGTCGATGAAGCCGCCAAAGTCATCACCGCCCAGGCCGACCCTGATGCCCAAATTATTTTTGGCGCCGCCATCGACGAAAAGTTAATCGATCAGATCAAAGTCACCGTTGTCGCCACCGGTTTTGACGAGCAGAGAAGAAGATACGTTCAAATGACCACGGAAGATAAAGAAATTCAGGAGCAAGTCCAGTCGCAATCCCAAAACCAGGAAGAAGAACCGGTCATCGACGAAGACGAATTCGACATCCCCACCTTCCTCCGCCAAATTCGATAACCTACCCATCATCATCCTGAACTCGATTCAGGATCTATTCAAATATAACTGTAGTATAATAAATCCGTAATGAAAGATTGCAAAGTAGTATAATATTCGTATTATGAAAGTAATATTTGGAAAAAACATTGTTGCAGATCCAGAAGTTCTTGCAGGTAAACCCGTGATTCGCGGGACAAGAATTCCTGTGGATTTAATTCTTAAAAAACTGGCTGAAAATATAACCACGGATAAAATTTTAAAAGATTACCCAAGGCTTACAAAAGGACATATCCAGGAAATTCTAAAATACGCCCACTCACTTGTTGCTAGAGAAGAAGTTTATCCAGCGAACCCCTAAAAGTACTAAATGTCCAAAAAATTGAAATTTCTTGCAGACGAAAGTCTGGAATATTCAATTGTGTTATGGCTCCGCAGCTTAAATTACGATGTAACATCGATTGCCGAAGATTGTCCTTCCGTTGAAGATGGAAAGGTACTTAAAAAAGCCACTCAAGAAAACAGAATTATAATTACCAATGACAAAGATTTCGGTGATCTTGTATTTCTCAATAAACTTTCCCACAAGGGAGTAATCCTGCTAAGGTTTAGGACAGAAGAAGTAGAAACTAAAATTAAATTCCTAAAATCTTTCTTGAACAATTATTCGGACAAAATTACCAATAGATTTACCGTAATTGACGAGTCAAAAATTCGCATTAGACAATCTGACGACGCGTGAAAATTTTTCAGAATAATTGAAGTAATGGAGTTGAAGACGAATTCGACATCCCCACCTTCCTCCGACAAATTCGTTAATTGTTCTTATAACATTAATTGTGCGACGCTCTAATAATTTGTTAACTTTAGTACAATAGTAAATAAAAAATGAAGTATTCAGAGATGGACGATGAAAGCCTAATACAACACATCAAGGATGGTATTGGACCAGGAGGTACTGCTGCCGCTCAATCCGAGCTGATGAAGCGGTGGCTTTCAAAGCTAAATGGTGCAGTAAGTAAGGTTGAATCTTCTGCTTTGTCAGTTTCAAGTGCCGTCGATGAATTGCATAAGACGATTAAGAATTTTAATAAACAATCCGCAAGGTCAACGAAATGGATCATTGTACTTACTATAGTCATGGCTCTGCTAGCATCGGCACAAATAATCGTATCATTTGTTAACTGACAAGTTACGACTTCGGGTAAAAGAGGAAGGCACCTATTTTTGTATAAGTGAAGTTAAGCTCTACTTTTTAAGTAGACTTTCGTATCTTTTTTCGATTTCTTCCATTCTAATGCTCCAGTTTCTGATTTCGTCATAGTTTATATCTACCCCAAGTCCAGACCATTCAAAACCAGTCACCCATTCATCCAAATTTTTTGTGTAATCCCGCCAATCGGTTGTGACCTCAAACAGCTTCTTGGTGTCGTGTTTAAGTCTTTCTGACAGCTTGACAAAATTCTCTCTTGTTTGCTGTGCACCAAACTTTGCCTCAACTAAGTTTTTTCTAACATCTTTATCCTCCTTCTCGTCAATGAAAGATTCAAGTCTCTTAATGGATTTAGAATATGCACGATTAGCGAATAACTGGAGGATTGGGATTTTTATTCCTTTTGGAGCGTAGTGAAGCGCAAACCAATATACAACAACTCCGATGGCCAAAGAAAAGATAAACCTGAGAATATTGTCTAGCATACTGCTAACCTTTCTCAGAACCTAAATAGGGTAGATGACTTAGGAATGCCAACTTCCCTCCGCCGAAAAGTTAGTTAGCTTATAATAACATCTATGAAAGTTTTAGTAACGAGGGAAGAAGCAATTATTGAAACTATGCCCTTTTCCAGGGAACTGGTATTGTGGTGTAAAACATACCCCGATTTTGCAAAAGCATTAAAAATTGTGTACCCAGACAAATTTCTCACTTTAGGTGCTATTGTAACCAGTTTCTGCTCATATAAGCCCAAAGACCAGGTTATCGGAATTTACGCCTATGCCTATACGATGAAAGAACCAATCTTCAAGCAAGATTTCGTAATAAACAAAGGGAGTTTACATAAACGATTCATTCTTTATACAAGATACCCAACTGCAAGCAAAATGATAAAGGACATTTCTGATTTTTATCGAACTTATGGCATGGATAACAACTATATTAATACTCATCATTTGACCTTCGAGCAATTACCTGACAAGGTAAAACCAGCGGGACTGAGAGCAGTACAGCTTGCCGAAAAAATTCGCAAAAATGGTCTTTTAAAGAATGACCCGTTCCATACAAAAAAAATATATGAAGGTATCATACGAGCTAAAAAAACTGATTGGTTCACAAAAGAAAAATTGTAAAATTTATTTGTGTTTTATAAGTAGCCAGGCGTTGCTGAGGCCGGGCGGGAAGCCGTGCGTTTTTACAAGCGCGAACGAACCCTTTACCTTTGATTGGTACAAATAGTGAATATCCGGTGTTGGTGTGGGAGAAATCGGTACAATTCCTATAACGAATATTATTCGGTTGAAACGGTTAGACCCAAATGATCTTCAATTGTAGTAATCCTTCTTGTATGAGATTCTAATGTTTCTTTGATTTCCGTTACATCTTCAGAAACTTCAGAGAGTTGAGCTACAATGCCATCCAGCTTGTTAGTGTGCTCGTCAAGGGTTTCCTTAATGGGTTCTAGTTTTTCTTCAATTAGTGCTCCGATTTGTTCCAAATCAGTTTTATTCATCAATAGCCATTATTGGCGCGTCACAATTATATGTCAATAAGTACTTTACCAAACCCGCCACGGATAAGGTAAAATCATCTAATGATTGTCGCCCTTGGCTCCAAAAACCCCGCCAAAATTGGGGCGGCAAAAATCGCTTTCGAAAAAGTTTTTTCTAAGGAAAAAATAAAAATTGTCGGCGTGGAAGTTAAATCGGGCATTTCCAGCCAGCCCATGTCAGACAGGCAGTCAATCCGCGGGGCTATTAACCGCGCAAAACAAGCACTCAAATCAATCAAAGGCGCGGATTTTGGGGTTGGTATGGAGGGTGGTATCCACAAAATCGGCAAAAAGTGGTTTGAATCCGGCTGGATCGCCGTTGTCGATAAAACCGGCAAAATCGGCCTTGGCACTTCCGCCCGCTGGGAAATGTCGGCTAAAGTCATGGGCAAATTGGAAGGAAAAGGCGAACTGAGCCATGTCTTTGAAGATTTGGCCAAAATCGAAAACGCCAAAGATGTCGGTGGGGTCATGGGCCTTGTCACCAAAAATATCCTGCCGAGGGATCTGGCTTATTCCCACGGCGTCATCTTCGCCCTCGCTCCATTTTTCTCCGACCCGGTTTTCTGGGATGAGTAAAATTGTCATCCCGAACTTGTTTCGGGATCTAAATCCTCTAAATCGGGATTTACGCTCTTTATCAAATTTATTTTCCAATCTCTGTGCCAATTTTTTAATTGTTTTTCTCGAGCAATAGCTTCCTTGGCCTGACTATACTGTTCTAGATAGATAAGTTTTTTTAATTTATATTTCTTTGTAAACCCGTCAACAAATTCGTTTCTGTGCTCGTAAACCCTACGAGTCAAATCATTTGTGACGCCGATGTAAAAAGTAGTGTTATGGAAATTAGTTAGGATATAGACAAAATAATTTTTTGTCATGAGCTATTATATACAGATGCTGAAGCGAGTTCAGCATGACAAATTAATGGACGAACAAAAACTCCTTGACGAAATTGCCGAAGAGATAGAAAAGTGCAAAACCTGTAAAGTTGGTAAAACAGGCAAGCCTGTTCCCGGTGAGGGCGATCCAAACGCCGAAATTGTTTTTATCGGTGAAGCACCGGGCCGGACGGAAGGGGAGACAGGTCGGCCGTTTATCGGCCGTTCCGGCCAGTATTTAACAAAACTGATCGAGTCAATCGGCTTGAACCGAAGCGACGTTTTTATTACCAGCCCCGTTAAATATTTCCCAATTAAATCCGGCAAAGGCAGGGCGCCGACCGACGCCGAAATTGCCCACGGAAGGAAGCATTTATTAAAACAACTAGTAATAATCGATCCAAAACTCATCATCCTTCTAGGAAAAGTTGCCTCAAAAGCCATCCTAAAAAAAGATATACTAGTATACTTGGACCATGGAAAGCTCTTGAGAGAAAATGGCAGGACATATTTCATCACCTATCACCCCGCCGCCGCCATCCGTTTCCAGAAATTTAAGGCTTTAATAGAACAAGACTTCAAACTGCTCAAACGGTTAATAAAAAAGTAGTAATAATCTTTTCTCGCGTGCGTTACAATATAAGTTAGCTTGTTTCTCACAAGCTCGAAATAGGGATGGAAAAAGAAGACGTAATCGAAAAAGACTTAGAAATAACAGCCGCCACCGGTGGTGCCGCGCCTGTTCAATTACCGGGTAAGGTTATTTCGGTTTTCCCGGCATTGGCGCACCGGAATTTTCAGCTCTATTTTGCCGGCCAGGCAATCTCTTTAATTGGTTTTTGGCTGCAGCAGGTTGGACTCGGCTTTTACGTTTTCCATCTTACCAATTCCCCGTTTTGGGTCGGTGTTGTCGCATCTGTCGGCGGATTGCCGGTTCTGCTTTTTACCACATTTGCCGGCGTTTATATAGATAAAGTCGATAAGCAGAAACTTTTGATTTGGACGCAGGTTGTCGAGGCCGCCATTGCTTTTATTTTTGGAATTGCCGTTTTCACCCACACGGCCACTTTGCCCCTCATCATTGTTTTGGCTTTTGCCGGCGGAACGGTTACGGCACTCGACCTTCCGGCCCGCCTCACTTTTATAGTGGAAATGGTTGGCAAAAAAGATTTGGCTAGCGCCATTCCTATCAACAACGGCGTTTTCAACTCCGCCCGTTTTATCGGGCCGGCAATCGCCGGGGCTTTAATTGCAACAGTCGGAGTGGGCTGGACCTTTATTTTAAACGGCCTAAGTTTTATTGCCGGTATCTGGGCAATTTCCAAAATGCGCCCCGTTTTTTCTCACGAACCGGAGAAAAATGTCCACCCCTTCGAATCGCTCAAGATTGGTATTAAATATTCATTTACCCACCCCCAAATTTTCTATTTGATGATTCTTGCCGCTTCCGCCGCCATTTTTATCTGGCCGTACCAGCCGCTTATGCCCGTAATTTCCGGGGAAGTATTTCAGTCTGGCGCCGCCGGTCTTGGCTCCCTTCTTTCTGCCGCGGGTGCCGGTTCCTTAACGGGGGCTTTTGTAACTTCCGCCCTGTCTCGTAGGAAAAACAAGGTACCGCAGATTATGGCGGGGCTTTTAATATCAAGTGTAACCATGATTCTGTTTTCCCTAAATACGAATTTTCTTGTTGCCCACATTCTTCTTTACATCATCGGGTTCGGGGTGCTGATTCAGGTCTCAACAATTAACACTCTTGTCCAGCTGGCTTCGCCGGACCAGATGCGCGGCCGCGTGATGTCGGTTTACTTAACAATGTTTGTCGGCATGATGCCCGTCGGCGCTTTTCTTTCCGGGTTCATTGCCGATAGGACATCGGCACTGTTTACCATTGGGCTTGGGGGAAGCGCGATGCTTTTAATCGGCACAGCCTTTTATTTTAAAGGAGTCTTCAAAAACCTTGCACTTTGAAGTAAAATAGGGTCCGACCCTATGCCGGCTAAAAATTCTATTAAACAATTCGTAGAAAACGGAATCTATCACCTTTACAACAGGGGAGTGGAGAAACGGAATATATTCCTTGACGAGCAAGATTATTCGGTTTTTCTTGGTTACATCAAGCAGTACCTAGATGACACAGAGCCTGATACAGGGTCGGACCCTAAATCATTAGCAGGTGAGATAGATCTTCTGGCCTTTTGTCTTATGCCGAACCATTTTCATTTTCTGGTTAAACAGACCACAAAAGATGGTATCACTAAGTTTATAAGGGCAGTGTGCACAAATTACGTCATGTATTTCAATAAGAAATACGACAGGGTCGGCACTTTATTTCAAGGCAAATATAAAGGGCTTTTAATCGATAACGATGTTTATCTTTTGCATCTTTCTCGCTATATTCACCTCAACCCTCTTAAAATAGGGTCCGACCCTAAACAAAGCTATTCTAGTTACAGTTATTACCTCGGCAGAAAGCAGGCTAAATGGTTAAAGCCTGATACGGTCCTTGACTTTTTTAGAACAGCCAGCAAAACTAGCTTAACAGATTATTTATCCTACGAAAGCTTTGTAGATGATTATGTTGAAGAGCCCGGAACGGTCATCGAGGATCTGACTCTTGAAGACGAGAGCGAAGATTAGGATAAATTAGTAAATTAGGGTCGGACCCTTGGATTTGAATGATTTTAATTCTCACAACCTTTCCCAATAAAACCGAAGCGGTAAAAATCGGCGAGGCGATTTTAGACGAAAAACTGGCTGTTTGCTGGAATCTATTTCCGGTGGATTCAAATTATCGCTGGAAAGGCAAAATAGTAAAAGATAAAGAACTTTTGATGATCATTAAAACCAAAGACGAAAACTTTGAGAAGATCGAAGATTTTATAAAAAAGAATCATTCCTACGAAGTTCCGGAGATTATATCCGTAAAAGCAAATAAAATAAACGCTTCTTATTTAGCTTGGGTCAATCAAGAAACTTCATGAGACTAATCGATCTGTCAGTACCGATCAACGAAGATACTCCGATTTATCCGGGAGATCCGAAAACAGAGATTAAGCCAAATGGAGTTATGGATACAGATGGTTACGAGGACCATTTTGTTTGTGTCGGTACTCATGTGGGGACTCACGTTGATGCTCCTCGGCACATGATTAAGGACGGCAAATCATTAGATCAAATAACACCTGATAACTTTGCGGGGAGAGGAATTGTCATTGACGTTAGAAATGGCTTTAGCCTCGAAAAGGTTAAAGCAGCTGATATAAAAGAGGGGGACATAGTGCTTTTCTACACCGGTATGAGCCATCGCTACCACCAGTCAGCTTATTATGATGCCTATCCGGCGATTACGGAAGAAATTGCCGGATACCTAGTCGAGAAAAAAATAAAAATGGTCGGTGTCGATATGTGTAGCGTTGACCATGAGCCGTTTAAAGTCCACAAAATTTTTCTAAAAGAGCAAATTCTCATAATCGAAAATCTCACCAACCTTGAAGCATTGATTGGCAGAGAATTTAAAATCTATGCTTTTCCGATAAAACTGCAAATCGACGGAGCACCGGCAAGGGTTATCGCAGAAATTTTAGGTTGATTTCCTCTTAATTTCATTAATCCTCTTGTCGGAAATCCCGAAATGATGGGCAATTTCATGCTCAACGGTGTCGATAATCAGCTTACGGATTTTCTCCTCATCTCCTCTTGCCAAAAATTCAATCGGTCCTCGAAAAATAGTGATTTTGTCAGGAATCTGTAACCCTTGCCATCTTCCCCAAACCGTTTTTGGAATTCCGTGATAAAGCCCTAAAAGCAGGAGTCCTCTAGCAACTCTGCTGTTTGGCCACTCCTCGACCACGATACTTACATTATCCATTGCCGCCTTAAATTCTTCAGGCAAATCTTCGATAGCTTCATCAACCAGCTTTTCGAACTTGCTAATTTCCATCAACTCAAATTTTACCATTCTGCTAGAATTATTCCTGTCATGTATAGAGAAGAAAGAAGGTTTAAAAATAGCAGAAGCCTGACACTTGCCGCCATTTACGAAGGCAAAAACAAAAACGCCCCGGTAGTTATCATGTGTCATGGCTATAGCAGTAGCAAAACAAGA
Organism: Candidatus Curtissbacteria bacterium; assembly: GCA_030647775.1. GTDB lineage: Bacteria > Patescibacteriota > Microgenomatia > Curtissbacterales > GWA2-41-24 > JACPKK01. The sequence goes on from JAUSJC010000010.1 coordinate 483,196, forward strand.
CCCTCTACAAGAACTTTAGCCAAAAGATTAACCAATGCAGGGCTGAGTGTTTATCGTTTCGATTTTACAGGCAATGGAAAGTCAGAAGGGAATTTAAAAAACCTTACACCAATTGTGGGTCTAGATGATTTAAAAAGCGCAATTAAAGATTTGGGCAGAAAAGATTTTGCCCTTTTTGGCTCCAGTTTCGGTGGCTATGTAGCATTGTTATACGCATTAGAAAACCCCATTATGGCACTGGCACTGCGCGCGCCGGTTTCTAGCTACCCAGCCGTTTATGAGCCGAAATATAAAGAAGAAATGAAGAAAATTGTAAAAGAGGTAGCGGCAATAGATATTTATAAGGAAGCAAAGAATATTAAATGCCCCGTACAAATTACCCATGGCGACGCCGACGATGTAGTACCAATTGCTCAAAGCAAAAAACTCCTCGAATCTTTATCAGGCATTAAACAGCTGGAGATCATTAAAGGGTCTAGGCATGCTCCAAAAGGAAAGTATTTGTCTAAATCAAATAGAGTTTTAGCCCAATTTCTTACACAAACTCTGTTGAAGTAAGCATTTCCATCTGACATAATTAGCTTCATATGGCAAAACAGCAAAAATTTAAGCCCGTTGACCCAAAACAGGATTTTGTGGCGATGGAGAAAAAGCTTTTGGACTACTGGTACAAAGAGGGGATAGTCGAAAAATATCTCAAGAAAAACCGAAGTTCCAAAAAGAAATTCTCATTCCTCGACGGCCCGATAACCGCCAACAACCCAATGGGCATCCACCACGCATGGGGAAGGACTTACAAGGATCTTTGGCAGCGTTTTTACAATATGCAGGGTTACGCCGGCCGTTTCCAAAACGGTTTTGACGAGCAAGGTCTTTGGGTCGAAGTCGAAGTCGAAAAAGAGCTGGGTTTTAAAAATAAAAAAGATATCGAAAAATTTGGAATCGACAAGTTCGTTAATCTTTGCAAAGAACGTGTCAAAAAATTCTCGCGCGTTCAAACCGAGCAAAGCAAACGCTTGGGTTACTTTATGGACTGGGAAAATTCCTATCACACCTCTTCTGACGAAAATAACTATGCCATCTGGAATTTCCTGAAAGTTTGTAATCAAAAAGGATATTTATATAAAGGCCGCGATTCCGTGCCCTGGTGCCCCCGTTGCGGCACGGCCATTTCCCAGCACGAAATCTTAACAGAAGAATACAAAGAAATAACCCACGATTCGATCTACTTCAAACTACCTCTTATCGACCAGCCACACAAGTATCTTCTAGTATGGACAACCACACCCTGGACCATTCCCGGGAATGTTGCTGTAACCGTCGACCCTAAAGAAACCTATACCGAATATCCCATTAGCAGTAACGAATATGTTTTAGTAATGAAAAAGGCCGTTGAGAGGCTAATAAAAGAAAAAGTATTAGAAAGAACTACCGCAATAATAACGGATGAGGTTCTGGGGGCATCACTCCTCGACAAAAAATATATTGCCCCATTTGACGATTTTGAAGGAGTAAAGAAATCTCTAGATGGTTACGTACATAAAGTCGTAGCAAGTGATGAGCAAATATTACCTATCTCGTCAGAAGAGGGAACAGGGATTATTCACCTTGCTCCGGGCGCAGGGGCAGAAGATTTTGCTATTTCAAAAAAAGAGAACTTACCAGTAGTCGAGCTAATCGATGAAGAAGCGAATTACCTTTCCGGCTTAGGCAAATTTTCTGGCCAAAGTGCTAAAGACCATCCGGAATTAATCACGTCTTATTTAAAAGAAAAAGACAAGGGAAACTTTTTGCTCACAGTCCAACCTTACACTCATCGTTACCCGACTTGCTGGCGCTGCAAAACAGAACTGGTTTGGCGAGTCGTCGATGAATGGTATATCGCCATGGACCGTAAAGATCCCGATGACAAGAAGGGTCGGACCCTACGCCAGGAAATGGTCGATGTCGCCAAAAAGATCACGTGGATTCCAAAGTTTGGCTTGGGAAGAGAGCTCGACTGGCTTAAAAATATGCACGACTGGCTGATTTCCAAAGAAAGATACTGGGGGTTGGCGCTGCCAATTTGGGAATGCACCAAGTGCGGCAGCTTTGAAGTCATTGGATCAAAAGAAGAACTAAAAGAGAGAGCTGTAGCCGGCTGGGACGGGTTTGAGGGGCAGTCTCCCCACAGGCCTCAAATTGACGAAATAAAAATAAAATGTTCCAAGTGCGCTGAAACAGTGACCAGAATTAAAGCGGTCGGCAATGTTTGGCTGGATGCCGGCATCGTGCCTTTTTCTACCATGTCCCAAGACTGGTTTCCGGCGGATTTCATTACCGAATCTTTTCCCGGCCAGTTTAAAAACTGGTTTTATAGCTTAATTGCCATGTCCACGGTTTTGAAAAATGAAAATTCTTTTAAAACCGTTTTAGGCTTCGCCACACTACTGGACGAAAAAGGCGAGGAGATGCACAAGTCGAAAGGTAACGCCATCGAATTCAACGAAGCCGCCGACAAAATCGGCGTCGACGTCATGCGTTGGATGTACGCAAAGCAAAACCCCGTTAATAATCTTTTATTTGGTTATCATGTTGCAGATGAAGTCCGAAGACGCTTTTATTTAATTCTTTGGAATGTTTATTCATTTTTCGTAACCTACGCCAATCTAAACGACTTTTCTCTTCCCCGTCATTCTGGGGAGCGAAGCGACTCCAGAATCGATTCTGGACAAGTCCTTCGACTTCGCTCAGGACCTCAGGACCGTGAGTTTACCGAATCGGCCAGAGTGACAAAGAATGCCCTCGATAACTGGATAATCTCCCGACTAAACTCAACTATAAAAATGGTTACCGATTCGCTTACCAAATACGATGCTCAAATTGCCTCTACCGCCATTGAAGATTTTGTCATCGGCGATCTTTCTACCTGGTACATAAGAAGAAGCAGGGACAGGGTAGAGGAGGCGCTGCCTACGATCTACGATATTCTAGTCACGCTCTCAAAATTACTTTCACCATTCACGCCCTTTATCGCCGAAGAAATATATATGAATTTGGTAGAGGAGCAGTCCGTAAACCTTGCCGACTTCCCTACTTCCAACGCAAAACTCATTGATAAAAATCTCGAAGACCAAATGGCAATTGCACGGACTATTGTTGAAAAAGCCCATTCGGCAAGAAAAGAAGCCGGCATCAAAGTCCGCCAGCCGCTTGCATCTCTAACTTACGGTGAAGAAAAACTTCCCGAGCAAATCGAGAAAATAATCGCTGACGAAGTTAATGTTAAAGAAGTAATTACCAAAAAGGGATCAAAAATTACTCTCGATACTAAATTCACTCCGGCGCTAGTTGCAGAGGGTCAAGCCCGCGAGATAATCCGCAGTATCCAGCAGGCCAGAAAAGATGCCGGCTGTGATCTTGCCGAAAAAGTTACGGTGACACTCCCCGATTGGCCCAAGGAATTTGAGGAAGAAATTAAAAAGCAAACATTAACGTCGAAACTTGTTAAAGGCAAGAAGCTTGAAATCATTAGGTCTTAAACTGGTCATCCGAACTCGTCTCGGCATCTAGATCCTGAAACAAGTTCAGGATGACGCTAAGATTGCTTCGCGGAGTTTACCCCGACCTGAACAGATCCTTCGCTTCGCTCAGGATGACAGGGAGGGGCGCGCAATGACATAATCTAAAAATGCAACGTAAGTGGGATCTTCCGGCGCTTTTCCTGATTCTGGCGCTTGGCGCGATTTCTCTTTTGGTTATTTTCTCAATCAGCAGAAACCTTGCCACAAATCAGCTTATCTTTTGGATTATTGGCCTTGCCGTTCTTTCGGCAACATCACTTTTTCCCTACAATAATTGGCAACGGCTATCCGTCCCCTTTTATATTTTTGTCCTTATTTGTCTTTTCCTCTTATTTTTTATTGGCCAGCCAATTCGTGGTTCTATCCGCTGGATCGATTTGGGGCCATTCCGGTTCCAGCCTTCGGAACTGGCCAAAATCGCCAGCATTTTTCTTTTGGCCAATTTCTATAGCGAAAGGTCCGCCCGACAACTTAAAAATCTCATCACAAGTTTTGCCATCATTCTGCCGGCCATTGTTCTTATTTTCTTTGAGCCGGATCTTGGCAATTCTCTGGCCTTAATTGCCATTTGGTTTGGTATTTCCCTTGTTTCCGGATTTAAGCTAAAAACGATTGGCGTTTTTGTTTTGGCTGCCCTCATCTTTACTTTTTTTGGGTATGAGCTATTGTCCGGTTACCAAAAGGACCGCATTGCCACGTTTATTAATCCGGCAAAGGATCCGCTTGGCACAGGCTACAACATTATCCAATCTAAAATTGCCATCGGTTCCGGTCAGTTCTTTGGAAGGGGACTGGGACACGGTTCACAGTCACAGCTTAAGTTCCTTCCGGAGGCGGAGAGCGATTTTATTTTCGCTTCGATTGCTGAACAGCTTGGTTTTCTGGGCGCAGTCCTAATAGTTTTACTTCAGGGCAGTTTAATCCTAAGGATCATCGGATTTTTGCAAAATGCCGAAAAATTCGGCCGGCTCGTCATAATCGGCGCTGTTTCTTTTCTCCTTTTACAATTTATGGTTAATGTCGGCATGAACATGGGCCTTCTTCCCGTTACGGGAATCACTCTCCCGCTGGTTTCCTACGGCGGCTCCTCGCTAATTTCCACGCTTTTCCTCCTCGGAATTGTATTTTCAGTAAAGCGATATCAGTACTAACCGAACCCTTCCGTAGCTCCCTTGGAGCGAAGGAGGGTCGGCGTCGTTTTTTCGGTAGAAAGATACCAGTATTGAAAGCTGGAGCCGCAAAATGTTAGAATTCTTCCTTAATATGTGGGCAGTTATTAAAACCGGCGGGAAACAATACAAAGTTACAGAAGGTCAGTCTTTGGCTGTGGAAAAACTCGATGGTAAAGACGGCAAGGTCACTTTTGATCAGGTTCTTGCTTTAGGCGGCGACAAAGTCCAGGTTGGCACACCATTCTTGGACAAAGTTAAAGTAACCGGTAAGGTTTTGGAACAATTCAGGGGTGACAAAATAAGGGTTGTTAAGTTTAAATCCAAATCGCGCTATACCAGGACAACCGGCCACAGGCAGAACCTTACAAGGGTTTTGATCGAGAAAATTTCCACTTAACCAAAGCGTCATGCCGAACTCTAGCCCCGAGCGAAGCGAGGGCGCATGGCACTGTATATTTCGGCATCTTTTTAGATCCTGAATCAAGCCTTCGAGGCCGTGAGCCCTCAGGCCGAATCGGTTCAGGATGACAAAGGGAATAGATCAAATAGTAACGGAAATATCTCATTGACACTGCGTGAAAAGCACGGTAGAATTTCAACGGAACTAAAATGGCACACAAAAAAGCAGGCGGAGCAGTAACAAAAAACCGCGACACAGGTGGAAAGCGCTTAGGCGTTAAGATTTACGGCGACCAAAAAGCCGCGCCCGGCAATATTATTCTTAGGCAGCGCGGTACCAAATTTTTCCCGGGCAATGGTACCAAAATGGGCCGGGACCACACGATTTTCGCTATCGTTCAGGGCATTGTAAAATTCAAGCAAAAAATCGGCAGAAAGTTTATTGAAGTAGTCTAAGTTTAATGGAAGACTTCCAGATCTTCGAAATCGATATTGATATGTTGCAGCCAAACCCGCTGCAGCCCCGTGGTTTAATTACCCCCGATTCTTTAATAGAAATAGTTGACTCCGTCAGGGAACACGGTGTTTTGGAACCACTGGTTGTTGCCAAAACTCCGGCCGGTTATCAGATTATTGCCGGTGAGCGCAGGTGGCGGTCCGCAAAAATCGCCGGCCTTTCCAAGGTTCCGGTCATCATCAAAGAAACCACTCCCCAGGGAATGCTTGAGATGGCTATCATCGAAAATGTCCAGAGGGTCGATTTAAATCCCCTGGAACGGGCCCAGGCTTTCAGGAGGTTATTGGACGAATTCGGCCTTTCAACCGGTGAAATCGCCGTTAAAGTCGGCAAAAGCGCCCCCTATGTTTCCAATACCCTGCGGCTTCTTACGGTGCCGGATGTTTTAAAAGACGCCCTTGCTTCCGGTGCAACGACCGAAGGCCACGTCCGCGCTCTTGCTTCTCTTGAGGATCCTCATTTGATACTGGAAGCTTACAAACTCATTCTTTCTAAAAACCTTTCCGTCCGCGGAGCCGAAGAGCTTTCAAGAAAGATGAAAGCCCGCGAAAATATCGCGCCGAAACAGCAGCAGCCGCAACTCCGGCTTCAAAATGAAGATATGGATAACTACCAGGAAGAAATGACAGCCAAACTAAATACAGAAGGCGCCGGCGTCAAAGTTAAAATCAGCCAATCAAGGATTGAAGCAAAGATGTTAATTGTTGTCCGCGGCAAAGTTGAGGCGACTTCAGCGGTAATTAAGCGTGTCAGGGATGCCGTAATTAACTCTTGAGATGATTCTTACCCCCTGGCTTTGACTGGTTTTAAAAATCGGGAAATAAATAAGCCAGGCTCTCCCTCTTATACTCTCTTTCTCAATCGGCCCAAAAACCCTAGAATCCGAAGATGAGCCCCGATTGTCCCCCAGAACGAAATATTGGTTGTCACCAAGCGTCACATTGATATTGCCCTGGGTCTGCTGTGTTTCGTAAGGTTCTTTTAGTTTTTGGTTATTGATAAAAATTGCGTTGTCTTCAACCCTTACATTTTCTCCCGGTAGACCGATGATCCTTTTTATAAAGTCAACGTCTCTTGGCCCCGGGGCCTTAAAAACAATCACGTCCCCCCTCGCCGGTTTATAAAGCCGGTAAGTAACTTTTTCCGTCAACAGGAGTTCGCCATCCGCAAAATTGGGAACCATCGATTCGCCCTTGACCCGATGGGGCTGCACCAGGAAAATGTAAACGAAAAAGAAAATCGCCAGTGAAATTGCGATTGTTTGGGCAACTTCTTTGAAAGTATCTAGAAGAAAACTTTTTAAACTCATAAAGTAATTGTATAATTTCTCAGGCGTTTAATGTAGAGCCAATCAAGGACAACTAGCTCAGCGCCTAATAATTATTTGCACGCATAGCTCAGCGGTTAGAGTGCTTGTATCACACACAAGAGGTCCCTGGTTCGAATCCAGGTGCGTGCACACTGCCGCCTAATCTATGGAGTTTATTAAATTACTTTTAATTGTCACTTTCTTAACACTCATCCCCGGCCAGGTTTTAAGGATTCCTCCGGATTCCTCATTTGGGGCCATAACCTTGACCGATATCAGCGTTTTGGTGCTTGATTTCTCTTTTCTTTTCTATTCGCTGGCCATTAAAAAATCGCTTAAATTTCCGCCAAAAATATTTTTCCCGTTTGCCATTTTTTCTGTCTGGTCTCTTGCCACGATCATTTGGGCAGCAAGGTTGCTTTCTGCCGGCGAAATTTTGATCTCCTCACTTTTTTTGGTGCGGTTTATCATTTATTTTTTTCTCGCGGTTATCGCGTTCAATATTGTTGAAAAAGATAAAATCAGGCGCTGGATAGAATTAATCCTTACGATCGGCGTCATTTATATCTTAATTGGGTTTGTCCAGTTTTTCACCATACCCGACCTTTCGTTTTTAACGCCTTTTGGCTGGGATCCGCACCAAAGAAGAATTGTCTCAACAGTTATCGACCCGAATTTTTCCGGATTTATTTTTGTTTTGCTTTTCTCGATGGCAACCTCTTTTTATTTTTACTCGGCAAAAAAGCTGCCGTATTTTATTATCGCCCTCGGTTCTTTTATCGCCCTGATTCTTACTTTTTCCAGAAGTTCTTATCTGGCATTCATTGCGGCCATTGTCGTAATCGGAATTGTTAAATCAAGGAAATTGCTACTGGGGACTCTTCTAGTCCTTCTTTTGATATTTACAATTGTCCCTCAAGTTAGAACAAGGGTTGTTGGCGCGTTGACTCTCGATGAAACAGCCCAGGCAAGGATCGAAAGCTGGCAAAATGCCCTTACCGTAACCCGTGACAACCCGTTTTTTGGTGTTGGTTTTAATACTTACCGTTTTACCCAGGAAAGGTACAATTTTTTCGCGAGCGATAATCCCGAAGGCGGCCATTCCGGCGGGGGAGTAGATTCCAGCCTTCTTTTGGTAAGTGCCACAACCGGCATTATCGGCCTTGCACTTTTTATTTTCTTTTTGGGATCAATTGTTAAAGCTGCCGCGAAAAATGTAAGCGCAAGTCCTCTTCACTTGGCAACGCTGGCGTCGGCAGCTGCACTTCTCGTGCATTCAATATTTGTAAACTCGCTTTTTTTCCCGCAAATTATGCTTTTAATTTTCCCGCTAGTCGGCCTAGCCGCAAAGGATGATAAATAATATTTTCCATTTTATCCGCCACCAAGTGAGGGGTGGCACCAGTGAAAGGGCTCACGGCGGCGCACACCCCGCCCTTTTTGGAATCAATCTCAATATCCGGAATTTTACTAGAACTCGAAAAGGGCTGGGGAGCACCGACGGGAGGGAAACTGGTGACAGGACCCCGAACAACAAAAACATGATACTTAAAATCTTTATCTTTTGGCGCATATCTCTGTTCGTACTGACATATCTTGGCTCGGTTATTTTCCCCAAAGTTGCCAATGGGGGAATTGGGGCAATCGGTCAGGGCAAAACTTTTGATTTCTTATCCTCTTGGGCCCAGTGGGACGGCGGCCATTTTATAAATATTGCCCGCCTTGGCTATTTTAATCCGCAGGAATACGCTTTTTTTCCGCTTCTGCCAAATTTAATTAGGTTTGTAACTATTTTTACTTTCGGAAATCTAGTCCTTGCCGGGTTAATTATCTCGAATGTTTCCTTTTTAGCGTTCCTAATCATTTTTCATAAATTGGTTAATAAAAAATTTGGCAGTCAGATTGCGAACATATCAGTTTTCACCTTTCTTACATTCCCATCGGCTTTTTTTGGAGTCGCCGTGTATTCCGAATCAATCTTCCTGCTTCTTGCCGTACTCGCTCTATATTTTTTGGAAAGCAAAAGATTCTTATATGCGGCCCTCTGTGCGTCTCTTGCCGGCGCCACGAGGGTTGTGGGGGTTTTTCTTATTATTCCGTTCACAATATCTCTTCTGTCATTGCGAGGAGCCCTTCGACTTCGCTCAGGGCGACAAAGCAATCTCGAACAGATTGCTTCGCTCACTACGTTCGCTCGCAATGACATTGTTAAAGCGTTATTAATTCCCCTGTCGGTGTCCGGCCTGTTTTTGTATTCTCTTTATCTTTACCTGAAATTTGGCGACCCTTTTTATTTTTCAACCGTGGAATCTGTTTGGCACCGCTCCTTTGTTAATCCTTTCTCAACGATCTATTCTTATTTAACTATCAACGTTTTTGCCAAGCCGTTTAATGATTATCTTGATATTGCCGCTACCCTCGGATTTCTGGTAATTCTAGCCCTTGGCTTTAGGAAAATACCAAAATCGTGGTGGTTTTATAGCCTTTTGGTTATCTTGGTTCCGGCCTCCACCGGAACCTTAACCAGCATGCCACGCTATGTTCTTTCGGCTTTTCCTGTTTTTATTTTGCTGGGGATTTACCTAAAAGACAGGCAGATTTTGAGAATGATAACTTGGGGAATTTTTCTTGTCTTGCAAGTTGCTCTGGCTATTATGTTCGTCAATGGTTTTTGGACTGCCTAAGAACTTTGCCGATATCGTGTCTTAGGTGCATGCCGGCAAAGTAGACACCCCCCGTGCCGATCGCGGAGTAAACTTTTCTGCGCGCTTCCGGCATTGTTTTGCCAAATGCCGTAACTCCCAAAACCCTACCGCCGTTTGTCACAATTTTGCCATTCTCGTTTTTAGTCCCTGCATGAAAAACCTCAATATTCTCGCCACGGTTTATATCAAGTCCGCCGATAGTTTTTCCGGTTTTATACTCGCCGGGGTAACCTCCGGAAGCAAGCACTACGCAAAGCGCCGCACCCGTCCTGAAAGAGACTAGATTCGATTTAAGCGTTCCGTTCGCGCACGATTTCAAAACACCAAAAAGGTCAGAGGCAAGAAGCATCATCAGCGGTTGGGTTTCCGGATCGCCGAATCGGGCATTATACTCAAGCACTTTTGGACCATGGCCTGTAATCATTAAGCCCGCGTAAAGCACTCCTTTATAAATATGTCCCTCCCGGCGCATACCGTCTATTGTCCGTTCAAGGATCGTTTCATAAATTTCTTTTTTTAATTTCGCGTCCATCTGTACCGGTGCAAAAGCTCCCATGCCGCCCGTATTGGGGCCGCGGTCACTGTCATTGATCCTCTTATGATCCTGGGCGGGTAGCATTGGAACAATCGTTTTGCCGTCGCAAAATGCCAGTTGCGAGACTTCCCGTCCAAGAAGTCTCTCCTGGATCAGTACTTCCCGGGAAGGTCCAAACTCTTCGTCCTTCATGATCCGCCGCAAAGCGTCTTGGGCTTCTTTCAAAGAAGCCGGTAAAAAAACTCCTTTTCCGGCCGCCAGCCCTGTCGCCTTAATGACGATCTTTTGCGGCCCGCGGGTTTTGATGTAATCCAACGCTTTTTTATAATCCTTGATAGCCAGCGATTTTGGGTGGGGGATATTGTGCCTTTCCATAAAGGCGGTTGCCCAGGATTTATCGGTTTCTAAAAGTGCCGCCTTGCGCGTCGGCCCAAAAATTAGAAGACCGGCCTTTTCAAATGCATCGACTATCCCCGCCTCCAGCGGGACTTCCGGGCCAACCATTGTCAATGCGATTTTATTATCTTTGGCAAACTTTACCAGTTTGTCTATTTCGCCGGCGCCAATCTCAACATTTTTTCCAAGTAGACCAGTTCCGGCGTTGCCGGGTGCAAAATACAAATCCGAAACCTTCCGCGACTGCCTGATTTTCCAACCCAGGGCGTGCTCTCTTCCGCCGGCGCCAACAATCAATACTTTTGCGCCCATTACTTGGAAAAGTTAACTTTCATTTTTACAATTTTTGTATTCCCCGCAAGATCCACTGCTTTTATTTCCATATTGTTGTCTCCGGCCGCAAGCGGAACAAAGACTTCAAACGCCCCGTCCAGATTTGTGTTTGCCAAAAAGCCGTTTGCCCAAACCTGTACATTTTGATCGGTTTTTCCGGATACCCTGATGCGGTTATTCCCCGAAAAGCTCTGCCCGTCTGCGGGATTGTCAACGTCAAGCCTTGGTTCTTTGTGCAAAAACGCCACCTTTTTTACCTGGGAGAAATCACTTTCTTTCCCCTGGCCGGAAATTGCTTTCGCCGCAATGTTGTTGTCGCCGTCATTTAAAATAAAATCGTCGTATCTAAACTTTCCCGCTTGCGATGTTGTTTCGCCAACTTTTTCATCATTATCAAAGATTAAAATTTTACCGTCCGTTGCCGAAAAACCGGAAATAGAAAGTCGAGCACTGTTCGTCGCGTCGGGAAGCGGGTCAAGGATTGGTGCCTGGGGAATAAATTTATCGGTACTTACTTGCTCTTGGGTTTTATTTTTAAACACCACATCCAAAAAATCGGCAAATTTCCCAAGCATGGGAACACCGAGAGTAAAAATAAAAATCAAAAGGAATATACTGACCACAAAAAGATAAACGATCTTTTTAACCGTTGCCTTTTCTTCTCTCCGGTTTAGCCTGTATAATCTCGAACTTCTTTTCATAAGCAAATTATACTTGAGCCGGTGGTGAGAATCGAACTCACGATCCACTGTTTACGAAACAGTTGCTCTACCACTGAGCCACACCGGCAGCCTAGCCCATTTTAGCTTTTTAAATCTTTCTATTCAAACTATAGTACAAGTGGGGAATTAATACTCTAGCTCAACAATCTCAGCTTCTTTTTGAAGAATGACCTTTTTGAATCTATCGAAGAAACCAATTCCACCTAATAGTAAAGTACTCATATCATAACTAAAATCAACTTCGGTCCTGAAATGGAAACCCTGATCAAAAAATAATTCGATACCTAAGTGTCTATAAGTAATAATTTGATGGTTTCCGATACCTGTTGTCACATATTCTTTACCTTTTTTAACATTCAACCCTAAAACTTCTCCTACTTCAGCAGGGAATAAATTCCTGTCAGCACCACTATCAATTAAACCTGCAACAGGCCTAGTGAATTTGTGGTTTATTTTAAACATGAACCAAATATGTGGACGATAAATCATTTCAAGGAATTTGCCTTCTTTATCTTGAACAACGAAGTTTATGTATTCCCCAACTAAAGTAGGCATTTATGGAGCAAACGTGCCGATGAACGGAGGCAATTTCATTAAATATACCTTTTGTTTTGTATTACCTAAAATTTTTAAAAGCCCTCGATATGTATCCGACGCGTAAATTACCTTGGACCTTTTCTCATCTAAAGCGATCCATTTGTTCGAGTATTTACGAATGTTTTTAATCTCCTTTTTCATATTAGTATTATATTACAACAAACAAACTATATTTTTCGATTAACCGTAGAGCATTAAGCGGGAGACGCAAATTATTTTGAACCGCTTCTCCCAGACATCCTGACACATTTTAGCAAGTTAATGAAGATTTGTATGTACAATAAATAATTATTTTTTTGGATCTAGTACCTCTCCTATAAAATGCACACCTTCTCCTGTAATTCTAATGCCTCTATCATCTACTTCACATAGTTGCGCTTGTGCAAGCTGTCCTACAGCAATAACGGTTTCTACTGTTAATCCCTGTTCAACTAAGGAAGTATCTATAACTCCCTTATCACCTAATTCACGAAGGATACGATATAATTCCGTCGGAGTGGGTTCTTCTAGGGCTAGTTCAACAGCTGCCTGGTTCAATCAAGTTCTTCTAGTTCTCATCTCGTCTTTTTCAGCAAGAGGTAGAGTTGTTTTACGATCTGGAGGAATACCCATTGGCCACTCCATAGCCCCTCTTGATCCACGCACAAGTATGCCTGCTAGTGTACATCTTTCAGCCATGCCCGCATCGTATCAAAATCTGACGAGAATTTCAAATTTTAACTAACATTATAACTACTCACCATTATGATACGATTTCGTCATCTTGAGGCTGAAAGCCAAAAGGCCTAGATTCTTTGCTACGATCAGAATGGCGACTTGTATCAGCAATGGTGAACAGTTACTTAACATTTTGTAAGAAAGGAGTAGGACTCGAACAAATTTGAGGCTAAATATTGTTGAAGACATGATTGGAAGACGGGACACCCGATTAAAATACTATGGAGCGGGATACGAGAATCGAACTCGCGTCTCCAACTTGCCTGCCCGCCAGCTTGTGAGCGGTGGACCGGATTCGAACCGGCGACCTTCTGCTTGGGAAGCAGACGTTCTACCAACTGAACTACCACCGCAGGCATTGCAGGCGGGGGAAGCTGGCATACTACCATTGTATTAATCCCGCGATTATGAATAAAACAGCATTCTGCCTAGGCCCGCAGTTCTGCATTGCAGAACGAGAACCGCATGGCTTTGTCTCTTAAACCACACCTGCGCTTGCACTATTTTACTATAAACTATGAACGATGAACTATAAACTATGAACTAAATCAGCGGGGAATTGTAAGTGTAGCACCGGCAAAAATTAAAGGGTTGCCGTTTGACAGGTAGCCGACATTATTGGCTTTTGCCAAAACCGGCCATTTCCAGCCGTCGGCGTAGACCTTTTGGGCAATAATAAACAGGGTATCGCCTTCCTGTACTTGATACGACGTTGCACTTAAATCCTTTATGATTACATCCGCCTCTGTTTTAGGCGGAACTTCCAAAGTTGTATCAGTGTAAATTAAATCGGGGTAGATAATTGCATTTTTTACCGCCAGCACATTCCACATTGCCGGATCGCCGTAAGTTCTTTTGGCAATTACAGATAGCGAATCACCCTCTTTGACCTTGTATTCCCTCTTTGGCTCAAGCGTTTGGTTTTCTACACTTGTTTTTATACCATCACCGATTTCTCCCATCGGGCTGGAATTTCTCGTTAGGAAACTGGCCACCAGAAATCCCAAAACGACGACAACAATCGCTCCAAGAAAAAGTCCGGTGTAGGATTGGTATGGGTTAAACTGTTTTAGTTTCTTTTTGAAACGCCTAAAAGTAGAATTTCTTGCCATATCAATTTGAAACAAGCTCTCTTTAGGCCCGCAGTTCTGCATTGCAGAACGAGGACCGCAAGCTCTCTTATTCTTCTTTTGGGCAGGAGAATTACAACAAGTAAATTATCACAAAGGATTCTATTAGTCCAGAGGCAAAACACGAAATATTACCAAAGCAAGCAGTCGTCATCCTGAACTTGATTCAGGATCTGGATTCTCGCTTTCCTGCCCGAAATGCTACGCCCGCCAGAAACGTTGTATCTACTGCGGGCTGGCATAGCGTTGCAGGCGGGCGCGAGAATGACATGTGTGCTTGAAGAGATAAGTGCCGTGAAAGAAAACATACTACCAATTGTCTTCATATATGTTAAACTACGCTTTCTGCTAAAATAGAGAGGCTAAATGGGGTGGTAGCTCAGTTGGTTAGAGCGCCTCCCTGTCACGGAGGAGGTCGGGGGTTCGAGTCCCCTCCATCCCGCCACCCATTTAGCTAATTTTGAAATACTTCACAAACACTCAAATAGCCGACCTTTTCCGCGAAATTTCCGCAACCTACGCCGTAGGCGGGAAAGATTATTTTAAGCAGATAGCTTACGAAAACGCCGCAACCAGCGTTGAACACGCCACAAGTGAGCTCAAAGACCTTTGGGATGACAATAAACTTGACACAATTCCCGGTATCGGAAAAACCATGCAGGCGCACTTAGATGAGCTTTTCAAAACCGGCAAAGTAAAACATTTTGAGGAAATTACCAAAGAAATACCCCCGGGGATGTTTGCGCTCCTCAAAATTCCCGGAATTGGTCCTAAAACAGCTTATAAAATAGCCAAAGAGCTCAAAGTAAAAGATATAAACGATTTACTCCAAAAAGCTAAAGCCGGACAGATTAAGGAAATTCCTGGTTTCGGCGCGAGAAGTGAAGAGGATATAATTGCCGGGATCGGAGCATTTAAGGCCAGAAGTGGCCGCTACACGCTCCCGGAGGCTTATACTGCCGCCCAACGTGTCATTGCATATCTCAAAGCGGAAAAGGAGTGTCAAGATGCCCAGCCTCTCGGGTCGCTGCGCCGCATGGTAGCCACAGTGGGAGACATCGATATAGCAGTAAGTTCAAAGGAGCCGGCAAAAATCATCAGCCACTTCGGAAAGTTTCGGGAGATATCGAGAATTTTGACAGCCGGTGGTTTAGCTTCTTCAGTGGTTTTGAACAGCGGAATTCAGGTAGACGTTAAAGTCCAGCCGCCGGAAGCCTTTGGAGCGCTTCTTCAGCATTTCACAGGCTCTAAAAACCACAATATCCACCTTAGGGAGCTTGCGCTTAAAAAGAATTATTCGCTTTCCGAGCATGGTATTAAAGTTGAAAACAAAACCAAGAATTTTCACAGTGAAAAAGATTTTTACGGGTTTCTAGGCTTGGATTATATTGAACCGGAGTTGCGGGAAGACACAGGTGAAATTGAAGCAGCCCAAAAGCACCAATTGCCGAACCTCGTTACATTAAAAGATATTAAAGGGGACATTCATTTGCATTCTAATTACCCGATTGAGCCCAGTCATGATCTTGGTAAAGATAATTTTGAAGAAATCATTAAAAAAGCAAAGAATATGGGTTATCAATATATTGGACTTTCCGATCACTCCCCGGGCTTCTCAACACATACAAAAGAACAAATTTT
This sequence comes from Candidatus Curtissbacteria bacterium, assembly GCA_030647775.1. GTDB lineage: Bacteria > Patescibacteriota > Microgenomatia > Curtissbacterales > GWA2-41-24 > JACPKK01. Next base: position 498,932 of record JAUSJC010000010.1, read on the forward strand.
ATCCTTGATTGCCAAAAGAACCAAGAAAATTGAACACATAAAATCTTCACACAAGAATTTTGGCATACTAAATTTACTCGAAATAGATATTCTGACCAATAGTGAACTTTCCGTTCCCGAAGAAGGCCTGAAAATGCTGGATGGGGCTATTGCCGGTATTCATTCAAGCCATAAGCAGGACAAGCAAGCAATTACAAAAAGACTACTTACTGCTTGTCATTCGCCGTACGTTCAGGTAATTTCCCACCCGACAGGCAGACTGCTCCCAGAAAGGGAATCTTATGAAGTTGATTGGCCTCAAATTTTTGCCGCTTGCGTCAAAACAAAAACCATGCTGGAAATAAACGCCTGGCCAAACCGTCTTGATCTGCCTGATGTTCTTGTACGCGAGGCGATTGTCAAAGGTGTTACGCTGATGATAAGTAGCGACGCACACCAAATAGACCAAATGGATAACATGCGTTTTGGTGTCGCCGTAGCGAGGCGAGGCTGGTGTGAAAAGAAGAGTATTGCCAATACCCTGCCCTGGCTTGAATTTAAAAAGCTATTCGAGTATCATAACTAACAATGTCGCCGACAATAATTATTCTCGCTGCCGCAGCCCTAGTTGGCTTATTCGTTTGGTTTTTATATAACAGCCTGATCGTTGCCAAAATTCGCGTTAAAGAAGCATGGTCGGGGATTGATGTCCAGCTAAAAAGACGCTCTTCTCTAATTCCAAATTTAATTGAAACTGTCAAAGGTTACGCCAAGCATGAAAAAGGAGTCTTCGAGAACGTAACTCGCGCCCGAAGCGCCCTTCTTGGTGCCAAAGATGCCAAGGAAGCTGCTCACGCCGATAACCAGCTTACCGGTGCCCTCAAAACACTTTTTGCCATTGCGGAAAACTACCCACAGCTTAAGGCATCCGAAAATTTTAAGGAGCTTCAGGGAGAGCTTTCGGATACGGAAACTAAAATTGCTGCTGCCAGGCAGTTTTACAACGCGAATGTTCTGGATTACAACACCAAAATCAAAGTATTCCCCAACATAATCCTGGTGAGGCTTTTTGGTTTTACCGAAGAACCTTTCTTTGAGGCCGATAATAAGTCGAAAGAAGAGATTAAAGTGGAATTTTAGCTCCATGAATTCACCCAAAATTTTTGCCGGTTCCTCAAATCCTAATCTTGCCAAAGAAATTTCAAGAAGGTCTAAAATACCCTTGGGTCAAATCGAAATTGGCCGCTTTTCCGATACCGAAATCGATGTTTGGGTTAAAGACGAGGTCAACAATTCCGATGTTTTTATTATTCAGTCAAACTCCGCCCCCGTTAATGACAATATTATTGAGCTGGCGCTAATAGCCGATGCGGTCAAAAGGTCCGGCGCCCACAAAATTACGGCCGTAATTCCGTATTTAGGCTACAGCCGCAAAGAAAAACAAACGCGCCCCGGAGAGCCGATCTCTGCCAAAGTTGTTGCCGACTTAATTACCGCAAGCGGCATCAATAAAGTCGTCTGTATAGATCTTCACGCCGACGCCATCGTCGGCTTTTTCAATGTTCCGGTTATTTACCTTTCCGCGCTGGAAGTTTTAGGCGATCGTATAAAAAAAGAGAAGCACAAAGGTTTAATTGTGGTCTCGCCGGATGTCGGGGGAGTTAAACGGGCAAGGAACTTTGCAACTATTTTAAACGCCCCGCTGGCCGTCATCGAAAAACATCGTCAGGTGGCAACGCGGGACAAAATTGAAGTGCTTTCCATTTCTGGCGAAGTAACGGGCGATACGGCAATTATTATCGATGACGTAATTTCTACGGGCGGTACGATCATCGAGAGCGCCCACGCCCTCAAAGAAAAAGGTGTTAAAGAGGTTATAGTTTGTGCTACCCACGGAGTTTTTGCCGGCAATGCTTTTGAAAATTTGGGGAAAAGCGAGATTGATAAGATTTTTGTTACCGATACGATCGCCAAAGACATCAAGAGTTCGAAAATAGAACAAGTAACGGTTGCAGGTCTTATCGCAGACTGCCTTAAAAAAGAGATATAGTGGATTTTAAGACGAAACTCGATAAAGCTATTTCAAAAAGCAGTAGCTTGCTTTGTGTAGGCCTGGATCCTGATCCCCAAAAATTAAAAAAGAGCGAATCACAATTCCAATTCAACAAAATCATCATTGAAGCCACGGCCGCGTTCGTTTGCGCCTATAAACCCAATATCGGGTTTTATGAGGCGGTCGGTCTTACCGGGCTCGAAGACCTAAAAAACACAATTTTCTTCTTAAAGAAAAATTATCCCCTGATTCCAGTAATCCTGGACGCCAAGAGGGCAGATATCGGAAACACTACTTTATCCCTGGCAGAGGCAATATTCGATTTTTATCAGGCGGATGCCGTAACGGCGAACCCTTATATGGGGTTTGACTCTTTGGAGCCGTTTTTAAAAAGAAGGGATAGGGGAGTCATTGTTCTTTGTCATACTTCAAACCCGTCATCGGCCGATTTTCAGGAACTTAGCGTCAATGGCCAGCCGCTTTATATAAAAGTCGCCCAAAAAGTAGTCCAGTGGAATAAGAAATACAAAAATCTACTAATGGTGGTTGGAGCAACTAACCCGACCCAGATAAAAAGAATTAGAAGGGTTGCCGGCGATATGACGTTTCTTGTCCCGGGCATAGGGGTTCAAAGTGGCAACTTAGAGAAAATTTGCCAAAATGGACTTTTAAAAAATGGCAGGGGACTAGTGATTTCCGCCTCACGGAGCATAATTTACGCTCAAGATCCGGCGATGGAAGCCCAAAACTTAAAAAATGAAATCAACAAATACCGCCAAGGCTAAAGTCTCAAAAATGCTTTTTAGTATAGGTTCTGTCATCTTTCGAACCAGACAGCCCTTCAGATATTCTTCGGGAATCCTAAGCCCCATCTATACCGATAACCGTCTGATTATTTCCCATCCCAAAGAAAGAAAAATAATAATCGATTTATTAATAAAAGAAATCAAAAAAATCGGTGTACCCGATGTTTTGGCGGCAACGGCAACGGCCGGTATTCCCCATGCCGCTTTTATAGCTCAAAAATTGAATCTTCCGATGGTCTATGTCAGATCGGAACCCAAAAGCCATGGGAAGGGTAACCAGATAGAAGGTAAGATCACCCGGGGGCAAACGGCAATAGTAATTGAAGATCTAATTTCAACCGGAGGGTCATCCTTGGCAGTTGTTAAGGCATTAAGGAGTGCCGGCGCCAAAGTCACGGGTCTTGTCGCTATCTTTACTTATGGTTTTGACGAAGCTAGGAAAAATTTCGAGAAAAATAAAGTCAATGTGCATACCCTAACCGATATTGACGCTTCCATAGAAGCCGCAATCCATGACGGTTATCTTAAAAAAGATCAAGTAGAAGCAATCAAAAGCTGGGTAAAGGATCCCAATGGCTGGGGGAAGAAAATGGGTTTTGAATGAAAGCCGATATTTCTACAAAAATTGCCGGTGTAAAGTTTGATGCGTGTATTTTCAATACATCCGGTCCGGCTGATGTTACGTTGGCTGAATTGGAAATCATTGCCCGTTCCAAATCCCCCGCCATCACCATGAAATCATGCACCCTTGAGCCCAGAGCGGGCAACCCCGAACCAAGGTACGCCGATCTGGAATATGGGTCAATCAATTCGATGGGCCTGCCAAATTTAGGCTACAAAGCTTATATAGAATTCGCCGCGGTTTTAAAAAGAAAATACAAAAAGCCGATTATTGCCAGCATCTGCGGGATGACTTTAGAAGATGACATAATCATGTTTAATGCATTTAATAATTCACAAGTTGACATCATAGAATTTAATCCCGGCTCACCAAATACTATCGGCAAAGCGATTGTAGGATATGATGCCAAAGAGATGGATAGATTACTCAAGGCTGTTTCTAAAGTATGTAAGAAGCCTTGGGGAATAAAACTCCCGCCCTATTTTGACCTGGTCCACTTCGACGAGATAGCGAAGGTAATCAAAAAATACCCCGTCAATTTCGTCACTTGTATCAATTCTCTTGGCAACGGTCTGGCGATCGATCCCGCGACTGAACAGCCTCTCATAAAACCAAAAGGCGGCCTCGGGGGAATTGGGGGCCGCTATGCAAAATTCACAGCTCTGGCAAATGTAAGAAGATTTTACGAGTTGTTTGACAGGAAGATCCAAGTAATTGGCGTCGGCGGTGTTTACAGCGGAACAGATGCTTTTGAGTTTATTTTGGCAGGTGCCAGTGCCGTCCAGATTGGCACAGCCTTTTTACAAAAAGGTCCTGGCATATTTAACAAAGTCCAAACAGAGCTTCAAACACTAATGGCCAAAAAAGGCTACATCAAACTCTCTAACTTCCGCGGCAAACTCAAAATACTTTAAATCTTCGTTACACTTTCGGCTGGACATATCCAAACCTGAACCGTCCGTTGGCGGATTGGGTTTTTTCCTTTACCGTCGCGTCCGTCAAATTCAAAAACCGCCACCTCCTGATATTTGCCGAGTTCCAGTTTACCCGAAAGGATTGGCACTACAACGCTCGCGTGCGAAAAAGTCAGGGCGCGGATATGCGCCGCCGCGTTATAATCTTCATCGATCTCATTGCAATAAGGGTTATCCTGGCAGCGGTGTTGGTAATCGGTTGTCGGGTGCTTATATTTTTCGGAAACTCTTGTAGACCGCCTGTCCTCCGGAATGGAATGAAGGGTGTGATTGAGTATATCCTTAAGCAGGTTTGGTTCCGCTATCTCGTTGATTAAAATTCCCAGCGTAGTATGTTTGGTATTAACAAAAACAAAACCTTCCTTAACTCCTGCTTTTTTTATAGCGCGGTTTATGTCCTTGGTAATGTCCTGGATATAGGTGTGTTTTGTTGAAGGAAATTTGATCTCTTTCAGAAAAACTTTCATCTAGATGATTATTCTACCACGGGTTTTCATCTAAGGCGATCTGCTGATTAGATCCAGTTTGCTGGATCGCATGGCACCGTATATAATTCTCTAGCATGACAGCTTACACCCAGATCTCCGCAAATAGATTTAAAACCTGGCTAATCATGCTTGGTTTTGCATTTTTCATTTCGCTGATCGTCTATATCTTCACAAACGCCTTGGGGTTTAGAGGTCCCTCTGCAATCGGATTTACCGGCATTGCGCTGATTATCGCCGGCGTCATGAATTTTGTTTCTTACTTCTATAGCGACCGCATGGTCATGGCCATTTCCCGTGCCAAACAAATTAAAAAGTCTGATAATCCGACGCTTTTTCGGACGGTCGAAAATTTATGCATCGCCGCCGGCCTGCCGATGCCCAAGATTTACATTATCACCGACAGCGCGCCAAACGCTTTTGCTACCGGCAGAAACCCAAAACACGCCGCTATTGCTTTCACAACCGGAATTTTGGAAAAACTCAATAAGCTGGAGTTAGAAGGGGTAACCGCTCACGAACTTTCCCATGTCGGCAATTACGACACTCGGCTTATGACGATTGTCGCGATTTTAGTTGGTACGATTGCCCTTTTGGCGGATATGTATTTCCGTGCGACATGGTTTGGTATGGGGAGAAGAGACGATGACCGCAATTCGGCCGGTGCAATTTTTGCCGTGCTGGCAATTGTCATGGCAATTCTCGCTCCGATTATCGGCACACTCATACAGCTTTCTATTTCCAGGAAACGCGAACTCTTGGCCGATGCTTCCGGCGCGCTTCTAACTAGAAACCCGCAAGGTCTGGCAACAGCGCTTTTAAAAATCTCCAAAGACTCAGAACCATTGGAAGTTGCCAACCGCGCCACCGCCCATCTTTACATCGTCAATCCTTTTAAAGGCAAACAGCTAAAATCCGGCTTTGCTAACCTTTTCAACACCCACCCGCCGGTAGAAGAACGGGTCAGCGCCCTAAGGGCCATGGGATAAAATGGCAAAAAGCACAAAAATAGACATCGATCACGTATCAAAACTCGCAAATCTTCCTCTTCCTGATGAGCAAAAGCGAATTTTTGCTAGCCAACTCACGAAAATTCTTGATTACATAGAAAAGATCGAAAAAGCAGATACCAAAAACGTAGAACCAACTTTTAACGTCACCCCCAACAAAAATGTTACTCGAAAAGATACAGCGGGCACTTGTCTCACTCAAGATGAAGCGCTACAAAATTCCAAAAATACCAAAAACGGCCAATTTGTAACCAAAGGAGTTTTTAAAAGTGAATGATTTGAAAACGTATCAAGTATCACTCTGTCATCCTGAACTTGGTTCAGGATCTAGATTCCGAAATATACAGTGCCATGCGCCCTCGCTTCGCTCGGGGCTAGAGTTCGGAATGACATCTTTATTAATATGAACAACTTAACTGCATTATCTTTAACAGAGACTATTGAAGGTCTTGGGAAAAAAGAGTTTTCGGAAGCAGGGCTCAATCAGGCCTACGGTGAGAGGATCAAAAAACTCAATCCAGACCTGAATGCCTTCTTAGAAGTAAAAGAAAATAAAAGCGGTATTCCAGCCGGCATTAAGGACTTGATCGCTGTCAAAGGTAGACAAATGACTTGCGGATCAAAAATCCTGGAGGGTTATATCGCCCCCTACAACGCGACGGTGATCGACAAACTTAAAGAAAACAATATCTCTTTTATTGGCAAAACCAACTTAGACGAATTTGCCATGGGTTCTTCCGGTGAAAACTCCGCCTACGGTTCGGTCAAAAACCCTTGGGATAAAAATAAAGTTCCGGGCGGTTCATCAAGCGGATCCGCTGTCGCCGTTGCTGCGGATCTTTGTACATTTGCTCTTGGGACCGATACCGGCGGCTCTATCCGCCAGCCGGCATCTTTATGCGGAGTCGTTGGCCTAAAGCCAAGCTACGGCAGAGTTTCCCGCTACGGCGCCCAGGCGATGGCTTCTTCCCTTGATCAAATCGGCCCGATTACCAAAACCGTTGCCGATGCGCGGAAAGTTTTGGAATGGATTTCTGGCCCGGACGCCTACGACAGCAATGCAGTGAGCGCGTCATTCAAATCAACGAATCGGAAAGATCTAAAGGGCTTAAGAGTTGGTATTCCGAAAGAATATTTTGGCAAGGGCTTAGATGCCGGTGTCGAAAAAGTTATCAAAGTTGCCATTAAAAAACTCGAGGATCTCGGTGCAACAACGGTCGAAGTCAGCTTGCCCCATACCCAGTATGCCCTTGCAACATACTACCTAATTATTACTTCGGAAATTTCGTCAAATTTGGCACGATACGATGGTATCAGGTTTGGGTCAACCCGCGACAAGTTTGGCGCCGAGCCAAAAAGAAGAATCATGCTGGGAACCTTTGCCCTTTCCGCCGGTTATTTCGACGATTACTTTATAAAAGCCGCTAAAGTCCGCACGCTTGTAAAACAGGATTTTGAAAAAGCTTTCGAGGGATGTAACGTTATTACCGGCCCGGTTTCCCCAACGGTTGCCTGGAATCTCGGCGAGAAAATTTCCGACCCACTCACCATGTATCTTTCCGACGTCTATACAATTCCCGCATCACTTGCCGGTATTCCGGGACTATCAGTCCCATGCGGATTTTCTCAAGATCTTCCCGTCGGTTTGCAAATTCTTGGCAAATATCTGGACGAAGACACAATTTTATCTGTCGGTGAACTTTACGAGCAGGCCACCAATTGGAACAAACAAAAACCCCGTCTGCAAACGCCTGAGCGCAGCGATGGCGGGCAGGCAAAACTATGAAACAAAAATTATTAGAGGTATTACGAACTATAGCCAAAGAAGGCTATGCAAGTGGCAAAGAAGACCAATGGATAAAAGGCACGGACGGCTCAACAACAATCCTGTGGGGTAAATTGGAAGACGAATGGTCGATGAAAGATGTTTTTTATGGTGGTGAGCCTTATGGTGGTGTCGAGGTAGTGTTCCATCAGGGCAAACCTTTTTGGACTATGGTCTACTACGGATACGTTGTACCAGAAATTACAGATCTTGGCCAAATTTACAGTTTTTTACAAAAAGCCTTATCCAATAGACCGGAAGAAATGCCCCTAAGGGGTCCACAAAATTACTCCCAAGGAGATTTAACATATAGCAATGGTTGGGAAGGCGACATTGATAGCTATAAAGGAAAAGAAGAAATCACCCTGAATGGCAAAAAAGTTTACGAGGCTCAGTATTTGGGCGGTTACGTAGATCAAAGGAGCGAGGAATGAGTCAGCAATACAACCCCGTCATCGGTCTTGAAGTTCACGTTGAGACGAACACCAAAACCAAAATGTTTTGCGCCTGTTCTGACGATTATTTTGGCAAAGAACCCAATACCCACACTTGCCCCGTTTGTTTAGGCCTTCCCGGCGCTCTGCCGTTTACAAACGAAGAGGCGATTGAAAAATGCATGAAGATTGGCCTCGCCTTAAATTGTAAAGTCGCCGAAAGTTCACTTTTTGAAAGAAAAAATTATTTCTATCCCGATCTTGCTAAAGGCTACCAGATCTCCCAATACCGCTGGCCGCTTTGCGTGGGTGGGTCGATAGAAGTAACCGGCAAAAATGGTAAAAAATCGACCATCAGGATCAACCGCGCTCATCAGGAAGAAGATACGGGCAAACTCACCCATGTCGAGGGTCGGACCCTAATTGACTTTAATAGATCCGGTGTTCCCCTTGTCGAAATTGTCACCGAGCCGGATTTTACCGATACCGAACAAATCCGGGATTATGCCAAACAGCTGCGCGAGATTTTTAGAAATCTTGGGGTTTCTAATGCAGATATGGAAAAAGGCGATATGCGCTTGGAAGCAAACATCTCTGTGCGTCCTGTCGGCCAAAAAGAATTACCAAATTATCGAGTCGAACTTAAAAACATCAACTCTTTCCGCTTTATGGTCGCCGCCGTTGAGTTTGAAATTAAACGTCAGATCGAGGCATTGGAATCAGGTGAGACTCTGCACCAGGAAACCCGCGGTTGGAACGAGGCCAAACACGAAACTTATCTCCAAAGGAGCAAAGAAGAAGCCAACGATTACCGCTATTTTCCCGAACCGGATCTGCCAAGCTTGGCTGTCGACCGCGACCTGGTCAAAAAGCTCCAAGAAGAAGCTAGAGCTGCTCTTCCACAAACGAAAGTGGACAATTTAGTAAAAACCTACGGCATCTCTCAAGAATCCGCCGTCACGATGATAAGACAAGGGTCCGACCCTTTCTTTGAAGAGTTGGTCGCAAAACTGGGTCAGACAGGAATTAGTTCACAAATCGTGGCAAGCATGATCATCAACAAGAAAATCGACTGGCAAGACTTGTCGACGGACGATGTAGTAAAACAACTAAAAGCTCAGGCATCGCAAACAGCTTTAAGCTCAGACCAACTAGAAAAAGCCATAGATGAAGTCATTGCCGACAATGAAAAAACCGCCGCCGATTACAAAGCCGGCAAAGAAAATGCCCTTCAGGCCTTAATCGGAGCGGTTATGAAAAAAACTTCCGGCCGGGCAGACGCCAAGCAGGCTGCCGAAATAATAAAGGAAAAATTAAAGTAAAATGTCATCCTGAATTAATTTCAGGATCTGGTATTATTAGATGCTGAATAAGAGAGCTTATTGCTCATAAATTCGCAATCAAGTTCAGCATGACTCAAAAAAAGAAATGACGGATTTTGTTCACCTTCACGTCCACACGGAATATTCGCTATTGGATGGGCTTTCCAAAATCCCCAAACTTGTTGCCCAAGCAAAAATAATTGGCCAAAAGGCAATAGCCATAACCGATCACGGATCCCTCTACGGAGCCATCAAATTTTATAAAGCCGCGAGAGAAGAAGGCATAAACCCCATCATCGGCTGTGAAATGTATCTTGCCAAAAGGAGCCTTACCGACAAAGAAGCCGGCAAAGACACCGAAAACATGCACCTTACGGTTTTAGCAAAAGATGTTGAAGGCTATAGGAATCTTATGAAGCTTGTCACGATTTCCAACCTCCAGGGTTTTTACTACCGCCCGCGCGTTGATAAAGTTACACTCGCCAAATACTCACGTGGCCTGATGGCGCTTTCCGGCTGCAGTTCATCCGAAATCGCCAAATTATTAATAGAAGGCGATTTTAAAGGTGCCGAAAAATCGGCCGCGGATTTTATCGGTATTTTTGGCAAAGATAATTTTTATCTCGAGGTCCAGAGGCACCAGTTTGACCATTTTATGGCTGCCCACAGCGAGGGTGACGAAATCCATAGTGAACTTGCCAAAATGGCCCGTGAAGAAAAAAAGATTATCGAAGGTGCCAAAAAACTTTCCAAAACCACAGGCCTTTCTCTTGTTGCCACAAATGATATCCACTACGTCCATCAGTCAGACGCCCAAGCGCAGGATGCAATTGTTTGTATCCAGACCGGCAAAAATATTGCCGATATCAAAAGACTGCGCATGATCGATTCTCCAACTTACTACCTTAAAAGTGGAGACGAAATGGCCGGGCTTTTTGCCGACATTCCCGAGGCAGTTGCAATGACCAGCCAGATAGCCGAAAAAGTTAATATCGAAATTGTCCTAAACCAAGTTTCTTTCCCAAATTACAAGGTTCCAAAAGAAACAAACGCGGATGATTACTTAAAAAAACTTTGCTTTGATAGAATCAAAAGCCGTGTCGACAAGGTTACCGATGAAATCAAAGAAAGGCTGGAGTACGAACTCTCGGTAATTGCCAAAAAAGGCTATTCGACATACTTTTTAATCGTCGCCGATTTTGTTAATTGGATGAGGGAGCAAAGGATTGTCACGACAACAAGAGGATCGGCGTCCGGCAGCCTTGTCTCATTTGCTATCGGTATTACCACCGCCAACCCGCTTTTCTTCAAACTACCATTTGAGAGATTCCTCAACCCGTACCGCCCGTCTCTTCCCGATATCGATGTCGATATTGCCGACAACCGCCGCGATGAGGTCATAAATTACGTTCGGGAAAAATACGGCCATGAAAAAGTTGCCCAGATTGGCACTTTTGGGACGATGATGGCCAGGGCCGCCGTCCGCGACGTCGCCCGTGTTTTAAGCTGGCCATACACCAAAGCCGACAGGATTGCCAAATTGATACCAATCGGTGCCCAGGGTTTCCCGATGTCCATTGATACTGCCAAAAAGCAAAATAAGGAACTCGGATCACTTTACAATTCTGACCAGGAGGTCAAAGAACTTCTTGACCTCGCGGAAAAGGTAGAAGGTAATGCCAGGCACGTTTCTGTCCATGCCGCCGGCGTCGTTATCGGTCCGCGGGATTTAACAGAATTTGCCCCGCTCCAAAAAGAGGCCAACGGCGAAAAAATTATTACCCAATACGATATGCACGACGTCGAAGAAGCCGGCCTTGTAAAAATGGATTTTCTTGGAATTAGGAACCTTTCAATTCTCGGCCAGGCTGTTGAAATTGTCAAAGAGACAAAAGGCACCGAGATCGACCTTGCCAAAATTCCCCTTGATGATAAAAAGGCTTTCCAGCTTTTGGCAAAAGGGGAGACGATGGGTCTTTTCCAGCTCGGCGGGACAGGAATGACCAGATACTTAAAAGAATTAAAACCATCAAGCATCTTTGACATTATGGCTATGATTTCACTCTTTAGGCCCGGGCCGATGAATTCAATCCCGGAGTTTATCCAAAGGAAACACAGCTCCAATAAAATCGAATACTTTGACCCGCGCATGAGTCAGTATCTGGACCAGTCCTACGGCGTCATCGTTTATCAGGATGACGTCCTTTTGACTGCCATCAACATTGCCGGATATTCATGGGAAGAAGCCGATAAATTTAGAAAAGCCATGGGTAAAAAAATTCCCGCCGAAATGGCTAAGCAGAAAGAAAAATTCACCGAAGGCGCAATTCAAAACGGCATGACCCCCAAAAAGGCCGAAGAGCTTTTTAAACTTATTGAACCTTTTGCCGCTTACGGTTTTAATAAAGCCCACGCCGCCTCTTACGCTATCATTGCCTACCAAACCGCCTATATGAAAGCTAATTTCCCGGTGGAGTTTATGACGGCCGTTATGACTGCCGAATCCGACGACCCCGATAAAATTGCCACCGCCGTTGCCGAATGCGCCAAAATGAATATTCCGGTTTTGCCGCCGGACATTAACTTCTCGCAGACCGGTTTTACCATCGAAGATACGCCGAAAGGTGAAAGTATTCGTTTTGGCCTTTCGGCCATTAAAAACGTCGGCCGCGCGGCTATCGAGGCAATTTTCTCCGAAAGGGAAGCGGGTGGGGAGTTTAAAACTCTTGACGATTTTGTCAGGCGCGTCAATCTGCGGGTAGTTAACAAAAAAACCTTGGAAAGTTTAATCAAAGCCGGTGCCATGGACCGGTTTGGCAAGAGAAACAGTATGCTAAAAGTCCTCGACGAGCTCAAAGCTTCTTCGGCTTCACTTGCAAAGACTATCGCCGCCGGCCAGGGGAGCCTTTTTGATGATAAAGAACTCACCGAAGCCCAAAGCTCAACCCAAATAGTCACGTCTGACCCTTTTGCCGGCCAGGAGGCGCCAAAAGAAGAAATCCTTTCCTGGGAAAGGGAGCTGTTGGGTTTTTATTTGACCGAACATCCGCTGACAAAAGTTGCCGCTTCCCTTGAAAAGGTTGTTACCTCAAAAATTTCCGAAATAGACCCGCTAATCCACGGTCAGAGGGAGATTAAACTCGGCGGAATCATCTCAAGTCTTAGAAATACCTTAACTAAAGTCCGTCGGGAAGAGATGTGTTTTTTGAAACTTCAGGATACCACGGGCACAATTGAAGTAATTGTTTTCCCGAGGACATACCAAGAGGCCAGGAGTTTAATCCTCTTAGACCAGATAGTCGTCATTTCCGGAAGACTGGATATCGGCGAAGGATCGATGGTTTTAATCGCCAGCGGCGTTACTCCGCTCGAAAATGCCAGCGTACCAATATTCGAAGATGAGGTATTTGAAATAAAAATCCCCAAGGACGCAGACCGTGAGCTTTTAGCCCGGGTCTACCAGCTCTTAAAAGAAAATTCCGGAGAAATTCCGGCATACCTCCTGCTTCCCGGCGATGGACAATCGACAAGAAGAGTTCCGATCCCTTTTGGGGTTTACACAAATGGGGACTTGGCAAGGGAGTTGGAATATTTAGGTTGCACTATAAGTGGTAAATAGTTTAAAATTCACTACTAACTGTCATCCTGAATTTATTGTTCGCATTAAGATGCGAGGAATAAGTGTTCTTATTTCAGGATCTAAAGATTCCGAAACTAGTTCGGAATGACAAGACAAACCATGGAAAACGCAGCGCAAAATCAAATAGCCTTTAAGGTCGGTGACATTATAAAAGTTACCACTCGCGACCCAAAGGCCGGCAAAGTCCACGCCACGCCATTTGAAGGCATGGTTCTTTCTATCCGCGGGGATGCCGGTAATAAAACCTTTACGGTTAGAAAAATCTCAATCGGCAATATCGCTATCGAGCGCATTTTCCCCGTTGCTTCCCCCGCCATTGAGAAAATTACTCTCGTCAAAGCCGGCACACATGTCCGCCGCGCCAAGCTTTTCCACCTCCGCAACAAGAAATCCTAAATTGCTTTAAGTAATATAATTAGTCCATGGTTAAGCCGACATTAGATTTGGAAAATTCTCTGTGGCAAAAAGGCTACAATTATATTGTCGGTATTGACGAAGTTGGCCGCGGCTCCTGGGCCGGACCGCTTGTAGTTGCGGGAGTCATTTTGCCCAAAGATTTCCAAATACCGGATGGCCTTGCCGATTCCAAACAGGTCCGACCTGCAATGCGACTTAAACTATCAAAATTGATCCGTCAGTCAGCAATTTCCATTAGCATCGCCCAAATCGAGCCAAGAGAAATTGACAAAGTTGGTGTTGGCCGCGCTACTCACATTGCTTTTCGCAAAGTTGCCGCCAACCTCAAACCCGATTTTTGTCTAATCGACGCCTTCTATATCAAACATTTTGCCAGGAAGCGCCAAATGGCAGTCAAAGACGGTGATAAAGTTTGTGCTTCCATCGCCGCCGCTTCAATCGTCGCCAAAGTTTACCGCGACAGCCTAATGCGAAAAATTCATTTTAAATATCCCGAGTATGGTTTTGGCAAACACAAAGGTTATGGAACAAAAATGCACCAGGAAGCGATCAAAAAATACGGCTTTTCTAAAATCCACAGGCTTTCTTATAATCTAGACTTTCTTTTCCAATGAGTACCTTTTCCAGTCATCCTGAACTTGATTCAGGATCTAGATGCCGAAACAAGTTCGGCATGACGAGTGGAGGAAAGCAGTGAAAAGCATAGGTCAAATTGGCGAAGATATAGCAGCTGATTTTTTAAAAAAACTCGGCTATAAAATCATTGAGAAAAATTATCGGATTAGGGGAGGAGAGATCGACATTATCGCACTCAATAGCAATACTCTTGTCTATGTCGAGGTCAAAACCCGCACTTCCCACCGGTTTGGCCTCCCGGAAGAATCGGTTACCCACGCTAAAATTAATTTCTTAATAAGAGCCGCTAAATTTTACCGCTCAAACCGCAGTAACTTACCCGAGCAGGAAAGAATCGACGTCGTCACGGTCGATTTTACAAGTTCCGATAATCCCCAGATTAAACTCATCAAAAACGCGGGGTTTTGAAGGAATGATATAATCTACAATTGAATATGGCAAGAGTAGAAGTTTCAGGGATAATAGGGCAAATGACCTTTACTTTCGAAGGAGGAGGGACAATTTTGATAATTCCTCCGGGAGGAAGGCCACAGCGGATTCCTTGGCAGCAAGGGTCGGTCGACAGTCGACAAGAAATTCAAGAACCATTACTACCCGCAGGACTTGTTCGATCAGTTATTCAAGAACAATTAACTTTTGGCGGCGATGATGCGACGAATAACGGTTCAATCCTCCGCTTCGAGCAATGCCTGATCCGCTTGAGGAACCGAGGTATTAGTTTCCAGCAAGTTATGGCAGAGATCGATGGGGTCGTTGACCAAATACCATTTGAGGCAAACACTTTAGGAAGCAGGTCAAGAGCTCTAGGAGATATCAGGAACAAATTAGTCACAATCACGGAAGACACATGGACTGCGCCAACCCAAAAAGCTAGCTGACTTTTACCAGTCCAGCAGGTTCTTTCCCTTCAAAAACATCGATAACATTTTGCGCGGCGATTTTAGCCATAGCAATTCTCGTTTCAAACGTTGCCGAGGCAATATGCGGAGTCAAAACCGTATTGCCAAGAACTCTAAGCTCGTGGGGAATATGATGCTCGTCCTCATATACATCCAAGCCTGCTCCCGCGATTTTATTCTTAGAAAGAACGTCAATTAAAACCTCTTGATCAACAACTGCCCCCCGTGAAGTGTTTATCAAAATCGCGGTATTTTTCATCATGCCAAGCTCTTTTTTGCCGATTAAATGGTTGGTCTCGCGGGAAAGCGGAACATGCAAAGTCACAATATCCGCTTCCTTCAAGAGTTTTTCCACTCCTACAAATTTTGCCTCCGTTAACATTTCAAAATCTTCAAAGCGGCAAATATCGTGGTAAAGAATTTTCATCTTGAAACCGCCAAAGGCAATATGTCCGACGTAATTTCCAATTTTCCCCAGTCCCACTATCCCGATAGTTTTACCAAAAACTTGTGAGGACAAAAAAATGTTAGGATCCCAGCCCGAAAATTTACCGCTCCGAACATATCGGTCGGCTTCTATAAGTTTTTTTATAACTGCCAAAATCAGAAGGAAAGTATGTTCCGCTACCGATTCACCGGCAACTCCGGGGGTATTTGTGACAATAATCCCGCGCCGCGCGGCCGCCACTACGTCGATATTGTCATAACCGACGGCAAAGTTGGCAATCACCTTAAGCGCGGGCGAAGCGGCGCCAATCACACTTTCATCGATTTTGTTATGGATAAGCGATATTACAGCGTCGTGTTTGGAAAAAATATCTTTAAGGTCTAAATCTGTTAACATTTTGCGACTTACATTGACACTGACGTCAAAACCCTTCTTTTTCAAAAGGTCGGTACCTTCTTTGGGTATTACATCGGTTATATAAATTCTGTACATTATTAAAAATTAACTGCTTTAAACCGGCCGTGTTTCTTCCTCTCTTTTTCCAGGTCTGCCAGTTTTAAAAGACCGACTTGTGTCCCGACGTGCCGGATTTCAAATGAAGCATTAATTGTTCCCCAAACCATCGCTTCGGCAAGCGTTTCGCCACGAGCAAGCGCTGCCAGGAGTCCGCTGGTATAGGCGTCCCCAGCCCCGGTTTTTTCGATAACTTCAACCGGTATTATTCCAAGCTTTAAATTATTTTGTCCGTTTGTGGCGTATGATCCGTGGGCGCCGTCGGTTATGACAATGTGCTTTGGGCCCAGCATCAAAAGTTTTGAGAGTATGTCCTTCGTATCAACTATCTGCCCCTCACCAATATCCAGTATTTTTTTTGCTTCTTCCATGTTCACAATTAAAATCTCGCAGACCTCCAAAATCTTAGGGTATCTGCCAATACCGGCCTTTAACTGGTAAGTTCCGGGCCCAAAAGCCAGTTTGGCGTGGGTCTTGGCAACAAAATGGTAGACCTCATCCACGATATTGGAACTCGTGAAGGTTTCCGCCATTGAAGTCAGGTAGACCCAAGAAACCGGCCCTATATCCGGTAAATGGTAAGACCAGTCCTGGTGGTAGACAAAAATGGTCCGCTCGCCTTGGAAAGTTAAAACAACCGAAAGGTTCGTCTTTTTGTCGGGTTCGGTTTTGACAAACCTAGTGTCAACGCCTTCTTTCTCAAAAGCTTCTCGGATTCTTTTCCCCTGGTCATCGTCACCCAGGTTTGTGTAAATTGCCGTTTTTAACCCCAGCCGTGCTGTTCCGACGGCAACATTAGCCGCGTTTCCGGCAACCCCGTAGGCAATTTTATCTACCGGAATTTTGGCACCGTACGGAATGCATATTTTTCCTTCCTGATGGTTTACGCCGTACTCAACGGTTGCGTCGTGGATTCTTATAAAAGTGTCAATTGTCGAATCACCAATCGATACTAGATCAAAAGGCTTGTTATCGTTCATGGGTAGTTTGTGGTTCATCCTGAGCAAGTCGTTGGATCATATCTCAAAAAGGGGGTTCACGTGGTCGTGCGTATTCGCTTCGGCCATTTTTTCAAACTCCGCGATTGCGGAAATTACCTCACGGGGCGAATTTACGATTTTGAATACTTGCCTCTCTTCCGGCCTGATATACATATTTTTAGTAAAAGCGAAAATAATCTCCTGCCAAAAATCGCCGTATAAGATAAGGGGTTTATGGTGCCCGAAGTAAAGCCTGGCCAGTCCCCAGGCCATCCCAAACTCTGAAATAGTGCCGGTTCCTCCGTTAAAGAATATAAAGGCTTGTCCTTCTTCCAAAAGCCGCAAAGTCCGGTCAAGGTAGTTATCGGCAACGACCAATTCATCAACGATATTCGCTTCGTCACGGCCTTCAAAAACCGGAATATCTTTGGGGTAAAAAGTAATGCCGATTGTCCTGCCCCCGGCGCTTTTGGCTCCTTCGGATGATGCCCGCATGACACCCGGTCCCCCGCCATTGACTACGGTAAATCCCGCCTTGGCACACTCCTTCGCGACTTCAAAAACGCTTTTAAAAAGTGCGTCTCCTTCTTTAGCATCGGCGTAGCCCATAAACGTTACCTTTTGGATTTTTTTCATTTAGCACCGCTAACCAGTTTAGTAAGTTCCTCCAGTGCAAGGTAAAAATCGGGTGCTTTAAAAAGGACAGAATTAGCAGCCAAAAAATCGGCTCCGGCTTCCGCCGCCTTTGACGCGGTTTCAAAATTAATCCCGCCGTCAACTTCTACCGCCAGCCCCCGGGATATCTTCTTCGCTTCCTTTATTTTTGCAAGGACTACCTCCTGGAATTTTTGCCCGGAAAACCCCGGTTCCACTCCCAAAAGCAGAAGCATATCTATTTCGCCAAATAAATCTTTGACTTTGGCAATTTCCGTACCGGGGTTTAAAGAAACACCAATTTGTTTGCCTGCATCCTTTACCTGATAAATGCATTCTTTTAAGTCATTATTTTTCTCAAACGGTACGATAATCCGGGAAATAAACTCTAAGCCCTTAAGGTCGCGGATATAAGAAAGGCTGTCGAGAACCATTAGCTGGATTTCCAGACTGACGCTTGTCGGGTATTTGGCAATTACTTCCGGCCCGATAGTCTTATTGTTGGCAAACTTTCCGTCGATGACGTCGATTTGCACAATTTGGCAGGCATATTGTGACCTTCGAAGCTGTTCACGGTAAACATCCTCCTTATCTGTTAGTATCGCCGGGATTATGATAGCCATAATTTAATACAACCATTTAACAATATAACAATTTAGCTAATTTAGTAAGTATTCTTCTCCGATTTGCGGCATCAAAACAGTAAGATTGAGCTTATCCGCCAAATCGCGCGCCAGAATAGTTGCCTGGCTGCTTTCCCCGTGGACCAGAAAAACTTTCTGGATACCGGAAATTTTAGCAACCCAGGCCAAAATTTGCGGATTATCGGCATGGGCGCTGTAAGAACCGATTGCCAGAACCCGAGCTTCAACCTTGTAAGTTTTTCCAAAGATCTTAACCTCTTTTTCACCGTCTAGAAGTCTTCTGCCCAAAGTTCCGGCGGCCTGGTAGCCGACAATAAGAAGCGTATTTTTGGGGTCGCCGATATATCTTTGCAAGTGGAAAAGGATTCTGCCGCCGTTTAACATCCCTGACCCGGCAATAATTACTTTGGGGCTCGGCGCGCCGTCAATCTGCTGTGATTCACGGGCCGTACTGGTCATGATTATTCTTTCCAGGCCAAAGATGTCCTTATCGTGAGAGGTGCGTACTTTGCCGTTTAAAAATTCCGGGTATTTTTCAAAAACGGCCGTTACCTTTTCAGCCAGGGGACTGTCCAAATAAAAGTTTGGAACTAGGCAGTTACCCATGTTGCAAAAATGCTCGATATCATGCAAAAGTTCCTGCGTCCTTTCAATCGCAAAAGTCGGGATCATCAAAACTCCGTTTTGGGCGATGGTGCTTTCAATGATACTGTTTAATTTCTCCTGCCGCCTTGATATATCTTCATGAACCCTGCCGCCGTATGTAGATTCGCAAATAAGATAATCGGCATGGGCAGTTGTCGCCGGCGGGTCTAAAAGCTCGGATGGGTTATTACCAAGGTCGCTTGTGTAAATAAGAACCTTCCCGTCAGCTTCGATTTGAGCCATAGCAGACCCCAGAATGTGGCCAGCATTTTTAAAAGTTAATTTTATCCCGGGGGAGATTTCTAAAGTTTCGTCGTAACCCAGTGCTTCAAAAAGTTCCATTACGCCGTCGATATCTTCCTTACCGTATAAAATCTTACCGCCGTTGCGCCTTGCTTCCTCGGCCATTAATTTTTCACCGTCCAAAAGCACGAGGTAGGCAAGCTCTTTTGTCGGGGCGGTAGCGTAAATTCTGCCCCGGAAACCATCTCTATACAGCTTCGGCAATCTTCCCGTATGGTCCAAATGGGAATGGCAAACGACAACAAAATCAACTGCGGCCGGATTGTAGGCAAACGGTTCCGAGTTTCGTTCGTCATTCAACCTGCTTCCCTGGAAAAGCCCGCAGTCGAGTAGAATTTTCTTCCCCGCCGCTTCAACCAAAGTGTTTGAACCCGTTACCTCGCGCGCGGCACCCCAAAAAGCAATCTTCATGTATTAAGTATCAATTATATGTAAACGGGGATCAAGTCTGGGGTTAACTTAAAATGTCCAGAGATTCGGAGATTTTCTTCTGGTCAAAGCCAAGGATTGCCGTCCGGCTGCCGTCTTCCTTATCAATAACCGTAAACGGCACGCCCATTTGTCCGGAGATCTCAACCATTTTTTTGGCCTCCTCCGGGTCTTCATCGACCAGAATTTCCGAGTATTGGATTCTTTTAGAATCCAAAAACACCTTTTCCATTTTGCAAAACGGGCAGGTGCGGGTTGTGTAAACGGTAACGTGGTTCACTTCCGAAAATTATAAACGAACGAGTCCAAATTTAGTAGGAGGTTATTCATGCTTTAAAGCCACAATCGGTTCCAGTCGGGAAGCGCGGATAGCCGGCGCCACGCCAAAAATTATACCGACAGTAGAAGAAAAGCCGATACCCAGAAGCACTGCCCAAAGAGGGACCGCCGTTTTCAAAAAGTTCGAAAGCGCCAAAGATCCCAAAAACCCGATCGTAATTCCAATAACCCCGCCGAAAACCGAAAGAATCACG
This sequence comes from Candidatus Curtissbacteria bacterium, assembly GCA_030647775.1. Lineage (GTDB taxonomy): Bacteria > Patescibacteriota > Microgenomatia > Curtissbacterales > GWA2-41-24 > JACPKK01. Next base: position 519,183 of record JAUSJC010000010.1, read on the forward strand.
GCCTCTACCAAAAATTGTCCCAGAATATCGCGGGGTCTTGCTCCAACCGCCTTTCGAAGGCCAATTTCCCGTGTTCGTTCTGTCACCGAAACCAGCATGATATTGGAGATCCCCACGCCACCTACGACCAGCGAAATGGCGGCAATTCCGCCAAGAGCCATTGTCAAAACGCTTAAAATCGAAAGTATCGAAGAGAGTAATTGCTCCTGTGTCAAAATTGTGAAGTCGTCTTCCGTTAGCGTCCTTTTCAAAACTTTTTCCACCTGTGCCTTGGCAAGCGCCATCTCTTTTGTCGAAACCGTCCGCACTAAAATCGAATTAACCTGGTTTGCGCCGGTTAATTTTCTGGCGGTCGAAAGCGGCATCAGCACCTGGTTATCAATATCGACCCCGCCGGCGTTTCCCTGCGGCGCCAAAACCCCGATAACGCTGAACGGTTTTTTCGAAAGAAGTATCGTTTTGCCGACCGGTGTGTCATTTTTAAAAAGGTCGGCGGCAAGCGTCTTGCCGATAACTACAACTTTCCGGGAGGCCGTATCGTCCCGGTCCGAGTAAACTCTGCCCTCCGCGGCCATTATTCCCGAACTTGCAAAATAAGTGCTTTTAGTCCCGGCCAGGGTGGTAACTTTGCTTTGGCCCTTATACCCGGCTGTTACACTAAGCTGTATTAAAGGAGAGATTTCCGTGATATATGGCCCTTTTTCGCGGTCCAGCCTTTCGGCAATGTCAAATGTAATTTTGTTAATCGATCTCGGCGGTCCGCCCTGCGGCCCAACTTGCACCCTTCCCGGTAAAACAAAAATGGAGTTTGCCCCAAGTTTGGCAAATTCACCGGAGACGTAATTCGAAAGCCCGGTACCGATTGAAATTAAAAGGACGATCGAGGCCACACCGATAATAATCCCCAGAGCCGTTAAAATTGACCGTAGTTTATTGATTTTAATGGCTTCCAGTGCCAGCTTTATTGTTTCTAAAATATCCATTGCGAGTTTACGAGCAATAAGCTCTCTTATTTTACCCTCCGGTCGGAAACGATTTTGCCGTCACGGATTGCAATTATCCTTTTCGCCTTTCCCGCGACTTCTTTTTCATGGGTGATCATGACGATTGTCCGGCCCTCGCGGTTTAATTTTTTGAAGATTTCAATGATTTCTTGGGAGGCTTTGCTGTCGAGGTTTCCTGTCGGTTCGTCGGCAAAAATGACTAGCGGTTTATTAACCAGGGCCCGGGCTATTGCCACCCGCTGCATCTGGCCCCCGGAAAGCTGGCTAGGTAGTGAATTCAATTTATCACTAAGGCCGACCGCTTCAAGCATTAGCCTTGCCCGGGTTTCTCTTTCGCCCTGTTTTACTTTTGAATAAATTAAAGGCAGTTCGACATTTTTTATGGATTTTGTCCTTGGCAGCAAATTAAAAGCCTGAAAAACAAACCCTATCTGCTCATTCCTAATCCGGGCGAGTTCATTTTCCCCTAAGTTCGAGACTAATTTCCCCTCCAGAAAATATTTGCCGCTTGTGGGACGGTCCAGGCATCCGAGTATGTGCATTAGGGTAGATTTGCCGGAACCGGAAGGACCGATAATCGCCACAAATTCCCCCTTATTAATTCTTAGGTTCAGCCCGTCAAGAGCGACGGTGCGGTTTGAGTCCTCGCCGTAAATTTTGGAAATATTTTGAGCGTCAATTAGTGCCTTCACTTAAAAACACCCGCTAGTTTTTGAAATAGGCTTTTCTTACCAAGTTCCTCGAACCCGCTTACCAAAATTACCTGGTCTTTGGAAAGCCCGTCCGTTACCTGAACTTCGAAATCCGACTCGAGGCCCTTCCTGATTTCCTTTTTGCTATAGTCCTCGCCGTTTTTAACGCGGACATATTTGTCATCAACCACTGCCTCATTGGGGATCACCAGCACATCCTGCGCCTCGCCGATAACAATTCTTGCCTCACCGTTCATGCCCAAAAGGAATTTGCTGTCGGATGGAATTGGTAAAGTCACCTCATAAGCAGTTGCCCCTGTTGATGTCGTAATTGATTGGGAGCCTATTTTGGAAACAATTACCATAGTTGGCTCGTCGTACGCGTCCAGCTTAACTGTGGCTTTTTGCCCGACGGAAACTTTAGGTATTTCCGTTTCATCTACCTCGCCCGCGAAATTTATATTATTTATATCGGCGATCTTGCCAATCTCCTCGCCCGCAAAAACTTCTTCACCACTCTCAACTTCAAGGGAAGTAAGCGTTCCGGAAAAGGGAGCAGTCAGCGCCGTTGCCGCCAGATCCGCCTCTGCCTTTTTCATGGCGTCAAAAGCTTTGTTTTTAGTCGCCTCTGCTGCAGTTCTTTTTATTTGGTTTTGAAAACTTTCTGCTCCGCTTGCCTTACTTAAATCGTCATAAGCTGCTTGTAGTACCGCGTCGGCGGCAACTACATCCTGTTGAGTTTGCCGCAGAGTTGCCAGGTATTTTTCGGCATTTAGATAGCCGATTACCTGGCCCCGGTAAACATAATCGCCCTCTTTAAAATTGAGGCCGGCAACTTTGCCGCTAATTCCGAATTTAAGGCTGGCAGCGTTTTTCGATTTAATGCTTCCGGAAGCCGAAACTTCCGATTGAATCGTTTTTTGGGAAACGGTTGCGGTTTTAATCTTGCTAGTGTCCGGTCCGCCGCGCAGTCCAAAATTCAAAACAACGGCTAAGACAATAAAAATAGCGAGTGCTTTCTTTGAGCGCAGTTTCTTTGGTACGAATTTAAACTTTAGCCTTTTAGGCACGGAAATTTTCATTGCCGGAAATTATACCAAAACCAGCCAAAAATTTCTATAGGTTAAAGATTATTGTAAAACGTCAAGGGAAATTTTAATTAATAAGCACGAAGTCAAATCTTTTATAGGACTTACCTCTTTCCGTAGAAAATTCTCCCTGGAGGTTTTGCATACGACCCGGTACGGTTGAGATACTGGCTTCTTAACGCGGGATCGGATAAGATCTCATTCGCCCGGAAAATAGCCTTGGTTTTCTCATCAGCATTTGGGTCATCCGGATGACGATCAGCATGAGTTCTTTTTAAAGCAAGCCGAAAGTTGGATTTAACCATTGCTTCTGCTTCATCTTGTGACATCTCACGCAGCGCATCAGGATGGATTCCAAGCGTCTTTGCATATCCTAAGTGGTCACGCGGATCTATTCGTTCTACCGCCCCTTCTCTTTGATCTGGTCCTGGCCTCGGTCCGTCCATACTTAAGATTATACAAGATACAGTGTAAATTGATCACCATTCATCGCTTAAGCGTCTCTCCCGCGTTTTTCGGTCAACACTTGCATTAGGGAGAACCACGTTGTTTCTGCCCCTATTAGCAGTACTAACGTCAACAGTACCTCGGGTTAGTAGTCCATTCACTTGTTGTAACAGCGTCAGTCGAATTGGAAAATCGCTTTCTGGCTCCGCAGCCTTTACATATACCTAGCGAGGTTCGGCCGTTAGGCGGTTCAATATCCCAGTGATGCGGTATTCCAAGTTTTACCGGTCGGCAGTAATTTTCTGCGGTTCTTTCCCTCGACGCATCAACTCCCGTTGCTGTTGCTCTCTCCGCCATCTTAGGAAAATTATAAGTTACTCACCGGAGCCTTGGCAAATCTAACTTCCTCGCTTCTAAAGCTTGCTGGGATTTGCTGATATACTAAAATTATAGTGAATCTCCTTTTAAAATCCGCCAAGCACAAAAATCTGCTGCTTTTGCTCGTTGGGTTGGTAATTGCCGCTTTCCTATATAAATACGAGCCATTCCACGCATTTTTGCTACACATTGGCGAGCTTGGCTATCTGGGCGCCTTTATTGCCGGCATTCTTTACGATTTCACCGTTACTGTTGGTACCAGTATCGTTATCCTGCTTGTCCTGGCTGAAAAACTGCCCGCGATTGGATTAGGTGCGTTTGCGGCAACAGGCGCAATACTTGGCGACTACATTATTTTCCGACTTGTGAAAGATAATCTAGCTAAAGAACTCGCGCCGCTTTTGGAAACGATCGAAAAAGATTTGGGTACAAAGCGCCTAAAGACTTTAAGGCATATTGCCCGCACGCGGTATTTTCACTGGATGATGCCTGTTGTGGCCGCGATGGTAATCGGATCGCCGTTTCCCGACGAAATAGCTTTCGGCCTAATGGGAATGACAAAAATTAAAACTTACCAGGTATTTCTTCTTTCCGCCATTTTCAATTTCATCGGCATTATGTTAATTCTCTCCGCCTCCAACTTCTTAAAACCATAGCGTTTTGAATGTCATTGAATTTTGTTATAATGCTTTGAACTTGCGGGTATAGATAACGACCCAAAGTGAGCGGGGTTTATCCCGAGGAATAAAACGACGAGGGGGTATAGCTCAACGGTAGAGCACTCGCCTTTGACGAGCGAGCTCTAGTTTTTGCAAAATGATGCTTGAGGGGGTGTAGCTCAACGGTAGAGCACTCGCCTTTTAAGCGATTGGTTCCGGGTCCGAATCCCGGCGCCCCCACACATTATTTTGCAAAAAGAAGCGATTGGTTCCGGGTCCGAATCCCGGTGCCCCCACAAAATTACTTTTCAAGAAACCCGCATTGTTGTTTGAGGTGAATAAAAGGTTCGACTATTGACTAATACATCATGTAGTATATAATGACATTATATAAGCATGACAATAACAATAACGATAGAAGGAGACGGCCTCTCTCTAAAGAAAGAAACAAATCTCCAAAAAGCAGGACAAATTATTGCTTTTTTAGGCTTAGCTGAGAACTCAAGTGAGGCTGGAACAAGGCTAGATCTCGTCCCTTCAACCGTCTTAAGTTCACCTCTGGCATTGTCACCCGCAGAATTAGTTATCGAATCAAAAGCTAAGACTAATGCACAAAAGATTGCAGTTTTGGGTAGTTATTTATTAGAAAAAGACGGACGCGATGATTTTTTAACGAAAGAAGTATTATTACTATTACGAAAGATAGGGGAAGAACCACACAACTTTGCAAGAGATCTTCGTACCGCAGAATCATCCCAGTACGTATATCCAATCGATACAAAAAAGGGGAAGTATGGAGTTGGCCAAAAAGGTAAACAGGCAATTCAAAATAAATTTTCGGACAAAATTCGAGCTACCGCCAGAACTAAAAGAACAGGTGGTGTACGAAAAGCGACTCCTCCTAGAACCGAAGTTCTTTCTCTCTCGATTGTATCCAGCCTTGAAGGCTACCCCGACTTTCATGTCTTACCAAGTAAAGCGGACGCCATCCTTTGGGTCTTAGCTTACGCAGATGAGCAAAAAATTGAGGAACTCACCCCTAGAGAAGTCGAGGCGCTAACAGACAAGCTGCGAAATAAAATCGAACAGAAAGCATTTTCTGCGCACAACAAGAGAAACATTAAATTAAGCTATGTTTCTCAAACCGGAAACAGGTTTAAGTTGCAACAAAAAGGCTCCGACCATCTTAAAAAGCTAAGAACCGGCGATGACAGTGGCGAGAAATAGCGTTGGGCAATCGCTACCAGAACTTCTCAAGAATCTCTGGGAAGAAGGGTTTTTTACAAAGCCAAAAGAACTTGCCGAGATATTAGGAGGAGTTGCAGCCAAAGGATACCATTTTTCATCCTCTAGTTTGAGCGTAGCACTAATGAGACTTGTCAGGCCGGGAGGCTTTCTTACCCGGATAAAGAAAGCAGGGAAATGGAAATATATTCAAAGAAATCCCGCCTCTTCTATTCCCGGAAAAAGAACAGAACTTTTTGCTAGATACGACTTTCACCCCCGTATAAAAGAAGTAGCCTTTAAACAATTTGAAGATGGTTATTTTAAAGAGGCCATCCAGAATGCTTTAGTAGAAGTGATAGATCAAGTCAAAGTTAAAACAGGACATCCAAAAACCGGAAACGGGCATGACCTTGATGGCGACGATCTCATGAATCATGTTTTTGGATGCGATAACCAGACACCAAATATTAAATTCAATCCCTTGAGGACAAGCATTGATAAGGCAGAACAGAGAGGGCTTATGAATTTATTTAAAGGTATTGTGGGAATTAGGGACAGAAAAGCACACCTTAATTTTATCCAAAACGATTCATTAAAAACGATTGAATACTTAAGCTTAGCCAGCTTACTTCTCCGACTACTGGACGAGAACTAAGCAGTAAATCGCTTTCATGGTCTTTTTCACTTGACCTTTTCGTGAAAATGTTCTTAACTGAATCATGTCATCCTGAATTCAATTCAGGATCTAGATTCCGAAACGAGTTCGGAATGACAAAAAAATAAAAAAAGAAGGGAGGTGAAATTATGACTCTTGAAGATTTAGGTACAAGTGTTTCCACCGCAGTACTGGGAACCTTTGCCAATTTTGTCAGCTATCTCCCTTCATTTATCGGCGGCCTGATAGTTTTGGCAGTTGGTTTGGTAATAGCCGCTGTAGTTTACCGTGTAATCGTCGGTCTCCTAAACGCTATCCGGTTTGAAAAATTCCTGAACCGCTACGGTATTTCTAAAGTTGAAGGCCAAAACATCGAATGGACCGAGATTTTGGCGGAATTGGCCCGCTGGACAATCATTATTGTCTTTTTAATCCCGACCCTGCAGACTTGGAAACTGGATGCTGTAAATACCGTCCTTTCCAGCGTCCTTCTCTATATTCCTAATGTGGTCGCCGCTGTCGTTATGGCAATTGTCGGGCTGGTTTTTTCCAAACTTGCCTACAAAGTTGCTTACAATACCAGCCGATCCCTAGGCAGGGACAGCGCCCACACGGTAGGTTTGGTTGCCAGATGGTCGATCTTGATTTTCGTGGCGTTTCTGGTTTTGCACCAGTTAGGTGTCGCCCAGCAGCTTCTGCAGATTTTATTTGCGGGTATCGTTGCCATGTTTGCTATAGGCGGAGGTTTAGCTCTTGGCCTTGGCGGCCAGGGTGTTGCCAGGACTTTTCTGGACTCTGTCCGGGAAAAGTTTAAGAAGTAAGGTCACAAACCTTAATTAGAATCGGTGGCCCTACGTTTGCTTACAACGAACTAGTGGGGGATCTTTTAGCGTGGAAAGACCTTATATCAGCCTTTGACGTAACTACTCACCCGACTTTAGGGTAATACATTATTTGCAGATTCATATGGAAGTATAGTTATCAGTTTGAATCCTAAACACCCAGCTAGCTATGGTATGCCTAGTGTACTATGTTAGAACTTCATTGATATACTTCTTTGTGAATGACGAGTAATAAAAAGAATTGGGAAGATTTAAGTTTTTCTAAAATAATAAACAATCCTAAGAATTATTTATTTTGCTATAAATCAGAAAAGACCGTGTTTAATACCTTAGTTGGCAGGTCTTTACGTTTTTCTCCAGTAGGCTCATTAAATGACCCTATTGAAAACACTTTACAAACGTTCTTTCTTGATACTGACACTCGTTTTCAAAAAAGTCAGATACTTGAGTTCACCACGCTACTCAAAGATGTAACCAAAAAATATTGTGACAACTTTATTAAGGTATTGTGTTTTACGCTAAGCGACAACCCAGAACCAGAAACATTAATTCCGCAATCTCATATGGGATATATGAGATTTAGTATGTGGGCTCAATATGCTGATTTAGGCAAAGGAGCATGTATTATTTTAGATAAAGAAAAACTAGAGGAAGAATTTAGGAAGTTATTGAAGAAAGAAAATATATTTGGGAAAAATGGTCAAGTTCACTACACAGAAGATTACACTCATAATATGGCATTTCGGTTTATGTATGACGAGCTCAATTCTTTAAAAACGGGTACAA
>JAUSJC010000011.1 GCA_030647775.1 Candidatus Curtissbacteria bacterium
CTAGTTCTGCAACAGGATAGGAAATTTCCGGAGTTACTTGACTACCCGTCTGGGCGGCCACCGAACCTGCTGTTACACCCGCAACTAAGATCCCTGCGATTAAAATTGAAATGTATAATATATTTTTATTCATATTTTTTAGAATTATTCAAAAGGATTAACCTTTATGTTAGAAAAGGGATTAGTTTTATCGTAAGGATTAGTTTTCTGCACACTTTCCGTTGAGCTGACCATACTTGTAACCGACGATTTTTGCAATTTTTGCATATTAGTTTTCCAATAATAACCTCCTCCGGCCAAAACCAAAACTAATAATACTAAAACTATAATCATATATATTTTACTCATATTTTTATATTACTCCTTTAAAAATAAATTTGCTCGAGAATCGTAACTCTAATATAACCAAGCAATTATCTCATATTTTCAAGGCTTTCTCTGACTTTAGGCTTGTAGCACAAATTAGAGAGGAAATAGAAAAGGTGAAGCCTTGTATGGCTATCGTTACTTCATAATAGCCTCTAGGTAAGTTATCTATTTGTAGCGACCATGCTTATTTCTATTTTTGCGCCAAGAGGTAATTCCTTTACACAGACAACTTCACGGGCCGGGTATGGGTTTGGCATATAAGTTCCGTAGACTTCATTTACTTTTCCATAAATAGACATGTCCGTAACATAGATAGTTGTTTTAACTACATTCGAGAAATCGACACCAGCCTCTTTGAGAATGGCCTGCAGATTTTTCATAATCTGATGGATTTGTTCTTCAATCGTTCCCTCAAGTAGTTTACCTTCTGTAGTTAAATAGATAGAGCCTGAGGTAAAGATTAAATTTCCATCTATAACCGCCTGAGAAAATGGTCCTGTTGCAGTTGGTGCATTAGTTGTTACTACTTTTGTTTTCATAATGTCATTATATTCTAACCCACCACAAAACTAAACTTAGTATATTAAGTACCATCTGGCTCCGCGACCAGGATGCCATCGACCAGGGGTACTCGCCTACCGGCGAGTTGCCCGAACCGAGAACCAAAACCTTTTTGTTAACGCACCACTTAAAAACTATTTTACTTCTCTTCGATGACCTTGCTCGTCATATTCATATACCTTATCGTCTGGTTCATCTACGATTTTTTTGTGAGAGCCGTCGCAAAAGGGTTGATTTTTAGAAAGGCCGCACATACAAGTCCAAACGGATTCTTTTTGCGGTTTTACTTCAAAAGGCCCTTTGGCGGTTTTAATTACTTTTCTTGACATAACTTTTCGCCTCCCCTCTTAAGATAAATTCCATTATATTCTAAAAGTTGCCGATTAAGTGAGTAAAAATGACTGGCTCCTGTCTTTTTAACGTTAATAATACCTGTATCAATAAGTTGGGAAAAATGATGCGACATGGTAGGTTGAGAAAGATTAAAGTGTTTTTGGATATCCTGACATGAGAGCTCAGTCTTTTTAAGCAGCAGTTTAACAACTGAAAGTCTGATGTCGTTTCCTAAAGCCTGAAAAATTTTCTCCAAATCTTGCGACATATTTAATTGATTTATTGAAATATTTCAATAAATATACTTAATACTGGAAAATTTGTCAATTGACAAAAGGAAAAAGGTGGGAGGAGATTAAAAGGTTACCCCTGAATTGAACGACTTGTCGAAAGGCTAAAAATGAAGCTCCGCTGACTAGAGGACGTCAAAACTACTGCTTACGTAGATAACACACCTTTTTTAATATACTCTTTAATTAAAGACTGATAAGGTATATTCGTCTCATTCGCTTTCTCCTTAACTCTGTTTAAAAGATATTCAGGAATACGAATAGATATCGAGCGGGTAGTTGGCTTAAGGTTAGGGAAGCTAACTCTTTCCATATCGCTGGCTTCATAATAGTTAGACAAGTCAAGATTGTACCAAAACTCCCTTTCCTCATCTTCGTTTTTAAATTTTGGTAACTTAAGCGGTTTCTTCATACAAGTACACCTCCTTCTTGTTAATATTTCTTGCCGATATAATCCTAATTCTGCCTTTACGTATAGTAAAAACAACAAATAACAGTCTCCCTTTTTTTGTTTTTCCAACAATCCTGAATCTCTCCTCACCACCAGAATGCAATTTATCCTTAAATGTCTTTTTTCGCTCGTCTAAAAAAACTTCTTCCGCTTCTTTGTCTTCCACTTTATGATTCGTATTTTTCCCAATGTTACCCTTGTCCCATGCAAATTCTATTACACTCTTATCAACCCTCATGTATATACTGTATTATACAAAACTAATATTAACAAAATCAAGAGGATGAAATTTTGAAGCTTAAATTCTGGTTCGCCCGATGTCGAAGACCCTGAGTTTCAATCGAATGACGAGTCGAATCAGCTCCCCTTAGTAGATATGTTCAGGAACCGAGAAATAGAGTTTGGAATTAGTCTGCAAAACATTCAAGCATTGCTTAGCAACTTCCAGATTCAACCTCGTAATTCTTAGTAAACTCGCTCGTTGGGACGATTCTCGAAATTTAAGCTTACCTTAAGAAAGTTTCCTATATGTTCTACTGGACCCGTCTCTTACCTCAACGATTGTCCTACGCTTTCCAGGAATAACTACAACACTTTTATCTTTATAACGTCCGTTTTTTCTCCATCTCTGTATTTGCCAGCGATAGGAATTCTCTGGGATTTTAAAACCTTTAAAATTCTTTCGAAATGTTGTCTATCTCCACCGACTACCGTCGCAAAGAATTTATCTTCACCTTTGCCCCTAAGAGCTTCAATAGCTTTAGGGAGATATTGTTCAGGATCGAAATTTGTTCCTAAATATCCCGTTTCTGGATAGTGGGTGGCTGCGCTATAAGTATTGCCAACAAGATTAACATTACAGCAGTTTCTTATTGATGGTACTCGGATAGGCTTATCCGAAATGCCAAAGCCGATGGTGGTATTCGCATCCAGCGCTAGCGATGTTTCAGTTGCTCCCCCAACATAAAAAGCATCTCTCCAAGCACTTTCTACATCTATAAATTGCTGTTCTAGACTTCGGCCAAAGATTCCTTCTCTAAGATTTCTCGGATTATCAACACCAGCTGCTTCACCCATGTTCTTAGTATAAGCCATATGCAAATGTTCGAATCTTAACTGGAGTTACTATAGTTTGATACTAGAATTGAGGCTAAAAAAAGCTTGCTCCGCGGCTAGGATTCGAACCTAGGACCAATCGCTTAACAGGCGAGCGCTCTACCACTGAGCTACCGCGGATTGTTAATGAACGGAGCTAATTTTAACATTCCCCGACCGCACCTTCAATCAGTCAGTAGCTTTTTACTAAAAGTGAATGCAATCAAAATAACCAAAGATATCACCGAAATAATCGCTCCCAATTTGAAAGAATCGCTGTCAAAATAAAAACGGACTATGTGCTCGCCCGCTGTCAATGGCACGGCCCGAAACGGGGTTACAATTAATCTCACAACCGAATTTTTCCTGAAGTAAACCCTCATTCTGCCCCAAAAAAAGGCCATTTTTATAAACTATTTCAATAGATGATAATATTAATTCAGTAAGTTATGAAAAAAGGCTTCGTTCACCTTATCCCTGTCGTCGCCATCGCTCTCGTCCTATCGACCGCCGCAACCATCGTCGTCTCCAAAAATCCTGGTCCAAGCACGAGTGTCTTAAGCAGTAACTCCGGCCCCGGCGGTGGAGACAATGACAATGAACAAAATGAATCCCCCAGCCCTAACCCCTCCAGCTCCTCAACCCCCAAAGCTACTCCGTCTCCAAAAAACTCCCCAAGAGGAGGATCGCAGATTAAGGTACAAGTAGCACAAGAAGAAAACAATATTGACGAAGAGGACGAAAAGGAACCGGACGAAATAGAAATTGAAGATGAAAATGATGCCAACGACTTAGAAGATGAAATCGAGGAGATAAATAGAATAAGATTTGTGCGAGCTGGCGACAAATTTGAAATCGAAGCAAGAGAAGGAACAGGCTCTGCTCGCCAAAGAATCAGAATCGAAGAAAGACCGGATCGTTTTGAATTCCGATACAAAATCGGCGAAAACGAAGTCAAAATTCGCTTCAAAGACGGCAAGTTTAAAATACAACAAGAAGGAGTTGAGGCAACCACCATCTTCCCAATAGAGATAAATCAGGAAACCCAAACAATCTCTGTTACCACACCTAAGGGCACTATTAACATCCAAGTATTACCTCAACAGGCCATTACAAATCTTATTTCAAATAACGTTTTCAAAGATGACGAAATAAACGAAATTGAAATTACAGAAGGTCAAGACGAGGAGAGTCCCAACGAAACAGTCTTTAAAGTTAGCGGCGTGCGTAGTGTCAAGATATTCGGCCTGTTTAACTATCAATTCCCGCAAGAAGCTCAAGTGAGTACCAGGGACGGCACAATCGTTTCTCAATCTCGCCCACTGACCGCAAACATCCTCTCTTTCCTTCTACCAGGATTCTAACCTTGTATGAAACCGAGAAAAATCCCGTCAAACTTAATCTGGCCAATAGTTGTCTTGCTGATTACATAAGGTAAAGCTCAAACCGCTCCGGATGTTGTCAAAATTACGGAGCAGGGCGATTTTGGGTATCCCCACGCTCATGGCAAGAAGTGAAGCGGATTGATGCAAAAAGCAAACCAGATTCAACCCGGTCAAGACGAAGTTACGATTAATCTAGCAGTCGAATCCGCCCTAAGGTGAATGCAAGCAAAACTCCCAGAGACACCAGAGAAATCACAGCCCCCAATTTAAAAGAGTCGCTGTCAAAATAAAAACGGACTATATGTTCACCCGCGGTCAGCGGCACGGCGCGAAACGTGTAATCGGCGCGCATGATCTCCGTTTCGTCCCCATCCACTTTCGCCTTCCACCCCGGATAAAAATTATCGGAAATAAATAAAAGTTTCGGCGCATCCGATTTTGTTTTAACAATAACCTCCTGCGACTTATAACTTAACACCTCAACGCTTCCCGGCCCGGCTTGTGGTGAAATTGGCGAACCCTTTTCCAAAACGAGGCTTTGGCGCATATTAAAATCATCCGCAAGAAGTCTTGTGATAATTTGCCCGTCCCCGGTGATTTTCTCGTAATTTGAAGCCAAAAAGACTCTCGGCACCACTTGTTGATTCTCAAAAACCGAAAAGATCCCGCCGCCAAAAGCCTTTTTAAAGTTAAAAGATTCCATGGTTTTACTCTCATCACTTGCGGTTATTACCAAACGGGTCCCCAAAAGGTCAATTAACTTTCGGCGGTTGGGATTAGCCAAAAGCTCACGGGCGTTACCCAGACCGGCGCCGGCATCGGCCCTAAAAATAAAATCCGTTAACTTGCCGCCTTGCATGGCGTAAGTAAATTCCCCGTAGCGCTTGTTGTTCAAAGAATCGTAACCGTCGCCGGCATATATGCCAAGCTGGCTGGCAAAATTGCTCTGTATCGTTGCCTTACCGACACCCCAGGTTCGCCAAATACCTTGGTTCTCCCTTATAAAATTGAGCTCGGGGGTTTGGGGGAAGATGTATTTTTCATCGGAAAACGAAAAGTACTTTTGGCTAAAGTAAAAAACGTGGGCAAAAGAAATGATAATTATTAAAAACCCTACTGCCCTTTTACTAACCCGCTTTTGCCCGAGAAAAATTAAAAAAGCACAGACCGCGTATACCAGAATCGGCACAACCAAGTTCCTGAAACTCACCGCCAGTGCAAAATCCAGGTGAAACTTCTTTGGATCAAAATAGGCAATCTTGTAGGTTTTAAAGTATAAAAGCGCTCCGATTAAAACCAGGTATAAAAACCCTACAAGAAAAACTGCTCCCAAAATCTTTTTGCCTTTTGTCCTTTGCCACAGGTCAAAGCCGTATGAGGCTAAAATACTAATACAAAACGCCGGTACAAATAAAATCCTGTTGGGGATGGAAGTCGATAAAAACGGGATCGGCAATTTAAGAAACATCCGGGCCCCCGGCCAGTCCAAAGTTGTCAAAATCGAAATAATTCCTATCCCTGTCAAAAGCAAAACAAAGCGGTTCTTCCAATTATTAAAAATGGCATAAACAGCGAAAATTAATGCTGCCACACCCGCAAACATTATTCCTTCGTAGTATTGGGCCGCCCCCGGCCTAAAAAAGTTCCCTGTTGCCGGATGGCCAAAAAAGTCCGGCACCAAATACGTCACAAGCGTCTCTTTTGGCAGTAAAAAGCCGTAAAGCTGGTCTGTTAGTGCTATTTGCGCTCTTGCCGACCTAAAGTAAAGCTCTGCCGACGGCAATAGCTGAATAGCCGCAATAAGCGCACCAAAAACAAAAGCCCCGATTATCATCAATCCTCTTCGGGAAAACACGTTTCTGCCAAACCTTAAAAGAAAATACAAACCGGCAAAAAGGCAAAGGTAGATTGTCGTTTGCATATAACCACCCAAAAAAGACACAGCCAACGAAAAAGAAATCACGCCTAGAAATTTCGCCTTACCAGACTCTTTAAACCTGTCAATACCCAGTAAAACCAGCGGCAGCCAGATTATTGAATGGGGCGACATAACAACTTCCTCGCCCCAAGTCAAAATAAACGGGCTAAAGCCAAAAGTTATTGCTCCAAATAGACTTGCCAATTTTGAAAGCCCCACCCGCCTGTCATGCCGAACTCGTTTCGGCATCTTTATAGATCCTGAATCAAGTTCAGGATGACGTTCGTTATCAAATCTGAGATTCCTTAGATAGAGAAAAGTAAAAAACGAAGCTAAAATCGTCGGTGTCAACCTTAAAAAGTGCCAGAACACAACCTGGGACATTAAAAGCCCGAAAATATTCAGAGGATAAAAAACCGCGCTTTGAAAATCGGCCGCGTGAGGATGCCCGGCAAACGCAAACGGATTCCACAAGGGAAACTGGCCGCCTTTTATGCTATCCAAGGTTACTTTGTAAAAAGGGAAATAAATCCGCAGCCCGTCCCAGCCGCTATTTTTGAAAGGCAAATTTTCTCCCCACGGCGCATAAAAAGAAACCAGCAAATTTCCGTTTAGATTAACCTTGCCCAAAAATATCGGCCAGAAAATAAGAAAGCTTAACAATGTAAATAGAAACAAATAACGCTTCATATCCCCGCGGCAAGGCCTATCCAAAAGTTAAAACAAGGTGTAGATAAATGGGGCAACACCGGTTGCTTGGGCAAAGATTAAAAGTAGGCCAAAAACTAAAAGCACCGCCACGAGCGGAATCAAAAACCAAAGTTTAGCTTCCCATAAAAATTGCAAGAGTTCCCCCGCTTCTCCACCTCTTGAAAAAAATCCCTTCAAAAAACTCATTGTTCTTGATTATACATTAGAAATTGGAAATTTGCTTTTTGGAACAAAAACTTCGCCATTGGAAATTCTCAAAGATCCTCTTTGAGGACTATATACCTTTCAAGCGCCAAAATATCCAGACCCGATTTTGTAAATGTGGAAAACGCGTTGGCCGGCGTATTTACAATGGGTTCGCCTTTTAAATTAAAAGATGTATTCATCAGGACATAAACCCCCGTTTTTTGTCCGAATTTTTTGATCAAATTATAATAGCGGCTATTTTGTTTGGCGGAAATTATTTGCAAGCGCCCAGAACCGTCTACGTGGACTGTAGCGGGAATGACTTTGCGCATTTGGCGCTTAACCGGGAAAACCGCAAGCATAAAATTGGTCAGGCTTACGTGTTCCAAATTACCAAGTTCAAAATATTTACTGGCTTTCTCCGCTAAAACCACGGGTGCAAATGGTCTATACGGCTCACGGAATTTAATTTTCGTGTTAACAATTTCTTTCATTTCTTCGCGTCTTGGATCTGCCATAATCGAACGCGCCCCCAGCGCCCTTGGCCCCCACTCCGCACGGCCATGGAAAAACCCAATCACCTTCCCGCTCGCAATCTCGCCAGAAAGAAAGTCACAAAGTGCGGCTTCGGAGACAATTTTTCTATATTTGATCCTTTTACTTTTTAAGAATTTTTCGATTTCGAGGTCGGTGAAATCTTCCCCGAAATAGCAATTATCCTGCGTATAATTCCTCTTCTTCCCTAAAATCGCATGATTGACGTAATATGCCGCCCCCAAACTCCCGCCGTCATCTCCTGCAGCCGGCTGCACAAAAATCCGTTTGAATGGGCTGCGCGAAAGAAGCATTCCGTTGGCCACACTGTTTAAACCCACCCCTCCCGCAATGCAAAGATTATCCATTTGCGTTTTTTGATGCACAAACTTGGCAAGCGCCAAAATTCTTTCTTCCGTAAATGCTTGGATAGATGCGGCAATATCGGCATATTTCTGGTTTTGCTCACAAAGTTCTTGGTAATTGTCCGGCTTTTCTCCAAAATAAGAAGGGTAACCGGAAGATTTAGTAAAGAAATGCAAATCTTTTTGTCTCGGTTTACCAAAAAGCTTCACAAATTTTTGCGAGAATGCCTTACTCGTGGACTTGTGGTATGTAAAATATTCCATCTTAAGCCGGTATGAACCGTCTTCGTAAGTTGTCACCAGTCGTCTGACACGATCCAGATATTTCGGCTTGCCGTATGGCGCCATACCCATCACTTTATACTCACCGTCATTAACCTCAAAACCTAAAAAGGCCGTAAACACCGAATATAAAAGCCCGAGTGAGTGTGGAAACTTAATTTCCTCCTCGATTTTAATGTCATTGCCCTCACCCACCCCCCACGTCGTTGTCGTCCATTCGCCGACGCCGTCAAAAGTCAAAATCGCCGCCCTCTCATATCCGGATGGATAAAAAGCCGAGGCCGCATGCGAGATATGATGAGGCACAAACAAAACTTTTTGGGGATCAATTTTTAGCTTATCAACGATAATCGAGCGCACCCAAAGTTTATCGGTAAGCCACGTAACCATCGCTTTGGCAAAAAGCCGCGGCGCCGCCGGCCAGGTCGCCAAGGTTGATCTTAAAATCCTATCAAACTTCCAGAAAGGTTTTTCGTAGTAAACTACAAAATCAACATCTTTTATTTTTATCCCGGCTTTTTTAAAACAAAACTCAATCGCCAGGATTGGAAATTCGCTGTCATGCTTTTTCCGAGAAAAGCGTTCTTCGGCCGAAGCCGCGAGAATCTTGCCGTCTTTGATTAAACAAACAGCCGATTCGTGATAAAAACAGGAAATCCCAAGAATGTACATATCAATACTGACGGTGGGCAGACTGAAGATCGTCTTTCGGGTGGTCCCATTTATTAAAGTTCGATCTCATCCTCCGCGGTTTCATATTCAAAGAATCACCAAAATATCTGCTTACCAAACCAAACGGCGCCGCAATCACAAAATAAAAAATGGTCAAAATAACCTGCGCCTGAAAATTACCAATAACGTGAGCGACTTTCAGCCACTTCTTCCACAGCAGTTTCAAAAAAGACATGGGCACATTAAAACAGAAGCAGATAAATTAGGAAAGAGGCTGAAAGTCCTGAGCGAACTATAGTAGTAAGAGTAGCCGAACTACGAAGTGAGTCGAAGGCCGAAGGTCCTGAGTGAACGAAGTGAGTCGAAAGAATCTACTTAAAAGAGGCCCTAAGTCTTAGGGATGCAACAAAAAGCAGTACGAATCCTAAAATAAAAAGCGAATCCGAAACCGAAATATTTTTGTAAATTTCCAGATCAGAAACAAACCGGGAAAGTACAACCGAAAGCATAAAAGAAACCATTCCCAGGGCCATAAAAATCTGGCTTCCGGCAAGTTTGCCGCCCCGCAGAATGTAAGCGTTGTAAACCGCCGACAGCGAAACCAAAACTGCAATCACGAAAATAATAGTAGAACTGGAAAGAATTAATTCCAACATACACAATTAGTGTGCCATACCAGAATCTTAATTTCAAATTTAAAATTTTTCAGGCCAAATCCAAATAATCCCGCAGCTTCTTGGCCCGGGTGGGATGCCTAAGTTTGCGGATAGCTTTTGCCTCTATTTGTCTAATTCGCTCACGGGTTACCCCGAATTCCTTACCAACCTCCTCAAGCGTCCTTTGTTTCCCGTCCTCCAAACCAAACCGGTATTCCAAAACTTTCGCCTCACGCGGAGACAAGGTTCCTAAAACTTCACGGATATGATCTTTTAAAAGCGCTTGTGTCGCCTGATCGGTAGGCGAAGCCGAAGCGTCCTGAATAAAATCTCCCAAGCGCGAATCTTCCTCTTCACCAACCGGTGCCTCAAGTGAAGCCGGCTCCTGGGAAACCTTAATAATTTCCCTAACCTTTTCCACACCGATTTCCATCTCCTGCGCTACTTCTTCCGGCGCCGGTTCGCGCCCTAATTCCTGCATCAATCGCCTGGAAATTCGGTTGAATTTGTTAATCGTTTCAACCATGTGAACCGGAATCCTAATCGTCCTTGCCTGGTCGGCAATGGCCCTGGTTATTGCCTGCCTGATCCACCATGTCGCGTATGTCGAAAACTTATAACCGCGCGTCCAGTCGTATTTTTCAACAGCCCGCATGAGACCGATATTACCTTCCTCAATCAAATCCAAAAGCGTCAGCCCCCGGTTAACGTATTTTTTGGCAATGGAAACCACAAGCCTTAGATTTGCCGAAATTAGTCTTTCCCTCGCCCGCTTGTCATTCTTCTCAACTTTTTTGGCAAGCATCACCTCGTCTTCATATGTCAGAAGCGAAATCCTGCCGATTTCCCTAAGATACATTCTCACCGGATCCGAAAGGTAACCCTCCTCTAAAGTAGACAAACCTTCCAGCTCCTTCTCCAGTTCCGTAATCGGTTTATCCTCGTCGGCGACATCAACTTCCGTGGTATCAAAAACATCAATGCCTTCCTCCAAAAATTTGAAGTAAAGTTCATCCACCTCGTTGATATGGTTTTCCGGCTGGGGGAAAATGGCCAGAATTTCTTCCTGTGTTACAAAGCCCTGCTCACGGCCGCGTTTGGTCAGTTTGCGGATTTCCGCCTTGGTATCAACTACCGGCACCGCTTGCTGTTTACCTTCTGCCGCAGTAACCTTTTGTTCCTTTGTTCTTTTGTTCTTTTGTTCTTTTTTAACTATTTTTTTCATATTTGTTCTAATTCACTTCGCTGTTTTAATAATTCATCTATCTTTTTTGTAAGCCTGCCAACTTCTTTGCTGTCTGCCTTTTTCTGAGCCTCTTCTAAACTAACAGCAATCGCCATCTGTTGTCTTCTCAAAGAAGTAATTTTAATTTCTCTGGCTGTCTTAAAAGCCTCCTGCCCCCAAAGTTCTTTTTCGGAAAAAGCCGGACTAATGTTAATTAAATAAAGCTGGTCGACAAAATCGTTAAAATCTTTCGGCAATACATGCACAATCTTGGCAGGACTATTTGACTTCGAGTGTTTAATTATATCACGCACGGCCTTCCAGAACAGCCTTTGCGCTTCTCCCGAAAAATCGCTTGGGTCGATCATTTCAACAATGCGCGAGACCACTTTATCACCGGCCAAAAAAAGTGCCAGGAAATAATCCTCCATTGTCGTGTTTACCCCGTGTAGTCCGCCATTGGCGGACGCAGTGGGGCCTCCCCCTAAATCCGCCGTCTTTTTTTCAACCGCCTGTGCCACCAGCCCAACATCCAGCCCCAAAACGCGGGCGAGTTTCTCTATATAATGGGCCCGCACCAAATCGTCGGAAATTTTCGAAAGGATTGGCAAAATCTCGCGCCCTATTTTTTTCTGCCCGTCGGCAGTCGCGGGGTCAAAGCGCTCGACCGCCGAATCGATAAGATAATCGTAAATATTAGAAGCTTTGGAAATCGCCGCGCCAAATCCTTTTGGGTCTTTTTGCGCAAATTCGTCCGGGTCTTTGGCGCTTCCTAAATCGGCAACCCTCACCGTCACTCCCGCCATATCAAGAAGTTCAATTCCCCGTCTGGAAGCGCTGTCCCCGGCAATATCAGTGTCAAAACAAAGGACAACGTTTTCGGCAAGTCTCGAAAGCATCGCCGCCTGTTTATCCGTCAAGGCCGTACCTTTGCTGGCAACCACATTTTCCACCCCCGCCTGATGGGAAGACAAAACATCAAACTCGCCTTCAACCAAAACCGCCTCGTTTTTATCCCGAATGGCGCTCCTTCCGATATCCAAACCAAATAAAAGCGCACCCTTTTGAAAAATCGGCGTTTCCGATGTGTTGACATACTTCGCCTCTTTTGCCGTTGAATCCAAAACCCTCCCCGAAAAACCCATCACAGTCCCGCGGGAATCGGCAAGTGGAAACACCAATCGGTCGCGGAACCTGTCATAAAACGACCGGTCATTACCGCTTCTGGCTACTACCAGCCCCGACATCGCTACATCGGAAACCGGAATTTTATGCTTCACAAAAAAATTAAAAAGCGTATCCCAGCTGTCCGGCGAATATCCCAGCCGAAACTTTTCCCAAGTCTCTTTTTTAATCCCTCTTCCCGTCAAATACTTCCTCGCCCGCTCGCCTGCCGGATGGTTGTTTAAAAGATGGCTGTAAAGTTTAACCGTCAGCTTATTAATTTCAATAAGCTTCTCGCGGATTTGGGATTTATCGGTCGGCTCAAAAAATTTAAGCTTTACCCCGGCGCGCTTAGCCAGTTCTTCCAAAGCTTCGCGAAAATCCCAGCCCTCAATCTTCTCAAGAAAAGTAAAAACGTCCCCGCCTTCAGCGCAGCCAAAACATTTCCAAACTTGCCGCTCCGGCGAAACCATAAAAGAAGGCGTCTTTTCGGAGTGGAAAGGGCAAAGCCCGCCCAAATTCCTGCCCATTTTTTTAAGTGGGAGATAAGAAGAGATAACCTCAACCAAATCTACTTTACTTTTTACTTCCTCAACCTGATCCATCGCAAACAGTTATATACCACTAAAATCAAAATTCTCCAACCTAATTAATTCACGCTTTGCAAAGAGTGTTGTATAAACACCATGGCGAGATTCAAAATTAATCGAGCATTTTTTTCAGTCGCATAATCTTCCTTGGGATGCGCATTCCCACTCTTTTTTCTACTAACAGACAATATCTTCTCCAAGTTGGAGAAGATATTGTTGGAAAACACATCATTGGGGATTACGCTTTTACTTGTAGCGTCTTTGATTAGTACGCTCAAGGTACCTTTACCAGTCTTACCGTAAAGCATAATTTGCAGAAAGGCTTCAATAGCCGTAATTGCATGCGTCAAACAATCGCTATATCCCTGATCTGTGGCTTGTTGATAACTATTAAAAGCATCCTTAAGTTCCCGATTTACATCTTTCCATTTTTTATCACTCAATAATGCTAGAACAGGTTCATAAATTTGCTTAATTATTTTGTCTTCTTGTCGGGGGACAAAACCCATACGGGTTAAAATAAAATTTGTGGAAAATTGATCAAAAACGTCATTTAAATTATTGGCAAAGTCATCAAACTTTTTATAAGCTTCAAGATTAATCCTCTCTTCATACTCGTCATCAGATTCATCACTTTTCTTATAAAAGTTTGCGCGAACAAATGATCTAACATTGATTAGAAATGCACGTATATAGAAAGAAAACATTTCTAAGATTACAGACTGTTTCTCGTTGAAAAATATGTTTCTAAAGTCCTCTTGCGCCGACTCGAGACTTGAAACAGATAAATATAATTTCCCGTATGAGAAGTACTTATATTCATGATTCAAAATCTCTATGGTAGCAACGATCAAATTATCGAACTCCTTATTGTATTTATCGTAGTAGCTGATTTGACCGGATAGAAAAAACAAGCGTTCTAAATATTCCCACATCGTTTCCTTCTCGGTGGGTGAGAAAGAATCAATATTCTTAAATTCGAGTTTAGGCCTTAAACTTGGTAAATCATCCGTAGAGGTTTGACTCCAAAGTTTAAAGTTCTTAAGTATATCTGTCATCAATTTTAGCGGAGGAGGAGGGATTCGAACCCTCGATAACCTTGCGGCTATACAGACTTTCCAGGTCTGCCTATTCAACCACTCTAGCACCCCTCCATTTTTTATATTTATTTAAAATTCTTGGATTAGACGAACCAAAAGTTTGAAGATATTCTATCACGGCTTTATTACTATATAAATAAATGCTATTTTTCTGGCGACGCGTGTGGGGTTTTATTCCAGTAGATTCCAGAATTGTTTCGACATCAGCTAATAAAGGTTTAGAAAAACTGGAAAAACAAAAACCTATATTCGTATAGACTTTTCCGCTTACAGTATGTCTATGAGTATATAAGCACCCGTCAGTATCGACTAATCCTCTAACAAACGCCCTTCCATAGTTAATGTTTTCTTTTATCCATTTTGGGGTATCAAACTGCTGTTGAATTTTATTACCTTTAACAGCTCCTTTCTTGAAGAGAAATTCAAGCAGATTCATACTTGAACAAACTATAACGAGAGTATTTTGTCCCGGCCTTTTTCTTGTAGAGACTTCTAAATTAAAAAGGTCTTTAATAAGTTTAGCTACGTACTTACTGTACTCAAAGTCTAATTCGCTATTTAAAGATATAACTAGCTGCCAATCGTTATTAATTCCCCCATCCCCAAAAACAATTCCCATAAATTCTGCAAGAAGAACAGAATCGCCAGGAATAAAAATCTTTTTCCGATGACTTTTAAGTGGAAATTTTAGTACTTTTGTTACCACAGTCAATTCTAACCCGAATTAAACCCGAAATCAACTTACTCTCCGCCCAAGTAGTGCCCTCGACAGGATTCGAACCTGCAATTTTCAGCTTCGGAAGCTGATGGTCTATCCGTTGACCTACAAGGGCAAATCCTCTTTTTTAATACTAAAAAATACACTCTCGTATTCTCTTAACCTATCCTCTTAACTCTTTCGAGCTCTTTTTTCCAAAGCTCCTTCGTATCCTTAAAAATTAATTTATCTTGAGGAATATTAGCTTTTTTTACGATAGTGAGTGGAAATTATTGCTATTTGTGCTTCTTTTTGGTGGGATGAATCTTCCAGTAAACACCAGCACCCAGTACTGCGGTCGCTCCAATCACAATTGCAGTAAGCGTACCGCCTCTTGCACCATCTAAAATTACCGCTTTCCCGCGTTGGACAATCTCATCCATCTTGCTGACTGCTTCTTCATGATTTCTATTTCTATTGTACGAATCTCTTTCGTATTCTAATTCTCTCCTATAACCCTCTACATCTTCCAGTCTCTCGCTATGAAAAATTTCTTCTAGTCTTTTTATAACATCATCTGCTGAGATTTCAAGCTTGGGTCTTCTACCCTCTTGGTAAGCGTCAACAATTAATCTCAACCTGCGTTTAGTAGGTACTCCCTTATCACTGTTGAGTGCTTGGCCCTCTATTTGAACCATTCCAAAATCTAAGCCAGAATCTCCCCATGGCTCGTCTTCTCTAACACGTCTTTCGGGAAATCCCATCGTTACAAGTTAGCATATTTTGTAATTTTCTACAACTTTTCAACTATCCTAAATATCCCAAACCCACATGCTCCAAAAAGTCAATCGTTAAATGTCAATTGTTGCAACTTTGGCTTAACCTTAAACCAAAGTTCTTTCGTATCCTTAAAAGTTAATTTTCCTTCGACTTCTTCGGGCAAAAGCCACGCCGTATCCGAAACTTCAAATGCCGTTGTTGCCTCCCCTTGTTCCAAAAACTTCATCAGATAAAACACAACCGTTTTTAAAACCTTCTCGCCCCTCGTAGCCCTGAGCCCAGTCGAATGGGCGAAGTGGGGTTCTTTACCCCTCGAAGCTCCGTCAGGAGCGGAGTGGGGCTCTCCTGCGTCCCAATAAAAATATTCCGTCTGCCCGACTTTCTCAATGATTTCTGCCTTGACTCCCGTTTCCTCCTCAACTTCCCTTAACGCCGCTTCTTCTTGCGATTCGCCGGCTTCGATATGCCCCTTAGGGAAATCCCAACCCTTATGTTTGGAATGTTGCGTCACTAGGACTTCCCACTCAGATTTATTCCGACGGATCGAAGATCCTGAGCGAAGTCGAATGACAATTCCCCCTGCACTAAAGATTCTTTTAATCGGCATATTCTTGGGCGGAGA
Organism: Candidatus Curtissbacteria bacterium; assembly: GCA_030647775.1. GTDB lineage: Bacteria > Patescibacteriota > Microgenomatia > Curtissbacterales > GWA2-41-24 > JACPKK01. Next base: position 15,987 of record JAUSJC010000011.1, read on the forward strand.
CGAGAGGATTCGAACCCCTGGTGACATTGCTGCCACACTCGTTTTCGAAACGAGCCCATTCAACCACTCTGGCACGTCTCCACTTGTGCGCCCGAGGTGATTCGAACACCTGACCTTTCGCTCCGCAAGCAAATGCTCTATCCAGCTGAGCTACGGGCGCAAATAGTCAGCCAATTATACAGGATTCGGATCAATTCGGACTAATAATTCGCCTGCCCGACTTCGCATTGACGAAGTCAAGGCGGGCGGGGATAAATTCGGGAATCAGTCTAACGTAAATCGCTTCTGAAGCGTCTGTGCCCACTTGTCGAGAAGTGTGTGCACAGGCGCCGCGTGATAATGAAGATGCTTTTCCAAAATATCCAGAAGCGTCCTTTCCGAAATATTCGTTAAAATAATGATTAGCCGGCTTGGAAAATGCAGCTGGGTCTGCACCATAAGCATTCTTTCGTCCCCGCGCTTATCAAACCAAAACGAATCAAGGTCCTCCCACAAAAATACTCTCCCGCCGGAAATAATTCCCATATTGCTAATCTTATGCTCAATTACCTCCGGCGCGGCGTTAGCCAGAACAAAAACTACAAAAACAATGGCAATGATTACCCCGACAAGCGCAAATTCTCCAAATGCAATCGCCGCCAAAATGGCAACGAGCGCGTAAAGCGTAACTTTAGTGAAATATTTTTTAGACCTCTGCTTAAAAATATGAACCGGAGATTTCCAGGAAACGATGGTCTTTGCGTCCAGCGCCGCCTGCCTTTTGGCATCCAATTCTTCCTTGGAAATTATTCTTCCTTCGTGGTGATCAATATGAATTTCGTTTTTATGGAATCTGGGCATATTTAATTTAGTTTAACACAACTACCTTGACTCAAAAAAATCGAGGATTCATTACATCTTGCTAGAAATGTAGCTATCTATATCTTCTTTTATACCCCCAACTGTAACCATTTCCTTAGCTTTTTCTGGTAGCACCCACTGGTATTGTGAGTGCTCTTCGGATAAACGAATCTCGCTAGTATTAGTACGACAGTGATATGTAATACCAATAAGTTCGTTTTCCGCTTTCATTGAACCTCGAAATATATGCCATATATTGAGAACATTTATAATCTCTAAGTCATCCAAACCCAACTCTTCGAATACTTCTCGCCTTAATCCAACCTCAGTGTCTTCAAATTGATTTATTCTCCCATAACCGATCTCCCATTCCCGAGGTTGCCAATCTAACACATCACTCCTTTTTACCAGGAGGATTTTCCCAGATCTTTTAAGTTCAATTAAAAACCCAACCGCAACCATAAAATGACCGACCGGATTTTTTGTTGTGCTTTTATTGTTTGGATCAATCATTAAAGAAATTTATAGGGCGGAGAGGGTGGGATTCGAACCCACGGTGGCTTGCGCCACATTCGTTTTCAAGACGAACGCACTAGTCCACTATGCGACCTCTCCCGATTTGGCGGAGAGGGTGGGATTCGAACCCACGCGAGCCCGTTTAAAGGCTCAGGAGGTTAGCAACCTCCCGCAATGGACCAACTATGCGACCTCTCCTTGCTGGCTCATTTTATCAGAATTGGAGAATCTAACCAAGCGCTACAACCATTCCCCACACGCTTTTGGCGCCGGCTTTTTTCAAAACCTTGGCGCACTCGCCCATCGTCGCGCCGCTTGTGTAAACATCGTCCACCAAAATAATATTAGATCCTGAAACGAGTTCAGGATGACGAGAGGAAGAGTAAGAATGACGGGCGGAGGGGTTAGTCTGACGGGAGAGGGAAAGGGCGAATGCGTCGCGAATATTCTTCTTTCTATCTTCTCTCGAAAGTCCAACTTGCGTTTTTGTTTCAATCTTTCTTACCAGAAAATCTCCATACTTCACTTTGAATTTTTTGGCCAAAGTCTTTGCCAAAATTTCGCTTTGATTAAATCCTCTCCATCTTTTTCTCTTTATATGAAGCGGCACTGCAGTCAAAATTGCTTCTTGCGGAAAATCAAATTTCCAAAGCTGTTTGGAAACTAAATCAACCAGAATTTTTTCAATATCAAAAACCCACTTGTATTTAACTTTTTGGATTGCTGTCTTAACCGGCCCCCGATACCTTGCCGCCACTATCAAACCGTCTAGCCGATACTTCCCACTGCACCCCGGATGAGTTTTCCCGCCGATTGCCTGCCTCTGGCAAATCGGACAAACGGGCTTCTCGACAAACTCAATTTTCCCCACACAATCAGCACAAATATAGGGTCCGACCCTCCGGCATCCAACACATCTCTTTGGAAAAACTAAATCAAGA
>JAUSJC010000001.1 GCA_030647775.1 Candidatus Curtissbacteria bacterium
CGTGGTGCTGCCGGAAACGGAAAGTGCTCCGGCTGAGAGTGAAGCTGCCTTAAGAAGTGAATTAAATGTCGCTTGGCCGTCAACGTTAATCGACCCATCAGCGGCAAGGGGCAAGTATGAGGCGTTAGTCGTTAGTCGCTCGGCATTAGTCACCTGCGCTTTAGATGGTACATTGAAGGCATAGTTAATCTCAGTCTTTGATCCGTTCATCATTACCTCGGCTAAATTGACAAAAGGTTTGAGAATCGTGGAGAAGAAGTCCGAAGAGGCACCGTATATTTGATCTATTAATGAAAGAGAAGAGGTCTTTGCTGCCAAAACATCTTGGTTGTCATTGCGAGGAGTCTTGAGCTCGTCGAAAGACGACGCGGCAATCTCTTGTTGAGACTGCTTCACTCCTGCCTTGCCGGCAGGCAGGTCGTTCGCAGTGACAGAGGAGGGATTATTGTAAGAAGACGCTCCCGGAACCTGTAAAAATTGTCGCGCTTTCCCTCCACCCACGGCTAGTGTTGCCACCACCAGTGCAAAAGTGATGACGAGAACTGCAATACCGCCAAGCAAAAACCGCGCGAGAACCGGCGCAATAACCGGCTTAGAAGTAATCAAAAGGTAATCTTCTGTATCACCTACCGGTCTTTTGACTGGCGGCCGTCCTCTTAGGCTCCCCGCCACTACCTCACTTTTCTCAAAAATCTCTTTTACATGGGCAAGCGATTTGCCCGCGCGGATCAGTTTGTGGACCCGGGTAAGTTTGGCAAGCGCTTCTTTGGGGTAAACTCCGATAAATCTAGGAGGGACTTTATGGCCAAGCTTCTGGGATTTATCAAGTACCCTTTCGGGATGGGGTAAAAGCCCAAGCTTTACAAGGTAGCGCAAACGCTCAAGGGGCTTGCCGTGGCCAAAATCCACGCCAGCCGCTACCGCTTTTGCAATTAGCTCTTGGGCAGTTAAAAATTTTCTCTCTTCAGAAAGGTCTCCGGGTTCAGACTGCATCTAAATCAACTTTCAGCCCCTCAGTCTCTATCCCTTACGTGCCCCTTCAGGCAGGCTCGCTGTTTATTCACCCTAGGCCCGCAGTCCGTCGTTTCGGACGAGGACCGCAGGCCATTTTCTAATGGCCTCTAGTTTTTACCGCGTGGGAAAAACGAGTAGGGTAAATATTTACAGCATATCTCCATTTATACAGAAAGAATACGGTCTGTCAAGCTCAAATGGCCGCTCTCGCCCTCGTTACTATAAGTTTATTTTCCGTGCGGGAATTTACTCTTTTGCCCTCTTTTTGGGGTTTTGCCAGGCTAAAACCGCTTGGGGACTAAATTCTTTTCACGACTATAAGAGTGCCCCCTCACTCTGTCATTGCGAGCGAAGCGAAGCAATCTCTGGCCTGTCATTCCGAACTCGTTTCGGAATCTCTCTTAGATCCTGAACCAAGCCTTCGAGGCCGTGAGCCCTCAGGCCGAATCGATTCAGGATGACATTGGCATGAAGATGAAATGGAGACTATTCAAAATTAAAAATTGGAAAATTAAAAATTAGAGTTTGAGAATCTTCTCAAACTCTGCTTTCTCACGGAACGGCCCGACAACGGCCAAACTCATCTTGTCGCGCCTTATCAAACGCTTGGCCACGCGGGCAATGTCGGCAGGCGTTACCCCGTCGATATGGGCAATCTCTTCCTCGAAAGTCTCAATTTTATTCTCCAACAGCTCGCCAAACCCGTAAAACTGGGCAACATTTAAGGAATCCTCAAATCCTAAAGCCATTTGCCCTTTCATGCTCTCTTTGGCCTTATTAAGTTCCTTTTCCCCTACCCGCTCGTCGCGGATCCGCGCGTACTGATCGACAATAACTTTCAAGGCCTCGTCAACTTTTGGCAAATCGATCCCGCTGTAAGTCACAAACACGCCGGTATCGTGGTAATACTCACAGCCCGTGCGCACATAATATGCCAGCCCCCTCTTCTCACGCACCTCGTCAAACATGCGCGATGACATTCCCCCGCCCAAAATTGTTGTTAGGACATCCAATGCGTACCTGTCGTCGTCAAAACGCGAAAGTCCCTTAAAGGCCAAAGCAAGTGCCGCCTGCCTGATTTTGCGTCTGTCAATTTCAATCGCAAGCTTCTTTTGACGATCAACATACGGCAAAAAATTGGTGACCTTTCTCTCCTTTTTAAAGCCGTAATATTTTTTGATGGCCAGAAGGACCGAGTCGCGGTCATATAAACCGGCTACCACCAAAACCATATTATTGGGCCAGTAGCGCTCGCCGATATAGTCAATCATCTGCTCGCGGGTTTGTTTGGCGATAATTTTCGGATATCCGCCCGTATCCCATCCCAAAGGCTGGTCGGTATCCAAAACTACCTCTTCAATCAAATCCAAAACCCTAATCTTCGGGTCGTCGTGGCGCATATGCAGTTCCTGCAAGATAACATTGCGCTCGCGTTCGAACTCTTCGACTTTAAAAAGGCTGTTATGGAGCATATCCGAAATAATTTCCAAAATGTGTTCAATGTGGTCGCTGGCCGCCTTGATGTAGTAACCGGTGAATTCTTTAGAGGTAAACGCGTTATTAACCCCGCCGAGCGCGTCAATCTCTGTTGCCACATCCATAGCCGTCGGGCGTTTTTTTGTCCCTTTGAAAAACATGTGCTCCAGAAAATGCGAAAGCCCGATTGTCTTTTTGGTTTCGTAACGACTGCCGGCTCCGCAAAGGACGATCGCCGACGCGCTCTTAAAGCCCGGCATCGGCGCCAAAATAACCCGCAGGCCGTTATCTAGCGTCAATCTTTCAAATTCTTTATTATTGTTTACCATTATCAAAAAGTGAGGTCTTGCGGCCATTAAAAACATGACGTAGTCGGCTCACGAAAACCTCTTTTTTTTAAACCTTGCTACACTGCCGACGGAGGCTTGAGCGAGACGGGCGAAAAATCTCGTTAAAAATCAGCCGTCGAGCGTTTTTTAGTGGCGCGAGACCGAACAATTACCTTTAGACCCGCAGTTGAGTCTACTCGACAAGGATCGCAAGATAACTCAATGAGTTATCTTATCTCCACATCCTCTACTTCCCAAGTCCAGTCGTCAAAAATCGTCAAAACCCCAAACCTGGAACCTTGAAAATTGCGATCGGCCACGATAGCGCCGATGGTCGTTATTTTAACAGAAGCGTCCGGCGATTTGAACTTGGCAAAAAAATGCAGGTCTCCGCTGAAAAATCCGTCTACTTTCTTCGCTTGCAATAAATCTAGAAATGTTTGCGCTTGCCTGGCCACTTCCGGGCTGTCTTCCCCCATTACATGCTTACTATCGGGGTGAAAAGGCGTCTTATGGGCAAAAACAAAATGGAGTTTTGCCGGCTTCCCCAGTGCCCCCTCCAGCATTTTCCAATCGTTTACACTAATACCTTTGTATATATCACTATTATCTAATATAACTAAACGTATCCCCTCCTTATTCGCAGAAAAGCTTTGCTTATTCGCAGAAAAGCTTTGCTTATTCGTAGAAAAGCTCTGCTTATTCGCAGAAAAGCTTTGCTTATTCGTAGAAAAGCTTTGCTTATCTATCACCTGGCTTGGCTGGCCGAAAACTTTTCTAAAATTCTCAAGCGCTTCTTCCCCCCGGTTGCGGCTCGCCCAAAGGTCATGATCGCCGGGAGTCAAAAAATACTGTATCTTGGAATCGTCAAAGATTTTCTTCACCGCCAAAAGTTCGTCTTCTGTTCCCACATTGCTCCAGTCCCCAAGCCCAATCACAAAATTAACCCCATAACCGGTAGCTTGTCGAAGCGCCTTTTTCAAATTCTCGTTGTCGTTTTCGCTGTCTGCAATCAGGCCAACGCGCATAATTGGCCTTTTTTGCGCTGTCTGCTCACTCTTTACCTGATCTTGGAGAAAAATTATATCTCTCACCGTATTTTTGAAGTATAAAAAGCCAAAGGCCAAAAGCACACCCAAAACAAAAAACAGCAGCAACTTCTTCATCTTCGATATTATATATCAGATGAGCGCTCAAGCCTGAATCACAACTCTATGAGTCTTTTTCTTAGCAACCGCCAGGTCATTCTGACAGAATCCAAGTGCAACCCATCTACCCCTTTTATTGACGATCGCAAACAAAACGTCCATTTGCCTGAAGGTAGAATCTACATCTTCTCCGCACGTTTTTCTCTGACTCCTCTTAACCGCTCTCCCAAATATTCGCCGATAATATTTATGTCCCCCAGAGAAACGAATAAATCACCATCTGACATACGAAAAATTGTAGCCGGCGGATTATTTCCAATTAAATCGGCAAGCGAAGTGCTCAATATTTTTAATTGGTAAGAATTTGTTACTCCGTAGAGAATAAGCAAAGGCAGCAATGTTGAAAAATTTTGTCTGTCTTTTTTTCTAAGGTCAAATGTAGTCGGTATTCTTTCAGGCTGCGGTCCCAAAACTATCACCGTTGGTTTTCTCATTGCGTCAAATCTCTCACCCTGTGCCTGCTTAAACAATTCAACAATGCTATCTCGCAAAGAAATAAGTGTAAAATGTTGGCGCAAGATCCTCTTTTGTTTTCCATTTTTAACTTCCAACTCGTCAATTCCAATTGGCACTCCTAAAGAATCAAGATAATCCGCTAAAAAAGCAATATCGCCATGTCTTGATCTAGGCCATAATTTTGCTTCTCTGGCGACCGCAGAGACATCCATAAATAGAGTTTGATGACGTTGATAGGCATGCCTATCAATTTGTCTTATAAGCTCTTTTTTTATCTCCATGTCTACTTCAGGATCTGAAAGTTGCAAAAGAGTGTCTTCCCATTTGGGTGAGGGTTGGGGGATTTCGAATTCATCTTCCCGTCCCTCAATTATTTTTCTTGCATATCTAATTTGGTATCCCTCGAACCCTTTTTCCCTAAGCTCACTGTAACTTGCTCCTGCCTTAACTTCTTCCTTTAATCTAGAAATGACCCTTTGCTCAAATAATGGCTTCCTAAAGTTAAATCCTTCCGTTGTATCCACTAGCTCGGCAAATCGTTCTTTCGTGATTTGCCTAACTCTCTCATGTGTATAACCAGTCATTTCCCCAACATCTTCAAGCGTCAAGGTTTCGCCGAATATATAGAGCTGTGCCGTATTATGGGCTCTAAAGGCGCGCGGGATTGCAATCTGACCCTCAATAGACAGTGCAATGGGGATTTTTGCTTTACCTCCGGTAGAAATATAAATCGAATCGTTTCCCTCAATCAAACTCTCTTTGGACATTAAGTCCTCCACGGCCTGTACATAGGCTTTTTGAGTGTTTAAGAATGATCGTGGTTGCGCCTCTTTTGACATGGAGGATATTATATCAAAGGTGAAGGAATTTTTACATTTTCTCCGGCGCGGAGACTCCAAGAAGTTTTAAGGTATTGGTAAGTGCAATCTTAGTCGCAATCACAAGCCCCAAACGGGCACTCGTTAGCTTTTCGTCTTCGGTAAGTACTTGGCAGTTCTCATAAAACTTATGGAAAGAATCGGCTAGCCCAATCGCGTAAGTGGTCAGCCCGTGAACCGCAAAATTCCCCGCGATATCCTCCACCAACTCCGGCAACTTTGAGATTTGCTTGATCAAAGCAAGTTCGTAGTCCGTAGTCAGTAGTCCGTAGTCAATAGAGCGGGTGACGCGCGTGGGGGACCCCCGTCGAGCGCCCGCAGCGTCCGATGAGTTTTGGGATTCAATCTCGAGGTTTGATTGAAGCGAGGACGTCGGACGGGGGAAACGCGCGGCAGAACCCGCTTCTGATTTACTAAGAATCGAACAAATCCTCGCGTGGGCGTACTGGACATAATAGACCGGGTTCTTGGCCGATTTTTCGCGCGCCAGGTCCAAATCAAAATCAATGTGCGTTGAAGCATCATGCATCAGGATAAAAAACCGTAAAGCGTCCACCCCAACCATTTCCAGGATTTCTTTCGCGGTAATAAAATTACCAGACCTTTTGGACATTCCTAAAATCTTACCCTTACTTTTGAACCTAACCCATTGGTACATCACAACCTTGAATTTCTCCTCTTCAAACCCCAACGCGGCGATTACCGCCCGCAGCCGCGGCACATGGCCATGGTGATTGGCACCAAATATATCAATAACCAAATCGTATCCCTCGCCAAATTTTAGGCCGTGATAAGCAATATCGTTGGCAAAATAGGTGTAAGAACCGTCGGATTTAATAACCACTGTTTCCCTATCCTTCAAAAACTCATCGCTTGCTTGCCCACCGGAGCCTTCTAGATCCTCGAAGCTCTTTGAGCGAAGTGGATGGCGAAGGTGGGGGGCAAACCAAACTGCGCCTTCGTTTTTCTTGAGCACTTTTCTCTTTTCAAGAGTTTCCAAAACCTCTTTTGTCTTACCGTCGGCAATAAATTGGCTCTCCGAATAAATTATGTCGAATTTTATCCCCATATCGCGGCAATCTTCTTCAATTTGCGCCAGCACCAGATCTACTGCCTTTGTCCCGACTTCATCGGCATTAAGCTTATTGCCGATTTTTTTGGCAAGCTCCACGATATACTCTCCTTTATATTCCTGGTCTTCTAATTTTTGGCCTTTGGCCACATTCAGGACTGATTGCCCAAGCTTTTGGACTTGCCCGCCGATATCGTTGGCGTAAAATTCGCGCAGAGCCTTGTAGCCTGAAAATTCCAAAACTGCAGCTAAAACGTCGCCGATTGGCCCCCCGCGCGCGTTGCCAAAGTGCAAAGGCCCCGTCGGGTTGGCGCTGACAAACTCTACCCTTGCCTTTTTGGCCTTTCCTATATTATTTGACCCGTATTTGGATTTTAATTCGAGTACTTTTTCTACTTCTTTCTGCCAAATTTCGTCTTTGATAAAAAAGTTAATAAAACCGGGCCCGGCGACCTCTAGTCTTTTTACGTAAGGCAAACCTTTTAAACTATCGGTTAAATCTTTAGCAACCTCAAGTGGGGATTGCTTATTTCCCTTACCGTTAATCGTTAGTCGTTTGTCATTTGTCGCTATTTTAAGGGCAATATTCGTCGTAAAATCACCAAACTTTGGATCGGACGTCCTCGTTACCTCTATTGGGTTGTTAGGTTTTTGGATTGTTAGGTTTTTGGGTACCTCTTTCCCACCACCCCAATAACCCAATTGCCCAATCACCTTTTCAATGTCTTTCTTTATTTGATCTCGTAGCATGATTATTAAAGTATATCAGCTGGTCACCTCCACTAAAAGTGGAAGATGCTCGATTTGAATAGCTGATATATATCACCACGCATGATAGAATAATCAACAAAATGGCAGAAAGATTTTCGGTCGGCGACCAATTAATGAGAACCGGACTAAATAAGGTCACTATAATCGGAGAAGTGACAGCAATTGATAAAGGCCTCCTCGTTATCGAAATCGAATTCTGTTCCGACTCGCATGGAAACCGTACTCCCGAACTGGAACATCACCAAAGGAAGATTCACAAAGACGCCGCCGACCTTGTCAATTTAAGCAGATCGTTTCCACCGCCAACGGAAGAGGTTATCTGTCCAATCGATAGCTAAAACCGCGTCCATCCGAATCAACCTCAATTTCCCCGTTTAAATCATTCCGCAAAATCTTAACCCCGTTGGCCGTCAAAACATCCAAGACCTCTTTGTGCGGATGGCCGTACTGGTTTTTGGCTCCCACCTGGATTATGGCCAGCTGCGGACGTATCGCGTCGATTACTTCCTGGTCTGTACCGGTCCTGGAACCATGATGCACCACTTTTAATACCTGGCACGGTTTATCGATAATCTTTGCCAAAATCTCTTTTGGGAGATCTCCAGTTAAATAAACACAAAAATCTCCGTAACTAGCACGCATTACAATCGATGTCTCATTTAAGTCCCGCGGTGCATTAGCTTGCCACTCCGAAGCTTTAGCCCAGGATGGCCACAAAACGTCAAAGTCCAAAGCGTCAACTTTGAATTTATCCCCCGCGCCGGGAATATAAACCCTCGCCCCGGATTTTTTAATTTCTTCCTGCCACACGGCAAATAATTGGGTCTTATTAACTACCCCTGTCGCTACAATCATATCCACCTTATAACGCCCTAGAATCGCCACAAGCCCTTCCATGTGATCTTTTTGTGGATGAGTGGAGACCATCATTTCGACCTTACGATCCCAAAACGGCATATGGGAAGAAAGGCAATCCAGAATCTTTTTCCCCGCCCCGCCATCCACAACCACCTGTTTGCCTCCCGGTGAAATCAAAAGCAGCCCGTCCCCCTGCCCGACATCACAGGCAATCATCTTAAACTTCCCCAAATCTTTAAGCTGAAAAATTAAAAGCACACCAAGCCCCAGAAAAATCAGGGCAAAATATATCAAAAGGTTGTTTTTAGATATCATAAATTCCAATTACCAAGCATCAAATAACAAACAATAATAAATTTCAAATATCCAAAATTCAAAACTGTTTAGAATTTAGAATTTTAAAAATTCGAATTTGTTTGAAATTTGGAATTTGCGATTTGGTCATTATTTAGCAAACACCTCTACTACTTTTACAAAATAAAACGCCGGCACATATGCAAAATATGCCAAAACCTGTGCTAGCGGCATAAAAATTAAGGACGCAAATGCTGTTAAAAATCCCAGAACCATAATTGGGAAAACAGCCTCTGCCACTAAAATATTTACAAGTGGGGCTATCGGCGAAACTCTACCGAAATAAAACAAAATTACCGGTGCAGTAAATAAGTATGCCGATGTCGCAATCGCCGCATTCTCCCCCAATATCGGCACTCGAGCAAAAACCCGAGTCAAAACTTTCCCAAGCGTCATAATTCCAAGACTTGCCGCAAAAGTTAACTGAAACGAAACTTCCGAAAGAGCCCCAGGAGAAATGAAGATAATCACAAGCGCTGCAAAGGTTAAGCTCCAAATGGGCCATGCTTCGCGTCCTATATAAACAGCGACAGTTCCCACAAGCACCATAATCAAAGCTCGCATTACAGGCGCGCTAAAACCGGCAATCGCGGCATATAAAATCACCGCCACACAAGCCAATACCAGAGCTTTTCGTCTACCGATATATTTAGCAAAAGCTACAAAAATCCCGGCAACAATCGCCATATTCTGTCCCGAGACCACAACCACATGGATGGTTCCCGTTTTTATAAGCTGATCCTTAAAATCTTTTTCAATATTGTCCACACCCAAAACGGTTCCTTGAAGTAGCGCCGCCTCGCGGCTTGGCAGGAGTCTCGCCAGGTTTTGGCTGATCCTTGTCCTGAAACTTTGCAAAAATCCAAAAAGGCTTTTCTCCTCCCCGGTTTTTTCTATCTGGGGATAAAAAACCCTGCCTTTCTCATCAATTTTTCCGCTGATTTGCAGCCTGTCGCCAATGCCCCAGGAAGGAAAAAGCGGCGCATAGATTTTGGCATCGGCAATTGTCAAAACTTGGTATTTATCGGAAATCTTCGGTTCTTTTTTCAAAGTTGCAACAAACGTAATCTTTTGATTTTTCGGCAAAGTTTCAAGAGGTTTTTGCCACTTAATTCTTATAAAAAAAGCGCTTAGCAGAAATAAAATCGTCAAAGCATAAAGGGGAAGTTGACGTGAAGTCACCAGGTTATTAAGTCTTTAATCTTTTCAAAGACACTAGCAGATACTGCTTTTTTAACCAAAAGGTCGTTTAAACTGCTGTAGGGGCGGCCAGCGATAATCTTTTTGGCGGTCACCGGCCCAATTCCGGGCAGCGTATCCAGCTCCTGCTCCGTCGCACTATTAATACTAATCAGCCCGCTCGCCTCTTGATACTTGACACCTGATACTTGACCCGCTGAAGGCACATAGATCTTCTGCCCGTCGCCAATCTTGGCCGCCAGGTTCATTTTCGAAGTATCCGCACCACCCACCAATCCTCCGGCCGCCTTTATCGCATCATTGACGCGCAGATCGGAAGAGAGTCTGTAGACTCCGGGATTAGCAACCGCCCCTCCGATATCCACCACCAACTCCTCACGCGCTACCCCCTCTTTTGCCACCGCATCTTGCGCTGATAGTATTTGGATATCGCTGTCGCCTTTCTGGTTTTTGAAGAAAAATAGCCCCGCCCCCAAAGCCAGCACAAAAAGCCCGACGAGAAAAATACCGACAACGATTAAATTGAATCTTTTACCGGAAAAATCTATATCCTCGAAGAAGCGGTCCACACTCTAAATATATCTCGTGCTTACTTTTTCTTAGCCTTGAAGTCTTCTATTGCCTTAACTACTTTACTGTCGGTCTTCAGATCCTCTATATAAAGGATCTGGTCGCGATTAAACTTAATCTCGTCAGAAGGCCCGTGAAGCTCCTCTCCTAATTTAATCAGGGAAACGTCAGATTGCGCGGAACCGGTTGCCGCCTTTGGCTGCAAGGCGGTGTTGGCGCGAAGATAATAGACTTCCTTAAGCCTTGGATAATCACTATTTGCGTCTTCAAGCTTGCCAAAATACACTTGGTTATTTGTTAAAAAGACAGCGGAATATCCTGAAGGTTTAGCTTCTTTCTTTTGTTCCTGCGAAGGAACAGCAGACTTGGAATCTGTCCCTATTTTAAGACTCTTAAATAGGCCGGGCTTAAAAACGTAAAGGGCAAAACCCAAAATCACCAAAATGAGAACAAAAATAATAATGTTCTGGGCATTAAAATCAGGAAGCCCGGAATCACTCTTATGGTGCTCCACTCCGATATTTCTAAGATTATGTTCGTCGTTTGGCATTGTCGTAATATGAATTATTTTCGAGAGTCTTGTCAATCCCCTAAATTAGGGTGTTGTTGGTGTCGAGCTCGACTCTGTTGTTGCAGACGATGTCGATTCTAGAGTTGTTTCACCAGTTAACGTTGAGCTGCCAGTCGTCGAATCAGTTGTTGTAGTCGTAGTTGTTGCTGACTCAGTCGTTGTAGTCGTCGTTGTTCCACTAGCTGACGTTGAACCGTCAACTGTCGCCGTATCAACAACTTTTGGTGCCGGCGGCGCTACCGATTCAAAAATCTGTACAATCATTTCACTTCCGGAAATTGCGATTCCGATATGAACTGCGCGGTCGCCACCCGGAGCCGTTGTCACCACACCGCCTGCGCCCAAATAGTATCTTGAGCCTGTCGCCAGTCCGCTGTACCCGCCGACTGTTCCGGCAACTGCTACTTTAACGCTTGCCCCTGCACTGGCGCTAGTTGCGGCCAGACCGACTACGCTGGCAGAAGAACCGCCAGCTCTGGCAACCGTATTGGCACCTGTAACTACAACCGGATCCCCTGCCGAAATGGCAGAACCTGCAGTCATCGTCCTAGTTAAAGCGCCGGAAAGATCAAGTGAGCCGGTCGCAAGTGCGCCCTTTACAACCAAATCGCCTTCAAACGTCGCCAGACCCCTGACAACCAGAGTTCCCGCAAACTCCGCGGCTGTTGTTACTTTCAAGTTTTTAGCAGTCAATAAACCATGAACCATCAAATCAGCGGCTTCTTCCAGAACTCCCAACGATCCATCAGCAGCAGGCCCGACCAATGGGCTGGTAGCAGTTGTAGTCGTTGTGGTGCCAGTTGTGCTTGACGTAGTTGTTGTTCCAAGTACCGAACCGGAACCCAAACCAAGGGCCGCCAAAACCGCTCTCTTCTGTTCCGTGATCGGATCAAACCATGTTGGCTTGATAAAGGTCACAACTTTGCCGTCTGCGCCGGCAAAGTCCGCAAGTGCCATACCGACAACCGGACCGGCTTTTGTCGCTTTCATGGCATATCCGGCGCGGGTTGCTGAAGATGTCAGGTAGTCGCCCGCCTTAATTGCCCCGTTTTCGTCGGTAACCTTGACCGGCACGCGACCGACAAGGGCAATCTGGTTAAGGTCATTAGGATTACCAATAACCAATCCCGGCAAGGTCGAAACAACACCCAGAAGCCTGGAGTCGTAAGCTTTTGCTGTCTTTACTACATATTCCGGATTGGCCAAGTCCGCGCTAACCACATCTCCCGGCACCAAAGTTTCAGTACTTCCAAAATACTCGGCCAAGTCGACACCGGTCTGGGCGGTACCCTCATTCAACCAGTTAACCAAATTCCAAATAGTCCCGTCGTAAACCCAGGTTAATAAGTCGCCTGCGGCAGCAACAATGTCAATACCTCCACAGTTAATTGTAGCTTCAGATCCGATACAATCGTATGTTGTAAAGGCATCGTTAACTTCAACTACCAATAGCTGGCCTGCGCGGCCGCCGGTGAAGTTGCTAATCAGTGTTGCATTTGCGTTTGCAGTAATAGCATGTGAAGTTCCCAAAACGGAAGGCGTAGTGCTGTCAGCAGTCAAAGTCTTCTGGGCACCAATTCCGATACCGGAAGTTGAGCTAATACCCAAGTCCCAGTTGTCGCCTACATTGATACCGGTTTCTGTTGCATCTGCATCAGCAGTGGTTAGAGACACATCAACGCCGCGGATAACATTGGACGCACCTGTGTGGTTGGCACCGGTAATGGCGACGTTCATGCCCTTAAACGTATCCGATCCGTCCATTATGCCCACAGTTGAAGTGATATCGACAACGGTTGCGCTCTGAGCGGCAGCCGTATCTATATTTAGATCAATAACACCGGCTGTTGCCGTTGAAGAGGTACCCGAAACTACCAAAGCTTGGGCAGCCGGAGCCGACGCTCCCAGGTCAATATTTATAACATCACCGGTGGCCGCAGCCGCACCTACGTTAATATCAAGTATATTTGCTGTCCAAATCTGGGCACCTGTTGTAATGTCAATCAGGTTTTCGGTAATAAAAGCGCCCGAGGTATCGATATCCATGAGACCGCCGCGGGTAGAGGCGATGTTGAGGTCAAAGGTGGCCACCAGTCCTGATGAGTTGTTGTCATCCACCTGGATCATCGAAGCGGTGCGGATGGAGGCGGCGTTAGTAACCACGAGAGCCTGGGCCCCAACGGCAAGAGCATCTATGGAGACGTTGACGGCATCACCCGTGTCGGCAATGGCACCGAAGTTGAGGTCAATCAGGTTGCTTGCGGTGAGTATGCCGGACGTTGTGATGTCGATGACGTTTCCGCTTGTAGAACCACCGGAGACGTTGATGTCAAGAACGTTTGCACCGGCAAGAGCGCCTGTGCCATTAATCTGCATGATGGATCCTGCATCTGTGGTAGCCGTGGAAGCGGATGTGATGTCGATGATGGCATCGGATCGGACTCCGCCGGCATCTGCAACCACGAATGCTCCGCCTGCAAGGTTTGAAGATCCCATCGAGACATTGAAGACGTCGCCGGTTGAAGCGGCGGCTCCCACGTTTACGTCCAAGATGTTTGCTGTCCACGCCTGGGCACCGGTTGTGATGTCAATCAGGTTCTCATTAGTCCAAATACCCGAAGTGTCGATGTCAAAGAGCCCGCCGCGGGTGGAGGCGATGTTGAGGTCAAAAGTGGCAACGAGTCCTGATGAGTTGTTGTCGTCCACCTGGATCATAGAAGCGGTGCGGATGGAAGCGGCGTTTGTAACAACGAGAGCCTGGGCCCCAACGGCAAGAGCATCTATGGAGACGTTGACGGCATCACCCGTGTCGGCAATGGCACCGAAGTTGAGGTCAATCAGGTTACCGGTAGAAGCCGCTGTGGCTGTAGTAATGTCAATAGCATTTCCGGAAAAACCGGCAGTGTAATCAATATCAATTGTATTAGTATCAGGAGTCCCGGTAACATTTATCTGAATTAAATCACCCGTCACCGTAGCCGCCACCGAAGCGTCGGTAATTAAAATTGCCGAACCGCTTGTTCTGGTATTGGCCATATTAATATCGATGGCATCACCTGTTGTTGTAGCGGTTGCGTCCAAATCAATAAGGTCTGCTGTATTAATATTTGTACCCGTAATATCAAGGGCATCTATATTAGTGGAAGGAGTAATGTCAATTGCATCAGCTGTGATTGCACCACTAGTCGCCGAAATTGCCCCTTTAACAGTCAAGTTATTGGCAATTTCCAAATTACTGCTGTTGCCGATATAAACATTATTGGAATCCGGATTAAGATAAATTGAGCCGCCGCCGGTCGTTGTCCAATATCCCGAATTTTTAGTGGTTAACCCGTCAGCGTTAATCCTTGTTTCCTCACCAACATATACGTTATTGGAAAAATAACCGCTCTTAAACCTTCCCCCGCCGGAACCCAGATTGTAGGCTTTGGTAGTATCAACCAGAATGTCAGAACCCATCAGCCCCTTGAAGTAAATCCGGTCACTCGAATCACTGCCTAATGTCGCTTTGCCGGAAACGACTAGGTTCGTAAAATCACCATTGGCTGTGACAACCACCGGCGCCGGAGATTCGGCAGCCGTCTCTACGGTTATACCCGGTTCACTGGCAGGCGCGGGTGATGGGCTTGGAGTGGCCGCGGGTGAAGCCGTAGCAGTTTTTTGAGCTACTTTTGTATCCTTTTGATTACTTGGCTTACTCTCAAAAGGCCAAAGGAAATCACCTACAGCGGCAATACCATTGCCGATACTCTTGAAAAACTTCCCGATTGCCGATTCTTGTTTGCTGTCATTTACACCCTTAACTTTTGCTGCAGGCGCTTTTGCTGGTTTAGGAGAAGGCTTAAGCGAAGGTTTTGGAGAGGGTTTTGGTGAAGGGTTAACAGCCGGTTTCGGCTCGCCGGTAAAGACGCGGGCCACATCTCCAAACGAAAAGGCATTCGCGTCGGCGGGAGTTACAACCAGAACGGTCGTTAAGAAAAATATTCCAATAAAGAAAACGGTAGCAGTTTTTTTAATCATTACTACAAAAATCGGGCAACAAAACCCTGTCCTTATATGAAGCCATCTTTTAACACAATTGTCAACTGGTCAAAAACACCGCCCCCAAAGCCAGCACGAAAAGCCCGCCAAAAATTATTCGCCAATTTCCGAAGCCGCTTTTATAATTTGACTGATCTTGCCCCAACGGCCTGCTGCACCCTGATCGTACATTTGTTTATGATTAATTGGCAATTGCCCTTCTGCCTTTCGCGCCAGCCTTTGATGCTCATTCTCTGCAGCCTCTGCCAATGTTTCAAGTGTCGTCATTTGCAAAAATTTATTGTCCTTGTCTCCAAGCAATACCTCATTAAACGGTTCCTGTTTTTCTCTGTCAAAACGGCTTTTAAACCGCGAAGCAAGTTCATAGGGCGAATCGGTAAGATCAAGATACTCAAATATCTGCCCTATGATGCTAACCTGAAACTGGGTCCATTCTTCTCTTTCGTCGGGTGCAACGTCGGGTGCAAGCCTGTAAACTTCGGGCTCTGCAAAAAGAGCGCCAACATCTGCGCCTGCCCGAAAGACTCTACTATACTTCCACAAAAATTTGCCGAGTCCGGCAAATGGATCTGCTTCAGTCATGTTGGGTATTATACTAAACCCCCGCCCTGCCTGCCAAAATCCTCTTGCGATATTCTTTTATTTCGAGCGGAGCGAGAAACAAGCTCTCTTATATTTTTGCTCTTCCTTCCAAAATCCTCTTACGATATCCTTTAATCCAAAGCTTATAGGCACGAATCAAATGCCCCCCGCCCCGTTTTTTAATTTCCGCGTCCACAACTCCCCCATGGTGCGGATGCCTGAAAAGCCGCTTGTTGGTGCTGGAAAACCCGTGGGCGTAGTGGGTCAACTCATGACAAATCGTAAAGCAAACGACGTCAGCCGGCACATCTTCTTTAGCAAACATCGCCGTAATTGTGATAATACTTTTTTGCGGCTTTGACCTACGCGTCAAAAAGTGCAGGCCTTTTGGCTTTAAAAGCTTAATCGACCCAAACCTAAACTTTGCCTCCCGCCCGAATTTAATTTCTATCGGATTAGTAATTTTAACGTCGGCAAAATATCTGCCGAGAAGAAACTCTAACTGTTTTTCAAGCCACCTCTCGTCTCTCATCCAAAGATCATAATACCAAAATGGGAGTTTTAAAAACTACTTGCCGGGAGCCGCGGAATTGGTGGATGGCAGGGGCGGTGCCAAATCCACAGCCTTAGGCAGCGGCGGCGGCGTGGAATTTGATTGGGTTATCACGGGTTTTGCCGGGGCCTTCGTCTCAAAACCAAAAATGGCCAAAAAACGCTGCCAAATCCCGCCCGCCGTCCGTCCGTAAGAACTAAGGCCCAAAACCTTGCTGCCCGGTGCCGGGCAATAGGCACCATTACAGTAAAAACCGGGCAAGGTGGCGATAAGAAGTGCTAAAGTTACAAAAGCCAATTTTAATCTGTCGCTCATTATCTTCCAGTCATATTAGAACAAGTAGCTTTAAAATTATAGATATCCGAAGGGGTTCCTCCGGCGGCGTTCACAGCCACAACCGCTACAGCCGCGTCACCCGGCCGCACGCCATTCCACAAAGTACCGCCCGCGCCCGCGCCGACTGTCCCAAGTACCGACCAGCCCGGATCTCCGGCTTGCCAAATCCAGATAAGGAATTGATTCTCGTTGTTAGAATTATCCGCCCAGGTGACTTTGACATTAACCAAATCGCTGCCAAAGCCGCCGCAGGAAATACCCTCTGCCCTCACATTGCTTGGGGCAGACGGCACAAGCGCTCCAAAAGAATTCTTCCTGCCAACCGTAATTTGTTCGGTTTTACAATTATTATCATTATTAGATTCATTAACAACACCCGTGGCATCGGCGCAAACTTCCACTTTGTGGTTCCCCACCACTGCCGTCCATATGTTATTCCAACTTATAGTTTGAGTACCGCCGGCCGCCAAAAAGCTTGTCGGTATAAACCCTGACGTAAAATCCCACGTCCCGTTGCTATCGAAGTCAATCCGCAGTCTGGTGCTTGAAGGGTTTGCCGTCCCGCTTCCCGCATTTCTTAAAAGGGCAGAAAAACTCACTGCTTGGCCTTCCTGCACGGTGCTTGGAGAAAAGCTGACAGAATCGATCACTAAATCCGCCGGTCCGCCAGCACCCCCTGAACCGGCTCCCGGACTCGGATTAAAACCTGTACCGCCACCTGCACAATTAATTGAAAATTCATGGACGTCCTTCGTCAGTGCCGGATTCGGTGCGCTGCCGGCAGCATTTGAAGAGAAAACCAAAACATAGGCTTTACCGGATCCCGGTGCCCCTGACCAAATTGCTGATTGGACATTAGGCCCTGTCACTGGCAGCCTTGTCCAGAGAGAATCTCCATCCTTTGCGACAAGCACATAAAACGCGTTTTCGTTATCGGAATTATCCTTCCAGGTTATGTTGACGTTTGAAGAAAAGCTGTTGACACAACTAACAACGGTCGATATGTTACTGGGGGCGGCAGGGACGGAAAGGATTACAGCCGGGTTAGCCGGCATCGTTGCCCCGCAACTACTATCCCGAATGTATTTGATCTCCCCATAACTCACTTGACCGGATCTGCGGGCTCCAACGGCAACAGCAACGGGCAAAACGCTGACAAGCGGCCCCCATGTAGCCGATCTAATAGTCGGACTAAAATTACCAACGGGTGTCCAATTGCCGTCTCCATTTTGCCACCCATAAACTACAAATCCTTCTACGTTACTGGAGTTTTCGCTCCAGGCTACAGTGTATGTAACCATTCCGCCGCCGGCGCACGTTGCGACAAAAGTAATATTAACTGGAGCTTCCGGTTTGGCCACAGCCGGCTGTGCCGGGTTTCCTCCTGTGCAATTAATCGGAAAGTCGCGTGGCCCTGCCACACTTCTGCCACTGGAGTTGTAAGCAACAACATAGACAGCCGCATCGCCGGAAATTGGGGCACCACTCCATGTCGCGCTGGTAGTATTGGCGCCAACTGTTGTCAACCTTGTTGGATCACTGCCGGTTTTCCATGTCCAGACTTCGAAACCGTTTTCGTTGTTGGAATTATCTGTCCAGTTGATATTAACTCCCGAGGAATTAGTGCCGCAGGAAACCTGTGGCGCGGCAATGGTTGGGGCGGCAGGGGCGGAAGAACTACTCTGGGCAAAAACCGATCCAATAGAAATAGCAAAGAAAGCAAAGAAAAACAAAAAGGCTTTTTTAAGCATTGCAGGCCAAAGGTCCTGAGCGAAGTCGAAGGACTTCAAAAGGCTTGACTTCAGTGTAAAAGAATCAAACACAAACTGTCAACAAAATTTTGAATTACAGCCAAAATAAGATATAATTCACACCCGATGAAAGAGACATTTAGGAAATTGGGCATCAAAGTTAGAGACCATATTGAGGGATTTATCGAAGGAGATCATCCCTTAATTACCGAAGCACCCAAGCTAGCTACGCGGCGCGGCCGCCAGCATTGGGCCAGAAGCTCCGAAGAGACCGCAATTATTGTCGGGTCATCCCCCTTCCAATTTCTGCATCTTTATAGGAGATTGGAGATTGTCATTAGTCCTTTAATCAGAGAACATCTGGCACAAAGAGCAATCGAGAACGATAGGCGTCAGAGTTATTCCCCAGCCGATCGCGAAAATGACAAAAAAGAAATCAGAAACCACACAGACTCTATCGTTAACCCAAGAATCATCGACCTTTTTGGGAACCAAGAATCACCCGTAAACGAGCTGCATCTTCTAGTTGCCGGCCTCGTCACGGCCCACGGCAATAGCTACACAGATCAGGGATTATCAGATTATATAAAGAGCCTTAACCGTCAGCTAAGCTCTGCCGTGCGCAAAAATAATTTGCAAGTAGCAGGTCTGCATATCATTTCCTCAAAATGAGGAAACGACACAGACTAAATCACGAGGTTAACCAGTCGGTCCGGCACAAAGATAATTCTTTGAGGCTTGGCATTACCCAGAAATTTTGTCACTTTCGCACTTTCCAGTGCTAACTTTTCTGCCGTTTTTTGATCCGTTCCGGCCTCAACTAGCAGTCTGTCCCTCACCTTGCCATTAACTTGAATAACTATTGTCACCATACTGGCGCGGGCAAGCGCCTCGTCATATTCCGGCCACGGCTGTTGGTGGATCGACCAATCTTGTTTATCCCGCGAAGCTCCTTCAGGAGCGAAGTGGGACCAAATCTCTTCGGTCATATGCGGCGCAAACGGCGTAAGTACAAGTAAAAAATTTTCCAGAACATCTGTTCCGGCTTTATCAATATTCTGCGAGAGTCCATTCACAAACTCCATCATCGCCGCCACTGTTGTATTAAACTTCATCTCCCAGATATCTCGCTCAGCTTTAGCTATCAAACGATTAACCGCACGGACCAAATCATCATCACTTTTACTTTTTTTAGATTCAATTATCTGATGCGAAAACAGCCAAACTCTTTGTAAAAACCGATAAACACCCTCAACTGCCCTGGGATTCCAGTCGGCAACATCCCCAAACGGCCCAATAAACATTTCAAATACCCTCAAAGTATCGGCTCCGTAGCTTTTAACCATCTCCTCGGGAGAGATAACATTCCCTTTGGATTTGGACATCTTCTGGCCGTCAGGTCCAAGAATCAAACCGACATTTCTTAACTTATAGAAAGGCTCTCTTTCGGAAACAACTTTAATGTCGAATAAAAATTTGTGCCAAAATCTAGCATATAAAAGATGCAAAACTGCGTGTTCCGCCCCACCCACATACCAATCCACCCCGCCAATTTCATTGGTATCGGTTTTCCCCATCCAATACTTTTCTTTTGAGAGATCAACGAGTGCTCCATTATTCTTCGGATCAACAAACCGCAAGTAATACCAGCATGAACCAGCCCATTGAGGCATAGTATTGGTTTCGCGCTTGGCCGATCCGCCACAATTCGGGCAAGTTGTGTTAACCCAGTCGCTAACTGATGCTAGAGGCGATTCTCCGGTTCCGGTTGGCTGATATTTTTCAACTTCAGGCAAAAGAAGTGGTAAATCTTCTTCCGGAAGCGGAACTGTTCCGCATTTTGGGCAATGGACAATCGGTATCGGCTCCCCCCAATACCTTTGCCTGGAAAAAATCCAATCGCGCAGTTTATAAGAAACTCTGAATCCACCCTTACCCTGCTTTTCTAGACTTTCAACTATCTTTTTCCTGGCCTCTTCTGAAGTCAAACCGCTAAATTCACCAGAATCGAAAAGTATCCCGTAGCCAGTAAAACATTCCTCGAGGTTTTTAATGCGGTCATCCCTTTTGGCATCTCCGGACAAAAGACTCGGTTTGAGAAGAATTCCGTACTTTTTAGCAAACTCAAAATCCCTTTCGTCGTGCGCGTCGGCAAACACCGCGCCGGTTCCATAACTGCCAATTACAAAATCGGCAATCCATATTGGAATTTTTTCGTTGTTAATAGGATTAGCTGCATAAGCGCCTGTAAAAACGCCGGTTTTGACCTTAGTAAGATCCGTTCTTTCCAGATCAGTTTTCTGCTCAGTTTTTTTGACGTAGTCCTCAACTTCTTTCTGCTTGTCACGAGTTGTAATTTTGGCAACCAATGCATGTTCTGGCGCAAGAACCAAAAATGTCGCCCCAAAAAGCGTATCGGCACGAGTCGTAAAAACCTCAATTGAGTTATCGGTTATCGGTTTACGGTTCACGGATTTTCTCTGAACTATCAACTGTGAACCTGCCTCGCCCTGCCCTGCCGGCAGGCGGGCGGCAGGCAGGCTATCAACTGTGAACCTTATCATTGCCCCTTCGCTTCTGCCTATCCAATTTCTCTGCATTTCAACAATAGACTGTGGCCAATCCAGCCCTTCCAAATCCTCAAGCAGTCTATCCGCATACTTGGTAATTGCCAAAATCCATTGCCGGATTTTCTTGCGCACAACTTTGGTTCCACAACGATCACATAATCCATTAACAACTTCCTCGTTTGCTAAACCCGTTTTGTCTTTTGGACACCAGTTAATCGGCGCTTCCGCTTCATATGCCAAACCCTTTTTATAAAGTTGTAGGAATATCCACTGTGTCCATCTATAATAATCAGGGTCAGTTGTATTAATTTCCCGACCCCAGTCATAAGAAAGCCCAACCATCTTCATTTGCGCTCGTATATGATCAATATTCTTAGCAGTTGAAATAGCTGGATTGATACCCGTTTGTATCGCATAGTTTTCCGCAGGTAAACCAAAAGCATCCCACCCCATTGGATGTAAAACATTAAATCCTTTCGCCCGTAAAAACCGGGAAATTACATCTGTTGCTGTATAACCCTTGAAGTGGCCTACATGAAGCCCATCACCTGATGGGTACGGAAACATATCTAAAACATAATACTTTTTAGCATTAGAAGACGAATCCTTTGCCTCGTAAATCTTGGCAGCTTCCCATTCTTTCTGCCATTTGGCTTCAACTTCTTTTGGTATGTATTTCTTCATCAATCAAGTATATCTTAACTCTCAACTCTAATCTCTAACAACTAAATGATTTTAGCAACTTTAATTCAAAATGCACAACAAAACCCAAACTTGAATAATGAGATAGCTTTTAAATATGTTTGATATACATAATATACCTTTAGTTATATCTATTTTAAGATTTTGCCTTAATTTACCCTTGTGAAAGTCACCATGAAAAGATACTATTCCCCTTAATGACATACGCCTTTACACGCTTATTCAAAGATGGAATGAGGGTTTTACCCGAATCTACCTAGCAGCTAAACTATTTGCAATAATATGCCGATTTTCTTATTTTGACAATCATTTCCTATTAAAAAATTTCCTGTCAGACCAATAATCAAAACTGCTAAAAGCCGATCAATCGAACACAAGGGAAAATACTTTTCGAAGCTAAGCGCTAATATCATAAATCCTCTTTGTATATCAAATAAAATCATCTTCCGTTAATTTACCTATAACTCCCCTTTTCACTCTAATTCAAAAGGTCTTTTTGGCCTTTTCTTTTTTTAAAGAATTTTTAAAAAAATGTAGGAAAAATCCAACTGTCATCCTGAACCGATTCGACCTGAGGACTCACGGCCTCGAAGGCTTGGTTCAGGATCTAGATTCCGAAATATACAAAACCATGCGACCTAAAGGTCTAAGGTTCGCGGAATGACAAGAAGTGCCAGGTTTTCAAAGAGCTCTAGGACAAATTTACGATTACATTGCCGGATCAATCTATTCTAGATTTTTATTTTCTTATCAGCCAGCCGGTACTAATTGCCAGGTAACCAAAAAGGCAAACTTCAGTGATTTTTACAACAGCCTCGGAGTAATAAATCAATAAGGTGTATTAATATATCAATTATGATCACTTACTCAAACCTTGCTGGTGTAATTGAATAGGTACTAGCGTTGGAACGTTTAATTTTGCTAAAATCCTCTTGCCAAAATGCGAACGCATTTTGAAGAGGAGGAATGACGGAGTGATAAAGTCGGCTTTGGCCCGACGAATAAGAGGAGTCCATTCCGACAAGGGCCGGTGGCGCAACGGTAGCGTACCTCCATGGCATGGAGGGGGTTGGGAGTTCGAATCTCCTCCGGTCCACTTAAAATAAAAAGGGGCCGTTAGCACAGTGGTAGTGTGCCGCATTCGCATTGCGGATACGGGGGTTCGATTCCCCCACGGTCCACAAGAACTCGCGGACAACCACGAATTTTTTGCCGGTTGAAAAACACCGGCTGAAAATTTCCATCGGTGTTAAAAAATCAAGGCTAAATGGCTCGGTATCACCGCAAATTAGCTACCCTCAACCAAAGATGAACAAAATATGGTAACCAAAAATTGGAAATTAGCCTACTGCAACAAGCTATTTACCAACAGAAAAATGCCTGGCAGTTAATTTTGTTACTTGCTAATTGAACTTTCATGGCGGCGGATACGAAACGAAGGCTCAAAAAAATCTTTAACTTGAACCAAACCTAAATATATCACATAGCCTCTTGACCCCGTTCAGTTTACATGAACGGGGTTGACACAGCATATATATTATTACTTTAATGGAAGTAGAGGTATTTCCCGCAGCGGGAGATAAAGGGAAGCGATACTTAGGCCTGCCCGCCATCGGCTATCGCCGAAGGCAATTGCAGGCGGGGCAGAGTAAGTTGCAGGACCAAAGCCTGCAATGCAAAAACTAAACGCTAAAAGGTTCTTTAGCGGGATTAAAAATCCCCCGCAAGACACCAAGCTCCCCGCCTCGACCCGCTCGCCTCGCTTAGCGGTCGAAGCGGGCGCTCGCTTGTCGACGCGAGGCGGGCCCGCCCGCCATCGACTGACGCCCCGCCTGACTTCGAGTTGGCGAAGTCAAGTCGGGCAGGCGAAAGCGTTGTCGGGCGTGCAAACTCAGCTTCCATACTTCCAAACCCAAGACCGCTCTCCGGAAGACATTCTCCCAACAACCGTCATCATTGAACTTGCCAAAAGGCAAGGCGTAGATTTTGGCCCCGGCAACCCCGAAGAGAGAATCCGCTACTTCATAAAACTTGGTATTCTTCCCCATGCCAGCAGAAAAACACCGCAGAACAACAAATCGGCAAACCCCGTTGGTCATCTACCGCTTTGGACAATTAAAAGGCTCATATGGGTTACTAGGCTTTCCCAGGCAGGAAATTCTTATCCCCAAATTGCCCAAAAACTTGAAAACCAGGAAACAAAAAAGTCCATAGAAGAAATAACCCGCAAACCCGCAAGAATTGAATACATTCCGCCTGTCCATTCACACCTGCCGCTTCTTGCCAAAATCGTTTTAATCTCTTCCCTTGTCCCAATCCTTATTTTTGCCGTCGTTTCCGCCTCTTTGATGTTTGGCGGCCAAAATGCAGCGCAGTTTTTGAAAGCCGGGACATATGAAAGCGCGAACGTTTTGGGGACAAAAAGTTCTTCTCTTTCTTTATATAGCAAAATATACGGTGCCTCTTCGGACTTCTTCTCCACGGTCCTTAGGCCTTTTGTTAATTTAGCCGAGGTAATGATGAACGGATCAAAGACTGAGATTAACTATGCCTTCAATGTACCATCTAAAGCGCAGGTGACTAATGCAGAGCGACTAACGACTAACGCCTCATACTTGCCCCTTGCCGCTGATGGGTCGATTAACGTTGACGGCCAAGCGACATTTAATTCACTTCTTAAGGCAGCTTCACTCTCAGCCGGAGCACTTTCCGTTTCCGGCAGCACCACG
>JAUSJC010000006.1 GCA_030647775.1 Candidatus Curtissbacteria bacterium
TGTGGAGGCCCGAACCAGTGTCAGCTGCAAGTGGCTTGGATGAGTTGTGGCTAGGGGTGATATGCCAATCGAACACGGAGATAGCTGGTTCTCCCCGAAATATATCTAGGTATAGCCTGTGTTTTTAATCTACAGGGGTAGAGCTCTGAATGGATCGTTGCGGATTTATCCGTAGCATTCAATCAAACTCCAAATACTGTTTTGTATAAACACAGAGTCAGTCCGTGAGGGCTAAGCCTTACTGGGCTAAAGGGAAACATCCCAGATCCAAAGCTAAGGTCCCTAAGTGTATCTTAAGTGTCAAAGGTAGTGTGCACGTTTAGACAGCAAGGAGGTTGGCTCAGAGGCAGCCATCCTTTAAAGAAAGCGTAATAGCTCACTTGTCGAAGTCCTGCATTGCAGGACGGGCGTGTGTGCGCCGACAATGTACCGGGGCTAAAGATATCACCGAAGCTTGGAATTTGTCCGTAGGACAAATAAATTTCAAATCACAAGCACCAAATATCAAACAAATTCTAATTCTCAAAATTCTAAATTCAAAAGTTTAGAACATTCGAGTTTTGGTATTATTTGTAATTTGGAGTTTGGAAATTGGAGTTTACTTGCCCTGCGGGCAAGTGGTAGGGGAGCGTTCGTATTGCAGTGAAGTTTGCGTGTAAACGCGAGTGGAGCGGTACGAAGTGAGAATGCCGGTATGAGTAGCGAAACTCGTGTGAGAATCACGAGCGCCGTATGTCCAAGGTTTCCTACGCAACGTTCGTCGACGTAGGGTTAGTCGGTCCTAAGGCGAGGCCAGAAGGCGTAGTCGATGGATAAGCAGTTAATATTCTGCTACTTTGGAAAAATCGTTAGGAGTGAAGGGAAGACGGAGGAGGAATGCTTCTGGGTCGAAATGATACGGCCCCTAAAAAGTAAAGAAGTGAAAGATGGAAAACCCGCTTTCATGTTTATTTGAGCTTTGATGGCGAGTCGGCGCAAGCTGGCAAGAGAAAACATTTCAACTTCCAAGAAATTCTCCCGTTACCAGATTTTTCTAAAACCGTACCACAAACCGACACAGGTGGACTGGTAGAGTATACCAAGGCGAGCGAGAAAACTATCCTTAAGGAACTCGGCAATATAACTGGACGTACCTTTGGTAGATGTCCTCCCTGTCCGTGGGACAGGAAATTTCAAGCACCAAGTACCAAATATCAAACAATTACGAAATTCAAAATGTTCTAAATTAAAAAGTTTAGAATTTAGGATTTTGAAAATTATAATTTGTTTGGATTTTGGAATTTGTAATTTGGAGTTTTCCGTCCTGCGGATGGGGCGCAGTTAAAGACGCTAAGCGACTGTTTAACAAAAACACAGGTCTCTGCTAAGAAGAAATTCGAAGTATAGGGGCTGACACCTGCCCAGTGCTCGTAAGTTAATCGTTTGAGGTGATGTCCGATGCAAATCGGACTGAGCTTTGGACGCAAGCTCGGGTGAACGGCAGCAGTAACTATAACTGTTCTAAGGTAGCGAAATTCCTTGTCGGGTAAGTTCCGACCCGCACGAAAGGTTGAACGACTTAGCGACTGTCTTGAGGATAGACTCGGCGAAATTGCAATGGCTGTGAAGATGCGGCCAACTTGCACCAGGACAAAAAGACCCCGTGGAGCTTTACTGCAACTTGGCATTGTTTCAGTTTTTGAAACTGTAGAGAATAGGTGGGACCCGCCAACATTCTTTCGCAAGAAAGTTTGGGCGGGGACAGTGTAATACCACTCTTTTTGATGATTGAAACTTACCTTATGTCCTAACAAAAAACAGGATGAGGGACAATGTCTGGTGGGCAGTTTGACTGGGGCGGTCGCCTCCAAAAGAGTAACGGAGGCGTACAAAGGTCGACTCAAGTCCTACAGAAACGGACTTTTAGAGTGCAAAAGCATAAGTCGGCTTGACTGTGAGTCGTACATGACGAGCAGGTGCGAAAGCAGGTTTTAGTGATCCTTACGTGGCTCATGGGAGCGCGTAAGCTTAACGGATAAAAGCTACCCCGGGGATAACAGGCTGATCTTCTCCAAGAGTCCATATCGACGAGAAGGTTTGGCACCTCGATGTCGGCTCAGGGTATCCTCCCGCTGAAGTAGGCGGGAAGGGTTGGGCTGTTCGCCCATTAAAACCTTACGCGAGCTGGGTTCAGAACGGCGTGAGCCAGTTCGGCCTCTATCCGGTGCAAGCGATTTGATATTTGAGTGGGGTCACCTCTAGTACGAGAGGACCGAGGTGAGGTAGCCTCTAGTGTGCCAGTTGTTCCATCAGGAGCACTGCTGGGTAGCTACGCTATTGACTGAGAAGCGCTGAAAGCATCTAAGCGCCAAACAGGCCACAAGACTAAATATCTAAGATCCCAGGAAGACTACCTGGTTGATAGGCGACAAGTGTAAAGCTAGTAATGGTTGTTCGCGCGTGAGCGCGAGGTTAATTGGGTCCATTGGGTAATTGGGTAATTGGGCGATTAGGCTGTTAGGATTATTCCTAATAACCTAAAAACCTAACGACCTAAGAACCTAAAGGTAGCCTAATTTTCAGCTTAGTCGTACTAATTGATCGTAACCCAAAACTTAGGCGGTTAGGTAATTGGGCGATTGGGTTATTAGGATTTTTCCTAATAGCCTAAGAACCTAAAATCCTAATGGCCTAAACATTTCCACTCGGTTTTAAGAACACTACGAATTAATCCTAATACTTTTTGCTGATTTAAAATATTCGGATAAATTTGGATATTGAGATAGACTTTAAAATCTAATTCTCTCATCCGAATTATTACGAATTATTTTGGTGTGGTAGCGTATTCGGGGAAATTTGTATCCTAATTTGTCAGGATTATGTCAAGCAGGGCAGTATCGGCCGGTTTACGATTTAGTTGTTGACAGACTTCATTATTTAAGTTTTTAATAAGAGAGCTTATTTTCTTACAGGCTCGAAAATGAAGTTGTAACACTTTCACACTTTAGGGCGGTGTGATTTTTAAAAGGGCTTTTACTTGACAGAAAAGAAATGTAGGAGTAAAATGCGACCCATAGTGAGTTTACGAGCTACAAGCTCACTTATAGTATATACCCAACTGCCAAGCGCTAGGGGTATTTTTTAAAGGAGAAAAATGGTAGAGCAAATAGCAACTCATCCGAGACCAAGTGAACCTCTCTATAGCCAATTACCAGAAGGGCTTCGGGTACCTCTAAAAGTGGGGGAACATATTAGAATTGAGGCTGAATTCAGGGGTGTGGAATGGGAAATTTCTGAAGATAAGGGTGATATGTGGTTAAGCTACCAGCCGCGGCCGATGATGAGAAAAATAAGGGAACAATCTGGGGTTCGTGAGGCGCGAAGTATATTAAAAGCAGTTCGAAACCAAATAAATAGTGGCATTCTAAACGGTGACACCAAGGCGGGGTTTGCGTTGATCAGAGATTTGATGGCGGATTTGGGTCGGCCTATTGTCGAAAAAGATCGAATCGTTCTACCGCAGCTTCCGCTTCGTCCTCATTCGGTTTTCAAGTGAGTTTAAACTTTGTTTCTAGTTGAAATTTTTGGGGTAATCAGGTAAAATTTCCCAACTGGTGTCTTGAGCGAGCTGGTCCCACTCCTTCCCATTCCGAACAGGATAGTGAAACGGTTTAGCGGTGACAATAGTTTCTGGGCAACTGGGTGCGAAGATAGCTCGATGCCAGTATTTTTCAAAAAACCCTGTTAAAAGCAGGGTTTTTTGTTGCTGAAAAATCCTGTCATCGTGCTGTGCTCCTCGTCCTTCACTTCGTTCAGGACTGCGGGGCTAAGCTCGATGCCAGTATCAATTTAGCTCACCCTAAAGGTTGGGCTTTTTTGATGGCGCGGTTATAATATTTTCCGATACTGGATCGGAAATACCGGATCGGAAATGGGTCATTATAATCTGTCACTGCCAGTACAACAGTGCAGAAGATGAGATATGGAGAGTCTATACGTACCGCTGAAGAAGAGATTCAAAAGGAAACAGAAGAAGCACAAACAAGGTATCTTCCCAAAGCACTAGATCTTGTACGTGGCAAGTAATTTATCACTTTAGAACTTGTGATGTGTTTTTTTAGGCTTTTTTTATCCCAAAAAAACTGTTATACTTCCCATATTCAATGACCAATTACCAAATTCCAATAACCAAAATTTGGAGTTTGGGATTTGCCTGCCCGACTTGCCTTCGGCAATTCGAAGGCGGGCGGGGAGTTTGAAAATTTTCCGCATTAGCGGATTAAGGAAGTGAGCATGGTTGAAATCAAAAAACAAAAAATCCTCTAATTCTTTTTCCGACCAGTCGGGCAAAAGCCCAATGGCTGCGCTTTTGGCGCAAACAGGCTTTAAAATTCCATCCATAAGACGCGGGCAGGAAGTAAGCGGCAAGATTATTGCGGCCAACAGGAATGAAATCCTTATCGATATCGGTGCCAAATCCGAAGGTATTATCTTTGGACGGGAAATCGCGGCGGCGGGGGATTTAGTTTCCAAGCTGGCGCCCGGGGATACGATTGAGGCAACTGTTGTCCAGCCGGAAAACGATGCGGGGCAGGTTGTTTTATCGTTGCGGAAACTTTCCGGTGTGAAGAGATGGACGGAACTTGTCGAAATGCGTGAGACAGGCGGCGAGTGTGAAGTTCTGGCGCTGGAGGCCAACCGCGGCGGAGTCATTTGTGAATATTTTGGCCTGCGCGGATTTTTGCCGGCGTCCCAACTGGCTCAAGCACCGTCAAAACTCGGCGATTTAATCGGGAAAAGGCTGAACGTAACTCCAATCGAAGTAGACCAGGCAACAAACAGGCTAATATTTTCCCAGAAACGACCGGACAAAAAAGATTTAGAAAAGATTACCCACGCCCTTTCCAAGGTTAAAATCGGCGACAAATTTATGGGTACGGTGACGGCTATTTTGCCTTTTGGGATTTTCGTGGAGATTAATGTTAGCGGGGAAAAAGAAGAAGCGGAGAAAATTGAAGGCCTGGTTCATATTTCGGAAATTTCCTGGGAGAAAACAGATGAGCCCTTGAAGCAATTTTCCGTAGGACAGGAAGTGGAAGTTATTGTGATTGCCAAAGATTTGGAGACCGGGCGGCTGAATTTATCGATTAAACAACTGACAGAAGACCCGTTTGCCGAAGCGGCAGCTAAATATAGCAAAGAGCAAAAAGTAAAAGGCACAGTTTCCAAAGTCACTCCTTTTGGGGTTTTTGTAACCCTTGAGGAAGGTGTCGAGGGACTAATCCATATTTCGAAAATTCCGCCGAATGCTAGCTACAGTGCAGGCCAGGATATTGCGTGCGAGATTGAATCTGTCGATGCCGGCTCGCGCAGGATTTCCCTTTCGCCGATAGCAACCGAAAAGCCGATACTATATAGGTAATTAGGCTGTTAGGCTACTAGGCTGTTAGGATTTTACCTAAGAACCGAATAGCCTAAAAACCCAATAGCCATGACTAAGGTTCACTCCGAATATATTTGTCAGCAGTGCGGATATCATTCCTCAAGTTTTCTGGGGAAGTGCCCCCAATGCGGTGAGTGGAATAGCCTTGTCGAAACCCTCCTTCGCCCTTCGACTTCGCTCGGGGCTACGGAAGGGCAAGCGAGTGTCAATTTTGAGAAGGATTTAGTAAGACTTTCGGAAGTTAAAAGCCAGAGGGTGGGGCGGATCACGACCGGCTTTGGGGAGTTTGACCGGGTTCTCGGGGGCGGAATCGTGCGAGGGGAAATCGTCTTAATTTCCGGCGACCCCGGAATCGGCAAAAGCACACTTCTTTTGCAAACAGCGATGCGAGTAGCAGAGGGAACAAAGGTGACAAAGGAGCCAAAAGAGCCAAAGGCAAACAAAACATCTGGCTTCTCTGGCTCATCTGTAACTTCTGATACCTCTGTCCTCTATGTGACCGGGGAAGAGTCGGCGCATCAGGTCAAAATCAGGGCGGAGAGGATCGCCAAGGTTTATGAGAATCTTTATATACTGCCGATAACTTCCGTGGAAGGGATTATTGCCGCTTCGGAGAAAATTTCGCCGACACTGCTGATTATTGATTCAATCCAGACACTGACAACAGATAAGCTTTCGGGCTCGGCCGGAAGCGTGGGGCAGGTGCGGGAATGCGCCGGCATTTTGCAGCGCCTGGCAAAAAGCTCCCACACGCCGATTTTTATCGTCGGACACGTCACCAAAGAAGGCAACATCGCCGGGCCAAAGGTATTGGAGCATTTGGTAGACGCGGTATTAAATCTGGAAGGTGACGGCATGCACGCATTCCGGCTTTTGCGCAGTGTTAAAAACAGGTTTGGTTCGACTTTTGAAGTCGGGGTTTTTGAGATGACGGACGCCGGGATGCTGGAGGTTTCCAACCCTTCGGAAATATTTTTGGCCCAGAGGATTTCCAAACGGCCCGGAAGCGTGGTTTTATCGACAATTGCCGGCGGCAGGCCGCTTCTTTGCGAGGTGCAGGCGCTGACTACCTCGACTATTTTTGGTATGCCGACGAGGAGAGTTACGGGCCTCGACTTTTCGAGGATGCAAATCGTGATTGCGGCCCTTTCGAGGGCGGTATCTCTCAACCTGGCCAGCCTTGATATTTACCTGAATGTTGCCGGAGGCCTGAAGATTGATGAGCCGGCGGCCGATTTGGCGGCGGCCCTTTCTATTGCCTCGGCCGTGCAGGGGATTGCAATTGCCGACGGGGTTTGCGCATATGGGGAGGTTGGGCTTTTGGGAGAGCTTAGGCCGGTTGCCGGCGGCAAAACCAGGATAGCAGAGGCCGTGCGCATCGGATTTTCCGATTTTGTGACGCCGGACAAATTTAAAACCCTGGAAGAAGCAGTTTCATACGTTTTGCATGGGGAATAGTAAGCGTTTAGCGTATAGTTAGGGCATCTATATGAAAATCAGGGTTCTGCGTTTTATTTTGGCTGTTGTTTTTGGGTTTATCGGGGCGTTTGTGGCCAAAGTGGTTTTTCAATCGCAGCAGGCCTTTTTTATCGTCCTGGCAATATTTTCCTTCGGGATTTTGGGTTTTATCTTGCCGGAAGTTATAGAGCTTGCCGGCCGGGCGGGGATAGTGGCAATTGCGGCTCAAATTGCCAAGTATTTGCAGGAAGTCCAGGGCTCGCACCTTTCTGTGCCGACGCTTGGGTTTAACCGCAAGAAAAAGACGTCGAAGTATACAAATGCGCAAATTTTAGATACGTCAGTTCTTATCGACGGCCGGATTTTAGATATTGCCAAAACCGGCTTTTTAATTGGGACGCTAATTGTGAGCGAATCGGTAATTTCAGAACTGCAGAGCCTTGCCGACAGCGCTGACAACTTAAAAAGGGGTAAGGGCAGGAGGGGCTTGGACATGCTTTCCGACCTGCAGAAGCAAAAAGGGCTAAAGGTCGTGGTTTTTCCGGCGGAGGGAGACAGCGCGAAAGTCGATGATCTACTTGTAGCCTTATCTCGCAAGCTGAAAGCGCCTCTTATTACTTTGGACTTTAACCTCCTCAAAGTTGCCAAGATCAAAAAGGTGAAGGTTCTTAACATTAATGAGCTTGCCAACTGCCTAAAGACGGTAGTCCTGCCCGGGGAAAAGATCAATCTCGAGGTGAGAGATAAAGGCAGCGGGAAAGATCAGGGAGTGGGGTATCTGGCCGATGGGACAATGGTGGTAGTGGAAGGCGGCATTTCCTATAAAGGAGAGAGTATCGATGTGGAAGTTTTAAGGGTACTTCAGACGGCGGCAGGCAGGATGGTATTCGCCCGCCTGCAAGCGCCTGACCTGCCCGATATGCTTCGCAAGTGAAGCGGGCGGGGCGCTAGCTCTGGCGGGCGGGCGAAGCCCGCTACGAACTAGAAACAATAAACTAGAAACATGAAATGTTAGTCTTCGAGCGAAGCGAGAAGCTACCTTTAAAACTACTATAAATGAATAAATGGAAGTGGTACGTATACATCCTGGAACTCAAAAACGGTTTGTATTATACAGGCATGACATGGAACCCGGCCACGAGATTCGATCAACACTTATTAGGTAAAGGAAGCAAGTTCACCGCGAAGTATGGTGTTCGTGCCTTAGTTTATCTTGAAGAGCACGACGACTTGGAGCTCGCAAGGCAAAGAGAGGTACAGATTAAAGATTTTAGTAGAAAGAAGAAAAAACTACTTATTGATAGTTTTAAGAGGTAAGTTCTCACTTCGTTCGAACAATAATTGATCTTGTTTCCTGTTTCTAGTTAAATATTTACTTCCTTATATATATACCTCTGTATCATTTAGCCTCGGAGCTTTTGGCTATTTTGCCACATTTTGATTTAATTCCGATTATGGCAGTTTTGCGGTTTTGATGACCATTCCATTTTTGGTCTAGCCTGCAGTGATAGCCTAAATGATGCAAACATGTAACTTATTATAACTACAGGCTATGGTTTTTAGGCTTATGTTTTTACTATCGGGTGTCATGGGGACTTGACAAGAATTATACAAGGGGTTTATAAATAAACAGCAGGCTGAAACTTTCTGAATTCTTCGAAAGATAAATTCAGGGAAATTGATCTTTGGGGTGTTAATGCCCCAAAGGTTAAAAACTGAGGGCTTTTTGGTTTAGTTGATTAGTTTTTATTAAGTTAGAGGTTAGTAACTAAGCTTTAACAGCTAAGTGCTAAAAAACTAGACCGAAAGTTTTCGGAAAAAGAAGACTTGTGTTAGTATTTACAAGTTTTCCACAAAGAAAAGAGCATCACTACCGCAGACTGAAACTCGAATAGCAATGCTCTTTTGAGGTGTAAGGGAAGCGACTTAGGGCAGCTAAGTTGCTTTCCTTTTTTACATTAGAACAAGTTTATATAGCTTGTCAAGAGGTAATTTAACGGTTTTTCGATTAGCCTGCTAGATTAGGCTAATTAACAGAGTCTGGACAGCCGGTAAGTGAATTATTGGGTAATATTGGTATTCTTTATTGTTTAACGGTTTTTTCTCCAAAATATCTCCATTTTTTCCAAAAACAACGACAAAATTTTGGCAAAATTTTGGAAATTTGGTGGACCGATTTTGTGACATTTTCTTGAAAAATTTCGGTAAAAAAAGTCCCGGAAATTTTGAAAAATCTGAAAAAATTTGACCCCGTTCAGTTTACATGAACGGGGTTGACAATGAAATCGGACAGGGAGTATATTACGGTTGTTAATCTGCCTCGGATTTTCTGCCCAGTTTGTTTTATTAAGGAGTTAAAGTCTTATAGTATTGACAAGTGGGGAAGTGTGTGATACAGTTCCCAAACTGTTTTGTAGAACTTATAATA
Organism: Candidatus Curtissbacteria bacterium; assembly: GCA_030647775.1. Taxonomy (GTDB): domain Bacteria; phylum Patescibacteriota; class Microgenomatia; order Curtissbacterales; family GWA2-41-24; genus JACPKK01. The sequence goes on from JAUSJC010000006.1 coordinate 9,309, forward strand.
TGCAAAACAGAAATCTGTCCAAATTAAACATGTCCAGAGAAAATCCAATATCAAAAGTAATCGGGCCAACACCGGAAGAAGCCGCGGACTTTAATAGCGGGGAATATTCACAGGGTTGGTTTTCTAAAGTTTTATCTTCCAGGAAATTTAGATACGCCGGAGCTGGCGTATTTGGTAGTGCAGCGGCTGCAACAGGTGCGGCTGATGTAATTTTTGACTCGGCGCCAGACGTTTCTATTGTTCGCGATCTTCAAGAAGTCTTCGGAGCTGACAGCGCGTTTGCTGATGCACCAATAGTTATCGGTCCAAACATCAACCCTGTTGGTAGATTGCCCTTACCTCCTATACCAGTTTCACCACATAATCCGAATATAATTGTTGCGCCACCGTCGGGTTCGGTGCCAGTTGGGGGGGAAGCAATACCGGCGGAACCAGTACCGACAGCAACGCCACCGCCACCGACGAGGATCGAAATTCCTTGCCCACTATTTACTATCCCTAACGGTTTTGGATGCAGTCCGATAGAACAGCCAATACAACAACCAGCTCCACCTGCTGCGCCAGCCGCGCCGGAGATTCCTAAGCAACCTGTTGTTCCGTCTGTGCCTGCTGCGCCCGCTCCAAATAGAGAATGTCCTCCTGGAGAAGGTCCTTTGCCGCCTGAATTTCCAGTGGGCGGAGGTATCCTTGGAGAGCAAAACAAAGCAATCAAATGTGAGCTTCCTCCTATTAAAGCCGGAATCGATCAAGCAAATGCTGGAATTGCTAAAGCAAATGAAGGAATTGATAAGGCTAATGCGGAGATTGATGCTGCAACGCAGGCTGCAAAGGATGCGGCCCAAGCGGCTAAAGATGCAAAAGCGGCTGCCGAGGGTGCGAAATCATCGGCCGACGCTGCGGCTCAAGCAGCTAAAGATGACAGCACAGACTGGAAAGACCTTTGGCCACTGGCAGTTATTGGCGGCGGAATAGCCGGAGGAATGGCATTGATTGGTGGGGGTCTGGGTCGAAGAAGTCGAAGAAATGGCGATGTCTATGTTGCTCCAGTTGCGGGCGGACGCGGTCCACATCCCGATGATGAGCCACAAAAGCCAGAACCGAAAGGACCGGAACCAACACCAAAAGGTCCAGCGCCTGACACGAGAGGTCGAGCAAAACGATTTCTAGGTGGAATGCCAATAATTGGCGGAGTATTTGGTGGCCGCAAAGCTGAAACAGCACCGGTTGCTCTATTATATGGTCGTCCTTCAAGTGAAGCCGCTGAATTATTGAAAAATCAACCGGAGCAATATCTCCAAGCTGGAGACAAAGTTAAGATTTATGGAAAAGAAGGACAAATTGATGGAGTAGAGATTGCAACCGACCCAACTCATGGTGAATACAGAGTATACGTTCAAAAAGTTGGAGACAAAGAAGAAAGATACACTGACTACGACCTTAGCCAAGCAATAGAAAAAAATCAGCTGGACGTGCTTAAAAATGCTTTAACTGCTCAAGCTGGTCAAGTAGGGCAGACAGCAGGCGATAGGAGAATCTTGGTTGTTAGTGTCGTTGATGGCAACCTTACATACAAAGTCAAGGAAGCCAGCGGAATAACCCGTCCAAGAACTCACCAAGAGATGGCTGTTTTTGCTGAATCTTCAAAACCTGACCAGGATCAGGGAGATAAAAACGAAGAGCAGTTAACAGAGGATGATATAAGAAACATATATAAGACATTTACCATGGCCAAGAGATTCATCAGCCAGGTCGAAACCTTAGATGAAGAAGTTCTTAATAAGTTTCTTACGAAAGATTTTCGTCAACTATTAGTTACTAACAGTAATATTGGACAGCAATTGGCTGAAGATTTTAGTCTCGAGGCTTCCAAGAGGATTTTAGGTATTGTTCATAATACATATGAGATGACTTTAGAAAAACTGAGAAAAAATTATCCAGATCTTTTGACACAACTGGACAAAGAAGCCGAGGAAGAGGAAGAGAGAATAAAAAATGAAGTAAGAGTTAGAGAAGAGGCAATAGAAGAGGGAGCAAGAAGAGAGCGAGCAAGAAAAGAAGAGGAAGAGGCTGCAAAGATTAGAGCAGTACAGGAGAAGAGAAGAACTACAATAAATGCCAAGGCAAAAGCAAAATAAGGGGCAAAGCAGGCGCGGCAACGGTCTAAGACCCATAGTCTTGACAAACGGATAAAACAGGAGTAAAATATGAAAGTTAAAAAAATGAACCTAGTAAAGAAAGCTATATCAATATTAACCGCTTTAGTCCTTTCTTTTGGCATGGTGCTGGTAACACCGGCCAAAGCTGCTTGTGCGCAGGTTGCACCTTCTATGACTGTGGATATGAAAGCGGCAGATACAAGTGTCGGCAGTTGGCAAGATAGTTTAAGCACCCAACCAGGGCGCCAAGTGCAGTTTAATGTAGAAATTCACAACACGGTTGTTGGTTCTGTCGCCAACAATGTCAGAGCCGCGGTAACATTTCCTGGTGGTGCCAGCACAACCCTTTCCATACCAGTTACAATTACGACAACTAATGCAGGAGCAGTTTCGGACACAGTTAACATTTCTGTGCCTTCGGCTCAATCGATTACATATGTTCCAGGATCTACCAGACTTTTCTGGGACCAAAACGGCGATGGTACTTTGGACTATGACAATGCCCAGCTTGCCGACGGGATAGTCGGTTCAAGCATACCGCTTGGGGATCAGCAAGGTTGCAATAACTTTATAATTCGTGTTAACTTTTTAGCTAATATTTCTGGGACTCCAGCACCGACACCAGCTCCGACCCCAGCACCAACTCCGACACCTGCACCTGTAGGTGGACAAAGCCAGAGCCAAAGCCAAAGTGTTAACGTCACCCAGACCAATACTCAAACCGTAAATGCTGCAGCTGCTGCTGCGCCTGCGCCTGTCGTTAAAACTACACCGGCAACAGGTGTTGGCTTGATACCGCTAGCCGGAATGTTTGGAGCAGGCCCGGTTGGGTTTGCGCTTTCAAGATACGGCCGCGGAATGAGCGTTTTTGGTAAAAAGGAAGAAGAAGATTGGATGACAATAGCCAGCACCGCATTTTCTAAGAGAAAACAGAATTTGGATTCGTAAACTTATAGGGCGAAGGATGCCTTCGCCACGCTGTCCCTTACTTGTGGCACAGATTGGGACCGTGAGTAGGGCAGGCTTGCGGTCCCATATTTTTGACACGAATTTTCCCCCGCCCGCCTTGACTTCCGCCTGACTTCGAAAAGACGAAGTTTTGTCGGGTAGGTCGTCAACGCGATGTCGGGCAGGCGAATTGTTAGTCCGAATTTATGCGAATAATTGCGGTTGGTTGACAAAAAGGATAGGGAAATAATACAATACGGTTGTCTTCAGTAGGTGTTCCCAGATTTTTAAATACGAATTGATCCGAATTATTTATCCGAATTTGTCCGAATTGCTTTCTATCAATTATCAATCAACTATTGACTATTAACAATCATTTTCATGCCGACAAAAGTTCAAGTTAGAGTTAAAGCTAAAGAGGAAGAGAAAGCTCCTGAAAACGGGTCTGTCCCTTCTGCCCGCCCGCCAGCGGCTGATGCCGCAGGCGAAGCCGGGCGGGTGATTGATTTGAGAACCCCTGCGGCGGCAAACCCGGAACCTTTGGTTGTTGTTCCCCCCAGCCCCAGCGAGGAGCCGACGAGAGCCTATGAACCTTCATATGACGAGTCCCGCGGCAATGGCCGCAGAGATTATGGTTCGAGTCGGGATCGGGATTATCATGAAGAGGATCCTTCAATGATTTCAGGAGGACGCGACGTACCCACGACCGAAGTCGGGGGAATTTTAGATATAGCGGGTGACGGCCACGGGTTCTTGAGGCCAAAATTCAGGCCCAGTGATAAAGACGTTTATATTTCCTCTTCACAAATCCGCAGATTTATGCTTCGGCCGGGAGATGATGTTAAGGGGCTTGGGCGGCCGCCGAAGGAAAGCGAAAGATACTACGGGCTTTTGAAAGTTGTTGAAGTTAACGGCATCTCTGCCGAAAAGCAGGGTAAGAGAATCCAGTTTAACGATTTGACGCCAATTTATCCAAATAAAAAACTGAAGCTGGAAACCGGCAAAACTCCTCTTTCGACAAGAGTTATAGATTTAATTTCGCCAATCGGTTTGGGCCAGCGGGGAATGGTGGTTTCGCCGCCAAAGGCCGGTAAAACGACAATCCTTAAAGATATCGCGCGCGGCATTTCGGAAAACTTTCCCAAAATCCATTTGATGGCGGCTTTAATCGGCGAGCGGCCGGAAGAGGTAACGGATATTTCCAGAAGCGTTAAGGGGGAAGTGATTGCTTCCAACTTTGATGAACCGGCAGAGGACCAAACAAAAGTTGCCGAAATTTGTCTGGAGCGCGCTAAAAGGCTTGTAGAACAAGGCGTGGATGTGGTGATCCTTTTGGATTCAATCACCCGCCTGGCGCGCGCTTATAACCTTTCAGTGCCACCTTCAGGCAGGACTTTGACCGGCGGTTTTGACCCGGCGGCGCTATATCCGCCAAAGCGGTTTTTCGGCGCTGCCAGAAACTGCGAAGAAGGCGGATCTTTGACTATTATCGGGACGGCACTCATCGATACCGGTTCAAGAATGGACGATTTAATCTATGAAGAATTTAAGGGAACCGGCAACATGGAGATCATCCTTGACCGTAAACTGAGCGACAAGAGAATCTTCCCGGCGTTCGATGTCAACCGGTCCGGGACACGCAAGGAAGAAATCCTCCTGGAAGAGGATGAACTCAATCGGGTGTGGATACTGCGGAAGCTCGTGAGCGACCTGACGCCCGTGGATGCGATGGAATTCATCATGGAGAAGATGCGCGGCACGAAATCCAACAAAGAGTTCCTGAAATCAATGAATAGTTAAAGGCTTTCCGGTGTCCTCGCGCCGCATTGCGTCCCCCTTCTGCTACTTCTTCGACAATCATTCCTATGCCTGAAGCGGTAATCGTAAGCGCCTGTCGAACTCCCATCGGCTCATTCATGGGCAGCCTCAGTTCTCTTTCTGCCACCCGACTGGGCGCTCTTGTTGTTGAGGAAGCCGTGAAACGTGCGGGCATCAAGAAGTCCGACGTTCAGGAAGTTATTATGGGAAATGTTCTCACTGCGGGAGA
>JAUSJC010000003.1 GCA_030647775.1 Candidatus Curtissbacteria bacterium
AATTCCCGGTTGCTGCCACCCGTAGGTGTAGGGACCGTGTCTCAGTTCCCTTGTGGCTGGCCGACCTCTCAGTCCAGCTACCCGTCATCGCCTTGGTAGGCCTTTACCCCACCAACAAGCTGATAGGACGTAGGCCGCTCAAATGGCGGGCGGTTAAGCCCTATACCCAAAGCTTCGCTTTGAAAAATTCAAAATCACAAATTCCAAATAACAAACAAATAGTAAATCTCAAAATTCCAAGTTTTTAATTTGAACATTGAAACTTTTGATATTGTTTGAAATTTGGTACTTGGTCATTGGAATTTCCCAAGGCGAAACCTTGGGGTTACGGAGAATTACCCCTCCTTTCGGAAGGCTATGCTCCACCAAATGGTACGTTCCCACGCGTTACTCACCCTTCCGCCACTGTTCTGCAATGCAGAACCGTTCGACTTGCATGCCTAAGGCACGCCGCCAGCGTTCATCCTGAGCCAGGATCAAACTCTCAAAAAAGAATTATGATCTTACTCGTTTACTCTAAAGAATTATCAAAGCGACTAGTTCAAGTTTTTAGAGTTTAATCCTAAGATTAATCACTATCCACTATGCACTAATCACTAATTTTTGGGTACCACTTTCCAGGATTCAACTTGTTGAATCCGCAATCCGCCTAAAATCCCTGCCCGCATTGCTACGCAAAGCGTTGCAGGCGGAGCTCTTCAAACCGTGTACGAATAGTACTGAAAAGGTTTGAAGTAAGATTTGGCGGACCACTCCTTCAATCAAGAAAAAAACTGAAGAGTAGTATGCTTAATCTTCAGTTGTTAAAGAGCGAATCAAATTTTAACACGGCTTTCCAGGCCGCGGTTACGTTCAGTTTACATGAACGTAACGCTTTTGTATTCTACTCACATTGACTTATGTTGTCAATGGATCTTATCCTTAGTTAATGCCCTTCAATAAAGTAAATAGTAAATGGAAAATAGTAAATAGAAATAGAAATAGAAAATCCATTCACCATTCACCATTGACCATTCACCCCAAAGTGAAACATGGTTTTACTCTAGTTGAACTTCTAATCGTTATCGTCCTCATTGCCCTGCTCGTCGGTATTGGTTCATTTGCCTATACCACTGCCCAAGTAAAAGCCCGCGACTCTCGCCGAAAATCAGACCTTCTAGCAATAAAGGGCGCTCTAGAACTATCCAGACAAGACGCCGGTGGTTTTTACCCAACGAGTCTTGCGTCTCTTGCCCCAACCTATATCAAAATCGTGCCGCAGGATCCAAAAACTGCTTCCGATTACATTTACACACCGCAACCCGCTAGCTGCTCAACATGCACAAGTTACAACCTTCAGACAATCTTGGAAAATACCGACGACCAATCAATTACTTCCTCACAACTAGCATGCCCGGATGCCCCCAGCGGATCTTACTACGTCGTCTGCCCAACTAAATAATTTTCTTGACACTGAACACACCACGCCATATCCTTAAGTTAATGCCCCAATCAGTCAACCGTTCACAGTCAACCGTCAACCGTAAATCCTTCGGATTTACCCTCATTGAGCTCCTAATCACCATAACCGTAATGGGAATTTTGGCCGCCGTCGGCACCTCAACTTATAATGCCGCCCAGCAAAAAGGCCGCGATTCTCAAAGGAAAAGCGACCTTACCCAAATTAAAAAGGCGATGGAACTTGCCAAATCCGATTGCCAGGGCGGCGCCTATTACCCGGTTCAGGCTGGAGGCGACGAATATGCCGTCTTTGATACCCTTCAAACCTATCTTGCGGATGCTGACCTAAAATACATGAACAGTGTACCGGATGACCCCAAAAATTCCGGCACTTCAAAATATGGTTTTTCCAATGACTCTACTCAAACTTCAAACGTTTGCCCAAATACCAGCACTCCTCCCACCCTTACCCAAACCGGCGGTTTAAACTATATGATAAGGGCTCTTCTGGAACGTGGATCCGCTGACCCGGATAGCGCTACCACTTTTGCCAAATGCACGGGCAAACCGGGGATGCCGGCTTCTGCAGGCGCTTATTATTACGTCTGCAACGATTAATTGACCTGATACAAAATTATTGCTAACGAAACCATAACGTTAAGGGAAACATTTACTCCGTACATCGGAATCTCCACAACCTCATCACAAACAGCAAGCGTTTCTTTTGAAACTCCACTCGTCTCATAGCCAACGACAAAAGCAATCGGCTCCTTGTATTCAACTTCACGGAAATCCTTACTCTTTTTAGTCTGCTCTATTGCAACAACCTTAAGCCAATCCCTGTCATTGCGAGGGTTCGAGGAACCCGTGGCAATCTTTTTTTGAGATTGCTTCGCTTCGCTCGCAATGACAGACTTTTTATTGTTCGAACGAGGTGAGAACTTACTTCTTAAATTTGAAATTGCTTCGACGGCAGTCGAAGCGTACTCCCATGGCACCCACTTATCTGTACCCACTGCCGCCCGGTGAATCTTAATATTCGGCGGCGTCTCGCTTTCGCCACAAAGATAGACGCAGGACGCACCGATAGCATCCGCCAGCCTAAAAATTGAGCCGATATTATAAGTATCCAAAATATTGTCACAGATAATATAAATCTGTCTGCGTTTAACTTTGGCGATATCTACCTCCGTCGGCTCGCTTATTCTTAGTCTTTTAGCATTAAGCTTCATGTCGTATATTGTACATTTTATTGACTTCCCATTAAAAATTACCAATAATCTACACAATGACACCCGACAGAGAAGAACAAACCGTGGTGGAGAGAAATTTTTCCAGCCAAGTAACTCTTCACGGAAAAGGGGCATCAATCGCGATTGATGATAGTGCAGGAATGGGCTACATGGGCCCGGATAAGCTAAACCCTCACCTTCAAAAATTTGTCGTGGTCAAACACCTGAGAAGAACAGCTGTGCACCCTCCATCAATAAGAAAGGCCGAAACAGAAGGTGCGCAATGGGTGCAATTTTTCGTGAGCGTTAGAGTTGGAGAAAAAAAGCCAATCGGAGAGAAATATGAATTTACTTTTGAGAATTTAGACCGCGACTCTGTAACGATTAGCATCCGCTCCGCAAATCCAATAGTAACTAGCAATTTACCCCGTTTTGCCGGTTTAACATCAACATTGAAAAATATCCACAGAGAAACGAGCGGCCTAACAAGCAGGCATCAAACTACTTAACCGTCACCGACTTTGCTAGATTACGAGGTTTTAGGCCCGCAGTTCTGCATTGCAGAACGAGGATCGCAAGACTCGCAATCATTTTACTGTAACACTCTTCGCCAAATTGCGAGGCTTATCGGGGTCTTCCACTCCTCTTTCCAAGGCCAAGTAGTACGCAAGAAGTTGCGCGTATACGACTTGCGGAATTATTGTCGCTTCTTTTATATCTTTCGTTTCTAGCCATACATTAAACACATTATTATTTTTAGACCCGATGCCTATAATGAAACCCCCTCTGGCCTTAAGTTCCTCTGCATTCGAGATAATCTCTTCATACGTTTCGTCGTTTGGAGCAAAAATGATACATGGCGTACCTTTCTCAATCAAGGCAATTACACCATGTTTTAATTCTGCGCCTGCAAAACCCTCAGCATGAATATAACTTATTTCTTTTATTTTAAGTGTGGCCTCGATTGCCGCCGGATAAGATAACCCTCTTCCAATCAAATACATATGTTCACTGCGGCTGATTTTTCTTGCAAGTCTTTTAATCTTGTTAATGTTTTTAACTTGAAACATACTTCTCAAATTTTTGGCGGCTGCTAAAAGTAGTCTCTTCCCGTCTTCTTCAGCTCCAGCTAAAATATAAGCCGTAAGAAGTAACACCGAAATCATCGAAGTAAAGCTTTTGGTTCCTGCTACAGATTTTTCCGGACCGGCATCCAATAAAAATTTGTAATCTGCTTGTCGATAAAGCGTTGACCCCAACACGTTCGTTATAGCAGCAATTGTTGCTCCTTTCTTTTGAACTTCTTGGACCGGTTGAACGATGTCAATCGTCTCACCGCTCTGCGAGATTGGAATTACTAAAGTTTTTGGGGTGACAAAATCTTGCAAGTAACTAAATTCCGACCCCACAGAATAATTAATGTGTTTCTTGGCTAATTTTGAAAAAAGATAAGTGCCAGCAAGAGCCGCATATGACGCAGTACCGCAGCCCAGTAAAAATGTTCCGCGAGCTTTATCTATCAACCCCGCTAGTTTCCTCAAATTTTGCCTCTGATTTAATACAACATTCTCCAAAACCTTCGGTTGTTCATAAATTTCTTTGAGGAAATAATGTTTGAATTTACCTTTCTTTGTCTCTTCAAATTTCCAGTCAATGTCATGAAAAACAGGCTTAATCTCTTGACCTTTTGGTAAAGTAACAAGCTTAAGGCTTTTCCCCAAGACAACCATTTGGTTATCCTCAATAAACACTACTTTTTTAGTGTGTTTAACAATTCCCGTCGCATCTGATGCAATAAAAAATTCTTCTTTCCCTATTCCGGCAACAAGCGGTGAACCGTTTTTAGCCGCAATAATTTCAGGCGAAACCGCACTGGTAACCACAATTGCATTCAAACCTTTTAACCTATTGAATGTATCGCGGACAGCCGAAGCAAATCCCTCTTTTTTCAAAAATTCTTCTATTAGGTGGGGAATAACTTCCGTATCAGTTTCGGAAATAAACTTATGCCCCTTACGGGTTAATTCATTTTTTAGATCCTGAAAATTCTCGACAATCCCGTTATGAACTACGGCAATTTGGCCAGTGCAATCTAGATGAGGATGCGCGTTTGCGACAGTTACACCTCCATGCGTTGCCCATCTGGTGTGCCCGATCCCAAGACTGCTTTTGGGAAGATTTACCTTTGCCTGACCGATTCTCCCGACGTGCTTTTCAAGGGTAATCTTTCCCTGATCTTTAACGGCTATTCCCCACGAATCGTACCCGCGATATTCCAATCGCTTCAAACCGTCAAAAATAATTTTGGCTGCGTCACCTGTTTGCTTGCCATTCCGAAGCTTTAGCGAAGGATGGCTAATGTATCCAAAGATCCCGCACATAATCTGGCTATTTTAGCAGAATTTAAGAAAAACTCTCTACTTGTGAAGAGGATAAGCACTAGCTTCAATGATTTCTAGATCCGGAATTTTCTTGTACTTTTCGTTTTTAACCAGCGCCGGTTTGCCGTCACGCTCTACAATGTAATAACAAAAACCCTGCATTCTCTTCACTGCTTCATAGTCGGCATGGCCAGGCAAAGAAACAGGGTCTACTTCTTCAAAATTGACAGGAGAATCATCCGAAGTTACCAAAAAAATATTGCCGGTATTTACAACCAAATGTCCCCACTCGCTTGGGATAAAAATCTCATCACCCGGTTTGGCGTCAATTGCGTACGCTTCTTCTATTTCATCGTCAATATACTTTCCATCTTCTCCAATAGCTCTTTTCTGCAATAGAACAATCCCTTTACCTTGCAGAAATGTGTAGGTTTCATCTAAATCACCTATATGGTAATGACCGTAAGTTTTAATATATTCTTCCCCCACCTTACCTACATTCCAAATCGTTATGTTTGTCCACTCGACAGACCCCCTTGTCATCCAGTAATGAACTTCCGGACCTTCCGCGGAAAGATCCATCAATACATCCTGCATTTTAGAGTGTTCTCTGACTGCCGCCCTTTTTGTTGAATATTTATCTATCATTATTTTGCCTCTCGATTCCTTTTTTCTCTTTCTTCTGGAGTCTCATCAGGTCGACTGTAATCATCTTCTAACCTCTGTGTCGTCCCAATTTCCGGTGTTGATACCTCGATAATATCGCAATCGGTAATCCCCGCCAATCGATGCCTCTGGCCTACTTCACAACTATAACCCTGACCCTCTTGCATTTCTGTCTCTATAAACTCGCCACCTTCTTCGTTTTCCCAAATTATCTTTGCTCTACCAAACATCAAAAACCAGCTTTCCTGTTTTTTGTCGTGGATTTGAAGCGACATTCTAGCACCGGCATTTACATGCTCGATTTTACCCATATAAGGCCTATCCTCCGGTACCCAGTGCAGTTCCCACCCCCACGGCTTTTCTATTTTGCGGACATATGAATTAGTATCGAATTTTTTTGGAGTAGACATCCAGAAATTATTCTCCGTATCGCCTTTGGCGCCTTGCGTAGTCGTTTATTGCCCGCTTTAACTCCGCCATCGAAAAATCGGGGAAGTATAGTTTGGAAAAGAAAAGTTCGGTATAGGTTGTTTGCCATGGCATAATTCCGCTAGTTCTCATTTCTCCCGAAGTCCTAATTAGAAGATCCGGATCTGGTTGGCCAGCAGTATCGAGGTTTTTAGCAACCATCTCCTCGCTAATTTTGGAAGCCGATATTCCCTTTTTCAAAAGCTTTTTAAAAGTTCTCATGATCTCATCATGCCCTCCGTAATCAATACAAATATTCAAAATATATTGCTTATTTTTAGCGGTTTCCTTCTCAACCCTCTCTAAAATCTGCCGCAACCCCGCCGGCACCCTGTCTCGCCTGCCCAACCAATGAAACTTTACGCCCTCCTTCACCAACTCCCTCAAGTGTTTCTTGAAAAACCAGGTATAAATTCTCATCAGATAGTTAACCTCCAAAGGCTTGCGTGTCCAATTCTCTGTAGAAAATCCCCACAGAGTCAAAACTCGGACACCCAAATTTCGAGATCCTTTAACTACTCTAAGTGCCGTATCCAAGCCTTTTTTATGGCCTTCAATTGGCTCCAATCCGTGCGCCTTTGCCCAACGGCGGTTGCCGTCAGGAATTATCACCACATGCTCCGGGACAATTTTGCGCTTTGAAGTATTTTTAATCATATAATTAGACCTGCTTTAAAAAACCAGGCCCATTTAACTTAGTATCCTGTAGGATAGCAAAGATTGACTACTTTTTTCAACTTTATTCTAAGATCACTTTCGCCTTGAAATCACAAAGTCGGCAACCTCCAGCAAAATAAGCTGCAACCTTTTATCCACAGTTATCTTTTCTATCTCTCCCTTTGCCTTAGCCGTAAGCCTTCCCTGCTCTTGTCGGGACCACTCCAAAGCCCCGCTCGAACTTATTATTTCCTGCACAATTTTAAGGTCTTGCTGGTTGGCATTCTTATCGCCCCAGATTTTTCTTAGAATTCCTTTTTCACCGGGTTTAGCATCTTCCAGCGCTTTGTAAATTAAAAGGGTATTTTTCCCCTCATGCAAATCCGAAGGTTTGCCCGTAGTTTCCTCGTCTCCAAAAACTCCCAAAATATCATCAGCTAGCTGATATGCTATCCCGCAGGCAAGCCCAAACCCGGTTATGGCGTCAACTTGGCGCTTTTGGACACTTCCTAGGGTTGCCCCGAGCGCAAGCGGGCCGACAAAACTATATCTGGCCGTCTTAAGATCCATAACTTGGTAAATTTCCCCGAATGCTCCGCCTTTGAAAGTGGTCTCAACATCCAAAGCTTCACCATAACCGGTTTCCAAAAGTACATTTGCCACCTGACCAATACATTTAATCTTTAAAGCATCGTCAAAATCAGCAGAGCTTACAAGTTCAAAAGCTTCAAAACAAGCGATATCCCCAAGAATTATTGCCTGACTCATACCGTAATGCTCACCGCCGACTTTTTCGTATCGCTTATGGATAGTAGATTTGAATCGCCTTGTGTCCGATTGGTCGATAACGTCGTCATGAATCAAAAGAAAGCTATGGACAATCTCAATTGCCAGACAAATCGGCAAAATCTTTTTTAAATCTTCATCCCCTTTACCGTCCGAAGCTTCATGCGAAGGACGGCCGATTCGGTATCCCAACCACACAAAAAACGCCCGCATTCTTTTACCGCCTTGGGAAAAATCGGCCAGATTTTTATAAAAATCAGCAATCAGAGGCGCGTATTTTAAACCGGATTTTATTTTTTGGGAAAAATACTTTTGTTGATACGGTTCGAATGATTTCAAAAACAGGGCAAGTTCCTGGGAAAATTCATCCGATTCCTTGACCATTTATCTTTGACTTGCCACTCGGTGCTTCTCTACCCAAGCGGTACCTTTCTCGCTTTGGCGGGCAAGAAGTACTAAATCATCAGGCAGCGGAAACTTAACTTCTTCTTTCAAAACATCAAGGTTCTCTACTTCTACTCCCGGATTTACCTTCTTTATATATTCAACAAGATTATCAACCAAATATTCCGGCGCCGACGCTCCGGAAGTTATGCCCACTGTTTCCACTCCGCTAAACCAACTCGGGTCTACCATCGTTTCATCATCTACTAAATACGCCTTCGTCCCTTCTTCCTCGGACACATCCCTAAGTCTATTGGAATTTGAACTTGTCTTGGAGCCAATCACCAAAACCAAATCCGATTTTTTTGCCAATTCTCTGGCAGCCGTCTGCCTGTTGGAGGTTGCAAAGCAAATATCCCAAACAGTCGGCGGCGCAATAATTTTGGCAAACCTCGCCTTCAATGCGTCAATTGTATTTTTTACGTCGGAAAGAGATAAAGTCGTCTGATTTAGATAAATTAATTTGTCTTCCTGCGGAACTTTAAGATCTTTTACTTCACTGGCATCCTCAATTAGCACGATTGACCCCTCCGGTACTTCACCCATCACGCCAATCGGCTCCGGATGCCCGCGATGGCCAATATAAATAATAAAGTATCCCTCGTTTGCGTATCTTTTAGCTTCCAAATGCACTTTGGTCACCAAAGGACATGTCGCATCAATTACCCGAAAACCTCTTTTCTTGGCTTCCTCTTTAAGTTGTGGCGGTGAACCATGAGCGCTAAAAACCAAAACCGCTCCGGCCGCTTGCCCCGCCTTTGGCGGGGGTACTTCGTCCAAATCCTCAACAAAGATTGCGCCTTTCTTCTCCAAATCCTCTACTACGTGAACATTGTGAACGATGGCATGTTTAACATAAATTGGGGCGGCAAAAATCTCCAGTGCCGTTTCCACAACATCAATTGCCCGGTCTACCCCGGCACAAAACCCCCGTGGCTTAGCAAGTAAAATTTTTCTAACCATTATATTGAATTTTTTTTATTTCGAGCTTTAGCGAGAAACAAGCTTTCTTATTTCTCCCTTATATCCCTTCTCAATAAGAACTTTTTTAATCTCTTCAATAAAAGACGGCAAAAGATCTTCCTCTTTATAAGTACCCACAAGTTTCCCCTGCTTAAAAATTGCCCCCTGATTTCGGCCGCCACATACACCAATATCGGCAAAGCTTGCTTCCCCCGGACCGTTAACAACACAACCCATTACTGCCACTTTAATCGGCGCGTCAACTTTGGAAACAATTGCCTCTACCTTCTTTGCCAAATCAATCAGATTAATTTCCGTACGGCCGCACGTCGGGCAAGCAATAATATTAACCCCTTTTTGCCTTAGCTCAAGTGCCTTAAGGATCTCCCAACCCACTTTAACTTGTTCCTTTGGGTCGTCGGCAAGGGAAACCCTAATCGTATCTCCAATACCTTCTGCCAAAATAGATCCTATTCCAACTGCAGACTTTATGGAACCGACCCAGCGCGTCCCAGCCTCAGTTATCCCAACATGCAGGGGATAATTAAAACGCTTGGCAAAAAGCATATAAGCCTCACGAGCTATAACCGGATAGGCACCCTTAAGAGAAACCACAATGTTATAAAATTTAAGGCTCTCTAAAATTTTGACGTGGCGGGTCGCCGATTCGACCATCACCCTGGGCACACCGTACTTGCCGTATTTGGCATAGAGGTCTTTTTCCAAAGACCCCATGTTGACGCCAATTCGCATCGGGATATTTTTCTCTTTACAAACTTTCACAACCTCGCGGACCCGATCAATTCCCCCAATGTTTCCAGGGTTAATTCTTACCTTATCAACTCCCTGTTTAGCTGCTTCAATCGCCAGAAGATATTGGAAATGAATGTCGGCAACCAACGGAATATGAATCTGCGCCTTAATTGCGCCAATTGCCTTGGCCGATTCCATATCGGGAACTGTAACCCGGATAATCTCGCAACCGGCTTCCTCGAGTTCTAAGATTTGTTTGACCGTCGCCGCTACGTCGTGCGTTCTTGTTTGGGTCATTGACTGGACCCGCACCAAGTTACCCCCGCCGATTGTCAGCTTGCCGATTTTAACCGGTCTGGTTTGTTCTCTTGTAAACATTATTTCGTTCTCATCTGTCATTCTGAACTGAATTCAGGATGACAAAATTGCTAATTTAGTAATCTTGCAACATAAATTTGCTTGTATTTTTCAGCTAGCTTTTCCCTTACTCGGTCTGCTTTAGCTTTCGTGTCAAAAAACCCAACAACTGAAAGCCCGGCTCCTGCCATTATGCTCCGCCTTGCACCAAGTGCTTCCAAATCGCGCTTCATTCTATCAATTTGGGAAGAAAATTGCCAGATCGATTCCTCTAAATCATTGTGTAAATTAGCTAGAAATTGTTCTCTGTCGCCCTCAACAATTGCCTTTTTAAATAGTTTAAGTTTGTCAATATTTTTTCCGACTTTTTTAACGACTAAGTGCTCGTAAATCCACCCGGTCGAAGGCTTCCTCTTATTCGGTACGACGACAACCAAATAAAATTTTGGCAAAGTCTTAGAAAGTTTTTTGAAGACGTAATTTTTACCCCGTGACTTAATTTCCCCCAAACCGCCGTAAAGACTATAAAAGAAATCTTTCCCTAAATTTTTAGCCATCATGTCAATCTGTCTCGCGTTTAATTTGATCTTCCAAAGCTTGCAAAGACCACGTACAGCCGCTACAGCATCTGATGATCCTCCACCGAAACCGGATGTCACCGGAATTTGCTTTTTCAAAACAATTTTTGCTCCAAGATTCTTATCGCCTGCTATTTTTTTAAGAAGAATTGCCGCCTTGTAAATAAAATTGTCCTCGTTCGTGGGAACATTTGGATTATCGCAGACTATCTCAATATCATTTTGCTTCGGGAAAAAGGAAAGTTTGTCGCAAATATCGATTTGGCAATCCAGATAATCGACAGGATAAAGTCCATCTTGCTTCCGGGGATTAATATGGATGGCTAAATCAAATTTAGCAAGAGCAGTTTCGACAATCATCGTCTTTCGAAAGTATTACAGCCGCAATCGACTGGATCCCTTCGCCCTTTCCAAACGGAGTCAGACCTTCACCGGAAGTAAATGTTATCCCAACCTGTGTTTTATCAATTTCCAGAAGTTTTGCAATTGCCTCTTTCATCTTTGCCGCAACAATAAGCGCAATATATGGCCTTTTCGCCTCAACGCTTATTGATACATTACCAACCTTGTATCCTCCTTCTTTGATTTTTTTAAAAATTCTCCCGACATATTTTTTGCTGTCTTTAATTCCTTTTTTACACATCTCGTCTGACCAAGTAGAAAGTGAGTCGCCGCCGATTGCCGAAGACAGGGCATTGCAAAGGCTGTGCAAAATCACATCCCCATCCGAATTTCCAATAAAGCCACCGACTGCCGTAATTTTGACTCCGCCCAAAACCAGCGCCTTTTTACCGCTGTCAAACACATGTGAATCCTGCCCTATGCCTATTCTGCCCATGTTTTTAGAATGTAGTCGGCCGTCGCCAAATCCTGGGGGAAAGTAATTTTAAAATTCATATGTGAGCATGGCACAATTTTGGGCTTTATAGAAACTCTTTCCAGAAGTTGCGCGTCGTCAGTGCCCACAAAATTATCTCCTTTGGCTTTTGAGTGTGCCCTCCACAAATCGGCAAATGTTGCCACTTGCGGAGTCTGGGCATACCAGCAGTATTGCTTCAAAGGGGTATGAGAAACCCTTCCCTGGTCATTTGAAATCTTCACAGTGTCGCGTGCCGCCTGCGCCAAAAGTGCCGCCCCATACCGTTTGGCATTTTTGAAAACTCGGGAAATTTCCGCATTGCTGACAAATGGATTGGCCCCGTTATGCACACCAACTAAATCACTCCCCTTGATCTGTTTTTTCAGGGCGTCAAGAATCACAAAGGTCGATTCCTGGCGCGAAAAACTGGCGCCAATTACGTCTCTAACCTTTTTAAACTTGTATTTTTTGATAAGTTTTTTGATTTTTTCAATATCTTCCCTTCCTGCCGAGATAATAATTTTGTCGATCGATTTACTTTTTTCAAAAACAGCAAGAGTCCAATAAATTAATGGGCGACGGCCGAGTTTTACAAAAACCTTGTTAAACCCAAAACCCATCCGCTCTCCTTTTCCGCCGGCAACAACAATTAGATAATTCATCTTTTGCCAAATTTTATCGCAAACTTTAAGGCTTCGTCTCTTGCCCAGCTATCGACAGCCAAAATTTCCTCCAAGGATTTGTATCGCTTTGGGCTGTGTCGGGAAAGCACCGATTCTATGACATCCGGTATTTTGTGAAACGCCAGTTTCTCTTCGAGAAACGCTTCCACTGCAACATCGTTGGCGGCTGTCAGTACTGCCGGCGCGGTTTTACCTTCTTTGATGGCTTTATAAGCAAGCCCTAAACACCTAAACGTCGCGATATCCGGCTCTTCAAATGATAAATTAGAATAATCGCTAAACGAAAACTTCTTAAAACTATTCTCCTTGCGCTTACCCGGATAAAACAAGGCGTATTGGATGGGCAGGCGCATGTCCGAAGGCCCGATCTGGGCGATAATTGAGCCGTCTATAAATTCTACCGCCGAGTGGATAACGCTTTGCGGATGCACGACAACCTTAATTTTGGAAAGTGGAACCCCAAAAAGCCACATTGCCTCAATTACCTCAAAACCCTTATTCATAAGCGTTGCGGAATCGATGGTAATTTTTCTCCCCATCTTCCAGTTCGGGTGCGCAAGTGCCTGTTCAACTTTTATATTTTTAAGGTCTTTGGGCTTCTTTCCCCTAAACGGCCCGCCGGAGGCGGTAATTATGACCCTTTTGACTTCGTCTATCGATCTATTGCCCAAACTTTGGAAAATGGCCGAATGTTCCGAATCGATTGGCACTATCTCGACTTTATGATTTTTAGCCTCCCGAGTCACTAAATCCCCAGCCGCAACCAGCACTTCTTTGGTCGCCAGCGCGATTGTCTTTTTGGCCTTTATCGCCGCCAGTGTCGGCTTTATTCCAGCCAGACCCGGTGTGGCAATAACAACCTTATCCACACCACGAAGTGTAGCAACCATACAGTTGCCGCTGTCTCCCCAACCTACTCGCAACCCCTTTTTGGATCGGATCAACTTTGCGTCTTCTTCTTTTTTGACTGACACTGCTTTGGGGTGATATTTTCGGGTTTGCTCACGGACTTTATCAATGCTTTCCCCGGCAGCAAGACCAACGACGTTAATGGAATTTTTGAATTCGTCAACAACCGAAAGCGTTTGTGTCCCGATTGATCCCGTAGAACCAAGAATTGAAATATTTATAGCCATGCAAATCCCCAAGTTTTGGGAGTAAATTATATCAGGAAGATGCCTTAAAGTATATCGAATCTGCTAAATCTGTCGCGAGTCTCGTTCCAATCAACCTCAACCTTTTCCACTTTTGCCGCCTCGGAACCTTTTTTGCACCAATTAATGAATTGATCAAGTTTATCTTTTGACCCAGCCGCCAAAACCTCGACCGATCCGTCCGAATCGTTCCTAACCCAGCCAACTAAACCCAGCTTATCCGCTTCTCTTTTTGCCGATTGCCTGAAGAAAACTCCTTGAACTTTTCCATGAATCTTTAAGTCTACATTTGCCACAACGATTCCTCCAGATTAACGTGCATCTCGTCCTTAAACGTCACACCTTCCACTTCGAGTATTCTTTTCTGCTCCCGCCATCCGTCAAACGCCCGCCGGCCAGTCGCTATCGCTCTACCCGCCCGCTTCGAGTCGCGAAGCGAGTCGGGCGGGGGCGATTGCGGGCCGGCAAAATTCGGCGCCAGTCTTCCATTTCTATCAACCACCCGATGGCATGGGACAGACAGATCGGTGTTTTTGTGAAGAGCATTTCCGACAGCTCTTGCATGAAGCGCTTTACCCCGTACAAACGCTCCTCCGACCTGCCCGACAGTGCCAGTCGTGGCAAGGCGGGCGCGAGGACGTAGACCTCGGGAGGAGGTAAGTTCTGTATGGGGCCAACCAACTTGTCTTGAGAGTTTTGGCTTGCCAATCTTTTTTGCAATCAATCCGTAAGTCACTACCTTTCCCTTTGGAATTTTGGCAACTGCCTGATAAACATTTACTTTGAAATCCATTCCTTAACAATAAGAGAGCTTATTCACAGAAAGGCTTTGCCTATTGCTCGTAAACTCGCAATTGAACAATCTAGCAATGTAACAATTTATCTGTTCCAGATTTTGCTTTTAATCCTTGCCCCATGTTTGCGAGAAGTATAAGCGGCAAGTTCCAAAATCAGCCTTATCCTTGTCCTAAAGTAATAAATCAAAATTGCCAAAAATACAAACCACGACACTATTGAGGCCCTCTCCAGATATGTCCCTATCAAATTCCGATTGGCTCCCAAAAGATAACCTCCAATTATCCACGCCCCCGTCCAGCAAAACGCCGAGACAACAGAAACCGGCGCAAATTTCCAGTAAGGAAATCTCGTTATTCCCGCAGCCAAAGCTACCCAAGCCCTGCTCCAACCCGAAAATCTACCTGCAAAAATTGCAAAAATGCCATACTTTTTCAAAAGTGGCTCGACTTTGGCAATCGATTTTTTATAAAGTGGTTTTTCGCGAAATAATCTTCCGCCGTGCCTTCCGATAAAATAATCAAAGTTATCGCCGCAAAATGAACCGAAAGACGCCAGAGCAATAATCAGCAGCAAATTATCACCGGTAGTTCTTGCCACAAAACCGGAAAGCAAAATCACTGTTACTCCCGGAAAAATGAAGCCCAAAATAATTGAGTTTTCCAAAAACGCGGCGATTGGAATAATCACCAACCCCCAAGTTTTAAAAGCATATTCAAGAAAAGTTAATAAATCGGCTGCCGACGGCATATTTTAATTGAAGCGATTCATGGTTGCATCAATACCATCATCTATAAATGACCTTACAGCTTCAACTGCCCGCCCGATAATTGATTTAAGTTTTTCCTTTTCTTCCGGCAAAAAATCCGCAAGCACAAAATTTTCGACTCCAATATTGGACGGTTTACCATCCGAAGCCTTTGGCGAAGGACGGCCAATCCCGATGCGCAGTCTGGCAAACTCCTCTATCGCTAGACTTCCAATCACCGAATCAATCCCCTTGTGGCCGGCACTTGTTCCTCCAAATGCTAACCGGATCTTGCCAAATTCCAAATCAATATCATCGCAAATCACTAAAATATTTTCCGGACCTATTTTATAATAGGCGGCAAACGCTTTTACCGATTCCCCAGATCTGTTCATAAAAATAGTCGGCTTAATAACTGCCAGCTTTCGCTTTTTGGCAAAACGGCACATCAAATCCTGGTCTTTTTTCCAAGTTAAACCCTCGTCTGTTGTTAAAGCATCGGCAACCATAAACCCAAAATTATGGCGATTTTTTTCGTATTTTTTCCCGGGATTACCCAAACCTACAATAAGTTTCATAAGTAATATAAAATATCAAATTTTAAATAGTAAATATACATCTCAAAATTTAAAAATTTTTCTTTTTACCTTTAAGAGTTAATACGCTAGAAGCAAAAATTCCAGAAATTTCGGTAAGTTCTGATAACAGCCACTCGGCCTCTTTTCTGTCACCATTACCAGTGTCCCTCAATATAGATACCCATACTTTGCTCTCATTAGATGACTTCAAGGAATGGTTAAAATAGTTTGTATAGTCTTTTCGTGAACTTGCGGATTGACCTTCTATGTAATTCCCCAAGATACTCGTACCACTTCTTAAAAGTTGGTCGCCAACTATTTTGCTGGTTTGGCTCCTTTTAAGGTTCTCCACAAATTTAACCAATCTTAGGACAAAAGTATAAAGTCGTCTTTTAAATATATCGGTCCTATTATCTTTCATATTTAAATTGTATATTTAATATTTAATTTTTACTATTTAATATAGTTTTTACATCCTCGTCCTCAATAGGCCTAAAGTCGCGGTAAAATTGCCCAACTGCCCAAAAGTCGGCCGAGGCTCTTAAGCATATCACTTTATCAAAATCATCTTTGATTTTACCTAGCTCTTTTGGAAACCCGCACGGCAACGCCAAAATAATTTTGTCTGTCCCAAAATCGCGCACCACCTTCGCCGCCGCTCTGGCACTTGCCCCGGTTGCCAAACCGTCGTCAACAATAATGGCAGTCTTCCCCCGAAAGTCAGCCTCCTTAAGCTCTATTCCCAAAAGATTCTCCCGCTCCTGCGCCTCTTTCCTTTTTTTATTTATCTCTTTCTTAAGAAAACTCTGGCTAACTTTTAAGTCTCGTATAAACCAATAATCTAAAAATGATTTTCCCGAAGCACTTACTGCGCCAATTGCCAACTCCGGGTTTTGCGGCGCCCCGATTTTTTTAATAACCAAAACTTTCAAAGGAATTTTTAAAGCCTTTGCAACTTCTTGCCCGACAACAACTCCCCCTCGGGCAATGGCAGCAATAATAGATTTTTTGGGAGCGAGTTTAAGTT
Source organism: Candidatus Curtissbacteria bacterium (assembly GCA_030647775.1). Taxonomy (GTDB): domain Bacteria; phylum Patescibacteriota; class Microgenomatia; order Curtissbacterales; family GWA2-41-24; genus JACPKK01. The sequence continues at coordinate 16,570 of JAUSJC010000003.1, forward strand.
TGCCAATCTCTGTTGCTAGAAACTTCCCGGCCTGCTCTCTGTTTTCGAATATATAATCGCCCATCCATTACCTGATTCTTTTCTCCGCAAAATCTCCAATTACCGGCCATTTAAAAATATCCCCCAGCCAAGCTTTGTACATCGAAAATAACCATACAGCCAAGAACACTAGAAATATTATGCCGTTCAAAGAACTGCCCAGCGGCAATTTAGAAAAAACTGCCGAAATAACTAAATAGCAAACGTAAATTAAAATTGCTTGAAGCGCATGGAAACGGATATATTTATCGTCTTTCTCCACAAAAAAGATTGCCAAAGAAGTAAATATCGAAATTAAAGGAACATAGGCTATCGCCGCTACTAAATTTCGGTTAGAATCAACTCTTGCCATTATTTTCTCCTTAGGCCCGCAGTCGAGTTTCACTCGACGAGGACCGCAAGCTTTGCTTACGCAAACAAATTAAGCTGGGACTCTGGGCTCCGGCTTTCTTCATCTAGCTCAATTTTTGTCTCCGGCCAAATTTTAACCACTCCGAATTTTCCATCATACCCTGGCTCTATCACTATATCACCCTGTCTTACCTTACTAACAGATTCTGCTACATGCCCGCTGGAAAACCTGGCAATGTCTTGGATACTGGATCGCATCAAAACTCCAAATTCGCTTCCCAAATTGGAAACAAGCGTCATATAAACATCCTTTACTTTTTGCGTACCCACCCCAACACCAAAAGCCTCTGCCAAAATTTCGCCGAGAGGCACCAAATTTACGTACGGCGGCCGGCCATTTTCTGACTTGCACCATCTAATTCCGTCATTGGAAATTGGAAATTGCCTGCCCGACTTGCCTTCGGCAATTCGAAGGCGGGCGGGGAAATTGGAAATTGCGCGTGAAGCGAGTTCCTTCACGCGGTGCATCACACCAACTGTCAAAGGGCGTTTGCAAACCGGGCAAATATCACCGTTCTTGGCGCTATCTTGCGGGCTTTGGCTAAAATTGCAGTTCCTGTGTCCCGTAAAATGGTATTTCCCTTCTTCCGGATAAAACTCAATTGTAAATGCGATTTTCGAGGTGACAGAAGTTACAGACGAGCCAGAAGAGCCAGAGGTTTTTTCGACATTTGGCTCCTTTGGCTCTTTTGTTACCTTCTTGTCCTCCGAAGCATTTGCGAAGGAGGGTGTTCCCTTTATAGCATCGAATATCGCCTGATATGAGATGCTAGAAGCTTCAAAAACTGTCACTTCCCTGCCCATTTTTTCCAGCGAATGCGCATCGGAAAAAGAAAGGATCGACCGGTTGTCTAAATCCTTCACCTGCCAATTCATCGCCGGATCGCTCGAAAGTCCGGTCTCGATCCCATAAATATACGGCGCCATATCGCCAAAACATTCCTCGACGCTGTCAAAACCGGAAAATGAACCAAAAATCGAAAACCATGGCGTCCACGCGTGGGCCGGAATAACCAAAGCGCGCTCGTCGCAATCCAAAGCTATCTTGGCAAGCTCGCGGGAAGGAATCCCGACAATCGGCCGGCCGTCTGACCTTAAATTTGCCCTTCTCTTTATAAGTTCTTTATTAAATTTATCGACTGACTCCAAAGACGGAAACATAAACAAGGTATGGATTCGCCTTACCTTCCCGCCTTGCGAATAAATCGAAGAGACTTCCGCCGAAGGTAAAAAATAAATGTCATTGCGAGTCGTCGAAGACGACGTGGCAATCCCTTTATTGTCATCCTGAACTTGATTCAGGATCTTAGATTGCTTCGCTTCACTCGCAATGACGGGGGAAGACTCCCTCAACTTTAGTCGATACAGACCATTCCCCGCTTCTTCCAACCCGGCTTTCAGCGCCTCAAACCAAAACGGGTGGGTAAAATCACTCGTCGCCAAAACATTAATACCCTTTAACTTGGCCCAGTTTGCCATATTAGGAAGGATCATTTGTTGAGAAACAGCGCGGGAGTATTTACTATGGAGATGCAAATCAGCAACGAATTTCATTAGATCAGTTTACCCCTCGAAGCTTTCTTGACCTTCCGAAGCCTTGGCGTAGGAGGTAGCGAAGTGGGGCGACAAACTTCATCGGCCGGACTCATTTTGTCGCAGACTACAAAAAATGTCAAACAGGGTTGGGGGACGGTTCAGCGGGTTTGCGAGCTTTTTCTTCTGCTTTACGAGCTTCATATTCGACAATCGTTATGATCGCGCGCTGCAAAGCGGGAATAACGACCAGTCCCTGACCTTCGAGGTACTCATCTGATACCGGTTCGCCCCGAACTCCGCTCCATATTGGAGTAATTTCCACTCGTCCATTAACGGCAAATATTAAATTAAAGTTATTTGAGTTAAGAGGTCTATCTGCAGAACGCCCAACGGTAAACTTGAAGTAATCAGTATCTGGACCTTCGTGACCAACTTCTGCAGAAAAGAAATCTGCCACTAGATTCAAAAACATCCTACTAACTGTGTACGGATAGTGGGCACAGTTATCTAAATTCAAAAACCTATTTAAATCTTCCAAGGCTGCCTGGGCCTCCGGAGAAATTTGGGGCGGTGTTAAAGTTTCAACCATTCTAGGGACAATTCCAGTCTATGCCCATTTTCACGCTCTTGTCAAGATTTCTTGTGCTTGTATTGTTGCTCGTATAACTTTTTAATTTCCTCCACCGTGGTTGCATCTTCTGCCCTTTTGTCGCTTTCGCGAAATTTAACCAGGCGCGGGAACCGCAGCGCAAAACCCACTCCATTTTCCTCCCCCGCCGTATGGATTGGTGATTTGGTAATCTCATCGGCAAAAATTTCCATTACAACCTTTGGTTCCACCCAAAAACCCGGTTCAATCTTTGAAATAACCCTCGCCGGTTTATGCGAAACTTTCAATTTTTTAGAAATCTCATTAACCTCTCTAAATTCCACATCTGTCAGGCCTGTACCAAGTCTTGAAATAGTTGGGAAACTATCATTTTTCTCGTCGTAAACCCCAACCAAAAGCCCGCCGACGCCAAACGCCGTCCTTTTGCCGCGTCCGGAAAATACACCCAAAAGTACGCAATCAACAGTATCTGTTAGTTCCCCGGACTGGCTCCTCTTGAATTTAATCCAGTGAAATCCCCGCCCGCCCGCTTTATAAGGCGCGTCCAGCTTTTTAAGCATCAGGCCTTCAAGCCCTTCCGAAATTTCTTCGTTGAAAAACTTAGTAATCTCCCCAGCCGTGTGCAAAATCCTTTCTTCGGCAATCCTCACAACCGAATGGTCGGCTGAAACAATCGACTCCAAAAGTTTGCGCCTCTCCTTATATGGTTTTGCGGTAACATCCTCCCCGTTTAAATACAAAACGTCAAAAGTAAACAGTATCAAAGGCAGCTCTTTTGCTTTTTCTTCGATGTTGTACTTCCTTCTGCGCTTTGTCGTCTCCTGAAAAGGCAAAAATTCCTCCGTCACCGGGTTATAAGCAATCGCCTCACCCTCCAAAATGCAGCTTTTGGCCTTAATTTGGGTCTTAGCCCCCTCCACCAGATCCGGGAAGGCATGGGTTGTATCTTCCAAATTTCTGGAAAAAAGCTTAATCTCATTGCCGTTTTTATGGACAGCCACCCGGAAGCCGTCAAACTTTGGCTCTGCCGCAAAAGTGTCGCCGAGTCTTTTGACCGCTTCTTCGGCATTGGGCATTCGCTCGGCAAGTGCCGGCCTCACGGGTTTGCCAACAACTAGCTTTACTTCCTTTAAACCTTTCTCTCCATGCTTAAAGAACATTTCGGCAACATAACCAAGATCGCTAGTCTTGTTATACGCATCTTCCAAAATTGGCCGCAGTGTCTTGTCACCAATTTTAGCCAAAGATAGCGCGTCCATTACTGTGTGGTCGCCAATCCCAAGCCGCAGTGTCCCAAGCGGGATATTGACTACGTGTTTTGCCGAAATTGGATCCAGAGATTTTAGAATATTGGCAAGCGTTGTAACTTTTTGCTCAACAGTCCCCTTACCGGTAAATTTAGCAATCTTGTGCAATTCATTAAATACACCTGTTACTGATATTGCTTTAGTCTTTAGTCGTTTAGCCTTAGACAATTCTTCCGCCGCCAGCCCCATATTCCCTAGTTGTCGATACAATTTTATGACCTCATCCTTTGGACTCTTTACCCCTCGAAGCCTTGGCGAAGTGGGGCCATAAGCCATCGCAATTGCCTGTGCCACCAGAGATTCCGCCATCCCCAATTCCGTCGGCTCAAAAAACGGCGCCACTCGCCCCTGGATCAAATAGCAAATCTTGCCAATTTCCTCGGCATTTGATTCTTTGAAAAGCCGCGATAAAATATCAATGAGCTCCAACCTCTTAGAAGTCGCCTCCAGCTTTTCAAAATATTGAGATAGGTTTGAAAATGTCATATTATCTTCTAGAAGGATGACCCTCTTGTAAAGAATGACCTTCAAAAAGCAGGCTCCTCTTCCCTTCTGCAGTATATTTATATTTTTTTAAAATCTCCGGATCAGTATTTATCTGATTTGTCTCCGTATCGTACACTCCAATAAGCTCTGGTAATTCCCGCTTAACTTCATGAATCTGTTCATCCAAGCCTGAAAGCCTAAAAACCATTGCGGATTTAAGAATAACGCTGGGGTCACTTACACCGAAAAATAGCCAAGCCGAGTGGCTAACAATCATTCCCTTTTCTCTCCTTAACCTAACCACATCGTCATACGGCAAGCTTTTATCAAAAAGGGCCACAGGCATTCTTAGTTTTGCTAAGAATTTTTCCGGCAAAGTTCCACCGATTATCAAATATTCTTGCGGTGTCAAAACACGATCATCAGGAATAGTAAGCAAAGCCTCGGGGTCAATTATTTTTGTATCCATCATTTTAATACGTAAACAGCTCCTTTCGTGCTGCCTTTTTTCTTAATTATCTTTTAAATTTATATCTCCTATTTCCAACTCCTCCAACTCGGTTGGGGTAAGTCCAAATTCATCTTCTGGTGTTTCAGTTTCTCCAGCTAACACCTTATCCAGAAATGCATCAGGGTTTTTGGGATAGCCCATTGCCGCATGGGCAATCACACCGGGGTTGGTGTCCGGGTATTTTACAGTTAGTCTTTCAACTTCTAAGTTGAAGTTGTCGATAAAGGCATCGGGGTTTTTCGGGTTATGCATTGCCGCATGGGTAATCACACCGGGGTTGGTGTCCGGGTATTTCTTAAAAAGGCCAAGCATCTTGTTAGGATTAAGGTGGTAAGAAAGCCTAGCAACATCAAGTGCCGTATTCGGGTTAATTCCCATTTTCTCCGATAACCTTAGACTGCGGAAAAAATCAAAAGCATAAGCACTAATTACATCTTTTAAATAATCCGGCTCTTCTAGTTTATTAACTTTCTCCCTCGTTCCCCTCAAGGTCCTAAATTCCTGTACGACTGTGGTTGCAAGACCGGAACTGAAAGTTTCTTCCAATGCCTCCGGTTCAGTTCCCAAAAGGTAGGAAGAAAGCATGGCGCGTTTTTGGTCTATCCAGTCGGCGTGCTCACTGCGAAGACTGGAAAGAATTTGCTCGCTTGTATCTAAAATAGCATCTAATTTCTTGCCCCTAGATCCACCTAAACTTATGTCACTCTCGTGAGCAACATCCTTAATAGACCTGCGCGCCCTAACCGCCTCGCCAAGTTTTTTAAAACCATATTGCGCTGGTGCTTCTGTCTCTATCATGGCGTCAGATTTTACCACAAATCACCAACAAGCCCTTCTGTTATCTTTGTTACTTTAATATATATACCGCTCCCTTAGTCGACCCTTTCTTTCTAATCAGTCCTTTTTTCTGCAAATCTTTTAAATCGCGCAGTATTGTATCATCCGAAAAATCCCGCAGTACGTTTCGCCATTGGCTGTTACTAATACTTCCGTATGTTTCCATATATTCCACAAGCTTTACTTGCCTTTCGCTAAGCATAATTTGCCCCGTCCTGCCTTTTAAACGCGAATCGAGTGAAAGTTTTTGCACCTTTTGCTTTACCCGCTCCAGCTCTTCTGCCAACCCTTGGCAAAAATAGGTAAGCCACGGCGTCAATTCCCTCTCCGACAAGCTTTTGACCTTCTGATTCGAGATTGACTGCAGGGTTGCGTAATACCTTTTGGCATCCCTATCAAAATATTCTTCCAACGAAAAGAACTTCTTAATGTCATAACCCTCCGAGAAAAGCACCAATGTCGCAAAAGCACGGCTGGCGCGGCCGTTACCGTCCACAAACGGATGGATAAAAGCTAAAACATAATGGACAATCCCCGCCTTTAAAACCGGGTGCAGATCCAATGCCTCTCCCGAGTTGAGCCACTTTAGAAAATCACCAACAAGTCCTCTAACTTCCCCCGCCTTTGGCGGCACAAAACTTATTTGCCCCGTTTTTGAATTTTTAACAACAACCTGACCCACTCGGTACTTTCCTGCCTTGTCCGCCGCCAAAACTTTGTCTACAGTTAACCGATGTATGGTCAGTAAATCTTTTTCTGTAAACTTTGACTCTCTGGCTCTCTGGCTCTTTGACTCTTTGTGACTTTGACTCTTATCAATGTACTTTAAGACCTCTCGATAATTCAAAACTTCCTGAACATCACGGTCTTTGGCATCAACTTTTTCTCCCTCGAGAACCGCCGCCACTTCTCCTGTATCGAGCGGATTACCTTCGATGTGGGTTCCATGATGAACCGTACGGATTATCGCCTCTTGTCTAAATTTAGCCTCGTAAGCGGGTACTAAAGGCGCATTTTCAATAACTTCCTTAGAAGCTTCTATCTTGCCAATGTAGCGTAGGATAGCTGAGTTAATCGTAAACTTTGGACTGTACATTCGGGTTAATTCGGATTAAAAATTCGGGTAGATTCGGATCTAATTATCGCATATTTACCGCAGTTCCACAACCTTTGATTTTTTGAAGATTTGCTTCGGCAAAGATTCGGCCTCCGCAGCGGTAATAATTGTCTGCTGCTTGTCTATGACACCAAGCACTGCTTCCCGGTGTTCCCAATCCAGCTCCGAAAATATATCATCCAGCGCCAAAATCGGCCGCGCCCCACGTTTGGAATTGCAATATTCCAACTCTGCCAGCTTTAGCGCCAAGACCGCCATTCTTTGCTCTCCTCTTGACCCAAAAAATTCCAAATTCTTATCGCGGAACAGAAAAACAAAATCGTCCCGGTGCGGTCCGGACAAAGTCACACCAGCGGCTATGTCCCGATCTCTATTTCTCGCCAGCTTTTCATCCGTCACCAAGCTTTGTTTTATCTGCCAGCTGTACCCACCGCGTTTGCCATTAACAAAATTAATAAACTCAAAAAACTGTTGCCTCGCCTCCGTCAAATATTTACCATGCTCGAGTAGCCGCTCATCCCAAAAATCCAATTCCGATTTTTTTGACTTACCGTCTAAAATTCTCTGCAAAACTTTATTCCTGCGCACCACAATTTTGTTGTAATTGGAAATCGCCCGCCAATAATCGCGGTTGATTGACGCCAAAAGAGTGTCCAGATGATGACGCCTGTCTGAAGGCGAACCGGAAACAAGTTCAAGGTCCGATGGCTCAAAAACAACAATGGCAAAATGCTCCGTAAAATCTACCAATCGCTTTTTAATTCCGTCGATGTAATAGGTTTTCCTGACATACGGCTTATATATTGTTCGACCTTGTGGAGAACTTCCTCTATTACTTTTCGACTCACTTCGCTCGCTCGAAGAATATTGAGGATCATCTATTTGCAGATTTATTGTCAAAGTTTTCCCTTGCCCCGCGGAGCCTTGCCTGCCCGTCGAAGCGTCAGCGTAGTCGGGGCGAAATGGGGTCTCATCCCCGTCAATTTGCCCCTCAACTTTGGCATCTGCCTGCCCGAACCTCACAAAGTCCAAGTCCGTATCTACTTTATGAATTCTGGTAGCCGCCAAAAGCCCGACCGCCTCCAAAATATTGCTTTTCCCTACCCCGTTTGGTCCGAGGATCACGGTAAGCTTTGGGTCAAAAACAACTTTCTTGGACGAAAAGTTTCTAAAATTCGTAAGCGATAAATTTTGAATGTTCACTACTTTAGTTTCTGGCAGTTGGGCCTGCCCGCCAATCGCCTACGGCTCAAGCCGTTGGCAGGCGGGGCAAAAATGAGCTGAGCGACCATCCATCTTTTTACGAACTATCAATGCACCACATCTCTCACATGGTCGGCCGGTCATATGGTATGCCTTGGCGAAAGAGAGGAATAGGCCTTTTCCCCCACCGCTTCCCACAAACGAATTGGCACTCGACCCGCCTTTTGAAATTGCCAATTTCATGGCATCGTTTATCCCTTTATGTAAAGCTTTGATCTCCACTTCTGACAAAGAGGCGACAGATCTTGCCGGATGGATTTTTGCGCGCCACAGCGCTTCGTCACTATAAATATTGCCAATCCCGGAAACAAAAGCCTGATCCATCAAAAGCTTTTTTATCCTAGAATTTGGCTTCTTCTTGAGTCTCTGCGCAAAATCTTTATAGCTGATTTCCAAAGCATCCGGCCCTAATTTTCCTATTGCACTATCCACTGACCCCTGATCACTATGCACTATTTTTACCCATCCAAACTTCCTAAGGTCATTAAAATAAAGATGCCCGCCGCCCGTAAATTCAAAAGTCGCCCGCGTAGTTTTATTGGGAACCGGTGAATTGAGTGGCGGAATCGGATGCCCTCCGGCAATTCTGGTTTTTTCATCTTGGTAAATTAACTGTCCGGTGAGTTTTAAATGAATTAAGATCGTAAACGCTCTGTCCGTTTCTATCTTCACAACCTTTCCAATCCTCTCAACCTTCTTAACCTTCGCGCCTTTTAAATCCTTCATCGAAAACCCGTTCCAATAAAACTTCTTTGGCCAATCATACTCAACACCGGCAAACGTCAGCCCTTTGAGTTTTTTATCGAGCCCTTTAACGATCACCGTCACCTCGGGTAACTCAGGCATAGTACCCCCCATTAACAATTACTGCTTGCCCCGTACAAATGCCCCTCCGACGCGAGGACGTAGACCTCGGGAGGAGGTAAGTTATGTGTGGGGCTTGCCCCTCGAAGTTCTGCTTTGCAGAACGGAGTGGGGTAACTTCAGGAAGTTCCGGCATATTAAAGTTTCACCAAACTACCCTTTCGCTTTGCCTGATTAAACATATAAACAAAAAATCCGATTGCCAACAAAAGATAAACTAAATTCAGTAAAAAGGCCACCATAAACTCATTTGCGGCAAAATTATTCGTCGTCATTGTATATCTCATCCCTTCAAAAACATGCGAAAGCGGCAGAAAATAGACTATTTTTTGAAACGTAGTGGGCAAAACAGAAACCGGATAAAAAACCGCAGCGAAGGGCTGGATTGCAAACGGTATTACCCACGTCAGGGGACCTACAGAATGCCCCCATCTAACTATCACTGAAATATTAAAAATGCCCAAGGCTACCGCAAAAAGAATTATATTTATCCAGAATGCTACCAGCGGCAACCCCAAATCGAAAATACGAAAACCGTAAAAAACAGCGGCAATTGCGGCCATTCCCAAAAACGAAACCAGTACTTTGGAAAGTGCAACCACAACCAAACCACCGATATATTCCCGTATCCTAATGGGCGAAGCCAAAACGTTGACGATGTTTCTCTCCCAAACATCCCACATAAAATCTATTCCTACACTCGTCCCAACCCTCTCAAAAATCACCCATAAAATTAACCCTCCCATAAAAAACGACGCCAGCGAGAAAGACTGCACCTGCATATACTTGGCCAAAAATCCCCATAAGACTAGGGCCACTATTGGGAAGATAAACAAGTCAGCGAACCGTTCTAAGCTGTGCAATGTCAAAAAATAATGCCTCAACATAAGAGCTAAGATTCTATCCTTCATTTTCCTCCCCTGAAACAGATTTTCTGCTAAGTTGAATAAATACTTCTCTCAAATTCGGCTCTTTTGCTTCTAGCTCTAACTCTTGCCTCGTTAGGTCCAGCGGGCTCCCTTGGGCCATTACCTTGCCATGGTTTACAAAAACCACGTTGCCCGCGACTTGCTCTATTTCCCACATGTTATGCGAAGTGTACAAAATACTAATTCCGTCATCTTTTTGTATTTTCTTAATTAGTTTGATTCCGCGATCGACAACATCCGGATCCATCGAAGCCATCGGTTCGTCTAAAAGAAGAAGCCTTGGCCTGTTTAAAAGCGCTTTGCAAAGATTTGCCCTCGTCCTCTGCCCGAATGAAAGATCCCTAATAAATTTCTTCCTCAAATCGCCTAGTTCCAGAAGATCCAAAACTTCTTCGATTCTCTTTTTTACATCTTTTACGCCATATAGCTTGGCATAGACAAGTAAACACTCCTCTATTTTTAAATTCCAGGGAAGTGTGTATTCAGCAGAACAATAGTTAACATCCGCCATAATTTGTGTTCTATTTGCTGACGACAAGTTTTTGTCGAAAATCTTAATTTCCCCACCGTCTTTTTCCACAACACCCAATATGCAATTGATAGTCGTGGATTTCCCCGCTCCATTGGGTCCCAAGAATCCCAAAATTTCACCCTCTTTTATCTCAAAAGAAATCCCATCAACGGCGGTGAAGTCGCCAAACTTTTTGACCAGGTTTTTTACCTCTAAAATCGGCTTTGCAGAATTTTTCATCTTGAGCCCAATTCTAGCTCAAATGCGTGGATATTTAAATCTGATATGAAGGTTTTTGGGAAAATTCGATCTTTTCAGGTTTGATATTCCCGAATTGTTTCTTTGCATCTAAAATTTCCAAACCCAAAACTTCTCCTTTTTTAGTAACATCAACCAATATTTCATCCGTTACCTTTTTAGTACGATCATATTTTCCGCTCCTGAAGCGAATATACATTGCATCAACTTTTGGGTCGTAACTAATTTTCATCTTCTTCCTCCAAATAATAAGGTGTAATAACTATAATTGTGGAACCTTCAGTTATTGTCACTACTTCAAGCATTTTACTACCAAACCGCCTTCGCCGCAACGTACGATTCTTAAAACTCTTACTCTTGACTTCGGGATTTTTGACGGTTTGAATAACGTCTCTTTTAGAAATCTTTCTTGCTTTCAACTGTCTGGTTGCATGATCGGAAAACTTAATGCTCATTTAAAATAGCCGGCAGAATTTTTGCTCATAAGCCACATTCTAGCTCAAACAAATGAGGATTTATAGCTTCTCGGCAAAAATTAAAAGCCAAGCAGTTGAATTCTTTGTCCTTGAAAATTTCTTCACTTTTAAAACTTCAAACTTGGCATTTTCTAAATACCTTTTAATTTCATCCTCTTTGAAATATGCAAAAAATCTCTTAACCTTATTACCGTGCCGCATGTCTTCCTTTTCCTCTTCGCCCTCTCCCTCTTTTAAAGCTAAATAGAAAATTCCTCCTGGTTCCAAAACTCTATGTACATCTTTCAAAACCTTTGCAATTCTAGTTTTTGGTATGTGTAAAAGTGAAGCCCTGGCATATACCCCGCCAAAGAATTCGTCCTTATACGGCAAACTATTCATATCCCCAACAACAAATTTTCCCTTTGGCACTCTTCTTTTAGCCTCATTTATCATTTTTGGCGATAGATCTAAACCGTAAACTTCTAACCCTTCATCGAAAAGATGTTTTGCATGTACCCCGCTTCCGCAACCCAAATCCAAAACTTTACTTTCACCTGCATCTTTAACTATTTTTGAAAATTCCTCGATATCGTCAAGTCCCCAATCCCAAAGCGTCGTATCTTTCCCCCAATAAACAGCCAAATCATCATAAACATCTCTCAGTTGATTCCGAATCTTAACGTAGTTCACTTAACCTTACTTTCCACAAACCTCAAAATTTCTTTCTTAAATCTTTCTTTGCTAAACTTTTGCGCGTGCTTCTTTATATTAGCGGTGTTAAACGCACCCTTTTTCTCTAACACCTCGAAATTTTTAATCGCGCCAGTCAACGATTCAACCGTTGCCGGACTAAAAAATACTCCCGTCTTTCCGTCCACAACCGTTTCCAAATACCCGCCGCCGCGGTAAGCAATAACGGGCGTTCCGCAAAGCATCGCCTCCACCGGCGTCATACCAAAATCTTCATCGGTGGCCAGCGCCAGAAAAGCCCTGGCACCGGCATACAATTTTGCCAGTTCGCTATCGGAAACGAAACCCAAAAACTCAATATTATCGCCTGCCATATTTTTAATTTTCTGATACTCATTTGAATACCCGGCCGGCTTGCCGACAACCTTTAATTTAATATTCAGCTTGTTTGCAGCTTCCATAGCAAGTTGTAAACCCTTAGCTCCAACAATCCTTGAAACCACCAAAAAATAATCACCTTTCTCAACTTTCGGGACTTTTGGCAAATCCACCGGCGGACCTGCCCGCAGATGCTGCGCATCAAGCGCTGCAGGCGGGTAAATAACAATACTGTCTCTCCTGTAAAACTTCTCAATCCTCTTTCGGACATTTTGGGAATTGGCAATAAACCAATCGACCCTTTGCGCCGCTTCGAAATCGTAAACTCTCATGAAATGATTGATAATCAGTGCAAACATTCTAACCGGCCAGTACTTTTGCCAGTTCACGGAAGTTGGATATCCGTAGAGGTATCTTGGCGGCGTGTGGCAATAGCAAATTTCCGCTGGCCTGCCAGCGCCCTGAGCCGGCCGTTGGGTCCCATTGCTAAATCCCTTAGTGATTGCCCAACTGGCAGAACTAATTACCAAATCAAAATCTTTGAAATTAAACTGGGCCCACATTAAAGGAATCAAGAATCTGAAGGGACTAATAAGCTTGTCACAAAACGGAACGAAGGAAAACCAACTCTGAACAATCTTCGCGTTTTTGAATTCTTTTCCGCACGGGCTCTCGGAAATCGCAAAAAGCGTATAAATCGGCGCCTCCGGAAACATTTCATGAAGAACAGTCAACACCCTCTCCGCTCCCCCGTACTCTTTCAAGTAGTCATGTACTAATACAATCCTCACCTATCTATTTTAACAGGATAAGCGAGAATCTGTATTCAATCCGTGAAATCATTTTTTTAAATCAACTTCATCTGCCCACGCCCGTCCGGAGCTTTAGCGGAGGCGGGTCCACCCAAATAATCCTTCTCTATTTTGTCAGGTATTGTTTTAAACCCCAACTCCCTCCTCATATACTCCACTCCCTGCTCCCAATCAATCTTCGCCACATCCGCTTTTTGCACTTCCAAATGCACTCCCGGCACGTCACAAACAATCGCAGCCAGTTTTTTCCCCAGTCCCGATGCCTCCGCTCCTTCCGACAATTTATTTGCAATTCTTTGCTCTGATACCCCCGATTTCCCCAATTCCCCTAATTTCCCATAAAGATTTTCCAGTGGCCCAAACCGCGCAATCAATTCACCCG